>NZ_JAAKDT010000058.1 GCF_011038785.1 Parabacteroides sp. ZJ-118
GACCCTCCGCCTTGTAGCGAATGTAAAAGTTTTCAAAATCTTCGTTGCTGTAATACATAATTTATCAAGATTAATGTTACAGCCGCGAATGTAGTCGGTTTTACTCAGGCTGTGCTTGGACGCTTACCGTTATCTATAAAAGAAGATGCAATGTTTGCGAAAACGCTGCAATCTTCGTAAATTCTTGTTATTTTGTTTCAAATTATAACGAAAAAATTACGCAAGTACTCGCTATCTGACTTAACCATTACGGAACCATCCTATCACGCCAAGACTTCCGGGGAGAGTACGGCATCTTCCGCTTGGCGTATCCCAGACGAAGGATCAAGGCAGGTATCTCGTTGGTAAGAAACAGGTCTTTCGCCAGCAAACCGGAAAGATCACGCACCTCACAAGGCTGGTTCAAAAAGGCAAAAGCGATATTCTTTTCCGTAGCTCTCAAAAGAAAACGTTGCAAACTCCGACCTAACAAGAACCATTCCGGTAGTGCATTTGTCCGTAAGACGAACAAGGCTAAATGAGAAGAAGAGTTTAACTTTTTCTTGTCTTCCTTATTCTGTATGCCGGCTTTCAAGACACTTCCCATGATTGTCTCCGAAATAAGGCGGGGAAGATTCGGTGCCCCGAACACTGCATAACTCAGACCGTCCGATGTAGCTCGTACATGATTCTTATTAAAACGCATCCATGATTTCAGCTCTCGCTTAAACAAGCGATCTCTCATTTGCCGGTCATTCCCGGCAAATATGTAAGAAGAGAGCATATCGAACTCCCACTCTCCTTTCGACCACAAATGCAGACCGATATTTTCCTCCAAAGGCGTATCTCTCAAATAGCTCAGTTGATCCGATGGAATCATTTCCCCGGAGTATAGGCCTCGATTCGTCTGTCTGGCCGAAATTTTCTCGATAAGTCCACTCGTCTCCTTAATCATTGATGCCTCCGACAAGAATATGGTGATCTCCCCTGATCCTGAAAAAACCGGTAGCGGAGCATATCCTTTTGCTTCAGCCGCAATGCAAAGATTCTCGGTGGCGCATCCTAAGCTAATAAATAATTCACGATTATCCGGATCTACAACCGGAAGGGACTTACTCATGTCCGGAAGAATTTGTATCCTATCCTTTTGCACACGAAACAACCAAGGTTGGGTATTATGCCCCGATGGGGCTTTCATGGCTTGTTCCATCATATAGATAAAATCCGTCCGTATATCACTTATCCGCAATGATCCTGTTTCCATATTGTCATACGCTTTCTCATTCTAGCGATGCCCGTTACCTCTTTCCGATCGTATCCGGACAAATGCCTCAAAAATAAAAAAATCCCGTAAGGCTTTCGCCTTACAGGACTCCCCGCGGAAAGACAGGGATTCGAACCCCGGGAACCTCTCAGTTCAACGGTTTTCAAGACCGCCGCAATCGACCACTCTGCCATCTTTCCAACAAGTTAATTACGTGACCTGGGAGGGGCTCGAACCCTCGACCCAATGATTAAGAGTCATTTGCTCTACCAACTGAGCTACCAAGTCAACATGCCGCTTGTTTGTGTGACCTGGGAGGGGCTCGAACCCTCGACCCAATGATTAAGAGTCATTTGCTCTACCAACTGAGCTACCAAGTCATTCCATTTCGCCATCGTTACTTTTTCAAACCACCGTTTGTTTCTCGATTGCGGGTGCAAAGATAGAGGTTTTATTTTTCTCCGCAAACTTTTCGACTGCTTTTTTCACAACTTTAATCAAACTCGTAAATATCCGAGGGCGTAGTTCGCTTCAACGCTACCAATGAAACATCTTTCCCCACCCTTATACCCTCTTGGAAAAGACGTATATCCACTGTCTTGTAGGCCAGTTCGGGATGATTGTTATCCCGGCTGAGATGGCAAAGCCAGATATTCCTCAAGCCGGTATTATAATGGGTTGCCAAGAACTCCGCAGCCTCTCTATTACTCAGATGCCCAGTAGGACTGGCCACCCGCTCTTTCAAGAAAGCAGGATACGTACCAAAACGGAGCATCTCCTCGTCATAGTTCGCTTCCAATATTAGATGGTTCGCCATGCTGATATATTTCCCCACCGTGTCTGTGATATGCCCCACATCAGTAGCGAAAGTGAACTTATGATTACCATACTCGATATGGTAACCTACGTTATCGGTGCTATCGTGGGGCACCTCGAAAGCTGTGATACGGAAATCACGGATCAGGAAAGGAACTTCTTTTTCTATAACCTTGCGGGAGACACATAGGGTTTCCTCCACATACCGGCTCTTATCAATCCCCCTGTGCACGTCGGCTGTCGCATAGACAGGAATGCAAAGCTTCTCGCCCAAATACCCGACCGTCTTGATATGATCCGCATGATCGTGAGTAATCAACACGGCCACGATCTTGGTGAAATCGATCGACCGATCCTTCAGTACTTTCTTTATGGTCCGGATTCCGATACCTGCGTCAATCAGTATACCGAATTCCAAAGTCCCCAGATAATAACAGTTCCCACTGCTTCCACTCGCTAAACTCAGAAATGATAGTTTCATACTCTCCTATTCCGCAACACTGTTTTTTTCTGTTTTTACATAGTACACGCTAGGGACGGAACGTCTCAGGAATCGATACCTCCCCGATCAACGAGCAGTTCATATGCTCCTTCACCTCGTCCGGTGTCAATCCATGGCCGAAAAGGAACATCAGCTTCGTCACGGCACTCTCCGTCGTACTATCAAAGCCGCTCGTCACGCCAGTCTCCAACAATTTGTGCCCCGTCTCATAACGGTGCATCTCCACACTTCCGGCCCTACACTGGGTAACATTCACGATAACGATACCACGGTCTACAGCCTCCTTCAACATATTCAAGAACCATTCCTCGCACGGAGCGTTTCCGCTTCCGAATGTTTCCATCACCACGCCTTTCAGACCCGGGATATTCAGGATACTTTCCACTACTTGCGGAGAAATTCCGGGAAATAGTTTTAGTATAGCGATATTTCGGTCTAACAAATAATGCGGCTTTAGCGGCTTACGCGATACCGGATGATATACCTGCGGAAGATCATATTTGATATAGATACCCGCATGAGCCAAAGCCGGGTAATTATACGAACGGAACGCATTAAAATTATCTGCGTTTATCTTACTCGTACGGTTTCCCCTCAATAAATCATTCTCAAAAAAGATACAGACCTCAGGGATCAACGGCAATCCGTTCTCCTTGGCGGCCGCTATCTCGATCGCCGTAATCAAGTTCTCCTTTCCATCTGTACGTAACATCCCGATCGGTAATTGCGATCCCGTAAGGATCACCGGCTTACTCAGGTTCTCGAGCATAAAACTCAATGCCGATGCCGTATACGACATTGTATCCGTACCATGCAGTACCACGAAGCCGTCGTATTTCTGATAATTATCGGCGATGATTTTCACGATCTTCATCCACGAGTCCGGCCCCATCTCCGAGGAGTCCATCGGAGGATCGAACTGTATCGTGGCCACCGAATACCCCAGCTTCTTCAACTCCGGCATATTGTCCTTCAAATGCTGGAAATTAAACGACTCTAACACTCCTGTCTCCGGATTCTCGATCATACCTATCGTCCCACCCGTATATATCAACAGGATGGAAGCCTCGTCTTGTTGAGTATGCATGTCCATATAATTATACAAATTTAATAAATTATTCTTCTCCTTTCAACACCGGAACGCTTATATGATATTTTACGGCGATTATACGCGCGAGGAACACGCTCAGCGCTGATACGAACTGTATCATCGCCACCGACATGGAAGTTTGCATACATGCATAATATATCAAACCGCCAAAGACACAAGCCAACGCATAAATATCTTTCCGAAATATCAAAGGTTCCTCATTAATCAATATATCCCTCATCATACCGCCAAACGAGCCGGTTGTGGTTCCCATCACGATCGCCACCCACATAGGGAACCCGAAATCCAAGGTCTTGGCGATGCCTACCACCACAAACAATCCTAATCCGATAGCATCGAAAATAAAAAACGTATTATTCAAACGGATCACGTATTTTCGGAAGGCGATAACGAACAACAAAGCCAAGGCCGAGACAATCAAATAAGAGGCTTGTTCCATCCAAAAGGGTACCGCATTCAATAGAATATCACGAATTGTACCTCCTCCCACAGCGGTCACGACACCCACCACATAGGCGCCAAACCAATCAAATTGTTTCGCAGAAGCCAACCTTATGCCACTTATGGCAAAAGCGAAAGTCCCTGCATAGTCACAGAAGGTAATAAAATCTATCATTTTGTTTTTTCCGCGAAAATACGGAATAGTTCGCAAATAACAGCATTTATAGAAGGAATACCTAACAATAATTTAATTCTTCCGCTCAAGCTCACGCAGATTTTCCATCTTCTTGCGCTGCATAAACTCATAGATACCTTCCAAATGCTCCGTCACTTTTTGGTTCCCGAACTCATAGACCTTAGAGACTAGACCATCCAAGAAATCACGGTCGTGGGAGACGACGATCAATGTCCCGTCAAAATCAAGCAACGCTTGCTTCAAGATATCCTTCGTTTTCATATCCAGATGGTTCGTGGGCTCATCCAGAATCAGCAAGTTCACAGGCTCCAATAATAGCTTAATCATAGCCAGACGCGTACGCTCGCCACCGGAAAGCACTTTCACCTTCTTTGCCGAGTTCTCGCCGCCAAACATGAACGCACCCAGCAGATCCTTGATTTTATTACGGATGTCGCCCTGCGCCACATCATCGATCGTCTGGAAAACCGTAAGGTTCTCATTCAGCAGGGAAGCTTGGTTCTGGGCGAAATAACCGATCATCACGTTATGTCCCAGCGTCAACGTTCCCTCGTGCTCGATCTCTTTCATGATACACTTCACCAAGGTAGACTTACCCTCGCCATTCTTCCCGACAAAAGCGATCTTATCTCCCCGCTCGATCATCAGATTTGCGTTCCGGAAAACCGTATGATCGCCATACGCTTTCGAGACATTCTCGATCGTCACCGGATAAGAGCCTGAGCGGGGCGAAGGCGGGAACTTCAAGCGCAAAGCCGAGGTATCTTCCTCATCCACCTCCAAGATCTCCAGTTTCTCCAGCATCTTCACACGGCTCTGCACCTGTAAGGTCTTGGAGTACGTGCCTTTGAAACGCTCGATGAACTCTTTCGTCTCGGCGATCATCTTTTGTTGCTCGTCATAAGCCTTCTGTTGTTGCTCACGACGTTCCTTCCGCAATTGCAAGTATTGGCTATAACTTACCTTATAATCATAAATCCGACCCATCGTTACCTCGATCGTACGAGTCGTGATATGATCCACGAACGCACGGTCGTGGCTGATCACCACTACTGCCTGACCGTTATCGACCAAGAAATCCTCCAACCACTGGATAGACTCTATATCCAAGTGATTCGTCGGCTCGTCCAGCAAAAGAACCTCCGGTTTCTTCAATAGCAGTTTCGCCAACTCGATACGCATACGCCAACCACCGCTGAATTCACTGGTTTGCCGGTCGAAATCCTCCCGTTTGAAACCCAGTCCCAACAAGGTTTTCTCTATATCGGCGTCGTAATTGATCTCCTCTATGGAATAGAATTTCTCGCTCAAGGTAGAGACTCGCTCGATCAGTTCCATATAACCATCCGACTCATAGTCCGTACGAGTCTCCAATTGATTATTCAATTCGGCGATCTCCGCCTCCATCTCGTGTAGATGGGCAAAAGCCTGCGCCGTCTCCTCGAAGACGGTACGACCATCCTCCGTCATCAAATGCTGCGGTAAATAAGCGATCACGGTATCTTTAGGAGCGGACACTTTTCCACGGCTTGGCTCCCGCACGCCAGCCAATATCTTCAACAGGGTAGATTTACCGGCACCATTCTTACCCATCAAGGCGATACGATCTTTCTCATTAATAACGAAAGAAACATCAGAGAAAAGGGCGCTTCCACCAAACTCAACTGTTAGTCCGTCAACTAAAATCATATGTTTATCTTGATACATCAATATAATGAAACTGCGAAGATAAGAAAAATCCCTTTCATTAGGGATGTACAAGAGATTTCATACGATCTTTCCGGGGCAACCAATCTCACAAGGGACTAATCCCTTAAACTACCTTAAAAAACAGAAGCACCCACATATTTTCCAATGAAGCGCTTGTTTTATAAACGAAAAGTCCTATCTTTGCGCCCGCTAATACAAACAGCTTAAATTAATTATTCAAACATGGCAACAAAAATTAGATTGCAAAGACACGGTCGTAAAGGTTACGCCTTCTACCAAATCGTGATCGCAGACAGCAGGGCTCCACGTGATGGAAAATTTATTGAAAGGATAGGTTCTTATAATCCGAACACTAATCCTGCTACAGTAGATTTGAACTTCGAAAGAGCTTTGTATTGGTTACAAGTGGGTGCTCAACCTACAGACACAACTCGTAACATCCTTTCACGCGAAGGCGTTTGCTTGAAAAAGCATTTATTGGAAGGTGTTAAGAAGGGTGCGTTCGACGAAGCCGTAGCTGAGGAGAAATTCAAAGCTTGGTTGAAGAACAAACAAGCTTCCGCACAAGCTATCAAAGAAAAAGACAGCGAAGCTGCTAGAGCAGCTGCTAAAGCACGTCTTGAGGCTGAGAAAGAAGCAAATAAGGCAAAAGCAGAAATCGTTGCTAAAAAGAAAGCAGAATTGGCAGCAGCTGAAGCTGCTAAGCAGGCTGAGGAAGCGGCCGCAGCGACTCCCGCTGAAGAAGTTCCGGCAACTGAAAACGCTGAATAATTCGTGCGATGCCAAATCGAGTAGGTAGGGAAACAAAATAAGTTTTCCTGCCTATTTTGTTTCCTTTCCTCTCGCACCACCGTACGTGCCGTTCGGCATACGGCGGTTTAATTTGTTTTCAAAGAGTGGATAACATCTCCTTCATCCTTTTGGCGAAAGGACAAGCATAACTATCGGCGTCCCTTTTTGGATACAAAAGTTAAAACTATCCTATAAGACAACCCTAGAAAAAGGAGCGGCATCCATCGGACAGAACTCCTTATCCATATACTTATAATATCCCGTGATAGCAACCATAGCGGCATTATCCGTAGTGAACGAGAACTTTGGGATATGCACTTTCCAGCCACAACGTTTGGCGTGCTCCAAGAATGCCTCACGCAAACCGGAATTGGCCGATACCCCTCCGGCTACGGCGACTTCTTTTATATTCAAATCCTTCGCCGCCTTGCGCAATTTACTCATCAAGATATCGATTACCGTAGCTTGCAAGGAAGCGCATAGATCTTGCTTATTCTTCTTGATAAAATCCGGATCGTCTTTCAAATGATCACGCAAGGTATATAAGAAGGAAGTCTTCAGGCCACTGAAGCTATAATCATATCCGGGGATATGCGGCTTGCTAAACGTAAAAGCATTCGGATTGCCCTCGTTCGCCAAACGATTCACGACAGGGCCACCGGGATAACCCAATCCCATCACCTTGGCGCATTTATCGAAAGCCTCTCCCGCGGCGTCGTCGATCGTCTGGCCGATCACCTCCATATCATTATAAGCGTTCACCTTAATGATTTGCGAATTACCGCCCGAAACTAACAAGCAAAGGAAGGGAAACGAGGGAGCATGATCATCGTCCGGAGTTTCCTTGATAAAATGAGCCAACACGTGAGCCTGTAAGTGATTGACCTCGATCATCGGGATATCCAAGGAAGCGGACAAGCCCTTGGCGAACGAGGTTCCGACTAATAAGGATCCCATCAAACCCGGCCCACGGGTAAACGCCACGGCACTCAACTCAGACTTATCGATGCCGGCACGCTTGATGGCCTCGGCTACTACCGGAACGATATTCTGTTGATGGGCACGGGAAGCCAACTCGGGGACAACCCCGCCATAGGCCTCATGAACGGCTTGACTGGCTATTACGTTGGACAGCATCACGCCGTCGCAGATCACCGAAGAAGAAGTGTCATCGCAAGAAGACTCGATCCCTAATATCGTTATACTCATATCTTCATTCTTTTTTCCGCGAATTAACAAAATCTATCGCGATATTGTTGTAGATTTGCGGGAAATAAATAGAAAAGATATCAGAGGACTTAAATACATAATCATTACCCTGCTTACATTATTCTGGATATTCTATGCGTTGCCGGGCATCTTACTGAAAATTCCTTATATTCAAAACAAAGTATCAGAAGTAGCCACGAACCAGTTATCCAGCTACCTTGGTGTGCCCATAAAGATTGGTAATGTAGATATCGAATGGTTCAATCGCCTAGTACTGGAAGGGCTTTATCTGGAAGACCAAGACGGAAAAGTCATGTTCGAGGCGAATCATGTGGCGGCGGGATTCGAGATCATGCCGTTGCTGGAAGGCAAGTTCGTATTCACGACGGTACGTTTGTTCGGTTTCTCCTTCAACCTAAGAAAACATACGCCTAAAAGCCCTTTAAATCTGCAATTCGTCATCGACGCTTTCACCAGCAAGGATTCGATAAAGAAAGAGAAGAATATTGATCTCCGTTTCAACTCCATCTGGATCCGAAGAGGTAATTTCAGCTATAATGTGGACAGCGAGAAAGAGACTCCGGGAAAGTTCAACGCAAAGCATATCGATATCAAGAACCTGAGCGCCAAGCTGTCCCTCAAGGCTTTTAATAATGACAGCGTGAACGCCCATATCAAGAAGATGAGTTTCGACGAAGCATCCGGTTTCTCCTTGAATAAGTTATCGCTGAACGTGGTCGGGAACCGGGATAGCGCTTTCGTACAGGACTTCGAGGTACGCTTGCCGCAGACAGACTTGAAGATCGGCCGTGCCCGGATCCATTTAAGCGAGATCGATAGCCTTCCCGCTCTCTTGAACGACGCTCCGATCGACATGAATATAACGCCTTCACAAATCAGCCTAAGGGACTTATCCCCTTTCGTTCCGGCGTTCAGAAACTTCACCGACACGATCGAGTTATCGGCCGAGGCAAACGGCTATATCAATAATTTCAATTTGAAGCGCCTCACCTTGAAATATAGCGATAAGATGTTGTTTGTCGGCCAAATGGAATTAAAGAACATCACCCATCCCGAGGAAGCGTATCTTTTAGGGAAGGTGAATAAGATGTATATTACGACAGACGGCATCTCCAGTTTGGCCAATAACTTCAATGAGCGTCCAAAGACTCTACCGCCCCCGGTTGTCAAATTGGGGACGATCAATTTCACGGGCGAGATATCAGGATTTTTCGATAACCTAGTCGCTTTCGGAAAACTATCATCTTCCATCGGCTCCATACAGACAGACTTGATATTCGGGAGCAACAAGGATAAAAATATAGCCGCTTACTTACAAGGACGTATCGCCTCCAGCAACTTGCGGATCCATGAGCTATTCGGCGAGAATAATCCTTTTGGGGAAGCCCGCTTCGACATCAATATCGATACCCGCAGGCCCATTGGCGGAAATTTCTCCGGAAATATTCAAGCACAAGTCAAGGAGTTCGATTATAAAGCTTATAAATACAAGGATATAAATCTTTCCGGTAATTTCAAGAAAAACAGTTTCGATGGGACTATCCATGTAAACGATCCTAATGGCGAATTATACGCCCAAGGAATCTTTCAGCACCAGGCACAAAATTCCTTGTTTAATTTCACCGCCCGCCTTGATCATTTCCGGCCGGACCGATTGAACCTGACGGACAAATATGAGGCACCGAATATATCCTTGGCTTTAAACGCGGATTTTACCGGAGATAATATCGATAATCTGGAAGGTAACATCACGTTGGACAGCCTTTCTTTCGAGACCGCTCCCAGCAGCTTCTTCCTTAAGAAATTCGAGGTGGTTGCCTCGGGGCATAGTCTCGACCGGCAATTAACCATAGCCTCCGATATCCTGAACGGGGAGGTCACAGGGTCTTATTCATTCAACACGCTAGTCCCCAGCCTTATGAATACGTTCAAGGGATATGTGCCCGCCTTGATCAACACGACCCGGAAAAAACAAATCGTGAAGGAGAATAACTTCGCTCTCCTATTAACGATCGAGAATACGGAGGCACTTTCTGCAACATTGAAACTACCGTTCACGATGGTACAACCCGGACGGATCACGGGACATTATAATAATATCTATAATAAGTTCCGTATCGAGGCGTGGCTTCCAAAATTCAATCTTGGGAAATCCATGTTCGAATCCGGTTACTTGGTTTGCGATAATCCGAACGATAAAGTAAACCTCCAATTAAAAGCGACTAATTACAATGACAAGGGACTGCGTAATTACCTTGATCTCAAGGCAGACGCTAAAGACAATTGGATGAATACCATGATTGGCTGGGCAAATAATAAAGAACAGTTATTTAAAGCCGACATCTCCGCCTCTACCCTTTTCGTGGAGGAGGAAAGCGAGAAAGGACCAGCCAAGTTACGTACGGAAATCACGTTGAATAAAAGCCCCCTCATTATTAAAGACACACTCTGGACCATCCATCCGGCGAATATAACAATCCGCGAGGGTAAGATCGGAATCGAGCATTTCCGGGTAGATCACGATACCCAGTATTTATCGATGGAAGGGACGATCTCAAAAGATCCGGCAGATTCTTTATCGGTGGACTTAAATCAAATAGAGCTGAGTTATGTCTTCGACGTATTGAATATCCCGGTCTTACAATTCGGGGGTGAGGCGACCGGTAGGTTCTACGTGAACGACTTATTCAATAGCCGCATGCTAAATACGGATCTGGAAGTAAAGGACTTCTCATTCAATCAAGTCGCGCTAGGCCGCCTCAATCTTTTCAGCGAATGGGACGATGCGCAGAAAGGCATCCTTATGCTGGGAAGTATTTACAAGAACGATAGCACTTGGACGGATGTAAATGGTTATGTATTCCCGGTTGGGCCCAACGCGGGACTATCCTTGTACTTCGATGCCAATGATATCAATCTGGCCTTCTTGCAACCTTTTGTCGATACGGTCGTAAAGAACTTGCAAGGCCGGGGATTCGGAAGTATACATTTGCACGGGCCCTTTAAGGAGCTGAATGTCGAGGGAGATGCCTATGTCATGGATGGAGGAGTCGGCGTTGATTTCTTGGATACTTATTATACCTTTTCCGATTCTGTCCACCTGGACTCTACGTCTGTCAATTTACGGAATATCACGGTCAAGGATCAATTCGGCAACTCAGGAAAAGTCAGCCTTAAGTTCAACCATTTGCATTTCCGGGATTATAGCTTCCTCGTAAACGTTCAGGGCAATAACATGTTGATGTATAACGCCAACCGGAAAAAGAATCCGCTGATCTATGGAACGGTATTCGCCAGCGGAACGGCACAAATCAAGGGAAACGGTAAGTTGATAGACTTTGACATTAACATGAAAAGCGAACCTAAGACCACTATTTATCTGGACTTCATGAATAACAACTCGGCTACAGACTATGGCTTTATCACGTTCATCGATAAAAGTAAGTTGTCCGCTAACGTAGATTCTACTGCCACGCATCCATTGAATATCGTACACGGGACAGACGAGGGAGCCGAGCTACGAATGAACTTCCTCCTTGATATTACGCCCGATGCCGATATAGAGCTAATCATGGACCCGATAGCAGGAGACCGTATCAAAGGAAACGCTAGCGGAAGTTTACAGATACAATACGGAACAAGAAGTGATCTTCGTATGTATGGCGACGTGAATATCGTACAAGGGAACTATAATTTCAGTTTACAGCAAATCATCCATAAAGACTTTAAGATCCGGGATGGTAGCACGATTAATTTCCGCGGCGATCCCTTTAATGCCCATATGAATATCAATGCGATCTACAATCTGACCGCAAATATCGGAGACTTGGATCAAAGTCTCTTGCAAGAAAGTTCACGGACAAACATACCCGTCAATTGCGTCTTAAACCTTGAAGGCGCGTTGCGCAGCCCGTCTATTTCCTTCGACTTGGAATTTCCGAACTCTAACGAGGAGCTAGAGCGTCAAGTCAAAGCGTTTATAGACACAGAGGATATGATGACCCGGCAAATTGTTTATTTGCTGGTGTTAAATAAATTCTACACACCTGAGTATGCCCAAACGAATTATAGGTCTAGCGAATTAAACGCCGTGGCTTCGTCCGCTATCTCAGCGCAACTATCCAATCTGTTAGGTAGTTTCACGGATAAAGTACAAATAGGCACGAACATACGAGCGGGGCAAGACGGTTTCAAGGAAGACACAGAATACGAGATGATATTATCCAGCCAACTGTTAAACAACCGCTTATTGATCAATGGTAATTTCGGCATGAGAAATACGGTCAACACAGGAAAAAATAACACCTTTATCGGAGAGTTCGACCTAGAATATAAGCTGACTCCCTCCGGCGAGATCCGGCTAAAGGCTTATAACCACGCCAGAGATATGTATTTCGGCCTGAAGCAGGCGTTAACCATACAAGGCGTAGGAATCATGTACCGGAAAGATTTTACAAATTTCTCCGAGATTTTCAGAAGGAGAAAAAGACCTCTTTTACCCCTATCCCCCCAAGACTCTACAAAGAATGAATGACTGCCATATCAAGCGAAGGTTTCCATGAAGATCGATCTCAATTGACTTTTTGCCAACTCAAAGTCCTGGGGCGTTCCCAACTCCATAGCCAAGGAAGTAACGCCTTTATCCGTAAAGCCACACGGATTGATCAGTGAGAAGAAACTTAGATCCGTATTTATATTCAAAGCGAAGCCATGCATCGTAACGAACCGGCTACTTTTCACGCCAATCGCACAGATCTTACGGGCACGCCCCGGCACCTCAGGATCTAGCCATACACCCGTCGCTCCTTCCAAACGTTCCCCCTTCAAGCCATAAAGCGACAAGAAACAGATAATCGTCTCTTCCAGCATATGGATGTATTGTTTCAATCCCAGATTCCAATATTCCAGATCAAATACCGGGTAACCGGTAATCTGCCCCGGCCCGTGATACGTTATATCCCCCCCCCTGTTTATATGGTAAAACGAGATCCCTCGTTCCCGTAAAGTCTCCTCGGGAATAAGCAAATTTGAGTCCTTGCCACTTTTACCGATCGTCAAGACAGGTAAATGCTCACAAAAGAACAATTGATTATCCTCTTTCTCTCCTGCAGCCTTCGCTTTCAATAAGACATCGAAAGCAGCTGTCTGATATTCTAACGCATCGGCATAAGCGATTCGTCCCAAGTCGTGATAACGGAAACTCTCCATTTCTACTTTCAGCAGTTTCCCTGTTAGGGGAATTATTTTCGCTTGTTGTTTCAGTATATAAGGTGACGGTGCTATCATATTCCGTTCTTCGCAAAAGTAGGGATTATTTCCTTCTTATTTCAATTTTTGGATTTGTTCAACAGACAAAGCCAACTTTTGCGCGATCTGTCGCTCATTCAATCCATCTTGTTCCAACATTCGAATCATACCTCGAATAAGTTGATCCTTCTGCAGAAGAGCCTGTTCCTGCTCTTGAATCGCTTGATCCTTCTGCAGAAGAGCCTGTTCCTGTTCTTGAATCGCTTGATCCTTCTGTTGGATTGCCTCTTCTTTCTGTTGGATTGCCTCTTCTTTCTGTTGGATTGCCTCTTCTTTCTGTTGGATCAATAGATCTTTTTGCATGAT
>NZ_JAAKDT010000059.1 GCF_011038785.1 Parabacteroides sp. ZJ-118
ATGGTGCACTCTGCCATACGTTTTGAACTGAAAGGAGATAGTCTGAGAAAAAATCATTAACTTTGCCGCATCAAAAGTGTCCCAGCCTCCTCCGGCGCACTGTCCCAGTCTGCTCCGGTTTTTCCATCAATGATATCGAGGATATCACCGAATAATATTCGGTGATATCGGATGAATTAACAAATGTATCTTTAAAAAACCTCGCTATCATTTTTGACTTATCCTCATACGGCATCCCACTCTGCCGATTAATCGCCCGGGTTCCTACCGCTCCAACCTTTATTCCCTCCTTTTGAAGCGCTTGATAATTTTCAAGTAACTTGCTCACCACTTTCTCTGGCGCAATCGAATCCTGATCCGAAAAAAGAACGAGATCATAACCTGAATCAATGAAATAACGAATGCCTATATTCTGCGCCGCAGCAATACCTACATTCTTCAGCAATGGTTTATACTCCACCGACTCATAACTGCTCAGCACATTCGAGTGGTCAAATGGAGAATTATCCACCACGCATATTTGATCCACCTGACTGACCAATGACGACAATGCTTTCTTTGTCACCTCAAAATCAGGGTTATACAATACCACTACCGCTCCCACTTTTACCATATATCGCTCCATATAGTCCATCCTTTAAACCTCTAAACATTTGCACATAGATCTCTCGCCAACATCTCACCTTAAAAGGGAAAGAAAGTGGATACATTATCAGTTTTATTCCATGATTAATTTTCCATTGCTTTGGCACATAACTACGTCGAAGCAGCCATAAATAATTCCGTACTTGATAATAATATCGTATCGGAGCTGAAATGATAACGAGCTGGTTGAATAGCCGATACTCCTGTTGACCCACATAATGAGTAAGCGTAACCCTCGGAGTGATACCATTGACAAACCCATTGCTCAATGCTCTCCAACACCATTCATGATCCACATAATCAATAAATAAGGAATCATCATTTAGTCCCACCTCCTCTATTTTCCGCAAGGCAACACAACTTCCCGAACTGATAATCTCTCGCCTCCGTATAAAATCCTCAGCCGCCCACACATCCCGATGGATTGTTGATTTATACACCTCTTTTGTACGGCCATTTATTACTGTCGGACCCAACAAAAACAGATTAAACACTAATCCATTAATACGCTTATATTCTTCAACTATTCTGTTAACATACCCTTCAGGAATCCTGCTATCTTGATCGAAGAAAATCACATAGTCACATCCTGATTCGCGAGCCTGCCTGATCCCTTCATTTTGTGCCGTCGCGATACCTAGATTATTCCTCAAAGAGATATACACCAGCCTATCCGCCGCCCTTAAACCCAAATCTCTACCGGGCGTGTTATCCACGACTATTAGAGTGATATTTCCATTCTTTAATAGATCCTTATGAAATAAACTCAACTCTGCTTTATACAAGACAACGACTATCGCCACTGATTTCCTCATAAGCCCTCACACACTGCAAACGGCGTAAGCGCCCGATGAGAAAATCGAGGAAGTCCTATACCCCCCCCCTTAATGATTTTTAACATATAAAAAAAGTTGGACTCAAAGCTGTTATATTTAATCTTTCCATCAAACAACAAGAGCAACCTAGTAAGCCAATTCTTTCGATAGAAAACAAACCTAGAGATAAGCCATACATCCTCTACGGAGAGCAAATCCTTATAAGCCACCAAGAAACGTCGATTTTGAAGTTCCAATACATGCTCTTTATAATGTCCTTCCATACGTTTACGCATCCTCCCCATGAAATCTTTCTTCCCTATTTGGTTGCCATCATGTTGGCGATAGAGGATATGAGACTTCTCATCCCAAACCACTTTACCTAAAAACACGCACAATTGGTACATCAAGAAGTCATGCACCTTGATCACTTCAGGTAAGTGGGTCACGTATGTCTCTGCCGCCACCCTATTGAATACCATCGTGCACCCGGTAGCGAAACTTTGTATCAACGCCCGCTCCTTGGTCAGCGCGACCCGCCTTGGATTCCATGCCTTCCTAATAACACGCAAATTCACATCTACCAATGTGGTATTGGAGCAGTAAGCCAGCGGAATGGAATGATCCTCACCCTTTAGCCGATCAGTAGCCGCCTTCAGCTTATCCGACATCCAGACATCATCCTGATCGCAAAAGGCAAAATAATCAGCATCAACATATTGCTCCACTGCCCTCTGTAACAATCGGGTAAAGCCCATGGCAAAACCTACGTTTTCACCCTCAAATACTTCAAAGATCATCGGATACCGCTCCTTATAAGCGATCAATACATCCAATGTACCATCTGAAGATCCATCATCCCTCACCAGCACCTTCAGCTCCACTCCCTCTTGGGCCAACAAACTATCCAGCTGGACACACAAAAAACGCTCTCCATTATAGGTAGAGAGAAGAACTACTATTTTTTTCATTGAAAGAATATAAACGTGATACGATTTCTCCGGGTTCTATATCCCAAGAAAACGCACGATTGTAAATTTAGAATACAAGAAAAGAGAGTTAATACGAATTGATTCAGAGTGAATCCATGAATTCATCCAACTTACGACATGATTCAAAATAATAATGAATACGATCATCCAGTCGCGCGGAGGCCAAAAATTCCATTCCCATTTTCCGGGCGCAAACGGTCTCCCATGAAGTAGATGTATTAGCCAACATCAGCAAAGTCGCATCCAGCTCCAACAAAGGATCAGCAAATACATCCACATCCGTAATCAAAAGGTAAATAATATCACAATTCGAAGATAAGTCTTCCATACCTAATTCATCCTCACATATTCGAATACTATCGCACAATTTGTCTTGAAAATTATACGACTGCAACTGACGGTCTATAAAGGACTCCTTGTCATTTTCGGAAGGGAGTAAATCCAAACGTTTTTCTATAAACATCTTCCAGCCTTTTATCTCTAAAAAGCAAAGTCTCATATCCTTGGCGACTATGGCGTCAACCGAGGGGCAAGACGCCTCTTTACGTGCCTTACACCACTTATCCTTTACCGCATCAAAATCCAATAATACAGTCCGTTGTTCCGTATCACACCCTCTTTTTATCCGGCACGGTTTATGCAGGCGGCAAATAGAAGTGTACTCCAATCCATAAGCCATCCGGATCGTCTCTACATACTGATATGATGATGGAACAATGGGATTTATCATTTTCTGAAATTAACGATTTGACTCATAGGTTTTGATAGCTTTGTAAATATCCGGTTCAAATCTTTCGTCACATCTTCTATCCGAACCAATCCTTCCGATACTTCCTCGGTTAGATAATAATCCACATAAGCATTATTCCTTTTTTGGGAATAAAAACGAATTGCCTGTATAAAATAAGGACTATGGGAACTGATCAAGACCGGCACTCCGGTCAAGGATAAATCCACCAACAATTCAGCCAAGCGAATCTGCCATTCTGGATGTAAATGATTCTCCGGCTCATCCCAAATCAACAGCCGATTCTCATTGATAACCTGTTGCCCTATCAGCAACTGCATCACACCAAACGATTTAACTCCGGATGCCACATTTACAGGCGAGTATTTACGCCCGTCTTTTTCCCACAACAACCGGTGAGCCGTAGCGTCGAAAACGAAACGCCCCCCTGTAATCTCTGCCGACTTGTCAAAAAGATCTCCATAAGCCGAATCTTCCGTAGAGGAATAAGAAGAAGCAAAGCGAGCCATCCCTAATTTTCTAATGAAATCATCTACGTGATAATTCAACAACATATCATAACCCCGGGCCAAGCCCGATGAAGCACGTGGCAAAAGCAACGCATCTATCAAATGCATATAAAGAGGAGACTCGATAAACGAGGCATCCTCTATCGTAAATTCACTATCCCTTTGTGCCTCGGCACTCATCACCTTATCGTTCTCAAGCCTAATACACAGCTTGTTCTCATTCTCCTCTTCCTCAAAGTTAATCTCAGAGCCGGCAGTGTCCCAAGTGCAAACATGTCCATCAAACTCTGCCCCCATAACCCTCTGTAATTGGATTCTTAACCTCTCATCCGGGCATTTCATTTCCGTTATCATCCGCTCCAGTTCCTCTAAAGACCTTTTCAAAGCAGCTTTACTCCTAGGAACTATGTAGGCTGAGTCTTCTATAAACTTTGATAGCTCCATAAAAAAGCGATCATCAACAACATCTCCCTGTTGTTTGAAGTCTTCTATTTGACGCATCAAGTCATGAGCGGATTGATTTCCAGACTCCCGCGACAAAGTGAAAACACCCCTCTCCAAGCGATGGAGCAACTTACGTATTCGCTCACGCTGGACCTCCGCCGTCAGAGTTTTCACCAATCCAATCGACTTTACTACAGAAAAAAGAGCCTTACCCACCGTACTCTTTCCCGAGTCGTTGGTGCCGGCTATCACCGTCAAACCATTCAGTCTCACGTCCGCATAAGCGATTTTGTTAATATTTTTCAGTTCAAGTCTCATATCTGCACGATCTTAATGAAACAAAAGTAATCAGGCCAAAACAATTATCAAAGCGAAAGCTCACATTTTTTGTAAGCATTACTAGCGAAATCGTTCAAATCTAGCCAATGCATTATTCGCGAACCGCTCATAACCGTCAAGCCCCAACACCTCTTTGATCTTTTCCGCAACAACCTTAGCATCTGTCACATCCACACAGAAGCCATTATATCCATCCTCTATCAACTCTGTCGGACCTCCCACATTAGGAACGATGGACGGAATGCCATAAGCCATCGCCTCCAAGATGGTCATACCGAAAGTTTCTACCCAAAAAAATGGGTTCGACAAATTGAGCATCAAGTCCGCCTCTCGCAAATAAGGATGAATATCCGATTGCGCCGGGATCAACTCCACGTTTCCCGGTATCGGGTCGCCCAGATAAGCCTGTATGGATTTCATATCCGCACTCAGCATCAGACGAAAATGGAATCGTGGTAAAAGTCCGGCCACCTCCATAAAGGCTGATAGTCCCTTTATTTTCGAGAGAGAAGCAATCATCAAGACCGTATCCCGTTTTCGCTCCCCAACAGGCCTAATCCGTATTTGCTCCAAGAAGCGCTTACCGAGATGGTTGTAACACACCTCGCTCGTACACGAGGGATTCTCCGGATAACAACGTCGGGTATATTCCGACACGAATATGCGATGCGCTTTCGTATGGGCAAATACCCACTCCATGATCCGGACAGATAGCGTTTGCCGGACAAACTTCTCATGAACATGGTAGATAATCTTCTTCCCATACAACCGTCCTAACAGAGCCGCCAAGTAAGGAGTGATCGTATTGATATAAAACGTATCATAACGCCAACCTAAGCATAACGTAAGCAACACAAAATATACGCGCCATGCCACAGGGGTAAGAACCGGTATGCGTTTTCCATGTCGAGTGGGTATATAATACCCGATCAACCTCACGTTGGGCAACTCACTCAAGAATCCCTTATCATGATTGCGGATGGCAATAATAATGGTTACGGATTGCCCCGCATAATCACGAGCGATCACATCAGCCAACACTCGAGTGCTCCCGGTGTAGTCGTTTTTGAAATGAAAAAAGAGAATGGATTTCATTTAGATATTTGAAATTGATTAGTTTGACTTGAATGGTATATGGCAAGTATGGAAGCAAAAAACGTCCAATGAACCGATTTTAAGTAATCTTCATCGACAATTGTCAATATTGGCCAACAAAGAATCAAGATAACACCTATTAAACGCAACAAACGATTAGGATCCAAATAGCACTTTATAGCTAATCTGGCGATACCATAAATAAGAGCGATTGTAAATACTAGCCCATATTCCACCAATACTTGAATCCACAAATTATGGGCATAAGTAATCCAAATATCCGCTTTCCCATATTCATAAATTTGACTTCCAGGCCCACCTCCCATATATAACCAATCCTCAGCGATTTTCAATCCACCAGCCCATAAAATCCAACGAGGATCTTGAGCCGCTCCACTTCTCGCATCTATCTTTCGTTCTATTAAAAAAAGAATATCATCCGAATACTCATACCACAGGTAGACACATAATATAGATAATATAAAGATCAAAATATATTTATCTTTTTTATTACTACCTATAGCCATAAAAAATGGGATAAAAGAAAGAAACAAGGCTATCAAACAACCACGAGATGTATTAATAAATTCTATCGCAACAATAAATAATAAAAGAAGAATCAATAATAGTTTTTCACGAATCACATTTGTATATACCCAATAAAGTATCAACATAAACAAGCATAAAGTCAGTACGATAGACAAAGAATTGTAATTACCATAAGTAACAGCAGCATAAGTTCTTAAACCCACCGTACCATCTAAAGATATCGCATGATCAGCTGCTTGAAATTGTCCATTAGCTGTATGTTGTCCTGTATAGATCTCCCAAATAGCTACCACCAAATTAGCTATTGTAAACAAAATCCATCCCTTTAATATTGAACCAATAGGTTTATTAGCCATAAACGAAGAATAATAAATAAGAAAGAAAGCACCTATATAACACAATAATTCTAAAAAAGAGATTACATACATATACCAATCTGATATCCAAAATACAGCTAGAAACGAATAAAATATAACTCCATATAAGCAATAGGTTAATTTCTTGATCCGATAATTAACCTTAATTTTAATGATATAATAGAGCCAAAACAAAAAACCTATTATTCGTACCGGAGTAAATGCACCAAACAATGGACCTGCGAATATAACTGACACAATCGTTATCATTATTAAATAATCATAACGATTGTTTTTTAAATCATATTTAAGCGTTATGTTCATCAAATTTTAAATAATCAACGGATTCCATCCTATAATTCTCCAACAACACCTCCACCTTCTCATAGTCAATCTTCCCATCAAGAGAATCTGTTACTTCTCCCAATATCCGATCAGACAAGTTCAACTTCGCCAATAAAGAGGCGGAACGCCCTCCAAGGCTACCCATCCCAACCACATAAAAGGGCTTTTGGAAAACAACAGAGAACACTGTACCATGAAAAGAGGATGTCACAACGAACGCTGCCTCCTTGAAATAGGATATAAACGAAATCGGGTCAAGTGTCTGTAAATAACGCCGTCCCGATTTGAACGGAAGTAAACAAGCGGTAATATCTATCAGTTCATACCCTAACTCCCGACTGACTTTGCGGGCTTGTTCCGCACATTCCTCCGATCGCATCAAATTATAACAAAGCACATAAGGACGTTTCATCGAAACCGACATACACCGTTTCTCCCACTCCTCTTTCCTCAACAGCAACACGGGATCGCACACCACATGTACCTCCTTGTCTGTAAGGAGACGGAGCGCCTTCGCCAATTCAGCCTCACGTACAGACATGGCATTAAAATCTCGCAATAAAGAGGGCAATGCCTTCTTCTCTGCCGCATCCAAACATACAGGAGACATACTCGCCGCATAGGTAGCTTTACGGCAATTAACACCTTGTCCAAAAAATACCGGATCGAACTGACCTCCCGTGAGACGAGAACTCCAAATCTGATCACTACCAAACAACAGCAAATCAAAATTGGAATAATCCGAACTCATATCGTAGGGATACAGGTTGAGCCTCGTCCGCATGAAGTTATCAAATCCATCCCAACGCTTTCCCCTAGCCCTATATAAGAATGGCTCCGTGAGCAGACGCCTTACCGCACGCAACGGATTCCGGGAGATCCAATGATGAAGAGCATGCCTGGCATACCCATGCATCAAATAATCCGGCCGGTAATCTATTACATACACTTCATCTCCCCGGGCTTTCAAATATTCCTGCAAAGCATAACACTGCAACATCGCCCCATAGTTATGGGCACGATGAAAGGTTAGTATCCCTATTTTCATTATTCTCTTCTGATTAACTTCTTTACAAACCGTTTCAAAGCCATTGGAAACAGTCCTAACACACATGCTCTTAATGATTTTACAAATGACTTCACTTCCGCTTTCCATCCAAGAAACCCATACTTCTTCAAGGTTCTCTCGAAGCCCAATCTCGCATAGTCCTCCTCAAAAGCGATTCGTTTGGGATGCAACACTGACGGATGACGCAATTGAGGTTGCAGACAATCCTCCAACGCAACAGCCATACATTCCATACTTTCCCTGGCTAACTCAAACCATTCCTTACCTTTATCCGTATTGAGCAAAATAAGTGAACAACCCTTGTTATCCGCACCAAGGGCAGCTGCGGCCGTCTTCTCTATTCCCCAGAAATCCGCCACGGTTACGTCCGATGGGCGACGCGTGTTCGTGTAAGGACACTCGCCGCATGAACGACGGAGCATAATATGGGTATAAAACGTATAGGTGTATGTATTAGCAAATAAAAACGATTCTACGTGCGAACGCCAGCCAAATCTTTTCTTATCCCGAAAATTAACCGCCGTGATTCTCATACCCTCTTTTGCCTCCAAATAATCGAGGTAATCCCGCCAGACAAACGGAGCGGGTACACCATGGCAGTAAGCAGTCACTTTAGACCCGTTAAGGAGCTAAAGAGGCTGTTTTTTAGTAAGTTTTAAGAATTAAGTTTGATTTAAACATCAGATTACAGGGTCAGGGGTTGCCATTTGTGTGGCAACAAATTGACCAGTTCCTCTTTTGCGGTTTTCTTAATACGCCGAAAAACATCACACAGATATTGTACCGCATTCAATTTATGATTGCGGATGTTGGCAAAAACAGACTGAAGTCTCGCAAAACGAACCCCGGCTTCGGGACTGCCCACAAAAAAGCTGTTGTTGCGGTACTTGGCAATTCTACGGATTTGGCGTTCACAACAATTATTGGACAGATCCACCAAACCGTCTTCCAGGCAATGCAGGACGCAAGGATATTCCACCAGGACATACTTGACAGCCTTGAGAAGTTCGGGGTCTTTCTCAGGGTCCAGCAAATTATACAATCTGTCCAGTGCCTGTTTCAAATCATTTAATAAAGGAGCAAGCTGTAAATTACGCTCCCTTTTTATATCATCCGGATCCCGGTATCGCTTTTTTATCTCTTTATCGGAATGGAATATGGAATCTATGATATCTACAAGACTTTTGGCATCTTCCGATACATGCCTCAATTTGTAAAGGGGTCTTCGCATATGTACCAGGCAGGCCACCCTCACTATCAGCTCGCATACATCATAGCACTTATATATCATAGCGCCATCCGTATGCAGATATATCTTATGGGTTACTTCCTCCAGATATTTTTGCTCAGCCTCGCGGGTCCGACGACCCCGGTCATGGAATATATACTGGGTAAGATTCCTTTTGGGAGAGTAATGACAGAATATCCATCGTTTAAAATAATGTTCCTCAGGCTCCACGTCCTCTTCCCTCTCTCCCTTACCCGGCAGACGGGCGTCACACGTCTTGAGGGTCGATTCATCCGAATGCATATGCTCATCAGTTATGATCTCTCCCTGAAGGGGCTTGTCCAAAGGCTCCAAGATTCCGGCGGCCAACTCAAACCATCCGACAATCGTCGCATGTGAAAAATTCACCCCCATATCTTTCAGCCACAACTCGATATCCCCGATAGTCATTCCATCCTCAAAATGTCTGGTTAGGACTTCTGAAACAAGAGAATCCGTAGCTTTTGTCCTGCCCATGCAGTCCTTATACTTCTCGGGTAAACGGATATAATAACGCGCTCCACGGGGATCCCTGTATTTCTTCCGGACAATACGGAGCGGCCTGACATAACCTTTCACATAGATCAAGCGTTCGGTGACATCCTCGCCGATTTCATACGCGTCAGAAGGAAGGCCCTCAGGTCGCAGGACTACCACACTGCGCCGGTCTTCCGGTTTCATGGCTTCCTGTTCCAAGTCCACACCATCCAACGCGGAAAACAAAGGCTGCTCCCTATGAGGCTTTTTACGCCCTTTACAACTCCGGTTCCCCATAATCCGGGCGGCCAACTTGACGATCTTCTCATCAGGGACATTCTCCCCGTTTAAATCAAGTGTGTCGGCATCCTCATTCCTCCGGTCGCCATGATTGAACTTCCCCGATTCGGTGTGTTGCCCATGAGCGGCTGTAGCCAGGTTGGCATTCTGTTGTTCCAACTGTTTGATACGGGATGCCTTGCCGGTATTCTGAGAGACAGATGACCCCTCAGGACTTGAGGTCGTAGGAGACTGATGGTTCCCGCCATTCCTCTCTCCTCTCAACATGGCTATCTCATTATCTTTGGCAGCCAATTTAAGAGCGAAAGAATCCAGCATTTCCTGTCTTTCCCTATTGAAGGAAGCTACCAGCTCTCGCTTCTGAGACTCAAATTCATTACGGACGGCGCCTACCAGGGATTCCTTGAGGGAATCTGACAGGATCACCGCGCCATTGCCCATGAACAGGGCGGCCGTCTGAGATACCAATTCCGTGACCTTGCATAACTGTTCATCGAGCTTGGACTGAAGATCTTGGACTTTATCAAGAAGAGCGGAGACGCGAAGCTCCGCGTCGTGCGCCTTTTTCTCGGCTACACGACGGGCACGCTTCTCCGCGTCCAGCCGGGAAACGAGTATGTCCTGAGCATGTTCTTCCGACTTCAACATGTCACGAAGATAGTCATTTCTTCTCACACCACAAAAGATATAATCAACTGATTATTAGTTATATAAGTTAATTATTGTTTAAACAAGACATGCTCAGAACCGTCTCTGTCATCAGCGGTTTCATCTTCATATTTCCCATCCTCATCAACCTCATCCTCATCAACCTCATCGAAATATTCATGCTTGTCCAAGCGGATTACACCTTCCATGATATATACAAAATCTTCCCACGATATATGATATACATGCTTCGTCGCATCCTCAAACAACGGAGTTACAAAGCGGCGGCTGAAAAGTACTTTTTCTGTAAGGATGGCTCCACCATGGTTATGGTAATAAACTCGCATACGCTTAAAGTCACGGGACAGGAATATATAGACATCACCGTTAGCGGGATCCTTGTGTAATTTACTCTTTATATATTCGCGTAATCCCTTGTGCCTGTAACGAAGGGTCACTTCATCCGTACAGATGTAATACTTGAAAGTGGCTGACAAATTTAACATGGATTCACCTCCATTTCTTTCATAAACGTTGCCAAAGACTTTGCACTGCATTTACCGATATGAAGCACCAAACCTTTTCCGAAATGAAGCACCACATCCGAAAGACCGGAGGATGGAAACTCCCGGACTTTTGAGGTAAGAGGAACGGAGGTTTGACCGCTGCCGTCCGAATCTTTAGGAACATCAAGCACCAAAGGTTGAAGTTCAATCCCGGGTAACAGGTTTACCGGTTCTTCAATATTCCGATTCTCGGGATTTACAGAAGGTCTCCTATACGAAGGGCGTCCCAGACAATTGCACATCTTTGAGTAACTCACACGCTCTGCCCTGCAGAACTCTTCCAAATTTATACCGCCATATTCATTGAGGAACAGGCGAACCTTGGAGGCATAAAAGTCTCCTTCTCTCTTTTTGC
The DNA here is from genome assembly GCF_011038785.1 of Parabacteroides sp. ZJ-118. Taxonomy (GTDB): domain Bacteria; phylum Bacteroidota; class Bacteroidia; order Bacteroidales; family Tannerellaceae; genus Parabacteroides. The sequence goes on from NZ_JAAKDT010000059.1 coordinate 11,520, forward strand.
GATTCATCTTTCACTACGTTTTAAATCCGGGGTGAAAGTAAATCTATTTATAAGGAATGTCAAGACGGTCTAAAGTGACTGCTTACCCATGGCAAACTATATCCATCAAGAACAAACGGTCTCTCAAACGCTTGCCGACAAAAGAGGCAAGTCCTGCCGTCTGACAAGGTGTACCGGAAAACAGCACGAGCGAACCATTTTTCAAATCCTCCCTCACCTGTCGAAAGACAGTATTCATATCGCTCTGCACGTATTTGCTTCCCCGGAACCCATCTCGTTCTGCCTTTGTAGCAGCCTTCTTATGGACCACCCGGAAATGACCGGTATATCCGGCTCCATAGACCACTCCACCCCGCGACAAGATGACATCAGAAAGCGCGACAAACGCAGCTCCACTCTGCGAAGCCGCTATCTCCCCAGGATTTTTGTGTCTCGCGGCATAAGCCAACGGCTTCTCCAAATTCAAGCTTTTATCGTAATCCCCATGAAAAGCACAGGTTTTCTCGCAAAGCCCACAATCCACACATAACGAATCATCCACCGTAAACCACCACTACAGCGTACTATTGTCAATCAATAAGTTACGTCCATGATAAAATAAAAAAACTTCTTGATTTCATGTTTTGCCCTGTCAGGCGGCTTTCTCCTGTCCCTGTTTTGGACGGGGAACGTATTTATTGGGAAGGAAAGACGCATCCGCTTTCTCACCCTTCATCAGCCGGGTGAGTATATCCTCGATGTACTCTCCGAAATTTACAGCGTTGAGTTTGCAGCTTTCAAGCAACGAATACATGAAAGCTATGTTTTCGGCCGCGAAGTGGCTGCCGGTATGCAACCAGTTGCGC
>NZ_JAAKDT010000060.1 GCF_011038785.1 Parabacteroides sp. ZJ-118
TATTGACAAAACAAAATGGGGAATCCGGCAACTAATGCCGACTGCAACATATAGGTTCAACAAAACAATAGCGACTGCAACTATTAGCTTCATAGTGACAGTCGCTATTGTTATATATAAAGTTTAATACCTGTAGTTTATCAAATGCTTACTTTTTAACTGCAAAGTTTGCAATCAAAAATGCTATGGAAAAGTCGGCCGATTTCGGACGGATACATTGTTATATATAAAGGTTTAATACCTGTAGTTTATCAAATGCTTACGTTGGGTGGGTATGCTCCGTTTTCGGCATTTGTATTTAAAAAGTTTCATAAAGCTGTAATAAGGCCTTCGCTGTCTTTTCCCATGAGAATTCCTTCACTCTTTCCAGTCCGTAGGCTACTTGTCGGTCGTAGTAATTCGCTTTCTCTTCCAGCCGGAGCAGGGCATTGACGATTTCCTCTTCCTTGAGAGGGTCTACGAGTATCCCTCCATCCCCTGCGATCTCGGGCATTGCAGACGTGTTGCCGGCTATTACCGGCGTACCACAAGCCATAGCCTCTAGCATCGGTATACCAAAGCTTTCCCGTAGGGAGGTGTAGAGAAAAGCGAAGGCGCCATTGTACAAATAGGCCAGGTCTGTATTGGGTATGTAGCCGGGATAGGAGAGATAGGGCTTGATTTCCTCTATATGCTGCTCTTTCAATAGCGTATCTAACTTATCCTCTTTCAAGTCCGCTACCAACAGAGGACGCTTCTTTGACGAGCGCTTGAGGTAAAGACTGTATGCCTTCAAGGTGCGAGGTGTGTTTTTCTTTGGGTCTGTATTTCCTAAGAAGAAAAGATAATCATCTGAGCCGATGTATTTACGGGTGATGGCCGATACATTTGACAAGGGATGAAAATGTTGACTATACCCATTATGGATCGCTATAATCCGTTCTTTCGGCAGGCGCAGAGCTTCCCGTATCCGATCACGTTCAAAATGAGACACGGTAATGATTCTCTTACACTTGGGGAGTATACGGGGAACTACTAAACGTCGGTAGTGCCAACCCATGTTTTGATACCATGATGTATTACCTCCTTGCTTGGGTTCGAGAAAGATGATGTCATGCAAGGTCAATATCAATGGAACCGGACAATGGATGGGGGCCGTATTGCTTGTGCAATGCAATAGATCCGGTTTCACCTTAGCAATGGCATTCGGTAACGCTACCTGCTCCCAAAGGGGATATGAGGGGCATCTCACCTCTACGATACGCATATTATCCGTCTCTTCCAGGCAACGATCTTCTCCGGGACTTACGAATATGTAATATTCATTCTCATGATCCAGCTTTTGTAGCTCGCGGATACTCTCCAAGGCTACAAAATCCATTCCGTGCTTGTTCGTCCGGAAAATACGCTGGGCTTCTATGGCTATTCTCATGATTTTTTATTAGAATGTTGCGTATGGGAAAAATGCTTGCCTCCTATTCTGAATACATTCAGAAACATGAGGATGAAAAGTATCGGAACTGAAATGATCGCTTTCTTGAATTTTTTATCTACTAAATAATCCGGTACCGCGATACTAAATGTTATACCCAATAATATGAGTAGGCACCACCACTTTATAGATGCGACAAAATCAAGGATAGTCAGAATGATCGCGATTAAAATAATAAAACCTAATAATAAGACACGAGGAGGCATCATCCATTGGAAGAGTTTATCACAATAATCCCATTTCCCCTTAAGCATGGCTACGGGCATTTTTAAAATACCGGAAAATAGGTTGGAGAATTGAGTCGTTAACCAACGCTGACGTTGATTGTAAAAATCTTTTTTCCCTCGTACCTTCTCATCATACGTATATACGTCCTCTAGATATTCAATATAAATATTTTGGAATAACAAGATTCGTTCCATGTATTTATCTTCTCCGATACCGCTGCATTTCTCTATGGTCTCTTTGAATAGATCATATTCAAAAGCCATCCCCGAACCGCTTAGGGCGGACGAAAAACCTAGGCGGGTATGACCTTTACGGAAAATAGAGTTGTTGATTTCCTCACTGATCGAGTCTAAGACCGCCACATTGCTGTCCCGGTTCTTCGCCACTCTATGTGTTTGTAAAACAGAACATCCAGCATAAAGCGCATCGTTGATCTTGCTTAAATAGGAGGGATCTACTACATTATCGGCGTCAAGGACGACTATATTATCATATTTTAAATTCTCTTTTTCAATATATTCAATGGCCTTTTGTAAGGCTTCTATTTTCGTACATTTGAGTGAATCCATCTCGACAACCTGTATGGGTAATTCTTTCAGATCTTCTACGGTTTGAGGTGTCATTTGGTTGGAAATGACTATGACATCATAAAGTTCTTGGGGGTATTCTTGCCGAAGAAAGCTATTTACGGAGTCAAGAATCACGATATCTTCCTTATATGCCGGAAATAAGACGGCGAATCGGTATTTCTTCTTGGCTATAGGGTAAGTGTACAAAGGTTTCCGCTTAGAGTTGACCGCAAATGTGAATATGTACAGAACAAATATTAAGAAACATAGAAATAAAATCGCGTCTCCTAACAAATATAAGTTCTCTTGTTTTTCGATTAGGTATCCTCCTGTTTGAAAAAATTGTTCTATCATGGTGCTTAATTATTTGAGATGGTTCTTTTATCGTTTTGTATATCTTGATCAAAATATAGGCCATTAAGGACAAACGTAAGTCCCATAAATGAGATCATCATAGTAGGAAATTGTCCCCAAAATGAGTTCGAATATGCGTTCAGAAACATGCCGAATATGCCACAAAGCAATCCGGATAGTTGTCCTTTTAATTCAGGATCCTTGATTTGGGTGGCAATAATCCATCCTCCTTTAGCTATGGAAATGAGGATCATACCGAGATAAAGGATCAAACCTATAACCCCTGTTTCTACCCAAATTTTCACATACCAAGAGTCATTTGGGATAGATGTAGTGAAGCGTTCCGACACTTTTACACCCAATCCGTCTCCCGATAGTCCTAGCCCTTCTCCGAGGGGTTTGTATCTTAAGTAAGGAGCTAATTTCTTTTGGTTTTCTATACGCACGTTAAAAGAGGCGTCTTCTGTTGGATGAAAGGCTGTTCTCATTCTTCGGATAGTACTATTACCTTCTCCGATCGTGGTAAACGCAAAAAATACATATACGAAGAGCAGAGTACATGCGGATCCTATAATTGTCGTTGTTTGTTTACTTATTATGGCATAAAGAGCCAATCCTCCTAAAGGTATGATCATGGCTCCTCTGCTTCCGGATGTAAGCATTACCAGAAGTGATAAGATCGCTACAATTAAATAATATATCTTATAAATGGGAGAACGCATATAAAAAGAGGAAATCCCAAAAAACATGGAGGCGGCAGCTAAATTCGCTCCCATATTACTCGCATCCGTGAAAAATGAGAAATAACGAGTACCCGACCAAATAATATGGGTTACATGCCCCCCGTCATCCAGCCATTTCTGTTCGTAAGCATCGAATCCTATATATTTTTGCATCAAAGCTTTCGCTACGGCCAGCATTGTAAACAGGGATAAGGTAAATATCAATGCTTTCAATATTTTATATTTTGTACACAATAGAGATGCTAAGATCGTCATGATTAAACCATTAAGAATTAATCCCCTTGATCGGATCCACCCCTCTATAGAAGCTGTCGGGTTGATTAACTCAAGAAAACAGTATAACATCCATAAAACAGATACAATACTTAAAATATGGATTGCCCTTTTCAATTCAAGATTTTGATAAAGTGAGGCATGAATAAAAATGATAACAAGAGCAACCACATATGAGATGTCCATGATAACACTGATTTCTTCAATCGGGAAATAACGCGTGATGCCCATGATGAAATAGTTCATTGCAAAAATCACGAACAATATGAGCCATGGGTATTTGAGCAAAAACATGCAGCCAATACAAATCAAGGGGAAAAGCGAGATGATTCCGAAAGCCGGTATATTAGCGAACAATAAAGACGTAACGATTCCCCCTAGTCCCAATATCAAGATTAGGTTGGATAGCCTGAATGTAATCTCTTCACTTTGTTTGATGCCACTCATTCGATCTTGTTATTTTACAGCAGAGCCTGTTGACGTTAATCCCATGTACATCATCCTGTTCGCAAACGAGCGCATGGAAGTCTCCGGAGGTAATTGTCCCGTGAAGTCTTCAACCGCTTCTCGTGACGCATTATTCAGGTACAAGAATAATGGCGCGTTCCGGGTCATTTCCCGAAGGTATCTTACATATTCATCATCACTTCGTTTCCATACCCGACATGCGTTTGCCACTAACAAGTTTACTTGTGCAGAACGTAATAGGTAAGGAGGAATCCCGTTTTGTCGTATAGCGGGATATTCCACCAGAAGTATATCGGGACGCTTTTCAAAATGGATATGACTCTCGATTTTATCAGTAGTCAAGAATGCGGCATCAATGGAAATATCTTGCCCAACCCTTATATATTTTACATTGAAGCCCAATGTCTCCCATTGATCAGTCAGATATTTGCATATGAACGTTTTTCCCTCTTTGGATTCTATGCTTAAAATGTTTACACATAATGTCTCATCCTTTTTTAAATAAGGATTTAATCGATTACAAATGTAAGAAGCTGAGATCCGATTGCATGCCTTTATAAAACCGCGGAATTTCAATTGAGAGTTGCGTCCTGTAAAGGCTCCCAATATGTCCATACCCGTGAGACGTTTGGCTCGTTCCGCGTCTCGGAGCGTACGGTCCAATAATTCGATAATCAAATTCAATCCCGTGATAAACAGTAAGCTGCCGATAAAGGCCGCTATAATTAATAACAACCGTTTCCCTTTATCGCTGAAGAGCGGATAAGAGGGTTCGGAAACGGTGTTTAATGTAGCGGAAGTCAATTGGATGTTTTTCTGCTTCATCTTTGCCATATTCAACGCATACAGGATTTGTATATAGGATTGTTCGCTAAGATTGATCTCCCGTTCCTGTTGCTTGATTTGGGTACCTACCGGAGAGTAGGCCTTGTATAAATTGTCAAATTCCTGCTTACGCCTGTTCAATACAACAAGTTCCGCTTTCGATTTGACATGTAAAATCGTTTGCTTTAGCCACTCGTCTACCAAATCATCGATAGCGACACCCTCTTTACTCTCTTTGTATGAGTTTATTTGTTCAGTCAGCAGGGCGATTTTTTTTTCGGCATTTTTTAAGTCTGTCTTATACCCCAGTAACTCTCTGTCGGTCGCTTGTTTATCTTCGGAAGTAAAAGTCTCTAATTCTGTGATCTTTCCATTAATGCGAGTGATATCTTCCAACGTCTTGATAAAGTCATCGTTCGCAGTAATAAGCTTAGCCCGGATAAGCATATATTTCTCTGCCTCCTCGATTATCTTGGATGAACTCTCGTAGGCTTTCTCCGCCTCTTCATAGCGTGTGGCGAAATACTCATAATTATTTGCGATCGCTTTTGTTTGTTCATCATAATTGATGACTTGGTTCGCTACGTTATAATCTGTGAGGTTATCTTCCTGTTGGGTTAGTTTTGCCCTGACTTTTCTTAGTTCCTCTTCATAGTATTTGACAATGTCATCAGCTACTTGGTATCTCGAGTGTTTATAAGAGACTTTCATTTCTTCACTGATTAATTTCACGGTATTCCATGTAATGCCGGGATCTGTGCTTGTATAAGTGATTTCTATCAAGTCACTGTTTCCTTGTCGTCTGATGATAATCCCGGAAAGGGCAGCGTAGCTGAAAAATGGCGCTTCGCTGTTAAATAGTTCTTGTAGATAATTATAACTATCACTCTGTTTATATTCTTTTAGAACATTGAGTGTTTGATCGAAAGATGCGGTATCTACTAGGTTTAATACCTCTTTGGGAGTAGCATCGATTAACTTCTTATAATTCTTGGCCGTGATATAGAGATTATCCTCATTGGGATTTCCATTCATTAAACACAGTGCCAATAATTTTAGAGAGACCGTTTCCAATGTTCCTCTTGATTTAGTTAAGCTAACCAAGTTATCGTATGTGTTGAGTATTATTTGCCAATCTGTTCTTCCTTCTTCTGTTGCCAGTCCTGTGCTGGATGCGATACCAGTATAAATAGAGGTGGAGACCGTGTAGTTCTTACTCATAAACTGGCTGAAATAAGCTACTAATGCTGTTATGACAAGCGTCCCGAATACCAGTTGATGCCGTATCCTGTAGAAGAAACGAGAGATATATAGTATGATATCCATTGATTATCGGTTTATGATTTTTACATTCGTAAGCATCTCAAGTAGCGTAACCGCATTATGTAAGGAGGCACGACCTTCTTGATAAGATATATTGGCACTGGAACGTCTTCCTCGCTCAAGGGAAAGCTCTATGATGTCTATTTTACCGTTAATGAAGTCTTGCTCGGATATTTTCATTTGGGCATTATAAAGGGCCGCTGCGTCTGATTTGGCTTTTAATGTGGCTAATTCTTGCAATACGCTGTTATAAGCCTCTAGGATTTTCAGCTTACGCTCTTCTATGGATATCTCGTATTCATAATCCAATTGACGGAAACGAGCCTTCTTTGCCCGTATTTTCTGTCCTCTGCTGAAAACGTCTCCCAGAGGAATGGAGACAGAGATGCCGACACTGTATGTGTGTTGATTGCTGCCTAAACTTGTAAGGGTTAAAGGATCATCGATTGTCTCTGTGGAAGAGAGTTGAACGATTCTGCCATATTGATATTGGGCGAAAGGCCTGAAATAGTCCAGCCACTCCCTGCGGGTAACCTTCATCTCCGCATTTGCCTCATCTCGCCTGGCTTCATAGATACGGACAGATGGGTGTTCATATACAGACTCCAAAAAGACTGATAAGGGAGGGAGCTGGATGCGCTCATAGTCATCTAACATGGCTTCTATCGAGTCATTTCCGGAAGTTACTTCTATAGTCGTCGCTTTATTAAAATATGTTTTCTTTTGGCTATAGACTAAAGTCGTATTAAATATCAATAATAGAATAAATAACTTCTTCATAATGCAAATGTATTATCGATTGTATATAATGCTACATTTATACGTCCTCTTTCTGCACGAACGCCGTAAACGTCCTGAATATGATCTTCATGTCCAGCCAGAAAGAAAATGTAAGAGCGTATTTAATGTCTAATTGTTTACGTTCCTTCGCGGACATATTGCCGGAATTGCCGCGTTTCTCTACCTGCCAGAGGCCTGTGAGACCAGCGGGAGCCATGAAGCGTTGTATGTATTCGTCGTCGGTCAGTAGCTCGGCCTCGTATAGGGGAAGAGGGCGGTTACCCACGATGGACATGTCTCCCTTTACTATATTGAATAGCTGGGGAAGTTCGTCAATGCTGTATTTCCGGATGATATGGCCGATCTTTGTTATACGAGGATCATGCTCTAATTTAATGAAAGCGTTGGCGCGTTCGTGATGTTTTACTTTTAGATAGTCGTCTTCAGGAGTAGCGTCATCGTCGGAATATAAAATGATATTTTGCCCGTCGTCTTTCAAGAAAGAGACTTGCTTCTGTGAGCTTACAGGAGTTGAAGAAGAGTCCGTGGCCTCTTCTTCAATAGATTCCATGTACTGATTAAGTTTCTTATATTCTGCCAAACGCTTGTCCGCATCCATATACATAGAGCGGAACTTATAGAAATCGAAAACCTTGTAATTGCTGCCTACTCGTTTTGACTTGTAGAAAGCGGGGCCTCTGTCCTCCAGCTTGATCCAGATCGCCGTGATGATAAAGATAGGGAAGAGGCATAGGATCGCTAGGGATGAGAATAGGATGTCGAAGGCTCTTTTCCATAGGGGCAGCTTGAAAACAGCGAGATCCGGCTCTTTCAATTGTGCTTTGTGCGTTTTCTCTATTTTCTTGCACTTCTCGGCGATACGCAGTAACCTCACTAAATCTTCCTTAGAAGTGGATTCAGAGATGACGCAGTCCGTTCCGGCTTGCAAATAGGCTATTTTCTCCTCCCGATTCATTTCCTGGGCGATCAATACGATGTATATATGTTGAAATGTCTTATGCAGATGTGCGATTGCGGGAATGTTTAACGCCGGATCTGTTTTCTCGATGAATGCACAATAATCCATTCCCTCTGCCGGAAAAAACTCGTTTTTCATCTGCAGAAGCGTTATACATGTCATGACTTCAGTGTCCAATGCTTTACGTAAACGTTCGGCTAACGGTGCGTTATTTCCGAAAAAGACATAATTCATTATTTTAATATTCGTTTTACCCTTACCCTTAATTCCTCCGGGTTGAAAGGCTTCAAAATAAAGTCTTCCGCCCCTTCCTCAAACAAACGTATCCTATTCGAGCTGCTTTCTACGCTCGACAGGATCAAGACCGGTATATGGCTGAACATATCGTTCGCTTTTAAATAAACCAAGAATTCCTCTCCGGACATGTCCGGCATATTCAAGTCTGTAATGATCAAATCCGGTAAATTGCCTTCTTGAAGCCAAGCGATCGCTTTCAAAGGATTTCCCTTATAGGATACCTTGTAAGTGTTGGATAAATAAAGCATGATTATCTTTGCGATTTCTTGCTTATCGTCCACTAAAAGAACCGATTTCTCCATAAAGTCATATAATATTGTCGTCTTTTGTTTTATCTACTGCGCAAATTTAGGGTATTAAATTGAGAAAGTACATGTTTTTCAGTCGTTTTTTTGAAAAAAAACAGTACGAGCTTTGAAAATAGGAGAGACTGCGATTTTTTTGATTAAGTTTGTACGCTCATAAAGGAGATGTGTATTTGAAGATGCTTTGGAGGAAATCTATGGGTTTTGATGGTATTCGTTTATTGGTTGGTGTTATCGGTGCGATGGGCTTGTCCTCTTGCCAGCCGGAGATGCCGGTGATCTCTACGATAACCGTGGAGGCGGATGGCCTGACGGTTCCCGTGAACCCGGATCTGTATGGTTTGACCCTTGAGGAGATCAACCACGGAATCGATGGAGGACTGTATGCGGAGCTGATCCAGAACCGGAGTTTTGAGGATGGCGTACCACCGTTGAACTGTCCTTACGATGCCGCCCGGAACGCCTTGATTACTCCGAATGGCTGGACGATCCCTTTCTTGCGGGGAGACTCCGTGCCGGGATGGAGGCGGATCGTTTCTAATACACGGATATACCCGGATATGAAGGAGCTGGTCAATGATAGGAACCGGCGGTCGTTGCTGGTGGCCGTATCGGCTTCCGGGGAGTCGGGCCGTGGAGGTGTGATAGCCGAGGGATACCGGGGAATACCGATTCGCAAGGGGAAACGATACAATCTCTCGTTTTTCGCCAAGGGGGCGGATATGACACCCCGTACTATCCGGGTGGCCTTGGAGAACTCGGTGGGTGATACGGTCTTGAGCGATGTGTTTCAGGTAACTCCGCTGTACGAGTGGAAACGATACAGGCATACGTTTACGGCTGTGGAGGACGTGCCGAACGCAGTCTTGACGATCACGGCCGATACCTCTGCCGTGTTCTGGCTGGATGTGGTATCCTTATTTCCGGAGGATACCTGGAAGGGACGGAAGAACGGGCTGAGACCGGACTTGGCGGCGCTAGTCGATTCCTTGGCCCCTTGTTTTATCCGTTTCCCTGGAGGCAGTTTCGTGGAGGGGTATACGGCTGGCACGTACCCTATTTGGAGGGAGACGCTGGGCGATATCTCGGAGCGTAAGCATTTCTGGAACGTATGGGCCTATGGTACGACGAACGGCATGGGTTACCATGAGTACTTGCAAATGTGCGAGGATATGGGGGCGGAGCCTATCTACGTTATCAATAGCGGGATCACGAGCCAAAGTCGCCGGCCCCGCTACGAGGATATCACGGCGATGGATAAGCTCACGGAAGATGCCTTGGACGCGATCGCCTATGCGAATGCCCCGGTGGATTCCCTGCTGGGTGCCCTGCGTGCGAGGAACGGACATCCGGAACCCTTCAACTTGAAGTATGTCGAGATCGGCAGTGAGAACTATGGCGGGGAGTATTTCAGACGCTTCGAACTCTTCCGCAAGGCGATCAAGGAGACCTATCCGGAGATTACTGTTATCAGCAGTTCGCCAGTCACGAAGCGAGGTCGTAGCGAGTGGGTGGATTCCCATTATTACGCAGGGGAACATTTCTTCCTCTCCAACTCCGGCCGGTTTAATAGCGACCGGTATTCCAGGCGTTCGCCAGCGGTATTTATCGGGGAGTTCGGGACGACGGAGCGACCCTTGGCTGGTACGCTCCGGGCGGCGGTGGCCGAAGCCTGTTTCTTGGTCGGGGCGGAGGAGAATCCGGATATGGTACGCCGCTTGGCATATGCTCCGGTATTGGGGAACGCCGGGTTCGAGAACCAGCGCCATCCGTTGATATCCTTCAATACCCATCAGTCGGTGGTCTCTCCTTCCTACCATTTATTAAAGATGTTTACCCGCCATCGAGGGGACGAGGTGCTGAAGACGATTGTGGATACCTACGAGAAGCCGCAAGCACGTACGGGTCGGGCAGGTGTCGAGATGTTTGACAATAGTTATGAGTTCAAGGACGTGCGGATCGACGGCATGCCCGTATCGGATATCTCCGTGGTGAGCGGAGGATGGAGGATCCCGGAGGCTGGTACGTTGGTGCCGGAGGCCAACCGTTGGAATCAGGTATTGTTCGGCGATTCTACGAGCTATGCCTATGAATATACGGCGACTGTCCGGCGTACGAAAGGGAGCGGACAGATACGGCTTCGCCTCCGTGACAACGGGCGGACGGGTGAGCAGGCGGATTATATCGCCTTGACGATCGGGGCGGGAATGAGCAAGCTGTACCATCAGGTAGGTGGCGTGAAGGATAGCCTGGTCTCTCCCGTGCGGTTCCCTTTTGAGAGTAACCGGTGGTATACGGTTCGCATGACGTGCGAGTACGAGCGCATCCGTTGTTATGTGGACGACGTATTGCTGCATGAGGTGGATATGCGTCCGATCCCGTCGTTGGTATCTGTGGCTACCCTCGACAAGGAGAATCAGGTAATTTACTTGAAGGTCGTGAATACGACCCGTCATGAAGAGAAGACCTCTTTGCGTATCGAGGGAGTGAATATCATCCGTGATGAGGCGGAGTTGATCCAATTGAGAGGGGAACCGGAGGCTCGTAATACGTTTGAGAACCCGGATGCCGTAGCGCCTGTCACTGAGCCTATCGTATTCCCGATGAGCGGCCCGCTTATCTATAACTTCCCGCCTAATTCAGTGACTATCTTGAGACTAAAGATTGAATAAAAACACTACTGTGTTCACGACTAAACGTATCCGTCCGAAACCGTCCGACTTGTTTTTTTAAGTTCAAGTCAGGCTTAGATTTTGTCTTCGAAGTTGCAAGGGAGGAGACCGGTTAGTTGAAGTTCTTCCATGTCCGGCCTTATATTCTCCAGCGTGTGTTTCAGCCAGCGAAAAGGGTTTACGCCAAGGATTTCACAGGACACCATAAAGGTATAGAAGATGGCGTTGTCTTC
>NZ_JAAKDT010000005.1 GCF_011038785.1 Parabacteroides sp. ZJ-118
TCACGGATATAGTAGAACCGCTGAAGCCCGCTGATGTCTAACATAGCACCTCCAGCTTCTCTACCAGCGATAGAAGCTTGCGGTAGCTTAGGCCCTTCTGGAAAACATGTAACCCATTGGACATCCGGATATCCACCGTTATCCGGAGCGAGGAAGCCCCTGCCGGGACCACTTCCTCTACAGCCTCCTTTGACGAGGATACGTCCGCCTCCCCGAGCTGTCCTTCCGGACGGCCGGTAACAGCCACTTCCTTTATACGATGACGGGTATCGCGGTACCATTTGTTGAACAAGTTCCAGGACACCTTGTTGCGGATGCAATATTCCTGGATGGTGATCTTCTGCGGAAGACCCTCCGCCTTGTAGCGAATGTAAAAGTTTTCAAAATCTTCGTTGCTGTAATACATAATTTATCAAGATTAATGTTACAGCCGCGAATGTAGTCGGTTTTACTCAGGCTGTGCTTGGACGCTTACTACCCTTTTTCGTACAAACGTACGTTACTCCTCCTCTAAATCGTCTTCCTTCATATTGTGGAATACATTTTGAACGTCTTCGTCTTCCTCCAGCTTCTCGATAATCTTCTCGATAGTCTCACGCTGTTCCGGAGTAACCTCCTTCAGATCGTTCGGGATGCGTACGAACTCACTGCTCAAGATCTCGAAACCATTCTCCTCCAAATATTTCTGGATCGCTGAATTCTGCGCGAACTCACCATAAAGAACGATCTCGTCCTCGTCTTCCTCGACCTCGTCCACGCCGAAGTCGATCAACTCCAACTCCAGGTCTTCTAAAGAGAGATCCTCCTTTTTGGCGATATGGAATACGCATTTATGCTCGAACAAGAACTCCAAGCTACCGGATGTTCCCAAGGAGCCACCGTTCTTGTTGAAATAACTACGGACGTTGGCTACCGTACGGGTCGTATTATCCGTAGCGGTCTCAACGAAGATGGCGATACCGAAAGGACCATATCCCTCGTAGTTCATCTCCTTATAATCCGTGAATTCTTTCGATACGGCACGCTTAATGGCACGTTCTACGTTCTCCTTCGGCATATTCTCCTTTTTGGCGTTCTGCATCAACACACGTAAACGAGGATTGTTCTCAGGCTCCGGGCCACCCTGTTTTGCCGCGATCGTGATTTCCTTACCTAACTTCGTGAATACGCGGGCCATATTGCCCCAACGCTTAAACTTTCTCGCTTTACGAAACTCAAACGCTCTTCCCATATGTTTATCAGTTTATCTTTGTTTGTATGTGATTAAATTCTTATCTCAACTGAGCACCTAGCTTTTGTTCCAGATTCGTCTGGATCTTCTTCATGATCGCGTCGATCTGCCTATCGTTCAAAGTCTTGCTCTCATCTTGCATGAAGAAGCTTACGGCATACGACTTCTTGCCCGCCGGAAGGTTCTTGCCCTCGTAAACGTCGAACAAAGATACCGCCTTCAATAACTTGCGATCGCTATCCCTGGCGATTCTCTCGACCTCGCCAAACGGTACGCCCTTATCAAGCAACAATGCCAAGTCTCGTTTAACAGCCGGGAACTTGGATATCTCGGAGAAGGTTACTTTCGCCTTCTTGATCTCCTTCATCAATTGTGTCCACGACAACTCAGCGTAATAAACCTCCGTATCGATATCCAACATCTTACAAAGTTTCTTGCTTACGATACCCATCGTACCCAACTGACGTCCGGAACCGGTCGTGATGCTTAAGCCCGAAGAATAGATATCATTCGCCAAGTTACCGAAAATAACCCGTTTCATATCCACGCCCAAGCGAACCAAGGTATTCTCTACGCAAGCCTTCAACTCATAAACGGAAGATTTCTCGTTCGGATGCGCCCAGTTGTTTTCCACCCGGTTGCCGGCTATCCAAATACCGAGACGGTAATCCTCGCTGAATCGCGCCAAGGTCTCATCTTCCTTCTTGTTGTCCATGTCATAATCATAGCAATTGCCGAACTCATAGAAACGGACATTGCCATTCTTACGCCTCATGTTATACTCGATGTTCTCCAAGCCTCCGAATAACAAGGTCTGACGCATGCAGTTCAAATCCGCGCTCAACGGGTTCATCAACCTGACACAACGCGCTTCCGGATAAGTGGACAAGTCCGCATAATAAGCGGAACGCGTCAAGGAGTTGTTCATGACCTCATTGAAACCACAACCGCAAAGTTGCTCCGAGATCAAGTTCTGCAATTTCCAGCTACGATCCGTAGGAGTCCGATAACTTAAATTAGACTTCACGTTATCGCTGAACTCCACGTTATTATATCCGTAGATACGAAGGATGTCCTCGATCACGTCTACATCACGCCGCACATCGATACGATACACGGGAACGTGCAAAGTCAAGCCCTCGGCAGTCTCGGAAACGATCTCCATCTCAAGGCTTGCCAAGATACTTTTCACGGTCTCTACCGGGATCTCCTTACCGATCAACGCATTGATCTTCTGATACGCCAACTCGACCGTATACGGTTCCGCCACGGTGGGATAAACATCCTGCACGGCCCCCGTGATCTTGCCTCCCGCCAACTCTTGGATCAACAAGGCGGCGCGTTTCAATACATACATCGTATTGTTCGGGTCCAAACCACGCTCGAAGCGGAAAGAAGCGTCCGTATTCAACCCGAAACGACGGGCGGTCTTACGAATCCACGTCGGATGGAAACAAGCGGATTCCAAGAATACGTCGGTAGTCTCCTCCGTCACGCCAGAATCCAAACCGCCGAACACACCACCGATACACATCGGCTCCTCGACATTACAAATCATCAAGTCTCGATCGGTCAACGTACGCTCCACGCCATCCAAAGTAACGAATTTCGTACCAGCCTCAACCGCCTTGACGATCACTTTGTTCCCTTTGATCTTACCCGCGTCGAAAGAGTGCAAAGGTTGCCCCAACTCATGCAAGATAAAGTTCGTTACATCTACTACGTTATTGATTGGACGAAGACCGATCACACGCAAACGGTTTTGTAACCACTCCGGACTTTCCTTCACCGTAACACCCTTGATCGTAACACCGGAATAACGGGAACAAGCCTCCGTATTCTCTACCACGACCTCTACGCCCGGTGTCGTCTCGTCGTCGATCTTGAAAGCGTCCACCGAAGGGCGTCTCAATTCCGCGGACTTGCCATTTTGCTTCAAATAGGCGGCCAAGTCACGGGCGACACCGAAATGGGAAGTAGCGTCTACACGGTTCGGGGTGATGTCCACCTCCAACACATAGTCGCTCTCTACGTTATAGTAGTCTTTAGCTAACGTACCTACAACAGCGTCGGCGGGAAGTACGATAATACCGGTATGGTCTGTACCGATACCGATCTCATCCTCGGCGCAAATCATACCGTTGGACTCGACACCACGGATCTTGGATCGCTTGATAGTGACGCACTCATCTCCATCGTACAGTTTCGTGCCGTTCACGGCTACGACCACTTTTTGTCCGGCAGCCACGTTCGGGGCGCCGCATACGATTTGTAAAGGAGTCTCACCACCCACATTTACGGTCGTGATATGTAAATGGTCAGAATTCGGGTGTTCCTCACAAGTTAACACTTCTCCGATAACCAGTCCCTCAAGTCCGCCCTTAATCGTTTGAACTTCCTCTACCCCACCGGTCTCCAAGCCAATAGAGGTAAGCGCCTCAGCCACTTCTTCTGGCTTCAGATCGAAATCAAGATACTCTTTCAGCCAATTGTAAGATATATTCATCGCTATAAAATTTATTCCCTAAAGAGACGACCTCTAGTGATGCCGCCAAATTGACGGACAAAAGTACGAATAATAATTCAAACGATACAAAAAATCCGCATGAACTTCTACGAACTCTTCCGTCCGCCGCTCCGCCCGCCTTGCTACGGGAGATACGCTTACGTCTGTCGGACATATCTTCTTAATTTCTATCGCGAATTATAGATAATGAAGACCCATTTTACGATGAGTCGGAATAAAGATGTACCTTCGCGGGAGATTTTAACGTTACAACTACTTTTTATGCGTATAGATATACTTACCATACTTCCCGAGATGATCGAGGGGATGATTAATTGCTCTATCGTCAAGAGGGCGCAAGATAAGGGATTAGCGGAGATTCATTTACATAACCTACGGGATTACACCACTAATAAATGGCGGCGGGTGGATGACTATCCGTTTGGTGGCGAGGCCGGGATGGTGATGCAAATCGAACCGATAGACCGGGCGATCTCAGCGTTGAAAAACGAACGGGAATATGACGAGGTAATCTATACCTCACCGGATGGTGAGACTCTCAACCAGTCCATGGCCAACAGCATGTCTTTACTGAATAATCTGATCATCCTCTGCGGACACTATAAAGGGATCGACTATCGTATCCGCGAGCATTTGATAACGAAAGAGATATCCGTAGGAGATTATGTCCTTACCGGAGGAGAACTGGCCGCCGCTATCATAACCGACGCCGTGGTACGCTTGATACCGGGAGCTATCGGCGACGAGCAAAGCGCCCTCTCCGACTCCTTCCAAGATGACCTACTGGCTCCTCCCGTCTACACACGTCCGGCCGATTACAAAGGCTGGAAAGTACCCGAGGTACTATTATCCGGACATCAACGCAAGATAGATGAATGGCGCTTGCGACAAGCGCAAGAACGCACGGCACGTCTCCGGCCGGATTTACTGGAATAGCGGCGTCATAAAAACAAGGCCGGGGGATCATCCCCAGACGATACCCCGGCGGCTTCCCTTGTCCACAAACAATCAGGGCTGCGACATCACTCTTATTTATTGAAACGTTCTTTCAGCTTAGCTAACATGTCTTTTGTCATGGCATCCAAATCATACTCCGGCTTCCAGCCCCACTCCTGGCGGGCGCAAGTGTCATCCAAGGAGTTCGGCCATGACTCGGCGATAGCCTGACGCAACGGATCTACCTCATACTCCATTTGGAAGTCCGGCATATATTTCCTGATATTATTAAAGATGATCTCCGGATCGAAACTCATCGAGGCGATGTTGAAAGAGTTGCGATGAACGAACTTCGTAGAATCCGCCTCCATGATCTCGATAGCGGCACGCAAGCCGTCCGGCATGTACATCATATCCATGAAAGTACCGGCCGCGATCGGGCAAACGAATTTCTCGCCCTTAGCGGCAGAATAGTAAATATCGACCGCATAATCCGTCGTGCCACCACCCGGAGGTGTTACGTAAGAGATCAATCCGGGGAAACGAACCGAGCGAGTGTCCACGCCGAAACGGATATTATAATAATCACTTAACAACTCTCCGGATACCTTCGTCACGCCGTACATCGTACGAGGATTACGGATCGTATCTTGAGGCGTCTTGTCTTTCGGGGTATTGTTACCAAAAACGCCAATAGAACTCGGAGTAAATACAGCGCAGTGCATCTCGCGAGCCACCTCAAGCACATTGAACAGCCCTCCCATTCCGATCTTCCACGCCAACTGGGGTTTAGCCTCCGCTACAGCCGACAAAAGAGCAGCCAAGTTGTAGATCGTATCGATATTATATTTTGATACCGTCTCAGCGATCTGCTGCTCGTTCGTGATATCCACGATAGCGGAAGGTCCCGACTCTAGTAACTCGCCTTTAGGTTCCGCGCCCGGGATATAACCCGCTACTATGTTCCCACCGTATATACTTCTTAATTTCATGGTTAACTCTGATCCGATCTGACCGGTAGAACCAATTACCAATACATTCTTCATCGCGTTTAATGAGATTTAAGTTTTTTCTGTCGGCAAAGGTATGGAGAATAAAATAGTTTCGGCATGAATTTCTTATTTTTTAGTATTAAAATTCAAAAAAAAAACAGACCTTTGTCTGTCGCTTTGACAACGAAGCTACTACTCATATCTGAATACTAATAAAAAAACGAGGTTTTTATGTACGGAAAACTTAAAGAATTCTTGACAAATGAACTTGAAGGCATCAAAGCCGCAGGTTTATACAAGAACGAGCGTATCATTACTACGCCGCAGAGAGCCGACATCAAAGTAAATGCCGGAAGTGATGTTTTAAACTTCTGCGCCAACAACTATCTTGGTCTGTCCGATAACCAACGACTGATCAAGGCCGCGAAAGAAGCCATGGATACACACGGTTATGGCATGTCGTCCGTTCGTTTCATCTGTGGAACGCAGGATTTGCACAAGCAATTGGAGGCAGCCATCTCCGACTATTTCAAGACTGAAGACACGATCCTTTACGCCGCCTGTTTCGACGCTAACGGCGGTTTGTTCGAGCCGTTGTTTGGCGAGGAAGACGCTATCATCTCGGATGCCTTGAACCACGCCTCTATTATCGACGGCGTTCGTTTATGCAAGGCAAAACGTTATCGCTACGCTAACGCCGACATGGCGGACTTGGAGCGTTGCCTACAAGAGGCGCAAGCTCAACGTCACCGTATCATCGCCACGGACGGCGTGTTCTCCATGGACGGCAATGTCGCTCCGATGGACAAGATTTGCGAGCTTGCCGAGAAATATGACGCATTGGTTATGGTGGACGAGTCTCACTCTGCCGGTGTCGTAGGACCGACCGGTCGTGGCGTAGCCGAGCAGTTTGATGTTTACGGACGTATAGATGTCTTCACGGGTACGCTGGGTAAGGCATTCGGTGGTGCCATGGGTGGCTTCACGACTGGAAAGAAGGAGATTATCGATATGTTACGCCAGCGTTCTCGCCCCTACTTGTTCTCTAACTCCGTGGCTCCGGCCATTGTAGGCGCAAGCTTGGAAATGTTCAAGATGTTGAAGGAGAGCGACACTTTACATACGAAATTAATGAACAACGTAAGTTACTTCCGTGACAAGATGCTGGCAGCCGGTTTCGATATCAAGCCGACTCAGTCCGCGATTTGTGCCGTTATGTTGTACGACGCTAAGTTGTCTCAAGATTTCGCCGCTAAGATGCAGGAAGAGGGTATTTACGTAACCGGTTTCTATTACCCGGTAGTACCGAAGGGACAAGCCCGTATCCGCGTACAATTGTCCGCCGGCCACGAGACTGAGCATCTGGACAAGGCTATCGCCGCATTTATCAAGGTAGGAAAAGAGCTGGGCGTTATCAAATAACACCTCTCTCATTCACCATACAAGGCCACATCCGGGTAAGATGATCCGGATGTGGTTTTTTAATCACCAAGAACAATCATGCAACTCAGTAATTACCATAGTCATTGTACTTTTTGTGATGGGAGAAGCATTCCGGAGGATTTCGTGAGATTCGCCATAACACACGGGTTCCGTGCGTACGGTTTTTCCTCCCACTCACCGCTTCCGTTCGAGACCTTCTGGAATATGTCTAAAGACGATATGCCAGAGTATCTGCAAGAGATAAAACGACTGAAACAAAAATACAGCGATCAACTGGAGATATATGCCGGTCTGGAGATTGATTATCTGGACCAGACCTATAATGCCTCAATCCCCTATTTCCAAGAGTTGCCTTTGGACTACCGGATCGGTTCCATCCATTTCCTGCCCGTATCAGAACATCTGGTCGAAGAGAACATGGTCTGTATAGACGGCTCATTCAGGGAATACGCCCACTCTGTGGAACGTCATTTCGAGGGAGATATCCGGTTGCTTGTCAAGCGTTATTTCGATACCACGATGAAAATGATAGAGGCCGGAGGCATTGATATCGTCGGGCATATGGACAAGATCTATATGAACGGACAGAAATACGAAATCTTCAATTTTGAGGAGGATTGGTATCGGAAGCCTTTTGAGGCTTGTCTGGATCTGGTTAAGGAGAAAGGATTGATGGTCGAGGTCAACACTAAGAACTGGACCAAGAAAAAAGAGCTTTATCCCCGTACGGAATATCTCTCACGGATGCGGGAAATGAATATCCCTGTCTTGGTGAACTCCGATTGCCATTATCCGGATTTGGTGAACGACGGTCGCGGGGAGGCTTTTGAGCTGCTAAAGCAGGCTGGCTTCAAGTCTACCCGCGAGCTTGTGAAAGGCGAATGGCAGGATATCGCCCTCTAGGGTTTCTTTTCCCGCTTGTACAAGAAGGATTGCCAACGTTCCTCGGCGTTCCCTTGATGAAACAGGTCATAACGTGCCATCGTAAAGAACAGATCCGATAAACGGTTCACAAACGCCATGATGCCGGCAGGAACCGGGTCTTTCCGATTCAATGTCCACAAACGGCGTTCGGCCCTACGGGTTATCGTGCGGGCCAATTGGAGGTGGGCCGATACAGGTGTGCCCCCCGGAAGAATAAAATATCCGTTATCCTCCATTTGGTCGGATAGATCATCTATACGGGACTCACAAAAGAGGACCAAATCATCAGGGAGCGGGTTCGGATTCTTATCACGGATCGCCGAGGGTGTCGCCACATGAGACATCACGGTCATCATCTCCCGCTGTATCCTGCCCAACAACTCCTGCCATGCATGATCGGGAGGCAGCAACGTGCGGACAACGCCGATCTCGGCGTTCAACTCATCCAACGTCCCATTCGCCTCGATACGGATATCATCCTTATTGACACGCTCACCGCCATGTAAGCTGGTTTTTCCTTTATCTCCTCCGCGAGTATATATTCTCATAGGAAATTCATTTTATGACGTGTGCGTTAGTCAAAGAGGTGCTTAAACCTACTGAAGATTTTCTCTTTCATCGTCTTATCAGGCTGGAAGTTCGGTGAATTCTTCAATCCGTTCAGTGTCTCTTTCTCCGTAGACGACAAAGTCTCGGGGATATATACACTCACGTTCACCAATAAATCGCCCGTACCATAACTATTGATGGAAGGAAGCCCTTTATTACGCAAACGAAGCACCTTTCCCGGCTGTGTACCCGGCTCGATCTTCAATTTCGCCTTTCCATCGATGGTCGGGACCTCTACCGTGGCTCCCAAGGCTGCTTGCGGGACACTCAGCAGCAGGTTGTATAACAGATCGTTCTCATCACGAATCAACTCCGGATGCGGTTCCTCCTCGATAAGGATCAATAAGTCGCCGTTGATTCCACCATGTCGTGCGGCGTTGCCTTTACCATTCATGGAGAGCTGCATGCCCTCGGCTACACCGGACGGGATATTGATCGTGATAATCTCATCGTCACGAACGACACCCTCACCGTTACACTCCGTACATTTCTTGACAACGATCTTACCCTCGCCACCACAAGTAGGACAAGTCGTCTGCGTCTGCATCTGTCCTAGGATCGTGTTGGCAATACGGGTAACGACACCGCAACCTTTACACGTATCACATGTCTTCACACCATCCGAGCCTTCCGCCCCGCTACCGTGACAATGCGAACAAGGCACATACTTCTTTACCTTGATCTTCTTTTCCACGCCGTTCGCGATCTCTTTCAGGTTCAGCTTCACCTTCACACGCAAATCCGATCCACGGTTCACACGGCGTCCTCCGCGAGAACCGCCGAACCCACTGAAGCCTCCGAAACCACCAAAATGTCCACCAAAGATATCGCCGAACTGGGAGAAGATATCCTCCATGGACATTCCGCCACCGAAGCCGCCGCCTTGTGAAGCCCCGCCGACACCCGCATGACCGAATTGGTCATAACGCTGACGCTTTTGCGGATCGCTCAACACGTCGTATGCCTCGGCCGCCTCCTTAAAGTTCTCCTCCGCTTGCTTATCGCCCGGGTTCTTATCCGGGTGGAATTGTATCGCCTTCTTGCGATACGCTTTCTTTATCTCATCAGCTGAAGCATTCTTCTCAACACCCAGCACTTCATAGTAATCCCTTTTAGCCATCCTTGTATTTGTTATTTGCGATATTCCGATTATTCTCCCACTACTACTTTAGCGTGACGTATTACCTTGTCAAATAGGGTATATCCGGTTTGTACACAGTCCAACACCTTGCCCTTCAGATCCGATTCCGGGGCGGGGATCGTAGCGACGGCCTCAAACTCCTCCGTGTTGAACGGCTTGCCTACGGCCTCGATCGGCTTCACGCCCTGCTGAGACAGATAGCCTGCGAACTTACCGAAAATCAAGTCCACACCTTCTTTAACGGCCTCTACATCCTCGGCCGTTCGGACATTCTGTAAGGCACGCTCGAAATCATCGATAATGGGAAGAAGGTTCTTTAACGCACCCTCGCTGCCAGTCTTGATCAAATCGGCTTTCTCACGCATCGTACGTTTACGGTAATTGTCAAACTCCGCCATCAAGCGCAAGTGGGAATCGTTTAATTCATTATATTTCTTTCGCAGGGCTTCCAGTTCGCCCGACACATTGTCAGAACCGACAGTTTCATCTGCCGCGTTTGCCTGTTCTTCCTGCAAATTTGTCGCTTCTTCATTATTCACGTTCTCGTTTTTGGAAGCGTTTTCTTTTTTCTCGTTCGGATTCATCTTGCTCATAATCTATCTGATTTTCTTCATTACTAATTAATTGTAAGCGAAATACGATACCCTATAAACACCATTAAAAGGTATATACACAGCATCCCTATCAAGTTCGTACACTAGCACAGCTGCAAATATATTGCCAACTATTCCATCGCATCAAAAATATCTTTACCTTTGCCTATGTTTTAAACGAAACAGTTTTTTAGCGTAAATAAAATTCCAGAATATGATGAAAAGTGTGATTTTGCCAACGTTGCTATTCGTATTAGTGGTCTGTACGGCTTCCGCCCAAAACAGGAATGCATCCATCTGCCGACTAGGCTTCACATACGATATCAGCCAGAGCAAGAACTGGGGAAATAACAAGCCTGTCATTAAAAGTGTCATCCCTTATTCATCCGCCGAGCAAGCAGGTATTAAGAAATATGACGTGATCGAGGAGATCAACGGGGTTCCTGTGACAGAGATCTCTGTCGATGAGATCCCTCAACTGCTGAATCCCTCCGGAAGAAACGATGTCCTATTGACCATCAGCAACCTTTCCTCTCCTTCTAAACAAGTATTGGTAAAGAAGGATTGCAAGAAAAGTAACGCCATCACGGAAGACCAGCTGGCGTCCGCCTACTCGATGTACAGCCTGGAGACTACCCATGAGCAAGAATTCGTATGCCCGTTCAAGACTACCGTCACATCCGACAGCGTAGATTTCAGCGGCTTCAAGACATTCGCCTTCTCGACCATCGATGAGAATAACCGTAAATTGGAAACGGTCATCAACGAATGCATCGAGAACGAGTTGACCAAAAAAGGACTTACAGTTGATATCGCGAGGCCGGATCTATTGATACAGACTTTCTACTTTTTCGACAAGAACCCGAACTATCTGGGAGCGAATAAGGTGTTAATAAAAAAGGAACCGACTTACCGGTACAACTTCTCGCACAGCAAGATGGAGAAGTTCCCGTTCTTGAATTACGCCGCCGCCGAAGCGGAAGCCGAATATCTGCTGCAATTCGGTATCCGTATCATCGATCAAAAAGATATCCCCGGACGTGTGCTCTGGGAATGTGAGGCGAACGAGTTGCTGGAAGACTCTTATCGTTTGGACGAATACGCCCGGGTGCATGTCCCGTTGATGTGTATGCAATACCCATACACGAAATACGGACGTAACGTACCGTTCAAGGTGAGCAAGAAGACCTATAATTATACGGGTATCAGTTACGATATCGATAAATTGGATCAGGTGGTTGACGTAGATCGGAACTCTCCCGCTTACGCGGCAGGCATCCGCCCTCGTGACATTATAGAAAAGATCGGCCGTCATAAGATGGATCATTCGGCAGAGGAGTTCTCGTCCGCCTACAAACGCTTCATCACGAGCACGATGCCATATCGTGATCCGAAGACGATGTTTACGGACGCGAACGGTTTCAAGTACTGCATGTTCTGGGACGTATTCAAATATCCCCAAATCGCGGATGCGTCTCAAAGCTCCGATTACTTGCCGGCGTTCTCTTATTTATACTATTTCGCCCCTTATATTAATCCATCCGGCAACAACGCCTGTACATTTAATGTAAAGCGTGGCAAGACAAAATTAGAAGTAATTATCCGCCCTACCATTCGCGCTGAAGTGACGGTAGAGATCAAATAAAGATTTTACAAACACGTGATATATCCACAAAATTTTGAGCAAAAGACGGGATTTGATAAGATCCGTCACTTAATCACAGAAAAATGTTTAAGTCCGCTCGGAGAAGAGCGGGTAGCGGAGATGGGATTCTCCGATGAGTTCGAAGTCGTATCCAAGCGATTGGAACAAACCGACGAGTTTATCCGTATCCTACATGGAGACACGGAATTCCCCGCCAATTATTTCTTCGACGTGCGTTATTCCTTAAAACGGATTCGGCCGGAAGGTACTTGGCTGGATGAAAGGGAGTTGTTCGACCTTAAACGTTCCCTGCAAACGATCAATGACATTGTACGCTTCTTCAAGCCTACGGACGATCCGGAAACCAAATATCCAGCCTTGACAGAATTGGCGGGGAATGTCTTTGTCTTCCCCCAATTGATTGGAAAGATCGATAGCATCCTCGATAAATTCGGCAAGGTCAAAGACGGTGCTTCCTCCACCCTATCGCAAATCCGCAGGGAGATAACGATCACGGTGAGCGGTATTTCCCGTAGCCTGCAATCCATCCTCCGTGCGGCGCAATCGGACGGGGTTGTCGACAAGGACGTGACACCGACCCTGCGCGACGGCCGTTTGATGATCCCGGTAGCCCCGGCCTTCAAACGAAAGATAAAAGGTATCGTACATGATGAGTCCGCCAGTGGCAAGACGGTCTTTATAGAGCCGGAGGTTGTCGTGGAAGCAAATAACCGCATCCGGGAACTGGAGGGGGAAGAACGCCGAGAAATCATTAGAATATTGACAGAATTTACGAACGTGATCCGGCCTTTAGCCCCGGATATCCTGCGATCATACGAATTTCTTGCCGACATTGACTTCATTCGCGCGAAAGCGTTATTCGCGGAGCAAGTCAAGGCGATCAAGCCGATCGTGGAGGATAAACGACAAGTGGATTGGGCACGTGCCGTGCACCCGCTCTTATTCCTGTCTTTACAGAAACAGGGCAAGCAGGTAGTCCCCCTCGATATCGAGCTGACCGAGGGAAAACGGATCTTGATCATATCCGGTCCGAACGCCGGTGGTAAATCCGTTTGCCTGAAAACGGTCGGATTACTTCAATACATGTTGCAATGTGGTTTATTGATCCCTCTGCATGAGCGGTCAAGAACCGGGATCTTCGAGCATATATTCATCGATATCGGTGACGAGCAAAGCATCGAGAACGATTTGAGCACCTACAGTTCTCACCTTACCAACATGAAATATTTCGTGAAGAATTGCAACGAGCGGAGCATTATCCTAATCGATGAGTTCGGTAGCGGTACGGAACCCCAGATTGGCGGCGCCATCGCCGAGGCTTTATTGGATCGCTTCAACCGGAACCATAGCTTTGGCGTAATCACGACCCACTACCAGAACTTGAAGCATTTCGCCGAGGATACGGAGGGCATCGTAAACGGTGCCATGTTGTACGACCGCCATTTGATGCAGCCCCTGTTCAAGCTATCTATCGGAAACCCGGGTAGCTCGTTCGCCGTAGAGATCGCACGCAAGATCGGTCTGCCCGAGGAGGTGATAGCCGACGCTTCCGCGAACGTCGGAGCGGATTACATCAATATGGACAAATACCTGCAAGATATCGTGCGTGACAAACGGTATTGGGAAAGCAAACGGCAGAATATCCGTCAGCAGGAGAAAAAACTGGAAGAGGTCACCTCCCGTTACGAACAAGATCTGGAAGCCGTAAACAAGCAACGGAAAGAGATCATCCGAGAGGCAAAGACCGAGGCGCAACGTATTCTGGCGGAGGCCAACGCCAAGATCGAGAATACCGTCCGTGAGATCAAGGAAGCCCAAGCGGAAAAAGAGCAGACCAAACTGGCTCGCAAAGCTCTGGAAGACTTCAAGAACTCCGTCATGGAGACCGAAGAAGAGGACGATAAGATCGCACGCAAGATGGCCAAGCTCAAGGAACGAAACGAACGGAAGAAACAGAAACAAAAAGTGACGGCCCAACCAATATTCGATAAAGAGGTGATAGCGGCTGGCGACAATGTACGCCTGAAAGGGCAGGTTGCCGCCGGAACCGTTATGGAACTACAAGGGAAGCAGGCCGTAGTGGCATTCGGGATGATCAAAAGCACGGTTAAACTGGAGCAGTTGGAGAAGGTTAGCAAAGGTCAGATCAAACGGGAAATCCAGAAAAGCACGTTTGTCAGCTCCCAGACCACTGAAAATATGCATGAGAAGAAGATAAACTTCAAGCAAGAAATCGATGTGAGGGGAATGAGGGGTGATGAGGCATTGCAAAGCGTGACCTATTTCATCGACGATGCCATTCAAGTCGGGGCAAGTAAGGTTCGCATCTTGCATGGAACCGGTACAGGTATCTTACGTCAGCTAATCCGGGATTATCTGCGCACGGTTCCCGGTGTCCGCCGTTTTCAAGACGAGCATGTGCAGTTCGGAGGCGCCGGTATCACCGTTGTCGAGCTTGATTAGAGAGATCCCCCCGACTCACCGACAGATGGTTAAAGTCTTACCAAAAATGATTATCAAGTAGACACACGCACGCCGTGATGGAAACATGAGAAACAGGAAAGGAATCCATGTAAAATAAGAAAGCGCCGTGAGAACCGGGGAATATCCGCCTGGAATAGGGAGGCTAAGTCACTGGAATCCGTCTCGCGTTCCATTGACTTGGCGCCGTATCTCAATGGTTTTCCGGTCGGGTCTCAATGACAAAAAACGGGAGAGGCAGGTATCGCGGCGCTCTCTTGAAAATGGAAAGCGCGGGCATTCTTTACCTGGAAGACACCCGCGCTACCTTATTAAAGACTAGAAATTCATCTTATACTTTTTCACCTCGTCTGCGGGTTTGGAAAAGGACTTATCTTTTTTGCGATGAAAAACACATAGCCATAGAAAGCCTTATACTTGTGATACAGCTCATCCTCGACGGATTGAAGCGCACTGAATTCCTCGGCGATTTGATTTCCCGCATATTTATCAAGAAAAATCTTTTGGGCTTCGATCTTCAAGGCCAGGTAATGTTCTGTCCAGCAATTTTCCGGTAATATAAATGTAGCGACCGGAAGATAACCCGCTTTGTGTATCTTGGCTACTTGATTGGGAATCGTATCTATCTCAGGATACGCGTCCATCCAGAAGTCATTGATTTCCTTAGGACGCTCGTCGGTAAACCACGAGCTTTCGGAAACAGCGATATATCCTCCGGTCTTCAAGTACTTACGCCACTCGTTCAGCCCCCGCTCAAAGCCGATGTTGTAAATGGCCCCTTCCGACCAGATCAAATCCAATTCCTCTTCTTGAAAAGGAAGATTATCCATTGAGCCGACAATACCTTCTACCCTATCTTGCAAGCCTAACTTCCTCACGTTACGATTGAAGATATTGATAAAGCCAGGAAAAAGATCCAACCCGGTAACCTGCCCCCGTACATGTTGAGCCAATACCATGGTTTGGCCACCCGTCCCGCAACCGATGTCGGCTATCAAGGATTTATCGGTGAGGTTATCTATAAAACTCAGCGCTTTTAATGTCGCTTCAGGGCTTCCGGGTCCTTGCCGTTCCATACTGGAGAAAAAGTCACAAATTAAATTAAGTTCGAAATCGTGAATTGTTTTATTTTCAGTATTCATTTTCTTACGCTATTTCGCGTACACGGAAAGCCTTACAATGCTTTCATCGTACGCGGATTAAACTAAATTTTAACAACAGAAAAGCACTCCCGAAAAGAGCTATCCGAGAGCAAACGAATGGACAATCCGCGCCAAAAGCACAGATTGTTTACAAAACCAAATCCGATTTAAATGTCTTTGTCATGCGGCAAAGGTACATAATTATTTTACGTGTTGGAGGATTTGCCATGTAAAATATTTTCCGGACTACAAGAAGCCGGGAATCCGCACGCTCCATGACCGAGCGATCTTAATGCCAATGTAACATATATTTCATTTCTCCGAAATAAGAATATCCGTTCTTTGTCAAAAATAAATTATATTTGTACGTGGAGAGCCGTAAGGCCCTCTTTTAAAGACAGAACAGCTTATGGTAACAACTCGTATTCTTGTAGTGGATGATGAAGAGGATTTGTGTGAGATCCTTAAGTTCAACTTAGAGATAGAAGGTTATGAAGTGGATACCGCCTATAGCGCGGAAGAGGCCTTGAAAAAGGATCTGACCGCTTACAATTTATTATTGTTGGATGTAATGATGGGAGAAATCTCCGGTTTCAAGATGGCACGTATCCTGCGACAAGATGAGAAGACGGCCAATATCCCTATCATCTTCCTCACGGCCAAGGATACGGAGAACGATCTGCTCACGGGATTCAATCTCGGGGCGGATGACTATATCTCCAAGCCTTTCTCCATCCGCCAAGTAACGGCGCGTGTCAAGGCCGTGCTAAGAAGAACTTCCGAGCCATCGAGGGAAAAAGAGATCGAGAGACTCGAGTATGAGACATTAGCCCTGGACACGAAACGCATCAAGGCTACGGTAGACGGGGTGGAAGTCTCTTTGACCAAAAAAGAGTTTGAGATACTAAAACTTCTGTTGGAGAATAAAGGGAACGTCTTCTCCAGAGAGGAAATACTATCTCGCATCTGGAAAGACGAGGTATATGTCCTGGACCGTACAATCGATGTCAACATCACCCGGTTACGTAAGAAAATAGGTCCTTATGGAAAGAACATCGTAACTCGTTTGGGTTTCGGTTATTGTTTTGAATGTTAACATTGTCGCTGAATCATGGTAAAGATAGATGGTGAGAAAAGGCACCGGATACCGTTTAGCCAACGGCTTTTCTGGTCGGTTTTTTTTATGTTCCTGGGCTTTACGGTCTGTTTCCTGCTGTTCCAGTATCAGCGGGAAAGGGAGTGCGCGCAAGAAAAGTTGAACAATGTGTTGAGTAACTATAATTACCAATTATTCCGTAGATGCCAACAAAACACGGACATCAACCAGACCGTAATAAGTTTCATGGACGACATCCCTCAAAGGGACTTACGGGTAACCATTATCGATCCGTCCGGCGACGTATTGTTTGACAATAGCGGGACGGACGAGTTTAATAATCATAACGACCGGAGCGAGGTTCACAAAGCCCGGTTGTACAATGAAGGATTCGCTATCCGTTCCTCGGAATCCACGGGAAAAAGGTATTTCTATTCGGCATCGAATATCGGAGGTTATATTTACCGCTCAGCCCTGCTCTATGATCCCTATGTGAGAGGGATATTGACGGTAAACAAGGACTTCATTTATTTCATGGCATTGATGACCGTGATTTTCTTCTTCGTGCTTTCCCGTTTTACTTTCAGCATAGGCAGGACAATAGCCAAACTGAGGGATTTCGCCTTAAACGTAGAGAAAGATCAAATGCCCGCGGTCGATTATGTCTTCCCGAATGATGAGCTAGGTGATATCTCACAGAACATCGTAACTTTATACCATCGACAACAAAAAGCGAAAAACGAGTTATCCATGGAACGGGAAAAACTCATCAAACATTTCCAATATTCCAAGGAAGGCTTCGCCGTGTTTACAAGCGAAGGGCGGGAAATTCTCTCTAACATCCTATTCATTCAATTCATAAATGTCATATCCGACACCCAGATCCACCAAGCGGAAGACGTTACCGATATAGCCGAGCTAGAACCTATCCGGACCTTCTTAACCAAGAATATCCGGAATCTGAACCGGAAAAAGAAAGTATTAAGAGAGTCCGTGACTATTGACAAGAACGGTAAGATATTTTTGATCGAATGTATTTTATTCCTCGATAACAGTTATGAGATCTCTATTAACGATATATCCCGTCAAGAAGAGGAGAGCCGGATGAAACGACAGCTTACGCAAAACGTCTCTCACGAGCTGAAAACACCGGTCAGCAGCATTCAAGGGTACTTGGAGACAATCCTGTCCAACCCGGACTTGAGCCCGGACAAACGTCAATTTTTCTTGGAGCGCTGTTACTCCCAAAGTACCCGCCTCACAGGATTGTTACGAGACATCTCCGTATTAAACAGGCTCGACGAGGCATCCGAGATGTTCGACCTCATGGAAGTAAATATCACGAAGCTTATCGCCGAGATACAAAAAGAATGCTCCAAAGAGATGGAAGAAAAACACATCACATCGGAAATCACCCTCCCGGGGGATCCGACCGTGTCGGGGAATAACTCCCTACTCTATTCCATATTCCGGAATCTATATGACAACGCGATCGCTTACGCCGGAGAAAACATAAAGATTACCATCAACTGCTATAAAGAAGATCCTAAATATTATTACTTCAGCTTCTCTGATAATGGAGTGGGTATCCCGGAAGAACACATCAATCGCATATTCGAACGCTTCTACCGGGTGGACAAGGGACGCAGTCGTAAGATCGGAGGAACCGGATTGGGATTATCCATCGTCAAGAACGGGGTCAATTTCCATAAAGGACAAATATCCGCGAAGAGCAGTCCGGGAAAAGGGGTTACCTTTTTCTTTACCCTGAAAAAGAAACTATAAAATCCCGAAAATTCCATAACATACGCTTGACGTTTACTATTAAAAATGTATCTTTGTATTAAACGCCATACAATGTCATGAGAAACATCTATTTCGTATTATCGGTCTATTTAATGATCCCCCTGTTTCCTTTAGCGGGAAACACCTATACTACCCAACAAAGGGAAGATAGTCTTTTATCCCTATTAGAGTCCTCGCCAACCGTAGATGAACAGATCGAGTTATATAAAAGTTTAGCGACAATGTACAGGCAGACGCCCAAGGAGATTGTTTACCTGAACAAAATGGCGGAGGTGGCAAGCTCCACCTCGGAAGATCACGCCTCTTTGTATTACGCATGGGCCAACTTATCCCGCCATTATTACAATATACAAAACAGGGATAGCCTGATTTATTGGTCGAATAAGATAGATTCGTTGGCCGCGGACGTGGATGAGATTCCGGACGCGTTATTCGACGCGCGAGGATTCATCTGCCAGATGGATCTATGGGACGGCAATTATGAGTTGGCGATGAACGGGGCGATCAGCCTATACAACTATGCCCGTGATACAAAAAATGAATATGGATTGATTTGCTGCAACGAGAACCTGGGCTTAATCTATCAAGAGATCCATCGGGACAGCGACGCGATCGTAGCGTACCGGGAGGGTCTCGGCTTATTACAGAAACGGGGCGACAACCCGAAATTCGAGATGCAATACATGGGAAATCTCATCGAGTCTTATCTGCGAACCAACCATTTCACCGAAGCCAAGGAATTATTAGCTCGCTACGATGAAATGATCCGAGACAGGGAAAGGGAGAATAAAGAACAAGGGACCGCGTTCCCCGTGGATCGTTGCCGTGCGCTGATGTATATTTTCTACGCGGATATGTATGTCCTTAAAGACAAGCCCAAGGAGGCATTGGAGGCCTTGTCGAAAGCGACACCGATCCTAGAGGCCGGAGATGATTATACGAAATTCTGCTACAACTTCGTTTTCGCCAAGTATTACTATCTGACAGGTAAGTATGAAAAGGCGCTGAACATCATAGACACGAACAAACTAACGGAAGAAGATATACGAACCACGGAGCTGAAAGTCGATATACTCGAAGCGTTGGGACGTTATAAGGAAGCGCTCGCGTTTGGCAGAAAAGTCGTGGAACATGCCCAGATGCTGCATGACGAGGCCTTTAACCGGCAGATCAATCAGCTCCGGACATTGCATGACCTAAACAATCAGGAGATGCAGGCGTACGAGCTACAGCTACGCGAGCAACAACTGCATGCCCAAAAGTTGTTAGTGATTATTCTACTCGTAATATCGATCGTTCTCTTGGTGATGCTATACATCGTACACAAGTTCTATCGCTCCGCGCGCCATTACCAACAGGAACTCATGAAGGACAAGGATACTTTATTAGAGTCCGAGCGTCAACTTCGTACAGCCAAAGAGATGGCGGAACACGCCAACCGGATGAAAAGCACGTTTATCGCCAATATCAGCCATGAGATCCGTACGCCGCTGAACGCGATCGTCGGCTTCTCGGAATTAATATCCGATGAATCTATCTCGGCCGGCGAAAAGAGAGAGTTCTTCTCGATCATCAACAACAACTCTTACTTATTGCTGAATCTGATAAATGACATTCTTGACCTTTCTCGCCTGGAATCCGGGAATATGAAGTTCACTATAGCGAAGTGCGACTTATCGGATTGTTGCCGGAACGCCCTGGCGAGCGTGGAGCACCGGGTCCTCCCGGGTGTTCGATTGACCTATACGCCGGCTGAGGATCCCTTGCATATCCAGACCGATTCGATACGTCTCCAGCAATTATTGATAAACCTGTTGACCAACTCCTGCAAATTCACGAAAGAGGGAGAGATCAACCTATCTTATCAAACGGATGAGGACAAGCGGTATGTACGCATCTCCGTGACCGACACCGGATGCGGGATACCGGAGGATAAGCAGAAAGTCATATTCGAGCGTTTCGAGAAGATCGATGAGTACGCGCAGGGCACGGGTTTGGGATTATCCATCAGCCAGACGATTATCGAGCACTTAGGTGGCTCCATCCGATTGGACCCGGCCTATAGGCATGGAGCCCGGTTCGTCGTACTCCACCCCTACGATCACCCGCTCGATAATCCATCCTGAGGCAGACCGGCCTTAATAAGCGGATCAGCACTTGATGCTCAACTGCCGCAGGACCTCACGGATCTTCTCATACGTGACGATACGCGTAGGGACCAGGGGCAGGCGGAGCTTGTTCTCGATAAAGCCCATCATGTTCAGCATGCTCTTCACCCCCGCCGGGTTGCCGTCGACAAACAACAGGCTGAACAGCTCCGTGAAGCTATGGTGGATGGTACGGGCGCTATCGTAATCGCCCGCCAAGGCCAGGCGCACCATACGGCTGAACTCGCGCGGGAAGGCGTTGCCGATGACGGAGATCACGCCGACCGCCCCCAAGGTGATCAGCGGGAAGGTAATCCCGTCGTCGCCCGAGATCACGCTGAAGCTCGCCGGCTTGTGCTTGATGATATCATCCATCTGGGTGATATTGCCGGAAGCCTCTTTCACGGCGACCACGTTCTTGAACGCGCGGGCGACGCGCAGCGTCGTCTCGGCCGTCATGTTCACGCCGGTGCGCCCCGGCACGTTGTAGAGCACGATCGGCAAGTGGGTCGCGTTGGCGATCGCCTTGTAATGTTGGAAAATCCCCTCTTGGGAAGGTTTATTGTAGTAGGGTACGACCGAGAGGATCGCATCGATCCCCTCGAAAGGATCGCTCCTCAGCTTCTCGACAACAGACCGCGTACAGTTGCCTCCCACGCCTAATACGATCGGGACGCGGCCGCGTACGCGAGTCACCACCAAGTTCACGATGTTTCTCTTCTCCTCTTCCGTAAGCGTAGGGGTTTCCGCCGTGGTTCCCAGCACGACCAGGTAATCGGTACCGTTCTGCACCTGGTAATCCACCAGCTTGCCCAACGCCTCGTAGTCTACGCTCTCGTCTTCCTTGAATGGCGTGATCAACGCTACGCCCATTCCTTTTAAGTTTATGTCTGCCATGTTATTAATTGACAATTGGTAATGGACAATTGACAACTGCTTGGTGCCAATTGCCGATAGTGGCGCAAAAATAAGGAATTTATATCATTTTGAACGTATCGCCCGCAAATAAAATAATATATGTTCAAACAAACGTCCGATATCTTCACGCACTGTTAGCGATATGGACAGATCGTACAGGTCGATGCCCTCCTGCTTCGCCCCTACCTTGAACCCGCAGGGATGCTGTAGCATGAGGTATAGCATCGGGTAGCAGCCGGGGCGCGTCAGGTCGATCAGGATATCCGCCTCGACCGCCTTGAAGCGCTCCAGGAGGGCGTCGGAAGGGAACTGCCAGAGGCTCACGTCTCGCTTGGCATGGACCGCGAGGCAGGAGGAGTCGGGCTCCGGGCCGCCGGTCACGTAGACACACGTCTCGACCGCCTGGCCCCCCTCGCGCAGGCGGGCCAAGCAGGGCTCGACCCGCGCGGCGTCGGCCGCCTCGTAAAGGACCAGGACGCGGCGGGCGTCGTCCAGCGGGCGGGAGGCATGCCGGCGTCCGGCCGCCAAGGCCGCCAGGGCGCACACCCGCTTCTTGATGAAATAATCCGTCAGCCTCATTCCGCTATTAGGTTTAAAAATTCCTCCTCATGGATGATCCTCACACCCAGCCTCGCCGCCTTCTCCAGCTTGGCCGGCCCCATGTTCTCGCCGGCCAGGATATAGTCGGTCTTCCCGGAGACGGAGCCGCTGTTCTTCCCGCCGTGCCGCTCGATCATCGCCTTGTACTCATCGCGCGAGTGGCGGGCGAAGGTCCCGCTGATCACGATCGTCAATCCTTTCAACCGCTCGGAGCGGTCTGCCAGCCGCTCCTCGGAGACCGCCATCCGCAGGCCTTGTTCCTTTAACCGGCTTACCAACGTACGGTTCTTCTCGTCCGAGAAGTAGCGCGACACGCTTTGGGCGATCCGCTCGCCGATCTCGTCCACGGCTACCAAATCCGCGGGGGAGGCCTGCGCCAGCGCCTCGATCGAGTGGAAGGCCGCAGCCAGCCGCTTCGCGACCGTCTCGCCCACGAAACGGATCCCCAGGGCGTAGAGCACCCGCTCGAAGGGGACTTGCCGGGATTCCTCCAGGCTCGCCATCAGGTTGCGGGCGCTCTTCTCCGCCCAGCGCTCCAGGCGCGACAGATCCGCCACCGTCAATGTATATAGGTCTGCCGCGTCTTTCACGTAGCCGGCGTCGTACAGATCCTCCACCGTCTCCGGGCCGATATTGATGTTCATCGCCTTGCGGGTCACGAAATGCACGATGCGCCCCTTGATCTGGGGCGGACAGCCCGACTCGTTCGGGCAGTAGTGCGCCGCCTCCCCCTCGAGGCGTACCAGCGGCGTACCGCACTCGGGGCAGGAGCGGACGAAACGCACCTTGTCGCCCGCTAGCAAGCCACGCGCCTCGATGTCGACCCCGACGATCTTCGGGATGATCTCGCCGCCCTTCTCCACGTACACCCGGTCGCCCAGGTGCAGGTCGAGCCCTTCGATGATATCGGCATTGTGGAGCGACGCCCGCTTGACGGTCGTCCCCGCCAGCAAGACCGGCTCCAGGTTGGCCACCGGCGTGACCGCCCCCGTCCGTCCCACCTGGAAGGAGACCGAGTTGAGCCGCGTCGCGGCCCGCTCCGCCTGAAACTTGTAGGCGATCGCCCAGCGCGGGCTCTTCGCCGTGAACCCCAAGTGGCGCTGCTGGCGCAGCGAGTTCACCTTCAAGACGATCCCGTCCGTCGCCACCGGCAGGTTCTTGCGTTCCACATCCCAATAGGCGATATAGTCATAAATCTCCTCCAAGCTGCGGCACAGGCGGATCACGCCGGGGATCTTGAACCCCCACGCACGGGCCGCCTCCAAGTTGTCGTAGTGAGTCTCCGCCGGCAGCTCCTCCCCCAACAGGTAGTAGAAGTAGGCATCCAGCTTGCGCGCCGCCACCACCGCCGGGCTCTGCTGCTTGAGCGTGCCCGAGGCGGCGTTGCGCGGGTTGGCGAAGAGCGGCTCCTCCTGCTCCTCCCGCTCCCGGTTCAGGCGGTCGAACTCCGCCCAGGGGAGCAGGATCTCCCCCCTCACCTCGAAGGCCGCGGGGAAACCTGAGCCCCAGAGCCGTAACGGGACCGAGCGGATGGTCTTCACGTTGGCCGTCACATCGTCGCCGCGGGTCCCGTCGCCGCGGGTCACGGCACGGATGAGGCGTCCCCCCTCGTAGGTGAGCGAGATGGAGGTACCGTCGTACTTCAGCTCGGCGACGATCTCGAACGGCTCGTTCAGGTCGCGGGCGACGCGCGTGTAAAAATCCCTCACCTCCTCCTCCGAGTAGGTATTGCCCAGCGAGAGCATCGGATATTTGTGGACGACTTGCTCGAACGCTCTCGAGAGGTCGCTCCCCACCCGCCGGGTCGGCGAATCCGGGTCGGCCAGCTCGGGGTGCGCCGCCTCCAGCTCCTGCAGCTCCCTCATCATCCGGTCGAACTCGAAGTCTGATATCGTCGGCGCCGAGAGCACGTAGTAATTGTAATTGTGTTGTTCCAGCGCCTCGCGCAATGTTTTGATTCTGTTTTCTACTTCCATAAGCTTTGAAAAAATTGATAATTGACCGGCAAGACGCCAAAAGGCCTCGGAAATCTTGCCGACAGGTGTCGCGAACCCTCCCGAGGCCTCGGGAGGGTTTTTAATAGACCAGCTCCACGTTATCGATCCACAGCGTGTTGCCCGGCGAGCCGACATAGGCGCCGCCGTGGCTGGAGGTGAACTGCAACACCATGTGCGTGGGTGTCTCGCCCGGCTCCGCCCAGCCTACCTCTTGGATCGGGACGCTTTTCCCCTTGCTGTTCGACGTATAACGTTCCTCTACCTGTATGCGCATGTAGGGCCTGTACTCGGGGCTGGAGGTTATGTCGCCGTAAAGGATCGGGCAGGTGGCGCCGTTTACCCAGCCGGGGGTGGATTCCGTATAGCGTCGCACCATCGTGCCGACCCGCTTGGAATAGACATTCCCCGCCGCGTCTTCCCAGCGTTTCTGCAGCAACAGGATCACCGCCAAGGAGTCCTGCCCGGCCACCGTGCTCTTGCGGCTGAAACCCGTACTGCGCACGCGGTGCTTCTCGGGAGCGGCCTTCACCTTGTAATCGAACCGCAGCGCTTTCGGCTTTTGGGTGAAAGGCACGCCCGACCGCAACATCGCCTGGGGGTTCCTGGTCCCCCGGATCGGCTCGTGTACCTCGCCCAAGAAGATGGAACCGGCGGCGATCACCTCGATGTCGACCAGGCCCAACACCTTCATCCCCTCCATCCGCGTCTCCATGCGGGCGCACCAGCCGTCGCCTCGCCGCTCCGGAAAGACGGAGGTGTTGGTCTTCACCACGCCCGCCACTTTCGCCATCACGTTGGAGGTAGCCCACGGAGACCCGCCCCTGTTCCGGAAGGCCGTATTACCGACAATCGTATCCGAGGGGCCCAGCTCGTACAGCAACTTCGTGTTCCCCCCGATGATACCCGACTCATGAATCTCGCGCACCACCCAGTGGTCCATGTCGCCGAACGGCACAGGGTGCCGTTGGCAATGGACAATGGACAATTGACAATTGACAATTATCAAAAGGCCCAAACACCTCAATTTCCATTTCATTTCCATCTCCATTTCCAGTTTTCCATTCACGCGTTCCAACTTTCCATTTACCGCTCTCCCAATTGTCAATTGTCCATTGTCAATTATAAGGAGTATCCCCACTCCCTGAGCGCCATGCCCCAATTCTCCTCCACGAGGCGCACCGTGCGGTCGTCGTACTTGTATTGGTTCTTCCTGTAGCCCTTCTTCTTGCCCAGGTAGCGCTCGATATCCGCCTTGGCCGCCGCGAAGCCGGGGAGGTCCAACCGCTTGTAGATATCCTCGGTCATGGCGAAGGCGTCCTGCTCGAAATCCTCGAACTTCACCTCCACCAGGTTCCCTTCGGGTATCAGGTGCTTCTCCTCCTCGTACTTGTCGTACAGGCGGCGGTAGACCTCGATGAGGTTCGCCTCGATCTGCTCGTTCGTAATCTCCTGCAGACGCAACGGCTGGATCGTATTCGTGAAAAAACTGCGGGTACTCTCGAACACCGTGTAGGGGTTTCGCTTCAAGTAGATGAACTTGGCGTCGGGGAACATCTCCAGCAACGTCTTCACGCGCCCCGTATGGGGCGGGTTCTTGCTCAGGTACTGCGTACCGCCCGTGTTCCAGAGGGAGACCTTGACCAGCTTGAGGAAGGTCGCCTTGAATACCTCCCGCTCCGGCTCCGTGATGCCGTTGAACAACAGGTAACGATCGCAATATTCCATCCAGCGTCTTGGGAAGAACCAGAAATTGTAATAGGTATAAGGCATCATGTTCGACAAGGCGAACTCCTCCTCTTGCGGAAGATCCACCTTCAACTCCATGTTATCGGTCGGACGCTTGTCCGGCATCAAGAAAGCCATGTTCTTCTTGAAGAAAGGCTGGCCCCAGAGCATCAGGTGCGGAAATACCGTCTGGTAAGTCGTGGTATAACCGAAATGCTTGTCGCAGGCGAAGATGTTATGCACGAAGGTTGTTCCGCTGCGCCAATGGCCCAAGATGAACAAGGGGTCCATCTCCAGCGGCTTGTCGGCCAGTTTCTTGAACCGCCGGTCCTCGATCGGCTTCAAGGCGCTCAACAGGCGGCAGACGCCGGTCGTGAGGCGATACTTGCCCTTGAAGCCCTTGTCGATCCGCTGCCGGGCCGTCACCTTCCTGAAGGTATCCCAATCCGCGCCCACCAGGGTGTTGATCGGCAGTTTGTCAAATTCCAGTAATCCCATATCGTATTCAATTGACAATGGACAATGGACAATGGACAATTTTAAAAGAGCCATTGCTGTTGTCCGGGTTCTATTTTATCTTTTCAGTTTTATCGCTTCAGTTCAACTTTGACCCCCTGTCTCTCGAGGGCTTCGCAGGCTTTCTCTATCGCCTCATAATGCTCCGTCCCGATACCCAAAGCGGGGAGGTCTAATTGACAATTGACAATGGACAATTGACAATTACCGGCCCCCTCTTCCATTGTCCATTGTCCATTGTCAATTGTCAATTGCTCCACGATCATGCCCACGGCGGAGGTGTTGTTCGTGATCGGGTCGATCAGGATGAACGAACCGGTCCGCTTGTTCCTCCGGTAGGGGTCGAAGAAGAGCTCATGGGCGGTCGTAAAGGCCACGCGGCCGATCTCGTTCAGCCTCATCGGCAGCGTGTCCGCCGTCAATCGTCCATTGTCAATGGAAAGATGTTCCATCGTGTTCACGTTCACCTTATAGCGGATACGGTCCACACGGGCGCGGGTCGTGTGCGAGGTCTGCTTGATGTAAAACTGCTTGCTCATGTCCATCGGCTCCTCGTCCATCCACACCAGCATGGCTTCGAAACGGCGGTCGCGGATCGGCAGGTTATCCGGGTGGACCAGCATCTCCCCACGGGAGAGGTCGATCTCGTCCTCCAGGGTGATCGTGACACATTGGGGAGGGAAAGCCTCCTCTATCTCTCCATCGTATGTCACGATGCTCTTCACTTTGGACTGCTTCCCGGAGGGCAACGCCATCACCCTGTCTCCCTTGCGCACGATGCCGCTCGCCACCTTGCCGCAGAAGCCGCGGAAGTCCTGGTTCGGGCGCAGGACATACTGCACCGGGTAGCGGAAATCCTCGAAGTTGCGGTCCCGGTCGATCGGCACCGTCTCGAGGAGCTCCAGCAGCGACAGCCCTTCGTACCAGGGGGTACGGCCGCTCTTCTCCACCACATTGTCGCCATCCAAGGCGGAGAGCGGGATGCAGGTGATATCGGGGATCTCCAACGGGGCAACAAACGCCTTATAGTCGGCGACGATCTTGTCGAACCTCTCCTTGTCGAAATCCACCAGGTCCATCTTGTTGACCGCCAGCACCACATGCTTGATGCCCAAGAGCGACACCAAATAGGTGTGGCGGCGCGTCTGCGTGATCACCCCCGTACGGGCATCCACCAGGATGATCGCCAGATTCGCCGTCGATCCGCCGGTGATCATGTTGCGGGTGTACTGCTCATGCCCCGGCGTGTCGGCGATGATGAACTTGCGGTTGTTCGTGCTGAAATAGCGGTAGGCCACATCGATGGTGATCCCCTGCTCGCGCTCGGCCTTCAGCCCGTCCAGCAGCAGGGCGTAGTCGATATGGTCGCCGGCATTCCCCATGCGCTTGCTGTCACGCTCGAGGGCGTCCAACTGGTCCTCATATATCTTCTTGCTGTCATACAACAACCGCCCGATCAGCGTCGACTTCCCATCATCCACCGACCCCGCGGTCAAAAACCGGAGCAGGTCCTTCTGCTCATCCCGGCGAAGAAACTCATCAATTGTCAATTGATTATCTTGTTCCTTGTTATCCATTATTATTATTTTATTCGTTCTACATACTATCAGCATCTCTTGAATTGTCCATTGTCAATTGTCCATTCAAAAATAGCCTTCCCGTTTCTTCTGCTCCATGCTCGCGTCTTGGTCGAAATCGATCACGCGGGTCGTGCGCTCGCTCTTGGTAGTGGTCATCATCTCCTCCACGATCTTCTCGATCGTGTCCGCCCCGCTCTCCACGGCGCCGGTCAGCGGCCAGCAACCCAACGTGCGGAAGCGGACCCTACGCATCTCGATCCGGTCGCGATACTGCTCCGGCAAGCGGTCGTCGTCCGCCATGATCAGGTTGCCGTCGATCTCCACGCAGGGGCGCTCCTTGGCGAAATACAACGGTACGATGGGGATCTTCTCCAGGCGGATATATTGCCAGACATCCAGCTCCGTCCAGTTCGATAGCGGGAACACGCGGATGCTCTCCCCCTTGTGGACACGGGCGTTGTAGATGTCCCACAACTCCGGGCGCTGGTTCTTCGGGTCCCACTGGTGGAACTTGTCGCGAAACGAGAAGATGCGTTCTTTCGCCCGGCTCTTCTCCTCGTCGCGGCGGGCGCCTCCGAAGGCGGCGTCGAACTTGTGTTTATCCAAGGCTTGCAGCAGCGCCTGCGTCTTCATCAGGTCGGTATGCACCTTGCTGCCGTGCGTGAAGGGACCTACGCCCGCGCGGAAGGCCTCCTCGTTGGACTCCACGATCAGGTTCCATCCGAACCGCTTCGCGTAGCTGTCGCGGAACTGTATCATCTCCTTGAACTTCCATCGGGAATCGATGTGCATCAGGGGGAAAGGGACCTTACCCGGAGCGAAAGCCTTCTCGGCCAGACGGACCATCACGGAAGAATCCTTCCCGATGGAATAGAGCATAACCGGATTCTCGAACTCGGCGGCTACCTCCCGGATGATGTGGATAGACTCGGCCTCCAGCTCCTGCAAATGACTTAACTTGTAATCGGACATATCTTTTTTCAGTGTTTGATTTCTACTTTCGGTACGATCAACTCCAGCAACCGGCTCACGGATCGCTCCACGCTCAACAGGGAGGTATCCAGCGTCAGGTCGGGATGCGGGGGCGCGTCGAACGGGGCGGAAACCCCGGTAAACTCCTTGATCTCGCCCCGGCGTGCCTTCGCGTACAGGCCTTTCACGTCAC
Organism: Parabacteroides sp. ZJ-118; assembly: GCF_011038785.1. Classification (GTDB taxonomy): domain Bacteria; phylum Bacteroidota; class Bacteroidia; order Bacteroidales; family Tannerellaceae; genus Parabacteroides. Next base: position 29,236 of record NZ_JAAKDT010000005.1, read on the forward strand.
GCCGCTCGCACTCTTCGATCGGGGTGCTGACATAGACCTCCAGGAAGTTCTCCCTCCCGATGATGGCCGCCGCCATCTCCCTCAACTCGTCGTTCGGGCTGATGAAAGCCGCTAGGGTGATCACACCCGTATCGACAAACAGTTTGCCCACCTCGGCGATCCGGCGGATGTTCTCCACCCGGTCCTCCGGCGAGAAGCCGAGATTATTGTTGATCCCGCTACGGATATTATCCCCGTCGAGGACGCGGCAGAGCAATCCCCGTTTATGCAACTCGCGCTCCAGGGCGACAGCGATCGTACTCTTCCCCGAGCCACTCAGCCCGGTAAACCATACCATCAAGCCCCTTTGCCCCAAAAGCGCCTCTTTCTCCTTTCTCCCCATCATCCTATCAAAAATAGGATAAATATTATTCAGTCTTTCTTCCATTATCAATCATCATCTTTAATTGTCAATTGTCCATTGTCAATTGTCCATTGTTTAAAACTCCCACACCATCGGTATCACGAACACCGAGATCAAGAAGGTAATCAAGTTCAGGGGCAGGCCCACCTTCACGAAATCCGTGAACCTATAGCCCCCCACGCCCTGTACGATCAGGTTGGTCTGGTAGCCGATCGGCGTACTGAAACTAGCCGACGCCGCCATACAGATCACGACGAAGAAGGGCGTCGGGTCTACGCTGAGCTGCGTGGCGACCGACAGGGCGATCGGGAAGCTGAGCGCCGCGGCGGCATTGTTCGTGATCAGCTCCGTAAAGATATTGGTGATGATGAAGACGATCGCCAGCAACGCGTACGGTCCCATGCTGCTGGACATGCCGATGATGTGACGGGCGATCAGCGCGGCGAAACCGGAGTTCTCCATGGCCTTGCTGATAGCGAAAGCGCAAGCGATCGTGATCAAGATATCCCAAGAAATGTATTTCGTATATTTTTTAGGTGGGAAAAGCTTCGTCCACGCCATGATGATCGTCGTAATGCTGACAAAGAAGAACATATCCAAGCGCATGCTTGGAACGGCCTCTTTCACGACGGGCAACTCCCCTACCGTAGCCCCCGTGATCATAAAGATCAGCAGGCCTAACGCCAGCCAACGTTTCTTCCTCGATACCGGTTCCGTTGCCTCATTCCCATTCGCCAACATCAAGAAGACACTGGACTCACCCCATGTAGGGATGAAAGAATCGTCCGCCCACAACACCAAGGTATCGCCCTCATGCAATACCACCGTATCCAGGTTGCGGGTAAAACGCTGTCCGCCGCTCTTCACCTCTTTCACGATCGCCCCGTAATGGCGGGTAAAGTTAAACTCCCCCAAGGTCTTGTTGATACCCGGGAAGCGTGCGCCCAGCACGGCCTCCACCCGGTGGAAGTTCCCGGGATTCTCATCCTCCCCCTCCTCGGATATCGTATCCGTCCTGGAGTCGGGGAGCAGTCTGTTCGAGAAAGCGAACAGATACAAAATACCGGCGATCGCGATAAAAACACCGACTTTCCCCAGCTCAAACATCGTAAAGCCCTCATATCCCGCCTCCAGAATCATACCGTGCACCACCAGATTCGTAGAGGTACCGATCAAGGTACATATACCGCCCAATATCGTGACATACGAGAGCGGGATCAAGAATTTCGTGGCCGGAAGCTTCACCGCCTCCGCCCAGCGCTTGATGATGGGGGCGAAAATGACGACAACGGGGGTATTGTTGAGGAAAGCGGAGACAAAAGCGACCGGCGGGAGCATCCTCGCCTGCGCCTTGAAGACGGTGGTCTTCCCCTCGGGAAGCAGTTTCTTGATCAATTGGCCCAAAGCCCCGCTCTGCCGCACTCCCTCACTGACCAGGAAGAGCATGGCCACGGTTATCATCCCTTTATTGCTAAAGCCCTCCAACATCTCCTTGGGAGTGAGGATGCCTACACAGAGAAAAAACACGACCACCGTCAGAAGAACCATCCCCGGCCGCATCTTATCCCATACCAAGGCCGCGATCATACCGATCAGCGCCAGCAACACAAACACTATATCAAAATTCATGCACGGTACTTTTAAGGACACAAAAGTAATAAGAATACTCAAGTGCGCACTCCTTTCGCCAACCTATTTTTAAGATTATGTGGAATATAGACCAATAATTGTTGATTACGGGCCAACCCGGTATCCCAACAAGGCAGCCTCCTCAATCGCGTTCATAACGTGGGGATATACCTATACCGAGACCCGCGGGGAATCCGGAAAGGCGTCATCTTATGTTTTCTTTACCCAAACGGCAAGATTACGCGCGTCTACGGAAAACGCTCCATTTCCCTCCTCATCCAAGGTCACCTCATCCGGAATGCTTCCGGTAATCTCACGCCACACCTCACCTGCATGTTCTTTCCCTAAACACATCGTTTTACTCCCCGCCTCATCATTCGATATTAAAAACACCAAGCCCGAATGCACATGCGCCTCATCTCCTGTACGAATGAAACCTATGGTTGATGGATGGTCGAAATAGTCCATTTGATCTCCATACGCGTACTTTTTCCTCGCGTTTAGTAAAATATCTATAATCTTGGCATGTGGCGATTTCTCTCCTTTTATCCCATAATAATCACCATAGAACAAACAGGGATAGCCATCCTTCATCATAAGGATAAGGCCATATGCCAATGGCTTGAACCAATCTTCGACCTGTGACTCCAAAGAACTCCCATGCTGCGAATCATGATTATCGACAAAAGTCACGGCAAATTCGCGACAGCGCTCCACCAGCGTATTCCGCAGGATATTCCGCAAATCGTAATCTTTTCCTTCTTGCGACGCCTGAAACATATTGTAATGCAACGGGACATCAAACAAGTCGACTTTATGCCCCACCGCTTTCAGGTAATTATCCAATGTCTCCAAGTTACGGCTCCAATATTCTCCCACGGCATAGAAGTCATCACCTCTCTCACTTCTTACCGCGTCCAGGAATCGCGCGACGAACTGGTCTTTCATGTGCTTAATGGCATCCAAGCGCATTCCATCAAGATCAAGTTCGTTCGCGACCCATTTGCCCCAGCTATTCAGTTCGGCGACCACGTCAGGGTGATCCAGGTCAATATCATTACACAGAAGGAAATCGTAATTGCCATTCTCTCCATCCACGCCGTCACTCCAGGCTTTTCCTTCTCCTTGAACCTGAAATATACCGCTTCGCTTTCGAGCATCGTCAAATCCCGTCCCGGAAAAATGATAATAATGCCACTTAAAATCCGAATACTTATCCCCTCGTCCCGGAAAGCTATATCCGGTACATCCCTGTATCTCATACGGTTCCCCCAAGGCTTTATTTCTTTGGTCAGGATCTACCTCCACCACCATGAACGTTTCCCTGAAATCACCACCCGCTTTATGATTCAACACGGCATCCAGGTATACGGCAATCTGATGTTCGTGAAGTTCATCAATCATCTTCTTCAATTCATCTTTCGTCCCGTATTTAGTCCGGGTCGTTCCTTTTTGCTCAAACTCACCCAGATCATACAAATCATAAGTAGCATATCCCTCATCTTGTTGTTCATCCGCTTTGTAGGCAGGTGGTATCCAAACAGCTGTCACACCCATTTCGCGCAGATGCGGCGCGTCCGCTCGCAACTGTTTCCACAACGTTCCGTCATTCGGGAGATTCCACTCAAAATACTGCATCATTACCCCATTTTCCATCGCTATTTCATTTAAAGTTGACGATTAGATTAACAAAATAAACAACGAGATGGTTCCCGCTGTACCTGTCAATTATCGCTCGCGATGTTTTCAACTCCCTTCGATGGGATACCACAAATAATCTTAATAATTCTTTTTATACACATAATTCACTTGGTAATGAATCATACTTTTCCCTCATCTGTTTGTTTTTATATCATCCAAGATCAAGGAAATCCCAGACACGCTCAAACTTGATACAACTGTTTAATTAAAAAAAATTCGATTATGCTAGAAAGAGAAATCCAGGGAAATACTTTAGAAGATTGGGGTATTTCCATACTTATTATTTTAGGAACAATTGTTTTGATGAAGCTACTATCATTCTTCAGCAAAAAAATACTCAATCCGTTTATCACCCGTACCCATAATCGTTTGGATGATATCATCTATTATTCGTTGGAATCGCCCGTCAGGTTCGCGATCATGTTACTCGGTATTTGGATAGCCATTCACAGGCTGGTTTATCCGGATCGCTTCGTGGAAATAGTGGATAACGCCTACAAGATACTGATTGTTTTAGACATCACTTGGATATTGGCCCGCTTGTCCGGCCGTTTGTCGCAAATGTACTGGGGGCGCCAACCGGACGGGCAAACCAATAAGATGATGCCGATTATCAGACGGGCGATACTGGTCATCGTGTGGATAACCGGTCTCGCCATGGCCTTGAGCAATGTTGGAGTCAATATTGGCGCGCTGTTAGGTACGCTGGGTATCGGAGGTATCGCATTTGCCCTGGCGGCTCAAGACACCGTGAAAAATGTGTTCGGCGCTTTCACGATATTGACCGATAAGCCTTTCAATATAGGTGATACGATTCGTGTGGATAATTTCGAGGGTACCGTAATCGACGTCGGGGTCCGGAGCACGAAAATCATGGACTACGACAAGCGCGTCATCATTTTCCCCAATTATAAAGTCACAGACGCTTCTATCATAAATATCTCTTCCGAACCGATGCGCCGGGTCGTTTTGAAACTGGGGTTGACCTACGGCACGACCTCCGGAAAAATGAAAGAAGCCCTGCGTATACTGAAAGCCATTCCCGAGAGGATAGAAAACGTATCTCCCAAGCCATCGGATACCATAGCTGTCTTCACAGAATACACAGACTCCTCGCTGAATATCATGTACATCTATCATATAGAAAAGCAGGGAGATATCTTGGGGGTGACCTCAAATGTGAATCTGGAGATCCTGGGCGCATTCCATGAAGCGGGCATCGATTTCGCGTTCCCGACACGAACGATTCACATTCAGAGGGAGGAGCCTCCCCTCACTTCACGATAAACCACGGATTACGCAAATCTTCCTTGTTGTAGCGAAGCGGGGTCTTGCCGTCAATGTGATAGATGTCGCAACCGGCAGACTTGGCGATGGCGTGGCCGGCGGCGGTATCCCACTCCATCGTCGGGGCGAAACGGGGATAGATATCGGCCGAGCCTTCCGCTACCAGGCAGATCTTCAGGCTGCTGCCGCTACTGATCAACGTGACGGGCTTTCCCTGCTTGCGGAGATTATCGATGAAGGCGCTGGTCTCCTCCGTCTGGTGAGACCGGGACGCCACCACCACGACTCCCTGATGCGCCAGCGCCATCGGCAAATGGATCGCTCGCTGTCTCATCTCGTCCATCGAGGGCTGGTTGCTGCTATCGATCCTCGTAAACTTATAAGCCCCCACGGAGGAAGAGCCGAAATACAACTCCTTCCGGACAGGCACGTAGATGACCCCCAGCACGGGCACGCCCTCCTCCACCAAGGCGATATTCACGGTAAACTCACCGTTTCTCTTGATAAACTCCTTGGTACCGTCCAGCGGATCCACGATCCACAGCGTCTTCCATTCGGAGCGCTCCCGGAACGGGATCTCCCTCCCCTCCTCGCTCAAGACGGGGAACGGGGTGACGGACAACGCGTCTGTTATCAATCGATGGGCCGCCTTGTCCGCCTTTGTCAACGGCGAGTTGTCCGCTTTTCTCTCTATCCCGAAGTCTGAGCCGGGATCGTTGTAAATATCCATGATCGACTTGCCCGCGTCTACCGCGGCGCGGATCGCTATGTAAAGATAATTGGCGTAGTTCATCATCACTTCTCGTTTTATGATTTTGTCAATGAGCAAATATAGGAAAAAAAACAAATTGAGGGGCCTCCCTCTCCGATTATCCTCCGACCGACGCGGTTATCCCGCGAGCGGCGAATTGATCGATACACCTTCGCAAGACCGCTTCGGAGGGGGTGGATAGCGGGAGGTTCGCGGGGTTGTAGAGGGTCCCTCGCTTATCGTGCTTGCCTTTCCCGATGTCGTGATACGGGAGGAGGTTGACGACCTTCCGCCTCCACGGCAAGGAGGCCAGGAAGGTGGCGGAGCGGGCGATATTCTCCTCGTCCGCGTTGACACCCTCGATCAAGGGGACGCGGATGAGGAAGTCCGCGCCGGCCTCGGCGATCATCCGGAGGTTGGAGAGGATAGGCTCGTTCGGGACCCCCGTGAAACGACGATGGCTCCCGGAATCCATATGCTTTAAGTCCACCAGGAAAAGGTCCGTGCGCGCCATGACCCTCCGGACGGTATCCGGCGAGGCGAACAGGGTCGTATCCACCGCGCGATGGATTCCCGAGGCTCCGCAGCGATCCAGCAGGGCGACCAGGTCCGCGGGATGCGACAACGGCTCTCCGCCGCAGAAGGTGACGCCCCCCTCGGAGCGATCCATGAAGAGTGTCTCCTTCTCGATCTCGCGCATGATCTCGTCGGCGGTATACGCGCGGCCCGACATCTCCGCCGCCAAGGTGGGGCAGACCGCGGCGCACCGGCCGCACGCGCGGCACGAGGCGCGATCGGCGAGGATCCCCGCCTCCGTCAAGGTCAGCGCCCCGGCGGGGCAGGCATTCACGCAGGCCCCGCAGCCTATGCACCTCTTTCTCGTATACAGCCGCTCCGCCCGGGGCGATATGCCCTCCGGGTTATGGCACCACACGCAGGCCAGCGGGCATCCCTTCATGAAGATCGTGACGCGGATGCCCGGCCCGTCGTTTATGGCGTATCGCTTGATATCGAACAACAGCATGGCCTCAGAAAGTCTCTTGCTCCGTGCGCGCGATCACGTCCGCTTGCAGATCGGCGTTCATATCGTTGAAATAGTCGCTATAGCCTGCCACGCGGACCAGCAGGTCCCGGTAGTCCTCCGGACACTTCTGGGCGGCGTGAAGCGTCTCCGAATCCACGATATTGAATTGGATATGATGACCTCCCAGGGCGAAGTAGCTACGTATCAGGGAGGCCAGCTTCGACAGGTCTTCCTCCCGTTTCAGCAGGCTCGGCAGGAAGCGTTGGTTCAGCAGCGTGCCGCCGCTCTTCACCTGATCCAGCTTGCCGAGCGACTTGATCACGGCGGAGGGCCCGTGGGTATCCGCCCCGTGCGAGGGCGAGGTACCGTCGGAGATCGCGCGCCCGGCCAGGCGGCCGTTCGGGGTGGCTCCCATCACCTTGCCGAAGTAGACGTGGCAAGTGGTGGAGAGCATATTCAGGTGGAAACACTCCCCTTTCGTGTTCGGCTTGCCCTCGATCGCGTCATACAAATCGTCGAAGACCTTCACGGCGATCTCGTCGGCGTACGGATCGTCGTTGCCAAAGAAGGGCGTGCGGTTCAGGATCAGCTGGCGCATCGGCTCATGCCCCTCGAAATTGTCGGCCAGCGCGCCCAGCAGCGCCTCCATCGTGAAGCTCTTGTCGTCGAAGACATGTTTCCGCAAGGCGGAGAGGCTGTCGGTGACCGTGCCCAATCCGGTACACTGGATATACGTGGTGTTGTAGCGGGGCCCGCGGTCGTAGTAGTCCCGGCCCTTCGCGATACAATCGTCGATAAACAGGGAGAGGAACGTGGCGGGGGCGTACTTGGCGAACATGCGGTCGATGTAGTTGCTGACCCGTACCTTCATGTCCACGAAATAACGCACCTGGCGCATGAAGGCCTCGTAAAGCTCCTCGTACGTCCGGAAGCCGCGGGGGTCGCCGGTCTTCAGGCCGACGGCGCGGCCGCTTACCGGGTCCACGCCGTCGTGCAGCGTCACCTCCAATATCTTCGGCACGTTCAGGTAACCGGTCAGCACGTAGGCCTCCTTCCCGAAGGCGCCCACCTCGATGCAACCGCTGCAACCGCCCTCGCGGGCGTCGCGCAGCGACTTGCCTTGCCGCATCAACTCCTGCACGTAGACATCCGGGTTGAATACCGACGGGTAGCCGTGGCCTTGGCGGATCACCCGGCACCCGGCGCGGAGGAACCGCTCCGGCGTACGGGCGCTGACGTGGATGGCGCTGCCGGGCTGGAGGATGTGCAGCTCCTCGATCGTCTCCAGCATGATATAGGAGACCTCGCTCACGCCATCGCTGCCGTCCGCCCGGATACCGCCGATGTTCAGGTTCGTGAAATCGTTGTAGGTCCCGCTCTCCTTCGCCGTGATACCCACCTTGGGCGGGGCGGTGTGGTTGTTCACCTTGATGAAGAAGCAAGACATCAGCTCCTTCGCCTCGTCGCGGGTCAAGGTACCGGCGGCGACCTCCCGCTCGTAGAAGGGGGCCAGGTGCTGGTCGAAATGCCCCGGGTTCATGGCATCCCAGCCATTCAGCTCCGTGATCGTGCCGAGGTGGACGAACCAGTACATCTGGATCGCCTCCCAATAGGTACGGGGCGCGTGGGCAGGCACCCAGCGGCATACCTCGGCGATCTTCCTCAGCTCGGCGGCGCGGCGAGGATCTTTCTCGGTGAGAGACATCTCGTCGGCCAGGTCGGCGTGTCGCTCGGCCAGCAGGATGGCGGCGTCGCAGGAGATCGACATGGCCGTCAGCTCCTCCTGCTTGTCGGTGGCCTCCGGATCGTTCATGAAATCCAGGGCGCCCAGCTCTCCCTCGACGCGTCTCTTCAGGTCGAGCAGGCCATATTGGTAGACCTTGCCGTCCAGCGCGGTATGCCCGGGGGCGCGTTGCTCCATGAACTCGGTGAACATGCCCACCTCGTAGGCCTCTTTCCAAGCCTTGGGGACGTGGCCGAAGATGCGCTCGCGCTGCGTACGGCCTTTCCAGTACGGGATCACCTCCCGCTCGTAGGTATCGATATCCGCCTGGGAGATGGTGTAACGCTGCAGCTCCCGGGTATTCAGGATATGCAGGTCCTCCACGCTATGGCAGGTAAGCTCCGGGAAGGTGGGCACGGCCTTGGGACGGGGTCCGCGCTCGCCGACGATCAACTCGTCCTCGCCGATATAGATCGTCTTCCGCTTGCAGATCTCCAGGAAGTTCAGGGCACGCAGGATAGGGATCGGATACTTCCCGTAATTCTCCCGGTAGAAACGGGTCTCGATCAGGGCCCGCTCGATCGAGAGGGAGGGCTGGGCCTCGAAGCTCCGCCGGCGCAGGCGCTTGACGCGGTCGTTCATGCCCAGGTTGTTCGCGCCCGTAGAAGGGATCGCCCGATCGTGTACGCACGAGGGCGCATGGCTAGTCGTATTCATAATAACTTGTTCTTTTAAAAGGATAACGTAATACATATAGAATGTGTACACACCGCCGTGCGACACATAACGCTTGTTCGTCTTTGAAGCGCGATGGCAAAAGTAAGGGAATTTATCGACCGATGAACCTCCGGAAGGGAAATAATTTCAACGAATTTAGGGCTCCGATACCCTCCCGCGCTTTCGCGGCCTCATGTAAACCGCGTCCCGGTCATCCGATGGACAGCCCCGAAACGGCGAAAAATCGCCCGGTCATCCGATGGACAGCCCCGAAACGGCGAAAAATCGCCCGGCCATCCGATGGACAGCCCCAAAACGGCGAAAAACCGCCCGGTCATCCGATGGACAGCCCCAAAACGGCGAAAAACCGCCCGGTCATCCGATGAACAGCCCCAAAACGGCGAAAAACCGCCCGGTCATCCGATGGACAGCCCCAAAACGGCGAAAAACCGCCCGGCCATCCGATGGACAGCCCCAAAATAGCCCGACGCGAAAATATATTTCGGGAAATAACCATGGATATTCCACTAAAAAGCCTTATATTCGCATGGTTTTAAAATCGCTATTCACTCACTTTAATATTTACCTATAAAAACAAACAAAGAGACATGGCAGAGATAAAAGTTTACAACACGGCTGTCGCCCGTCAAGAAGAATCCTTCGGCTTCCACAAGCTGGCCGTAGCGGAGATGAGTAAATGTACGGACGAGAAGTTCGTCCCCGCGTACCAAGCCTACGAGACCGCCTACGAGGCGTTCGACGAGGCGCTGAAGCAGAGCGGCGGCGAGCACGTCCTCAGCAAGCCCATCGAGGCGCAAGACGATATCTGCGACAAGCTTTACCGGGGATTGAACAGTCAAGTCGCCACCATGGAGACCTTCTACGACCCCGACATCGCCGAGGTGGCCCGCGAGGCGCGCGTCATCCTCAAGAAATACGGCAACCCCACCGGCCTTCCCTACCTGGAGGAGGCGGGCGTGTTGCACAACCTGATACAGGAGCTGGAGGCGTTCGACGGTGTATCGGACTCGGGATCGCCCGATGAGCTCTCCCTCCTCTCCACGGACGTGAAGAGGATCGCGTCGAACCGCCTCGCCGCCCTCCATATCGACGGCTGGGTAAGCCAATTGAAGGCCGAGACGGCTCGCTTCCTGGAGCTGTTCGCCGAGCGGAACACGCAGAAATCCAGCGTAGTGACCGGCGCGACCAAGGCCGCCCGCAAGGCGACCGACGAGGCGTACCGATCCGCGGCGAAACGCCTCAACGCCCTTGCCGAGGTGAACGGCGACGCGGACTACATCCACGTGATCAACGCCCTCAACGTCCTCATCGACCGCCAGAACGCGATCATCAAGGCACGCGCCACGAGGAACGCGAACAAGCGGAAGGAGGAGGAAGAAGAGGGATAGATTTTTTTTCTTGTCATACATTTTGAGGATTGAGGGGAGGCTGTCGTGCGACACCCTCCCCTCTTATTTCGCCCCCCGGCTGTGTCCATCCACCCCCCGGGGGAGAGTCTTCTCCGCGCGAAGATCCTAACGATACGATTCCCCCATATTACCTCCGCCAAAAGTCTTCCATCTCCTCCAGCGTCCTCCCTTTCGTCTCGGGGACGAACCTCCAGATGAACAACGCCGCCAACAGGCCCATCACGCCATAGATCCAATAGGCCATACCGTGATTGAACGTATCGGTCAGGTATTGATTCTTATCCAGCATCGGGAATGTCCATGACACCAGGAAGTTGGCGATCCATTGCGCCGCCACGGCGATACTCATCACCGTGGAGCGGATCGAGTTCGGGAAGATCTCGGCCAGCAACACCCAGCAAACCGGGCCCCACGACATCGCGAACCCCGCCGTATAGACCAGCATGCAGGCCAACGATCCCATACCCACCGAATGGGTATAGAACGTAGTGCCCAGGACCAGCATGGATACCGCCATGACAAGCGCCCCGATCATCATCAACGGGCGGCGTCCGAACTTATCCACCGTGAAGATGGCCAATACGGTAAACGACAGGTTCACCGCCCCTACCACGATCTGCTGCAGAAGGGCGGCGTCCGTAGCCGCTCCCATCGTCTTGAAGATCTCCGGGGCATAGTAAAGCACCACGTTGATCCCCACGAATTGCTGGAAACCGGAGAGCAACACGCCCACCAGGATGATCAGCGCGCCAAACGACCGGATCGGGAACAGCAAGGCGACGCAGAAGCTGGCCAACAAGGCGATCTCCAGCGCGCTCGTGTTGCCGGCCCACGACAACAACCCGTAGCCCGCCAGGAACAACGCCAGCCAAGTCCCTATGAACCGGAAGTAGGGCTTCATCGACGGAGCCTTCTCCTTGAAACTATCCCGTATGTCCTCCAGCTCGCGGCCGGCGGACGCCGGGTCCATCAGATGGCTCAAGACCGCCAACGCCCTCTCCGTACGCCCGCGCATCACGAGGTAACGAGGCGTCTCGGGCACGAACATCAAGAACGAGAGGAACAACAGCGCCGGAATGATCTCGGAGGCGAACATCCAGCGCCAGCCCGTGGCGTGCAGCCAGGCGGCGTCTCCCTGGAGGGCGATCGTGTAATTCACGAAATAGACCACCAGCATACCGAAGATAATGGCGAACTGGTTCCATGCCACCAGGTTCCCCCGGCGATCGGCCGGAGCCACCTCGGCGATATACATCGGCGATACCATGGAGGCCAGCCCCACGCCGACCCCGCCCAAGATGCGATAGGCCACGAACGCGTACATGAATGTATGGTCCCCGCTCCCGGGCCTGCCGACAAACAACTCCGGCCAGGCCGAGCCGACGGCGGAAAGCAGGAAAAGGACCGCGGCCAGGATCAGCGTCGGCTTCCTGCCATAACGCTGGCTGATCCACCCGGCGAACGAGGCGCCGAGGATACATCCGATCAACGCGCTACTCACCACGAACCCCTCCAAGGCGTTCGCCTGATCCAACGGAAGCCCTTGCGGCTCGATGAAAAACGCGCGCAAGGACTCCACCGTGCCGGAGATCACCGCCGTGTCATACCCGAACAACAAGCCGCCCAGGGTGGCGACCAGGGTAAGAGCGAAAATATACGTGTTGTTATTTCTCATGAATCACCGAATCGACTGGTTGACGATCATCTCGTAAAGTTCCTGCTTGCCGCTGATCTGTTTCGGCTCGCCGTCACGCAAGGCGATCGTACGAAGATCCTCCAGCGTCAGCTTGCCATCCTCGAACGCCTTACCCTCGCCGGCGTCGAAACTGGCGTAACGCTCGGCACGCATCTTGCGGTAGTCTGAGTGCTCAAGGATATCGGCGGCGATCATCAAGGCACGGGCGAAAGCGTCCATACCACCGATATGAGCGATGAAGATATCCTCCAGGTCCGTGGAATTACGGCGGGTCTTGGCGTCGAAGTTCGTACCGCCGGTAGTCAGGCCGCCTCCCTCGAGGATCACCAGCCAAGCCTGCGCCAGCTCATAGATATCCATCGGGAATTGGTCCGTATCCCAACCATTCTGGTAATCGCCGCGGTTCGCGTCGATACTGCACAACATGCCGGCATCGGCGGCGGCTTGCAACTCATGCTCGAAGGTATGCCCGGCCAAGGTCGCGTGGTTCACCTCGATATTCAGGGCGAAATCCTTGTCCAAGCCATAATGGCGGAGGAAGCCGATCACGGTCTCCGAATCCACGTCATATTGGTGTTTCGTCGGCTCCATCGGTTTCGGCTCGATCAGGAACGTACCCTTGAAACCGTTCTTACGGCCATAATCGCGGGCCATCGTCAGCATCATGGCCAAATGCTCCTTCTCCCGTTTCATGTTCGTGTTCAACAGGCTCATATAGCCCTCGCGGCCGCCCCAGAACACATAGTTCTCACCCCCCAGGGCGATGCAGGCGTCGATAGCGTTCTTGATCTGCGTGCCGGCGCATGCCACGGCCGGGAAGTAAGGGTTCGTAGCGGCGCCGTTCATATAACGCTTATGCCCGAACACGTTCGCGGTAGACCATAGCAGCTTCTTCCCGGTAGCGGCTTGGTGCTCCTTGGCGTGCTCCACCATCGTCTGCAGGCGTTTCTCGAACTCGCCCAGCGTAGGAGCCTCGTCAACCACGTCCACGTCGTGGAAGCAGTAGTAAGGAATATCGCATTTGGTCATGAACTCGAAAGCGGCGTCCATCTTGTACTTCGCGCGGGTGATGGCGTCCGTACGCTCATTCCAAGGGAATGATTTTGTTCCGCCACCAAACTGATCCCCCCCCTCGGCACACAAGGTATGCCAATAGGCCATAGCGAAGCGTAGATGATCCTTCAGCGTCTTACCCATCACTACCTTATCCGCGTCATAATAGTGAAATGCCAACGGATTTTTTGACTCGCGTCCCTCAAACTGAATCGATCCGATTCCCGGGAAAAACTCTTTCTCTCCTTTAAAGTAACTCATAATGATATATATATTAAAAATGTAACCAACTCAGCCGTTAAATGGACCGTTCCAATCGCTCTTTCCACGTCTCGAACGCCCCGCAATACGCGTTCGCCTTGAGGCCGTCCGGCTCGATCACGTTAATCTTCTTCAAGGAGGCGAACGCCTCCTCCGCGTTCTTGTAGATGCCGGCGCCTATACCGGCGCCCTTGGCCGCTCCTACCGCGCCGTTCGTATCATACAGCTCGATCACCGTACCCGTCACGCCCGCCAAAGCGTCCCGGAAGATCGGGCTTAGGAACAGGTTCGCGTTCCCCGCGCGGATCACCTGAATATCGATCCCCATCTCATTCATGATGTCCATGCCGTACTTGAAGGCAAACACGATACCCTCTTGCGCCGCCCTGGCCATGTGCGCCTGGGAATGTATGTTGAAGTTCAATCCATGCACCGAGCAATCGACCTGCCTATTCTGCAACATACGCTCCGCCCCGTTTCCGAACGGCAAGATCGAAAGGCCGTCGCAGCCGATGGGGACCGTGGCCGCCAAATCATTCAACGCGTCGTAGCTGATGCCTTCCGGCGCGATATTCCGCTTGATCCAAGAATTGAGGATACCGACCCCGTTGATGCACAACAAAACGCCCAAACGGGTCTGCTCCGTCGTATGGTTGACGTGGGCGAACGTGTTCACACGGGAAAGCGTATCGTAATTCACCTTGCCGTTCACGCCGTACACGACTCCGGAAGTCCCTCCGGTAGCCGCTATCTCGCCCGGGTTCAATACATTCAATGATAAAGCGTTATTCGGTTGGTCGCCCGCGCGATAGGTGACCGGCGTACCCTTCTTCAATCCCAGCTCGGCCGCGACGGAGGCGGTAACCTCGCCCTGCAAACCGAACGTCGGACGGATGTCGGCGATCAGCTCCTTGCTGAATCCATAATAATTCAGCAAATCCTCCGATAAGGCGTTCTGCTTGAAGTCCCAGAAAATCCCCTCCGACAGACCGGAAACCGTAGTCGCGATGTCTCCCGTCAGGCGCATCGCCACGAAATCTCCCGGCAACATGATCTTATGGATACGGTCGTAAATATCCGGCTCGTACTCCTTGATCCAAGCCAGCTTGGAAGCGGTAAAATTACCCGGCGAGTTCAGCAGGTGGGAGAGGCACCGCTTCTCGCCTATATTCTTAAACGCGCGCTCGCCGTAAGAAACGGCGCGGCTATCACACCAGATAATCGACGGACGAAGCACCTCCATCTTCTTGTCCACCACCACCAAGCCGTGCATCTGGTACGAGATGCCGATCGCCTTGATCTCCTCGCCTCTCACCTTCGCCTTGCTCATGGCGCCTTTCATGGCGATCTTCACGTACGACCACCAATCCTCCGGATCTTGCTCCGCCCACCCCGGGCGCGACGCCTGGATCGGGGCCTCTTCTTTGGGATAAAAATCCGCACCTATTGTTAACCCGGTCTCCTCATCGACAATAGAGACCTTGATGGAAGAACTTCCAATGTCACATCCTAACAGACACATAATCGTATGGTTTTATAACTTATTAAACTTCGAACGTTGCTGATTGTACTTCACCTTATCGAACCGGTAATACCGCGCGGCGCGATGGGCGACCCCGTCTTGCCTATCGTCCGTGGGCACCACGTAGTTCAAGGAATTCATCTTCTTATGGAAATTGCGCACGTCCATCTCGCGGTTATAGATCACCTCGTACGTGCGCCTAAGCTGGAACGCCGTGAACTTCATCGGCATATAGTCGAAAATGATGGCGGGTTCCTTCTCCACCCAATTACGGATCTCTTGTATGGCGGCCTCGATGATCTCTTTATGGTCGAATGGCAAACGGGGAAGCTCGTTGATCGGGCACCAGCGGATCGAGTCGGATTTATCGGCCGGACAGCTCTTCCTGGCGTTCTTGCACAAGGCGAGATAAGCGACCGTGATCAAGCGCCCGATCTTCACCTTGGAGGTCGCCTCCAACCACATCACGTCCAGCCGGTTCGAGGTACGGGCGGGGGAACCGAAGCAACGGAATTGTTTCAATTGGACGCGCTTCAATCCGGTCGAGTCGTTCAGTATCCGATAGGCGGCGTCATCCAGATCCTCGTTCTCATAGATCAGGCTGCCGGGTAATTTATAGCCGATCAACTCGCCCCCCTCGCTTTTCCGCTCCGCCAGCAGCACGGTGAGCTTGTCATCATTGATGCCGAGCAGAACGCAGTCTACGGAAACATACGGGGAAAGCATCTCTCTATTCTCGTTTTGTGTATCCATGATATCGGTAATCAGATTTGCGCGAATATAAGTGTTTTTCTTAATAAAGCTATCATAAAAGAGTTTTTTTACACCTCCTAATCGATTATTCTTCTGATATTTCAGTATCGTACATCGTACAATATGCTATACAACACATAATGTAAGCGAAACAATTAGTATGAGAACAAATAATGAAGGCGCTTTCACAGACCTCTAACTTTTATTTCCTACCTTTGTTCTATCTATAAGACATCGGACATGAACCTAAAAAACATATACTTCTCTTGGCTGATTTATTGGGGTAAAGTGAAGGGATTGTTGAACGGGATCGCGGAAGCGATCATCCTACTCGCCTCCTTAGCCTCTTTCTTCGTGCTGATCTACCAATCCGGCTTTGTACAGACACCCGATTCCGTCCATATCCTGGAGAGCTCCCGTCCATTCATCCTGCTGGCTTTTTTCACGGGCATAACACTCCGGTACGTGGTGAGGTTCCAAGAAATCATACAGGAGAAAATGTTGTATCTCGACATCAGCATCTATTTCCTTTTATTCGCCGTATTATCCGGCAAGCTGTTTTTCAAGGATGCCATAGCGCACGCCTTGCCTTACTTGTCTTTCTTTACGAGACCTCTCTTCGTATATGTCTTATTATTGCTGCTTAGCACGATTCACTTGTCCCGGCAGACCTTCACCCTGGTGCAGACACGGATCAAGCCCTCGTTGCTTTTCTTGCTCAGTTTCGTGTTCGTGATATTGATCGGGGCCGGGCTGCTGTCGTTGCCGAACGCCACCACGCGCCGGATTCCGTTTATCGACGCTTTGTTTATCTCCACGACCTCGGTATGCGTAACCGGACTAACCAGCGTCGACGTAGCCACCAGTTTCACGCATATCGGACATATTATCATCCTGATCTTGATACAGATCGGCGGTATCGGAGTCATGACATTTACCTCTTTCTTCGCTCTCTCCTTCATGGGGAAATCCTCTTTTACGAGCAAGATGATGCTGAAGGATATGTTGAACGAGGATCGGACGGGAGGATTGTTCCGGGTCATCCTGAATATTCTTTTCGTGACCTTGTTTATCGAGGGGATCGGCGCCTATTTCATTTATATGGACATACGGGGAAGCCTGCCGGGAGGTATACGGCAGGAATTATTCTACGCGATGTTTCACGCCGTGTCCGCTTTTTGTAACGCGGGGATCTCTACCTTGAGCGGCAATATGTACGATCCGTTAGTGGCGGATAAATACAACCTCCATCTCTGGATAGCCCTGCTGATCATTCTCGGAGGCTTGGGCTTCCCGATCGTCTTCAATTACCTGAAGCTCTTGCATCACTTGCTGATGAATGGTATCAAGATATGGATCGGCAAGCAAAAGCATTATATCCATACGCCCCGTATTATCAACGTGCATACGTACATCGTTGTTATCTCCACCTTGATCCTGTTAACCGCCGGAACGGCCTCCTACCTCTTTTTCGAGTATGACAACACCTTGGCCGACCTTCCCCTGCGGGGGAAACTGGCAAACGCGTTCTTAGGCGCCGTCACGCCCAGGACGGCAGGATTCAACGTGGCGGATATGACGGCGCTGGCTCCTCCTACCCTAATGCTGACGTTGATCCTTATGGTAATCGGGGCCGCCCCTATGTCCACCGGCGGCGGATTGAAAGTGACTACCGTTTTCGTAGCTCTGGTTACGACCCTGAACGCCGCGCGTGAGAAAGAGAAAGTGGAAGTGAGAAAACGGGAGATCGCCCCATTCGCCATCCGCAGGGCATTCGCTATTATCATGATGTACTTCATGTGGGTGGCGATCGCTACGTGGGTATTATCCTATACGGAAAAAGGAGCACCCCTGTTCTCCCTATTGTTCGAGGTTGTTTCCGCCTTGAGTACCGTAGGCCTGAGCATCGATTATACCCCTCACCTCACCCCTGTCGGGAAAATCATCATTATCGCCACGATGCTGGTCGGACGTATCGGGGTATTGGCCTTCCTCGTAAGCTTCTGCAAGGAATATACGAAAAAGAATTATACATATCCACAAGAGAATCTATTAATGTAAAAACAAGATAGCATGAAATATGTAGTAATCGGATTAGGAAATTTAGGACGTGCGATAGCGAAGGACTTGACACGTGTCGGCAATGAGGTGATCGGCGTAGACATGGATCTGCATCGTGTCGATATGCTGAAGAACGACATAGCGGGGGCGATCGCCTTGGACTCTACGGACAAAGAGGCCCTGAACACCCTCCCATTGAACGAGATGGATGCCATTATCGTAACATTTGGCAAGGATTTCGGAACTTCCGTTCAGACCGTCGCTCTATTGAAAAGCCTGGACGCGGGCAAACTGATCGTGCGGGCGATCTCCTCGATCCATGAGACTGTGATCCGTGCGATCGGGGTAAGCGAGATTATCACCCCGGAAGAGGATTTCTCTACGATGTACACCTCCCAAGCCTCCTTAGGCGGCCTGTTCCGGCATTGGTATAAAGTAACCGATACCGAACATCTCTATAAGATCAAAACGCCGGCCACGCTTGTCGGGCAAACAATCAAGAACATTGATTTCGAAGAGAATTTCGGCATCCATCTGGTAGCGATCGAACGTCCTTACGAGAAAAAGAACCTGATCGGGCTCACACAAACAGAACACAAGGTTATCAGCCGCATCACCGAGGAATTGGTGATCGAGGCGGATGATCTACTGATCTTATTCGGGAAGATGGAGCTATTGAGAAAAATAGCCAACATCTAAAACCAAACATAGGCAGACGACCGCGATAGAATCAGCGTCGTCTGCCTACGGCAAGTATCAATGGGGCGATCAAGCCCCCGCTATCTCTATCGTATAGGAGGCATCGAAAGCCTCTCCCGGTTCCAAATGCCATACCCAATCCCGGTCTTTATACTCACCCGTATAATCCATCCGGTCGCAACGCCCATACCAAGGTTCGATACAGACAAACGGAGCGTTTCTCGTAGGCGGAGACCATAAGCCTACCACCGGAGCCGTAAAGGTGAGCGACAGGTACGTACGTTTCTCGACATCCAATAAATCCACCCGCTTAACCTGGCTGTCCTCCAAGATAAACGTATCGATATCGAACGTATGGATATTCAACGGCAGCAAGCCGTCCGCGCTTAAAGGTACCGGACGGACCACGTCGCCTACACATCCTTTCTCCACCAGCGCACGGTATACGAGATCTTTTTTCACATCGAAAGCGAAATACCCCCGATCCGGTTGGTCCACCTCATAATTCGGGTACAGGAAAGCCGGATGAGCGCCGATCTGGAAATGCATCGTCTGATCGCCCGTATTCTTCACACGCCAAAGCACCTCGACCTTATTACCCTCCAAACGATACCCGATCTCCAAAAGGAAAGGGAAGGGATAGACTCTCAGCGTATCCGGGGTGCTTTCCAACGCGAAACGCAACTCGTTCTCCGCCTCACCGATCAACGTAAAATCCATATCCCGTGCAAAACCATGCTGCGACAATGGATACACGATTCCCTCGTTTCGATACTCGGCATTCCATACGCTCCCGACGATCGGGAACAATACCGGGGAATGACGTTTCCAGAAAGCGGGGTCCGCTTGCCAAAGATATTCCTTTCCCGTAACGTTCGCTACGATACTGCTCAACTCCGCTCCATGTTCGGAGACACGGATCGTTAGTTTTTGATTTGATATTGTCTTCATCCCTTATGAAAGTTTAGTCGTACAATCTGTTTTTGCCTCGCAAGGTAGAAAAATATTATCATAACCGATATGCCTTCCGACAAGAATTTATCTTATTGTGTGAGATTACCACAACCCAGGCCGCTGTAAAAAGACAAAAAACACAGACACTTGCCCTGCATATCAAAATAATCATTACCTTTGTTCGGAGTAACAAGCGAGTAAAAAAAACGTGCCGTAAATCAATTATAAACCAACATAATATACAATTATGAAACGTCGTGATTTTTTAAAGACCAGTGTCATCGCAAGCGCAGCTCTATCCTTGAATTTTGAAGGTCTGCAGGCGGCCCTTTCCACGAACACCGTAGCCGTAGAGAAGGCTCCCGATATGGTAGCCGTTATGGGTGGGGAGCCGGAGGTGATGCTAGACAGAGCCTTGGAAGCCCTTGGCAGTATCGGAAACTTCGTAAAGAAAGGACAAAAGATCGTGATCAAGCCGAATATCGGCTGGGACCGCTCTCCGGAATTAGCCGGTAATACAAATCCTAAATTAGTGAAAGCCTTGGTCAAGAAATGCTTGGAGGCCGGCGCCTCTAAAGTGACCGTATTCGACCATACGTGCGATAACTGGCAGAAATGCTACGAGACGAGCGGAATCGCCGAGGCCGTAAAAGAGGCCGGAGGTATCATCATGCCCGCCAACGATGAGAAATATTTTAAGGAAGTATCCATCCCGGGAGGCGTGAACCTAAAAAGCGCGAAGATCCATGAGGCCCTGATCGAGGCAGACGCATGGATCAACGTCCCCGTATTGAAGAACCACGGTGGGGCGAAGATGACTTGCGCCATGAAGAACTATATGGGAATCGTATGGGATCGCCGTTTCTTCCATCAAAATGATTTGCAACAGTGTATCGCCGATATTTGCACTTGGGAAAAGAGACCGGTATTGAACATCGTGGACGCTTATCGTATCATTCACCAAAACGGCCCGCAAGGAAAGAGCGCAGCCGATGTGGCTACCTTGAAATCCTTGATCGCCTCCCCGAATATCGTCGCTATCGACACCGCCGCCCTTCGCCTGTTCAACCAAGTGAAGAAGCTGGATATGGCGGCCGTAGGTCATATCGGTAAAGGCGAGGCTTTAAAGCTGGGTGCGACAAATCTAGATAATGTCACGATCAAACGTATTAAGATATAATCGAGGATGAAGAAGTTTAATTACTTAAAGGGACTGCGGGTCATACTTGCGATCCTCATCTTCGTACCCATACTTTTATTCTTCGTTGATTTCGCCGATGTATTTCCGGACAACCTGCACGCATTGTTGCATCTCCAGATCATGCCCGCTGTTTTAGGGGGAATGGCGGGATTGATAGTCTTCCAATTCGTATTGGCTTTATTGTTCGGCCGGATCTATTGCTCGGTTATTTGTCCGGCGGGCGTATTGCAAGATATTATCAACCGGATTTTCTGTATCGGAAAGAAGAAAAAGAAAGGAGTACGCAGATTCAGCTATCATAAGCCCATGAATATCTTACG
Organism: Parabacteroides sp. ZJ-118; assembly: GCF_011038785.1. Lineage (GTDB taxonomy): Bacteria > Bacteroidota > Bacteroidia > Bacteroidales > Tannerellaceae > Parabacteroides. The sequence continues at coordinate 50,421 of NZ_JAAKDT010000005.1, forward strand.
GTACTCTATTCTCGGGCTTACATTCGTGCTGGCTGTTTTCGGGATAATCGAATTATGTACATTGCTGGATCCGTACAGTAACTTCGGCCGTATAGCGAACAACCTGTTCCGTCCGGTCGTCATATGGGTCAACAACCTGCTGGCCGATGGATTGGCACGGATGGATAACTATACGCTTTACCACGTCACGATCAGCAATGTGACGGTATTCGGCGTGATATCCGCTTTGGTTGTGTTACTCGTATTCATCATCATGGTTGTATTCCGGGGAAGGTTGTTCTGCAATACGCTTTGCCCGGTGGGAACGTTGTTGAGCCTTATCTCCCGGTATTCGTTTTTCCGGATCTCCTTTGACAAGGAAGCCTGTACGCATTGTGGCAATTGCGAGCACACTTGCAAAGCGGAAGCGATCGACAGCAAGCGCCTTACCGTGGATACATCCCGTTGCGTAGATTGCTTCAACTGCGTCTCCTCATGCGCTAAAGGAGGATTGCAATATCGTTTCAAGCCTTCCTTCAAGAAAGAAGCCGAGACAGTCTGCGTGCAAACGGGCGTGCCCCAGCAGGCTACCGCTCCGAACAGCCGCCGTACGTTCCTCACGGCAGGAGCTACCGTAGCGGCCTCCCTCCCGATCGTATCCACCATTGCCAAAGGAATAGAAAAAGGGCAGGGCAAAGGGCGGCACGGACAAGGCAGGCACGGGCAAGGCAGGCACGGCAAGAAATGGCCCCCTATCGTGCCGCCGGGAGCGATCAGCTTAGAGCGTTTCAAGGATGTATGTACCGGATGCCAGATTTGCGTGACCCAATGCCCGAGTCATGTACTACGTCCCACAGGGTTGGAATATGGCTTTGATTATATGCTGAAACCCCGTGTCGCTTACATCGACAGCTATTGCAATTACGAGTGCACGGTCTGCTCGGAGGTTTGCCCCGCGCACGCCATAAAGCCGCTTACCAAGGAAGAGAAAGCGACTACGCAAGTGGGTATCGCCACCTTCTTCATCAACCGTTGTATCGTAAAGACGGAGGGGACGGACTGCGGGGCTTGCTCGGAGCACTGCCCTACCCAAGCCGTGCATATGGTTCCTTACAAGGGCACGCTGACCATTCCGCAAGTAAACCCCGATCTTTGCATCGGTTGTGGCGGCTGCGAATCGATCTGTCCCGTACGCCCGATGAGAGCGATCATCATCAGGGCGAACGAGGTTCACAAGTTCGTGGAGAAACCCAGGGAGGAAGAGGTGAAAAAGGTAGAAATAGATGACTTCGGATTCTAAGAGAAAAATGCTACCTTTGTCACAAATTTTTGATGCATGACATTTGAATTACAGTATAACGATACGGAATCGAACGCCAGGGCGGGCTTGATTACTACCAGTCATGGGGCAATCGAGACGCCCATTTTTATGCCCGTGGGTACGCAAGGTACGGTAAAGGGAGTACACATGACCGAGCTGAAAGAGGATACGAAAGCGCAGATCATCCTAGGCAATACCTATCATCTGTATCTTCGCCCCGGCATACAGATCTTGGAACAGGCCGGAGGCTTGCATAAGTTTAATACATGGGATCGGCCGATATTGACCGATAGTGGGGGGTTTCAGGTATTCTCCCTTTCCGACAATCGCAAGCTTCATGAGGAGGGCGCCGAGTTCCGCTCGCATCTCGACGGCTCCAAGCATATGTTCACGCCGGAGAAGGTGATGGACATCGAACGCTCGATCGGCGCAGATATTATCATGGCCTTCGATGAGTGTTGCCCGGGAGATGCCGACTATAATTACGCCAAGCAATCACTGGAGCTGACCGAGCGTTGGCTGGACCGTTGTTTCGCCCGCTTCAACAGCACAGAACCGAAATACGGCTATCAACAAAGTCTCTTCCCAATCGTACAGGGATGCGTCTATACGGACTTGCGGCAGAGGGCAGCGGAGAACGTGGCCCGGAAAAATGCTGATGGAAACGCTATCGGGGGACTGGCCGTTGGCGAGCCTACCGACAAGATGTACGAGGTGATCGAGATCGTGAACGAGATCTTGCCGAAAGATAAACCTCGTTACTTAATGGGTGTAGGAACCCCGATCAATCTACTGGAAGGGATCGAACGGGGTATCGATATGTTCGACTGTATCATGCCGACCCGTAACGGGCGCAACGGCCAACTCTTCACCCGCTTCGGCACCATCAATATGCGTAACAAGAAATGGGAGAACGATTTCTCGCCGGTCGATCCGGACGGACATTCCTACGTGGATACCTTATACAGCAAGGCTTATCTGCATCACTTGATCAAGGCGAAAGAAATGCTCGGCTTGCAGATCGCTTCTATCCATAACCTCGCCTTCTACCTATGGTTAGTGAAAGAGGCGAGGACACATATCATCGCTGGCGATTTTACCCAATGGAAAAGAGGTATGGTCCGTCAATTAGCGAACCGGTTATAAAAAACGAGACAGATGAAGTTTAAACTAAAACGGATCGATTGGTATATCATCAGGCAGTTTCTGGGTACGTACGTATTCGCTATCGCCTTGATTATCTCTATCTCCGTCGTTTTCGATATAAACGAGAAGATCGATAAGTTCTTGAATCCGGATGTTCCCTTAAAAGCGATCATCGTGGATTATTACTTGAACTTTATCCCCTATTTCGCCAATTTGTTCAGTCCATTGTTCACATTTATCGCCGTGATCTTTTTCACGTCGAAGCTAGCGGATCGTTCGGAGATCATAGCGATGCTTGCCAGCGGTATGAGTTTCCGTAGGTTAATGCTTCCTTATGCGGTCTCGGCTACGATTATCGCTATCGTGACGTTTATCCTAAACGCTTACATCATTCCCCCGGCAAATGAGACTCGTATCGATTTCCAGAACAAGTATATCCGCAACAAGAAGGTAGACTATGTGAAGAACGCCCAATTGGAGATCGAGCCGGGTGTTATCGCTTATTTCGATAGTTATGACGCTCGCTCGAACATGGGATACCGGTTCTCTCTAGAGCATTTCGAGGATAAGAAATTGATCTCCCGTCTGACCGCCAAGTCGATCAAATACGACTCGCTTTATCAATGGACCGTTATCGATTACATGATCCGTGATTTCGATGGCATGCGGGAACATATTTCCCAAGGCTCCCGTAAGGATACGACCTTGACCATCGTGCCCTCGGACTTCCTGATTTCCGTGAATGATTGCGAGACGATGACAACGCCCGAGCTAAATACGTATATCAACCGGCAGAAAAGAAGAGGCATCGGAAATATACAGACCTTCCAGATCGAGTATCATAAACGCTTCGCCACGATCATGGCGGCGTTTATCTTGACTTCTATCGGAGCGTCATTGTCTTCCCGGAAAATAAAGGGAGGTATGGGCCTGAATATCGGTATCGGATTGGCATTGAGTTTCTCGTACATCCTGTTTATGACGGTTACTTCCACCTTTGCTATTAATGGGTATGTGAGTCCTGCCGTGGCGGCTTGGATACCGAATATAGTTTATACATTTATAGCGATATTCTTATATCGGAAAGCGCCAAGGTAATTGATCAACTCCTATATCGGTATAACCCCGCCAAATTCCATCCAGGTTATGGAGACGGGGACCCGTCTCCATAACCTGGGATTTTCAATTATTTTGTGAAATTAAGTCCAAACTCTAACGTTTTTGCATTCGGAAGCAGTTGCAATACCATATCTACCATTTGCTGATAATTCTCCGGAACCATCGGTTTCAAGATAGGAGCTATCAGGGTCAAAACCGGTACGATTAAATCCTTATCCGCATAAAAAGTAGCCTCATTTCCATCCAACTTCATGTTAAGAGGTAGACCATAATGCCCCCCTAAATCAACCAAAAACTTCATGATCTCGTCAATAGAGATACCTGCGGCCTCCAATTTATCACCGGCAGCCTGTTGTAATAAAGTGGTCAAGAGTGTCACATAATTTTTATCCACAGCCACCATAAACTTCCCGTTTACCACACAATATTGGATACTTGCCATTTTTGTGATCTCACCGATTCCTTTATCCTCAGAAGCTCCTATAGGTCTCCAAGAGACATCAAAAATCCCATCTTCCGGTAAGTTAACATTTACAGCGCTTACTTTACCCCAAATCAAATTACTGATAGCAGGCTTTATCATAGGCACGAGGCCATCGATAGTAGAATTCCCGGTAACTATATTCGCATAAACAGCTCCAGCACCCACTTTCAAGCTCCAATTACCTACGATAGAGGAAGTTAATTTACGAGTATAAACAACAGAAGCTACGCCTCCTTTCACCGTACCATTTACTGATACCATGCAATCGCCAACCGTACTCTCGCCGGTAAACGTATAAGTGCCGTCCGCTTCCTTCAACGCAGCATCAATAACGACCGACCTATTTTCGGGAATGATATTATTCAAGGTTACGGATCCCTTCTCCGCAGAAGAAGCGGCAATCACGACCGATTTACCGTCAACAGGGATTGTCACTTCCCCCATTACCAGATTTACGTTCTTCCCCTCGTACGTTCTCGACAGATCTTGCCAGTTACCGGAAGAACTTGAATCGTCATCATCACCACATGCCGTAAAAAAAGCCATCGTGCAAATCACGGCAAATACATACAACAAACTCTTTCTCATGATTCTTGTTTTAAATTTAACATAAACAGCTATTAATGTTATCACAAATATATCCATTCCAACTTCCACTAACAACAATAATTTAATATCAGATGTTCGATTCCTGTGTTTAGATCAAAACATACCTATCAATCTCTCGCGAACAAAACCTTCATATTCTCCCATCATTTATTACAAAAGATCTGACGCCAATTCGGATAACTCGCTTCGCTCGCCTTTTATTAAGTTGATATGGGCGAACAGCTCCTGTCCTTTCATCTTGTCGATCATGTAAGCCAAGCCATTACTTTGGGCGTCTAGATACGGGGAGTCAATCTGTTGGATATCTCCCGTGAAGACCATCTTTGTTCCCTCTCCCGCACGGGTGATAATTGTCTTGATCTCATGCGGCGTGAGGTTCTGGGCCTCATCGATGATACAATAAGTCTCAGACAAGCTACGACCCCGGATAAAGGCCAACGCCTCGATCACCAACTGGTTGTTCTTCTGCATATCGTCGATCTTACGGACATCAGGATTACCCGGGGCAAACTGGGTTTTGATCACGTTCAGGTTATCGAATAGAGGTTGCATATAAGGAGCGACCTTTTGCTTCTCGTCACCCGGAAGGAAACCGAGATCCTTATTCGCCAAAGCGACGATCGGACGAGCCAAAAGTATCTGTTTATACGTGCCGGCTTGTTTCAAGGCGGAGGCCAACGCCAACAACGTCTTTCCGGTACCGGCCTTTCCGGTCAGCCCCACCAGCTTGATATTCGGATCGTTCAATACCTCGAAAGCGAAACTCTGCTCGGCATTACGGGGCTGGATACCATAGTTCGTGCCTTTGTCTACCTTCTTGATCTTATCCGTAAACGGATTGTAGCGAGCCAATACACTATTACGTGCGCTTTTCAAGATAAAGCATTCGTTCGGGTCGAGCTTAGACTTGATATCCAACGAATCCGCGTTTACGCCTTCCGGAGAGCTGTAGATTTTGTCGATCAAATCGGGGTCTATATGCTCATAGGTCTCTTGCGCACACTCGAAAATATCTACATTCACGACCTTATCCGTGATATAATCCTCAACAGGAATACCCAAAGAACGAGCCTTCATACGAAGGTTTACATCCTTGCTGACCAAGGTGGTCTTGATCTTCGGATTCTTCTCGGCGATCGTCAACGCACAAGACAAGATACGATGATCCGGTGTTTTATCCGGAAAAGAATACGCTATTTTCTCCTGGTACTTATCACCGGTCACGATATAGAGTGTACCTTTTCCCGGTCCTAGCGAGGCACCTTTTAAGAACAGGTCATTGCTGGTCAACAAGTCCAGCTCCCGAACAAACTCGCGAGCATTATAATTGATCTGCTCACTCCCCTTCTTGAACTTGTCCAACTCTTCTAATACCACGATGGGTAGATAGATGTCATTTTCTTGAAAGTTCTCGATGCACTTATAGTCATGTAATATGACATTCGTGTCCAACACAAAATTCTTCTTTGTTCCCATGGCCTTTCGATTTATTGATTATTGCTTCCAATGTAGTAACAATCCGGACACGTTGATAGTTCCGGACTGCTAAACAATGCTCTTTTGTGTGTCAAGAATAAGATCGGTTATATTCTTGTTAGTCCATTTACACGGACGCTAATAGCCCGGAATGATTAAATTTTTCTTTAACAATTTGTCAACGGACCATATTGGGGGCTTGCCATTCATTATAAATTTGATTGTAATAATAATTTATTCATAGTTTATTTCCTTTTAATCGTCTGACATTTGCGACGAGTCATTTCTTCAGCAAAAGCCTGTTCACCATGCTCTCTTATGTAACTGATACAGGCCGGACGATCGGATTTGAAAAGAATCGAGAATACCTTGCCTATAAAATTGGAATAAATCCGGCACTCTTTCACGTCAGAACTGCACGCTGCTATATATTCTTTATTTGCTTCCATATTATTCCTTAATATGTTGATGAACAAACTCCCCATTTATCCAAAAGGTGGCTTCGGTTCCGATGAAATGGAGTAGCGCATAGTTCGGATCTGTCGGACCGCCGGGGAAATGGTTGATGTACCAATCCTGCCACATTTCTTTGCGTATGCCGTCATCGGTGATAATTTCAATTGTTCCGCGCAAGGCAACACTGTCTCCATAGGAAGAGTAGCACAGGCCGGCTTTGGGATTCGCTTTGAAATCGGCAACCTTCACAGAATCGGCACCCGTAGCCATCCATACCTCGCTGCATCCTGCGGTATGCCCCTTGGCCATCGGTACGGGACGAGGAAACCCGTCAGCATTGATTGAAGCCAGTGTCACTTCATTGCAATGGGCAAGCAAAGCCACCGCTTTTTCAGCAATGCTCCTTTCGTCCTTTTGCTTCCACCGTTTCAGATTCGGGAAAAACCGGCGCATCTGCTCCTTTGCCTGTTCGGGAGTGAGATTCCAGCCTGCCTGCTCGTTCATCTGGTCGGTAAACTGTGCGCAAAACTCAATCATTTGGTTCATGTTGAAGTTCTGCGTGAACTTCCCCTCCTTGTAGCAATAGATGCAGTAATCCTCATTACGACTGCCATCCGCGTTTGTACCCTTGTTGCCGTCAGTCAGCGGCATACCACAACTCTGACAAAATTTTTGTTCCATATCGTTTTCCCTTTTCTCTCTCCAGTCCGACAAAGCAGGTTACCAAATGCAAAAGCGCAGACTGCAACACCACTATGCTATCACTTGCGTCGGTTTCTGAATTTCTTACGTTTCCAATTGCAAAGTTACTCATTTTGTGACAATCTCTTATAACAGAACTATTTTATTTTACTTTACATTGAGGTTCTTTCAATTTGATTATGAGTTTCATGAGTTGAGCCATGAAGCCATAACTGCGAATATAGCGGTTAACCAATTTGCGGAACTTGTCCATAACTGAACTTTTGCGCTTTTCACTGAAAAAACTCTTGATTTCCGACGGAATATTTGTAATTTTGCTCATGGCTTTGAGTATGGTATTTAGCTGTTTGAACACCTCTAAATTACTAAATTTCCGTCATATACGGAAATTCTCAAAGCCTTTTTCATGACCATTTTTATGGCATCATACTAAATCCGAAACTTGAGTCACATTAAATAACTCCCATACGACATCTGAAACATCGGGGAATTTATCGTGCAACTTATCATGTAATTTATCATGCAATTCGTTCTTCTCCTCTCCTTGATGCTCACGGAGAGTTTTCAATACCTCTTCGAGCATAAAGATAATAAACGGCGATGATTCACCGGCAGCACCACTTGCGGCAATTGCATCGTAATACGCTTGCTGGTTGCTGTACACCATATTCTCAACCGGCAAATGATGAAAGAGCGGATGCAATCTGCCAAGTATTCAACATAACGGCGGTTACCCACACAATTCGTTACAGAGCCAGATTTTCATTGTTGTCTGAGCACTGAGTCACATTCTTTTGTACATATTCCCTACTTGTATTGGCATAACAATAGACACAGAAATGGCGGCAAGTGTTATACCTACCGATATCTTTGCTTATCATGCAACCGCAGGCTTTCCGTTGGCCTTTGTCTTTTAGGTCTTTGCGTTTGTCGGGTAAAGTGGGAAACGCACCAAAAAGATCCGGTTCGGGTAATCGGCCTGTTCGAAGATAATAAACCAATTCATAATCTTCCCCAAACACACGCTCCATTAACTCACCGTCAATACACCGGTTATGTTCAATGCCATAAACCGCAAGGTCAATATCCTCGGCACAAGTAGCGAGTGTCACATTCCAACCGGTAGAAGACCAAATCTCCCTCAACTTCACCAATCCCTCTACCGTTTCTTGGCGCTGCGCCGCATTCATCTCAGCTGTTTCCACATCCTCTTTCGTAAAGTAATTCGTCTCTTTTATAAGATTGTTCTGTACCTTACGATACGCCTTTACATCTACGAAACTGAACACGAGCTTATCTGTATATCCTTTCAACAGATTGCCGATCTTCCAAATACGGCCAAGCAGGACACGGGGTGTGATAGATGAACTCATGATCAACGGATCGAATCGCCAGATCACCCGTCCCTTCCCTATCATTTCTGACAATTCCCGAAATGTCTCTACCCGCTGCATAACGCTCGGCACATTCGGCTCAAATCCTTCGCTCACATAGTCATTCAATGTGAACTGAAAATAATAATGGATGCCTCTCCTATCCAACTCATGCAAATAAGGTAATATCGGTTTCGGATTCTTTGTCCAAAATACGATTGCCTTACACCGCTCAAACGACACATACGTTTTCCGTCGGTTAAATGGATTATACCAAACACAATACCCCTTCGCCAAACGATTAAAGAACCACTTGGCATAAAAGGCCGGAATATCCGTTGACCGGCTGGCAGAGATGATGACGGGAGCAAGTGCCTCGACTTGCTCGCCGGAATCGGTGGTAATTGTTATCTTATCAATCATCGTTCAATCGTTTATAAGCTTTTCCATCCTTTAAAGATTTTAGCACTTCAAATCAGGTAATTTCTCACTAAACAGATCTAATTCTTGACCTGCATTTTTCCCTTTTTGATTTTCCTCTTTTACAATAGTTTGTTTTTCTTTTGAATATTCATATCCAAAATACTGAGCAATATATCGTTGAGTTTCTTTCGTTACTTTCATAGTTTTCAATATTTCACTAAATTTATCTTGTTCATTTTTATGCAACACTAATAAATAGGCATCTTCTGCCATATGCGATCGTTTGTGTGCTTTTCCAGATAAGCAAGGCAATGATTTTTTTATCCATTCTCCTATATTATTATCATCTAAGCCTTCTACCGATTTACGAATTTCATCAAACTTAATATTCTTACCATCCATCATTTTCAATACTTCTAAATAATCTGCAACAATCGCTCTGTCAACAGATACAGAATTCTCTAATTCTTTTGCTTTCACTGAAAAACAGGACAAATGCCGGTTTACCATTTCACAAATTTCCAATGTAAGAACATTTGCTGGAAATATATTTCTATCCATTTCCATATATCCACATAATGTACCCCAAAGGATAAGGATATTCTTATAGTCAGATAATTCTTTTAGTTTCATATAAGAAGTAATCCCTTTATAACTTTCTCCTCTTAACAAAAATACAGCAATTGCGATAAGTTCTTCATTATCGATTCCTTTTATATTGAATGCTCTACCTATATCTCTTATATGTAGGGACAAATTATCAAAATATTTTCTTTCAGAAGAATTCTCCCAATAATCTAAACCCCTTTCTTTGCCTATTTCTTCTTTTATCTCTTTCACCAATTCCTTACATAAGACAAGTCGGTTAGCAGAAATATAATTAACCGTAATTTCATTTTTGATAATAAAGTTAACAACTCTATTGATAAATGGTTTTTCTTTTAACAGCAAAGCACCATTTTCCAGACAACACCCTTCATCTGTTGGTTCAGCTTGTCCTTTTTTCCAATCTTCAATCGCATGGTTGGTATGCAACTCAATTATATATCTAAGTAAAGAATAATCATTTGGTGAGATACTTGGAAAAAATTCATATCCCCATTTCTTAGAAAAGAATTCTTTTACAGTAGTCCAATGTTCTCCAAACTGTTTCTTAAATCCTTCTATGCTATTTTTATATTTTTCATAAAGCTCTTCAGCACGCTTCAATAAAAGATCTGGGATTCGAGGTGCTGAAATTATACTCGTTAATACATCATACAAGTCCTGTGTCAATTTAACTAGGTGAGCTAATTCTGGTGTTAAAGAAAGCTCTTGACCAAGTAAATAAGCATAAAATGCACCTTTTACTTTATCCTTTACAGTCTCCTGACTTTTCTCGATAGCTATATCACTACAGTTTGGTATAATATTCAGATCTTTTAACTTCAAAGAGCTTACTGTTGGATATATACGATAATCTTTATAATATTTTATAGCTCTATTATCCTTAGTATTGATTATAGTCATCTTATATTCATTTTCCGAGAAGAAAAACAATCTGCTATTCATAGGTGTTAAATCAATAGTATGACTGCACAAATAAATTTCTTTTCCGTCTATTTTTTCAACATTGAATTGTTTGCAATCATCAACAGCAATTTCTATTAGCAGAGGGAAATTATCTCGCTCTGGATCATGTATCGTGAATGAAACTGGATAATCAAAAAGTATGATATGGTTTGGAAATCGCTTGACTTCATCAATCAACTCAATTGATTTGTAACCTGTTTTACGTTGTGCATAAAACGATAAAGGAGATATACTCTCTGCTTGTAAGATATTATCTAAATTTAAACTTGATGTAGGTATATAAAGTTTCATGTCATATTTATTAGAGTGGTAAAACATCATCTTCTCCCATATATACATCTGAATCCTCAGATGGTAATTTAGGAGAAAGATTATCTGTATATAATAAATAAAGGTTCTTAATAGGTCTGGTTGTTGCCACATAAATAGCCGACTCACGATCTAAGATAGGATCCACAGGGTGGGCATATTTACGGACTTCCCCATGTTCACCAATTCCACAAAAAGGTATAAAAACATGCTCAAATTCTAATCCTTTAGAACAATGCCAAGTGATAATTACCGGATTGGAAGACTTAAAGTCTATCTCCATATCATCCCTTGTTTTCCATTCAACAGGTATTCCTTTTGATAAAAAATAATCCCTTATAATTTCAACAGAATCATTATAGTAAACCAAAATTCCAATTTTAGTCAAACCACCACTATTTCTTATCTGTATAATTCTATCAAGTTGAGGAATAGCGTTAGCTGTCGCTACAACATAAATATTCTCCTCTACCTTCTCTAATCTGGGTTTGTCTCCATGATTGACACAAGCCAAAGAAAGCCTTATTGAAGATTTGATAAATTCCCCTACTTTCGCATTTTCAAAAGTCAATCGATGATTAAGAGCTAAATCTTTTGGATGTACACCCATTTGTTTGGCCGTAGATTCAACTGATTGCACATTGGAGTTGCGAAATCTCATTATTGATTGTTCCGAATCGCCAAAAAACCAACAATATGTTCCATGCGATTTGAAATCCTCTATTTCATCAGCACTAAAATCCTGACATTCATCAATGAACAGATAAGTGTAATTCGGTTTCGATGAACGTTGCCACTCTGCGTAATGATATACATGTTTACCCGAAGGATCTATCTCCTTTAATTCGTCAATGAAAAACTGTTTCAGTGATTTCGTATATACGATGATCGCATAAGAATTAGACTTCACCGATACTTTCTTCGCCTTTTTAAAAAGAAGAAAAGACTTGCCGGAACCTGCAACACCTCTCACGACAGCCGTTCGCTCTGCAGAAAGATCCAAAATACCTCTTTGGGACTCGTCTGGTGTTAATGTATCAAATGACATAATATTTCGATTTTTTTGTTTAACGATAGGGTTCAAATTTATCAGCCAATCGATTCACCGCTCTACAGTTATTCGATCTAATACCATCCATAATCGTATTCGCAAAATCCGCATGACAGATAATTCGATAAGCAACTTTAGTTCTATCCATTTGTTTTCGGCTATGTGTTACTGTAAAAATATCTTGCATATAGCATCCTTCACATTTATCTTCCATATAATAACATGAATGAGGAATAATACTTTTATATGACCTATTTCTACGAAGTGCTTCATTTATTCCTTTGTTCATTAGTTCTGGATAAAACAAATATACATCATCCAGTTTAGTTGTTACATCAGATAAGATCAAAGCACCGTCAGGCAAGAGCAAAGGCAACAAATAATCAACTACATCACTGTAAATATTTCCTACAGAAAAAGATCTATTTTGAACAAACTCATTAAGAGCTTTAAATGAGAGAATATAATGATATTCCCTATTAAGCATTTGTATAAAGTCCTCAAAATCCTGTCCTGTTTCAATAAATAAGCACATTGGATGAATATGAAACTCTATTTTTATATCATCAACTCCTTTTAAATCCTCCCCCAAGTGATAGAGAACACGGATAGCATCTGGATTGGCATCTACAGCATCGACATTAATACGTTTTAGGTTTGGAAGCAAAAACTGAAGACCGATTATCATTCCTACTATTTCCCCTCCTGTGCCACAACAAAAATCCAGAATATTGATCTCCTCAATCTGTTGCATAGCATCCTTGTACTTTATGTTTTGGAATAATTTTAACACAATAGAATTGGCTTCAGCAAAACTTCTTGGGAAATAAGTGCCCAAATACAGTTTTACAAAATCATAAGGTTGATCCGGATTATAAACAACATCCTGCGGACGAGGTTCATATACAGCCTCGTATTTACCATAAATAATGGAATCCAACCATTGGGGTAAATTGACATTTACAATCATAGCGATAAACTCTTCTCTGCTTGGCTACCTCAACAGAAGTTTATAATTACAGAGATCACACACAAAAAACGTGGAGCCAGTCCTGTCGCCCGTTCCACTGTTTGAAGGCCTTCGCATTGCCCGATTAGTCGAAACGAGCAACGTCGAAAGCCCCACGCCGATGTGAATATATAACCTACCCTTTATGTCTCAACGCCTTTCTTTGACATCGAATCAATCAGAATAGTATATAATACACCTAGGGGCATTCACCGTTGCTTTGTTTTTAACTAATCGTTTTTTGAAGTTGCGAAGTTCTCAAACAGTCAAAACCAAAGCGTTCAGTAAACGCCTTTATGTATATGCCCTCCCTCGCCCGCCGGCTTTAACGGCGTCAGCGTAAGGAGGTTTTGCAAATATAGTGAATTTCCATCATCTTCCCCATAAATAGCAGTAAATATAACAGCTCAAATGAAATAATCTAATACTTTTGCCCCAAACCTTAGCCTAGGTTTCATACTAGAACAAGCAGATGAACAGGATCAGACTTTAGTCATACGCTCTCGATCTACGAGACGGAGTGGCTGCGCAAGAGTTCCGCCTCTTCTTCCCCAATGAAAAGTATGACGATACCGTATGAATTCTTGCTCGATGCCGTATGAATTCTTGCTCGCATACTGTATAATTCTACAAACCACGACGTGGTCTGTATAGATCAAGACGTGGAATATGGGGTTGAGAGTAGGGATTCAAGACAAGCGCATCAAAATCGGACAAACACTTTTACTTTGACGCACGGTTCCCTTGAAAATGATTATCTTTGTCATGTTATCTTAAAAACATATTATTTATGAAAAAAATGAAGAATCTATTGTTGGCATTGTGTCTGTTAAGCCAAGTATCACCCCTATCCGCTCAGTGGAGGCGTACACCTACACCGAATGATACGTTACAGTCGGTACGTGTGTTGGACAAAGGTGATCTGTTAATGAGTATTTATGCTCCCGAGGCCAAGAAGGTGAGCGTGATGGGCGATATCGCCATGCACGAGGCTACCCGGGCGGAGAATGGTGTTTGGTTTGCCACGGTGCCGGGCGTGAAAGATGGCGTTTACCGTTATTGGTTCATGGTAGATGGCGTACGGGTGTACGACCCTAAGGGTGCCTTGGCTTCCGAGACTTCCGCTTTGCTGGAGGTAAGGAAGAGAGGGACGGATTTCTTCGCCATGAAGGATGTTCCGCATGGGGCCATGGCGGAACGTTATTACCAATCGAAGACGTTGAACACCACGCGCCGTTTGCATGTATGGACACCGGCCGGCTATGAGAAGATGTCCGCTAAATTGCCTGTATTGTATCTGATCCATGGCGGTGGCGATAACGACAACGCTTGGCCTACGGTAGGTGCCGCCGGCTTGATCCTTGATAACTTGATGGCCGAGGGGAAGATGCAGCCGATGGTGGTGGTCATGCCCAATGGTACGATTCATACCGAGAGCTTGGAAGGCGAGGTTCCTTTGTTCGCGAAAGATTTGATGAACGATATCATTCCTTTTATAGAGGCTAATTACCCGGTATTGACCGATAAGGATCATAGGGCATTGGCGGGTCTTTCCATGGGTGGTCTGGAGACACTGGAGGTAGGATTGGAACATTATCACCATTTCGGATACCTGTGGGTGCTTAGTTCCGGATGGTTCGCTACCGACACCGACAATTACGCCAAGAAAGCCGTTTACCTAAAGAAGATAGCCGCCGACTTCAATAAGACCGTGCGTCAGTTGTATTTCACGCAGGGAGGCCCGGAGGATATCGCCTACAAGAATTGCCAAGCGATGCTGAAACTGTTCGACGCGGCGGGCATCAAGTACGAGTATAGCGAGATGCCCGGCGGACATACCTGGTATGTATGGCGCCATGATTTATATAACATGGCACAACGGCTGTTTAAGTAATCTGCTGATGGGCATTGTAAGCAGCTCACGATGGGCATTATAAAGACCTTTGAATGGGCATTGTAAGCAGTTTACAATGCCCATCGTAAGCCCACGGCGATAAACAGCTGATTTATAAAATCATACAGGATACATAAATGGGACCGGACGGGCCTGCCGAAACAAACCCGCACGGAGATTTCTTTCGCGTACGCTAAAGACCAAAGGCAGGGACCAAGTCATCCAACTGCTGATCCGTCATGCCTTCCGGCTCGTAACCGGTCATGCGGGCACTGAGATAGATCCGGGCGGATTTACTCAACGTATCGATAGCATCGAAGCACTCGATCAAGTCCTCACCTACGGCAAGGATACCGTGCTTCTCCCAAAACACCACGTCATGCTCCTCCAACTGACGGATCGTAGCGTGCGCCAACGCCAAAGTGCCCGGTATCTCGTAAGGAACGATACCGACCCCTTTCGGCACGATGATCCGACATTCCGGGATCATGCTCCATAACGTGCGGGTAATCTTCTCCGAGTCCAAGAACGGCTTGCAATGCGTCATGCCGATAATATCCGTCGGATGCGTATGCAATACCACCCGGTTATCCCGTCCCTTCGCACGCAAGAAATTGTGCATCAATAAATGGGAAGGTAACTCGGAAGTCGGTTGGATCGGTTGCTCCGCTATGATATCATACGACTTTCCATCGGCGGCGATACGGATCAAGGAACCGTTGGCGAAAGGATCTTTCGCCACGTAACGCATCCGTTTTCCGGTACCCGTCACATAAAAGACGTGCCCGCGTAAGGCCGTCATCGCCTCTTGCAAGGGGATCGAGGCAACCAAAGCCGGCAAGGCCCTCTCCTCCTCGCTCAATAAAGCGGTCAGGTCCACCGATATATTCCCGCCGTTTCGCTCGGCCCAGCCTTTGGTCCACAAATAGCCGGCGACCTCGGCGATACGATCTATTTCCGCCATCAGGCGTCCATTGTTTCTTCGTGTTATCATGTCTCTATTTAATTAAACTATATTCGGATATAATAAGGAGAGGATCAGGCGACTCTGCCCGGGGATCACCGTCTTGAGGCAACGTCGGACTCATATTTCTCGATCTCCGCGATATAAGACGCTCCTACAGGAACCTCGTTTTGCAGGCAATACATATCCCAAACCGCGCCCCAAGGCAGATTCTTCGCTTCCTCCTGCAAGGCAAGGCGCTGAAAATACTTGCCCTCATCCTCATATCGGCGAAGCAAGGCGATCGGCTCCAGCAGAGCGAGCATAAAGGCCTTTTGCGTGGCACGGCTACCTATGACATAAGCACCGATACGATTGATGGTAGCGTCGAAATAATCCAAACCGATATGTACCCGGTCCAAGGCGTCGCAGCGCACGATCTCACGGGCTAAATCCCGCACATCGTCATTCAAGATCACGACATGATCGCTATCCCAACGGATCGGGCGGCTTACGTGCAACATGATCTCGGGCGTAAACAGCAATAACGAGGAAACCTTATCGGCGATACTTTCCGTCAAATGGAAATGGCCGGTGTCCAAGGTAACGATCTTGTTCTTCTTCACCCCATAACCCAGATAGAAATCATAGGAACCTACCGTATAACTCTCCAAGCCGATACCGAAGAGTTTCGCCTCGATACAATCTTTCATCCATGTATATTCGGTGGCGAATATCTCGTCCAGCGATTCCTCCAAGATACGACGGTAACGCAGGCGGCTAGCCGGTACTTCCTTGCTCCCGTCGTGTATCCAAAGGTTCATCATGCAAGGATCGTTCTGGGCTTTACCCATCTCATCGCTGATCCAGCGACAACGCTTCGTATGCTCGATCCAGAAGTTACGGATATCGTCGCTGGGGTTCGCCAAGGTCAAATCTCCGCTTTTAGGGTGCGAGAAAGAGGTGCTGTTGAAGTCTAGCTTGAGATCATTCTCTTTCGCCCATTGTATCCAGCTCTCGAAATGATGGGGTTCTACCTCGTCGCGGTCTACTTTCTCCCCTTGGAAATCCCCGTAGATCGCATGTAGGCTAAGCCGGTGATTACCGGGGATATAGGATTTCGCTTTCAACACATCCTGACGCAACTCGTCGATAGTACGGGCACGTCCCGGATAATTGCCGGTCACCTGTATCCCCCCGGTCAAGGAGCCGCCCCGGTTCTCGAAACCGCTTACGTCATCGGCCTGCCAGCAATGCAGGGATAGGGATATTTTCTTCATATCCTCCAACGCTTTACGAACGTCTACACCTACGGCCGCATAACGTTCTGCCGCTACTTCAAATGCCTGTTGAATGAAACTCTCTTTTGTCATGGTATGATGTTTTTAAATTTATAGGATCTGAGCGAGTGCCCGCTTTCCGGATAAAATTCCTTGGGAGGAAACGCGGTGGCTACCAGCCTTCGCATCTCCCAACAATCCGTCAGCAACCCTGCCGACTTAGCCTGTATCAAGCAATTTCCAATGGCTGTCGCCTCAGACGGGCCTGCCAATACGGGAATACCGATCGCGTTGGCTGTCAACTGATTCAGCAGATCGTTCCGAGAGCCACCACCTATCACATGCAATCGTTCGATGGGATGGGGCGACATCGATTTGAGTATTTCCAGCACCTCTTTATAACGATTCGCCAAGCTATAAAACATACAATGTACATAATCGGCGTCCGAAGCGGGAACCGCCTGCCCGGTTTCCTCACAATAGGCCGTAATCTCGCGTAGCATATCCTCAGGATGGGCGAAACGAGGATCATCCGGATTGATCAAAGATGTAAATTCGCTCAACTCCGCCATCCGAACCATATCATCGTACGAATAATCCAATCCGGACCGCCTCCATTGCTCCCGGCAACGTTCCAAGATCCACATACCTGTGATATTCTTCAAAAAGCGAGTCGTGCCCTCGATACCCCCCTCGTTCGTGAAGTTATTCTTGAAAGAAGCCTCGTTGATGATCGGCTTCTCCACCTCGATCCCCATCAAGCTCCAAGTACCGCTACTCAAGTAAGCGAAATTAGGAGAAGATGCAGGAACAGCGGCTACCGCCGATGCCGTATCGTGACCGGCCACGGCGATTACCGGGATTTCCCCGATTCCTGTTTTATAAGCGATCGACTCGCTCAACCGCCCGATCAACGTTCCCGGCATTACGACCGGACCCATCAAGGTAGGAGATACACCCACGGCCTCCAAGAGCTTATAATCAAATCTATGGGTTTCCGGGTTCAATAATTGAGACGTGGAGGCGATCGTATATTCACATACCATACGCTCCGTCAACATATAAGCCAAAAGATCCGGTATGAATAATATCTTTTCCGCCATTTCCCACGGGATAAACGAATCTTGCCCCGCCCTGAAAAGCTGGAACAGGCTATTAAACGGCATCACTTGAATGCCGGTCCGCTTATAGACCTCCTCCTTGGGAATCCGTTTGAAAAAGTCCTCGGGAGCGCCGTCCGTATAAGGATCTCGGTAAGCGCGGGGTAAGCCCAATAAAGAGCCATCCAAAGCCACGTAGCCAAAATCCACTCCCCAGGTATCTATTCCGATCGAGTATAGCCGGATTCTTTGCCGGGCGCAAATCGTCAAGCTTTCTATAAGAGAAGTATAGAGCTGGTAGATATCCCAATAAAACCGTCCGTGTAATTCCACCATCGGATTCGGGAACCGATGGATCTCTTTCATTTCCAATTTGGCATCCTCCAAGGTTCCGAGCACGGCCCGTCCACTGGTAGCCCCTATATCAAAGGCTAGAAAATTATATTCCTTCATAGCTTAGCAAAGTTATTCGTTTGACGAAAGCAAAAGTAGAAGCATTATCGCTATATTTGCTTACGAAAATGATTTTAAACCTTTCAAATCTGACATGAACGAACCGCGGAATGATTTACTGCGTTACTTGACTATCAGCGCTACGGATGAGGAATGGGGAATCATCGTTACGACGGTCGGATACCAATTCATCCCGCCGGGTTGTGCCTATCCGCTTTCCCGGCATCCGGAGAAGTATAATTTCAAGCCTCAGACCGGGCGCGTCCTAAATGAGTATCAATTGGTATATATAACGAAGGGTAGCGGTTACTTTTCCTCCCAGTCTTGTAAGTCGCAAAAGATAAACGCGGGGACGATGATCCTACTTTTCCCCGGGGAATGGCATAGTTATTATCCGGACCGAGAAACAGGATGGGATGAGTACTGGGTAGGTTTCCGGGGCATTCATATCGACAAACGTGTGGAGAAGAAATTCTTTACCAAAGAAGAGCCACTACACCGGATCGGGCTGAGCGCTACGATCGTCGGACTTTATGAGGACATACTGAAGTTCGCCTCCGAAGAGAAATCCGGTTACCAACAGATGATTTCCAGCATCGTGCTTCATATACTAGGCTCCGTATATTATAAGGAAAAGAACAACTCCTTCACGAACACATCGGTCGTGGATAAAATCGACGAGGCACGCATATTAATGAGAGAGAACATCGAGAATCCCTTAAGTCCGGAAGAGATCTCGGCTCGTCTGGGCTTGGGTTATTCATGGTTTCGCCGGATGTTCAAGGAATACACGGGCGTCTCTCCCGCCCAATATCAATTACAACAGAAGCTCCTTCGTGCGAAAGAGCTTCTGACCGGCACTCCTTTGACGATCTCAGAGATCGCCTATAGCCTGCATTTCGAGAATGCCGGCCAATTCTCCACATTTTTCAAGAAGAAAGAAGGAGTTACACCCTCGGAGTTCCGGGATCGGACGCATTGAGCCGGAGTGAACTTGTCAACGAGTCAACCAAAATCAGGAGTACACACATCGCTCCTTTTCCGAGGTCTGAAAGGAGGGAATGCCGGTGTACATTCATTTGTAAACACTTATATACCAGCGCTTTCAAGCATTCATGAAAGGATGAATGTAAAATCCGGCAAGCACATTCATAGCGTGATTTTTATATGACGGCATGAAAGATAAGGTATGAAAGGGCGGCAGTTCCGCCCCTGCAGTTTGGTCTCCGGGAATGCACACTTTATCGCTCCGGAAATACCACACCTCAACCTTCCCCAAGTGAGGCATTTTCCCCTGCGAAGTGTGGTATTTCCCCTTGCGAAGTGTGGTATTTCCCCTTGCGAAGTGTGGTATTTACTCAAGTTTCAGATTGGGTTGTCTTTTCTTGCAAAACTTACAGAAAGAGATTGTCCCGAATGGCTCAAGACAATCTCTTTTTCCGTATTCAAAGTCTGCTATAAATTATTTCAATTCCTTGATACGAATATTCCGGAATTTGACTGGGGAACCATGTCCTAAGAAACCGATATGACCTTTTTTGTTAAACAAGCCGGGATGTTCTTTTCCATCCGGCGTACCATTCTTCACGGCATCCCGAATATTTCCATCCAAGATTACGACTCCATTCACCGTCACGCGGATATGATCGCCATCCGCCAGGATCTCTTCCGTATTCCATTCTCCAGCCGGCTTGAACGCTTTCGGATGATCCTCACGAGCCGGAATGATACCGTATACGGAACCATGATGTTGTAAAGGAGTGATGTCGCTATAAATAGGATGCTCGCAATCCAAAACCTGAACTTCCATACCTACATAAGCGGCGTCTCCTTCCATTGGAGTACGGATACCGACACCATTATTAGCCCCTGGTGTTAACTGGAAGTCAAAACGATAGATAAAGTTTCCGTATTCCTTCTTGGTGTACAGATTACCTCCGAAGCTGCTGCTTGGAACCATCGAGATACAGCCATCTTCCAAGATATAATCAACCGTATTTCCAGTCCATTCATGCATATTCGTTCCGTCAAACAAAACCTTGAAACCCTCTTTTTCCTCTTCAGGAGACAATTGGAACGGTTCTTGTTTTTCTAACTCCTTCACGTAGATATTACGGTAATAAACCTTGCTGCCATGCGCCTGCATCTCGATTTGCTCTACCGGGAAAATCGGGAGCTTACGGTCCCAATAGTTTTCCAGAATCACGTTATCTACCACTTTTTCTCCGTTCAAGACAACTGTCACACGATCGCCAACCATCTTAATATAGAAGGTATTCCATTCACCTAGTTTATTATCGGCCACTTTTGAAGGCTTGCTCTCGTTTACCTGGTTGTTATACAAGCCTCCGGAACCTACTTGCGCACCGACATTTACCCGAGAAGTATCCCAGATCTGGACTTGAGGAGTACCGCGCAGATAAATACCGGCATCAGCCTCAGGGCCTTTCGGATCCAACATCCAATCCACGTACATCTCGAAATCACCATATTGCTTTTCCGTACAAAGATTATCGTACCCGGTACCGTCAAATATTAACAGGCCGTTCTCCACTTTCCAGTCACGACGCATATTCTCATCCGCCTTCTCCTGCGCTTTCGCCAATTGAGCCGGTTTCATTTTCGCACGTGCGATCGGATTCTCAACCAAACCCTTCCAACCCGTTAAATCCTTACCATTAAAGATAGGGACAAATCCGACCTCGTCCGGCATCGCATCTAAATGTTGCTTCAAGGCATCAATGTCATAACGAGCGTCTTCCCCGTCAAACAGGGTCAACACACGTTTCAAGATAGCCTTCACATTGTCACCCTTATATTCCGGATGGTTACGAGCGATATTCCAAACCGCGTAAACAGCCGCAGAACGAACAGCCGCATCGCTTGAATCCAAGAATTCCGACGCGTACATCAATGCCAAGAAGGTATCCGCCCGCTGGATCTGACGTAAAATAAGAGCCTTTTGCTCACTCGTCCGGGCGATCTCCATGACTTTCCGCAAGCTCAACAAACGATTCTCTCTCGTAAACGCCGGATTAGATACCAACTGCACATAACGCTTCAACGCCTTGTCGAATACTTGATCGGAAGCGGTTGATTGGCAAACCGTAAATAGTTCATCGGCAGCCTCAATACCCTTCCAGGCCAACAACGCGTCAAGAGCCGCATCCTTGGCTGCTCCATTCTCTTTATTCAACCCTTCCACGATCGTAGCCAAAGCCTCTTTCTCGCCAGTCGCTGATAAGACCTTATAATAAAGGTATCTCTTGCTGTCTCCCGCTTGTATCATACGACGATTCACATTAGATACCTGAGTTGCAGCCGGTTGTTTAGAGGTGGCGGCAATGATCGCATCTTGGAGAGGAGCGACTGCGGAAGCCTCCGCTGTCTCCAACATTCCGCACAATAAAGTGAAATCTTTCTCAGACACTACATCTTTCAATGCGGTATAAGCGGCTTTCTTCACCTCCGGAGAGCCGGACTTAATCTGATCCAGTACCGTATTTAGATTCGCATCGGCCATACGTATCGCCAACAGCTCCAAACCAGCGATTTTTCCGGCATCAGAAGCGGACGGGATCACTTTAGCGACTGCTTGATCAATATCGCCGTTAAATGCCATCAAAGCATCTTGACCCAATAAAATCACTTGCTTGTCATTGCTCTTCAACAAATCAGCCAACACAGGAATGACACTCTTATCACCGATTTTAACCAAAGCCCAAACAGCGGCCTGTTGTACATAGAAATCCTTATCTTTCAATTGATCCAACAGAACTTGTCTCGCCGGTAGATCAAAACGAAGTTCCAGATTCTTGATCACGTCATGTTTAGACGGGCATTTGCTTTCGCGGCCTATCCAGTTCATGATATCCACCTTGACTTCCGGCTTCGCCTTTAACAGGTGTTTCATGACCTCGATATAAACATTTTGATCGGCGAAATCCGAAGCGAAGTTCAAAGCCGCGTTACGGTATCCCTTATCTGTATCTTTCAAAGCCGATAATAAATTCTTCGTAGCAGCTTCCGGCTTAGCGACTAATAGAATCTGAAGAGCGGCCTCTCGGGTCTGTGTCATACCTGCTTTCGCAGACTTCTTCAATAAATCGTTCGCTGCTTTCTCTGCATCTTTGATATCGCCTTGCTCAAGGATGCGTTTTATCAAAGCGATATATGCCTCATTCGCCCCGGTCTTTTCCATTTTATAACCGACTTTTTCCGCGGCGGCGGCTAAATCACCCAAAGAGGCTTTGGAACCTACACGGCTCAACGCATAAAGAATCTCTTTCTGCATATCCTCATCGCCGGAACCAAGCATCGCCTTCAATACATTTTCCGCATCAGCGATTTGCACGTCAGCGATCGCACGGATAACATCCTTTTGCGTCTTCGGAGTACCGGAGCGGCGCATCAAGGAAACCACCAAAACCTTCTTGGCGTTATCGGTATTGATCGCGGATAACGCACGAGCGGCGGGGCCACTCAGGCTCTCATCGTTCAAATAGCCAGCCAGCGTATCCACACACTCATCTTTTCCCAGTAATTGAAGTTGTCGGATAATAAAAGCCTTTGCCTCCCGGTCGCTCACCTTATCCAAGGCTTTCAAATAGGCGTTGGCTGTCGCTAAACGGGCGTTCTCCTCATCTTTCGCCATCACGTAGTGAGTCAATCCGCTCAATGCGTAATCCACGTTCGAGTTACTGCCTTTTCCCGGAGCGTTAATCTTGTTAATCAACATCAAGACCCCTTCCTCACCGGTGGAGCTTAGTTCACTAATTAACTTGTTATATTCAGCTTGTTGCTCCGCCGGCATCTGTGCCAATACATCAGCAACGATCGTCTTCGATGTACGGTTAGCCGGGCTTTGAGCCATTAACAGGGTACCGCACAACAATAAGCTGGCAATTGATATATATACTTTTTTCATGGGTGTATGTGTTTAAATGTTCCAAGGCGCTCTCATCGGCTGATCCAACAAACGATTAGCGGCCTCATCATTAATAAATTCCAGTTTTACGGGATCAAAGTGGAGCGTACGATTCAAACGAAGGGCTACGGCACCCATATTCACGATCGTAGCGGAACGGAAGCCATTACGCTCGTTCAAGGCAAAAGGCTGACGAGTTTTTACACACTCAATAAAGTCGATAACCTGTGGCTCGGGTTCGGGATAATCGGACAACTTTTTCTCCCAATCCGGAATATCACATACGAAATTCTTATAGACATTCCCATTCGGTCCGGAAATATAAGGTGTGTTCGGATCCCCGTAATCACCACCCCAAAGTACGATTTGGCAACCATCCTCATAGGTATACGTAATCGAGCGCCAAGTACCCACGGCATCTGGATGTTGTTGCGGAGCCTCTACCTCCACCTTAATCGGGCTGGTATTATCTTTTCCCAGGAAATATTGTACCGGGTCAATATAATGTTGTCCCATATCCCCTAAACCACCCCCGTCATAATCCCAGTATCCGCGGAATGTCTGATGTACGCGATGCGGGTTATAGGGTTTGTAAGGAGCCGGACCTAACCAGAAATCATAATCCAGCTCACTAGGCACCGATTGGGGTTCCAGATATTCTTTACCAACCCAATAGAACTTCCAGTCGAAACCGGTATGCTTGCTGATCGTTACCTTCAAAGGCCAGCCCAACATACCACTTTGAACCAGTTTCTTCAAAGGTTTCACGGGAGTGCCCAATCCATAGAACGGGTCAGCAAAACGGAACCAAGTATTCAAGCGAAACATACGCCCGTATTGCTTCACGGCTTCCATTACCCGTTTACCCTCTCCGATCGTACGGGTCATGGGCTTCTCGCACCAAATATCTTTCCCGGCTTTAGCAGCCTCGACAGACATGATGCCATGCCAGTGAGGAGGAGTAGCTATATGAACGATATCTACGTTAGGATCCAGAATCAAATCGCGGAAATCATGGTATGCGGCAATCTTATCCTTTACCAACTGTTTCCCTAACTCCAGATGGTTCTTATCGACGTCACACACGGCTACAAGACGAGTCCCGGCATAGTCCACATGCCCACGACCCATACCTCCTGTGCCGATAATTCCTTTCGTCAGTTGATCACTTGGAGCGATGAACCCATTACCCAACACATGGCGCGGTACAATCGTAAATACCGCGATTCCTCCAAGAGTCTTTAGGAAGTCTCTTCTGTTTGTCTTCATAGTACGAATTTAAAATTTAGATAGAATAGATTAACTTGAGTGACAAAAATAATCATAATACTCGAAGGGGCAAGAAGAATGTATATAAAAAAGAAAAGGATGACTTTAATAAAGACATCCTTCCCTAGTATTTTATGAGAATCTATTACAAAGCGAATCGCGGCTTACGGTGAATCCATTGTCCGCGGGTGAAATCCGGGAAGTCCACCAAAGCACCGCCGCGTGCGATTGACATCTCTGACAAGCCAGAGATGGCGCTCCAAGCGGCAGCGTCATAGCAGTCCATTGGAGCCGGTTTCTTATTGCGGATAGCGTCGATCAAGTCGTACATCATGATATAGTCCATACCACCGTGTCCGGCCTCAGCAGCTTGAGACTCTAAGGAGGCCCACAATTTATGATCATATTTCTTGAACCATTCGTCGGAATCATCCCAGCGATGAGGCTTAGACTTTCCTTGTACATATACATGATCGCCATCGTTCATCCATAAACCTTCAGTTCCCTGAACACGGAAACCCAATGAATAAGGGCGGGGAGAATTGGTATCATGGGTTACAATAATCGTTTGTCCATTGGAACACTTAATCATAGAAGTCACGATATCTCCCAGATTGAAGTTAACCTTCGCCAACGGATGATTCTCACCTCCATTATCCACGATAAACTTATGCAATCCGCGAGATTGAGTAGCCATGGCGGATAAAGAAATGAAGCGGTTACCGCGGTTGATATCCATGCAATTTGCTATCGGTCCGATACCGTGAGTCGGATAGATATCGCCATTCCGATGTACGGAATGGTTCGTACGCCATTGAGCCTCGGCGAAAGCCGTCGGACCCATACGAAGATCACCACTGCCCGGTACATAGTTGTAATGCGTTCCATCGTTGAATTTCACCTCGCGCAAGTCATGCTCATAACCACAAGTACCATGCAATATCTCGCCGAACAAACCTTGGCGAACCATGTTCAACGCAGCCATACAGTCACGCCGATAACATACATTCTCCATGATATTCAAATGGCTACCGGTAGCCTCCGATACGTTTACCAAGTCCCAGCATTCCTCGATCGTATTAGCGGCGGAAACCTCCACGCCAACATAAGGGACACCAGCTTTCATAGCGGCAACAGACATCGGAACATGCCATTCCCAAGGGCTCGCGATGATCACGCAATCAAACTCCTCGTTGTTCAGCATATTCTCGAATTCACGTTCACCTCCCTTGTAAACTTTTGGAGCAGGGACATTAAATTTAGCGATATGTTTCAGGGTACTATCGATCGGGCCCTGTTGAATATCGCAAATCGCTACGATCTTATTGCCGGGAATCGCCAGCACATTATTAATATGCTCATGGCATCTAGAACCCGTTCCGATGAAACCGAAACGTAATTTACCATCATCTTTACCGGCTGTTTTCTTCTTTTGGGGTTCAGCAGCGGTTGTTGCAGCTCCGGCGTTTCCGGCCATTGCCAAGCCTGCGGCGCCAATACCGGCGGCAGATACTTTCTTGAGGAAAGAACGACGAGTGTTTTCCATATATCATATAATTAACTTGTGTTTTTAAGGATACAAAAATAAAAAAATAATCGAGAATGTATCGTATACCCATGAAGAAAGTTTGGATATACGATACTATTTTCACCACTTATTACGGATTCCGGGGTTATTCTTGACAGAACCTACAGAAGAACCGGCGGCACGCTTCTTGTTACGCCAGTAACTGCCGTCACGTTTGCTTCCGAACATATTACGGCGTTTCGATTCTTGCTTGATCACCTCTTTCTTCTCGGCGACAGCGGCTTTCACTTCCTTGGTCTCATACCTATGACCACCTACTACAGGGACTTCCTTGCCAATCAATTTCTGGATATCCTTCAATAAAGGCACCTCCTCGGCATCACAGAAAGAGAAAGCCACACCTTCACGGCCCGCACGGCCCGTACGCCCAATCCGGTGCACATAGGTCTCGGGTACGTTGGGAAGCTCATAATTAATGACGTGCGTCAGATGATCCACGTCGATTCCACGGGCGGCGATATCCGTAGCGATCAGCACGCGAGTCGTATGATCCTTGAAATTCGTCAAGGCTCGTTGACGGGCGGTCTGGCTCTTGTTGCCGTGGATCGCCTCCGCTCCTATCTCCGCTTTCGACAAGACACGAGCCACCTTGTCCGCCCCATGTTTCGTACGGGTAAAGATCAATACGGATTCCAGTTTCGGGTTCTCCAACAGGCTTTTCAGCAAGTTGATCTTCTCGGCTTTCTCAACGAAATAAACAGACTGGTCAATTGCGTCTACGGTCGATGAGGCCGGGGTTACTTCCACCTTTCGAGGCTCGCTTAAGATCGTACCGGCCAGACGTTCGATCTCGGGAGGCATAGTAGCGGAGAAGAACAAGGACTGGCGTTTCTTGGGCAATAGTGGTAAAATACGTTTGATGTCATGAATAAAGCCCATGTCCAACATACGGTCCGCCTCGTCTAAAACGAAATACTCCAAGGTATCCAAGTGGATGAATCCTTGTCCGATCAAGTCCAGCAGACGTCCCGGCGTAGCGATTAATATATCGATGCCTCTCTCCAAGGCTTCCGTCTGGGGCTTCTGTCCCACTCCCCCGAATATCACCGTATGGCGTAATCCGACGAAACGGCCGTAAGCGGCAAAGCTCTCTCCAATCTGTATGGCAAGCTCGCGGGTAGGTGTAAGGATTAATGCCTTGATACCCCGTCTGTAGCCTTTCTTCTTCTGGAGATATAAGCGCTGGATAATCGGGATGGAGAACGCCGCCGTCTTACCGGTTCCTGTCTGGGCGCAACCCAATAAATCATAACCTTGTAAAACGATGGGAATCGCTTCTGACTGTATAGGTGTTGGAGTCGTATAACCTTCTTGCACGAGAGCCTTACGTATCGGCTCTATCAAATCTAAATCTTCAAATGTCATTCTAAATTAGGATGAGCCATCACGGCTCGTTATGTAAATAATGCGGGCAAAGGTAGTAAAACTTTACGATATAAACTATCTTTGCGCGCTTTATGAAGGTGCAACGGTATCAAAAGTGAATTTTGACACGGAATTGCTCCATACTTTGATGCATCAAATGAAAGAATTAACATTATTACTGAAAAAGTTCTTCGGATATACCACCTTCCGTCCCTTGCAGGCGGACATCATACAGCGTATCCTACAGAAAGAGGATTCGTTGGTATTGATGCCTACGGGTGGAGGCAAATCGATCTGTTTCCAGCTACCGGCAATCTATCTGCCGGGTACGGCCTTGGTAGTATCTCCCTTGATCGCCTTGATGAAGGATCAAGTAGAGGGGTTGATCGCCAACGGCATCCCGGCGGCGGCGTTGAACAGCATGATGCCGGAAGAGGAGCAACAACAGGTGAAGCAACTTTGCGTGCAGGGCAAGATCAAATTATTGTATATTTCCCCGGAACGGATCAAGGTGGAAGCGGATTGGTTCCTGCCCCGGCTAGACATCTCGCTCATCGCTATCGACGAGGCTCATTGCGTATCGCATTGGGGACATGATTTCCGTCCGGAATACACGCAACTGGCGATCTTGAAGGAGCGTTTCCCGAAAGTCCCGGTCGTGGCCTTGACCGCTACCGCCGATAAAATCACCCGGAAGGATATCATAGAGCAATTACAGCTTCGCACGCCCCAAACGTTCATATCGTCATTCGACCGTCCGAACATCTCCCTCACGGTCCGCCGGGGGCTTAACAAGAAAGAAAAAATCGCCGCCATCGTCCATTTCATCCGCAAGCACCGGGAGCAGAGCGGTATTATCTATTGCATGCGCCGCAATGATACGACCGAGCTGGCCGATGAGTTGTCGATGTATAATATCAAGGCGATCGCCTACCACGCCGGCCTCCTGCCCGCCCAACGGGAACAAGCCCAGGACGACTTCATCAACGACCGGGTGGACGTGGTGTGCGCCACGGTAGCTTTCGGAATGGGTATCGACAAGAGCAATGTCCGTTGGGTCGTGCATTACAGCATGCCGGGAAGTATCGAAAATTACTACCAAGAGATCGGCCGTGCCGGAAGGGACGGGATGAAAAGCGATACCCTCCTGTTCTATTCCTTGAGCGACTTGATCGTACTTCGTCGTTTTGCCGAGGAGAGTGGGCAAAGCGAGGTGAATTTGGAGAAGTTAAACCGGATGAGACGATACTGCGAGTCCGATATGTGCCGCCGCCGTGTCCTGCTCAGTTACTTCGGCGAAGAGGCGGACCATGATTGCGGCAACTGCGACGTGTGCAAGAACCCTCCGCAACGTTTCGATGGCAGTGTCTTGATACAAAAAGCGCTGAGCGCCGTTATCCGGACCGGCGAGCATGTAGGCATGCAAATGCTGATCGACATATTGCGTGCCTCCGGTCGGGCGGAACTCCTAGAGAGAGGATACGATAAGCTAAAGACATACGGCGCCGGACGAGACCTCTCTTATAAAGAATGGAAGGAGTACATTTACCAGATGATCCAACTCGGATACATGGAGATCGACTACGCCGCCGAGCGTGTCTTGAAAATGACACCGCTAGGCAGGCGTGTCCTGTACGGGGAGCAAAAGGCTCAGCTCGTCGTCTATCGGGAACCGGATGAGTTGACCCACCCCGTTCGGAGGAACGAGCGGAAATCCTCCTTCAAGGCCCAGCCGATCCGACCGATCCGGTCCGCCTCCATAGATGAGACCTTGCTGGACTCCCTCCGCCAACTTCGCAAGCAAATCGCCGAGCGAGAGCATACGCCGGCTTATATCATCTTCTCCGACAATTCCTTGGAAGACATGGTGGAGAAGAAACCAGTCACCTTGGATCAGTTTAGCGACATCCGGGGCGTGGGGCAAATCAAGCTGGACCGGTACGGGAAAGTGTTCGTGGCCTTGATCCGGTTCGTACTGAAGCTACCGAAATAAGAGTGTGATCTCATCGATTTCGCCGAACCCGATCAAGGCGTTAAACAGACGGATCCGGGTATACTTAGGCAGATCCTCTACCGGGATATCACCGGCCTGTATCAAGCCTTTATCCAATAAGTAAGCACGCATCGTACCGCATAACAAAGGGCGTGCGGGAGTGATCCAAGAGTTGCCATTCCAAAGGGCGACATTGCAAATAGAAGTATCGGTCAGCAAACCGTCACGGATGATCAGGATATCGTCATGTCCCGCTCGTTGGGCGAATAAATCATTCAGGCATTGACGATCCGTACTCTTATAGGAATAATCGATCTCATCGCATGTAACCAATCGCAAGGAATGAACCGGACGCATACGGTAAGGGACGTATTCTACCTTTAAGACCTCGCGGGCATATTCCACCCGGCATTTGGTACGTTCTTGGTAAGGCTCCGGATGAATATAACCCGCAAGATCAATTTCTTCTCTCGCTCCGAATAGCTCCCTACGGGTACGATTCATCCGGGCATTATGGTACGGAAGGTTATGTATCCACCCCTTCTCGATACGGATCGTCTCCACAAACAGACTTTCCGATAAGGTCTCAATAGATAGGCACATATACTTTTTGTTTCATCTCGTTATACTCCGATCTCATATCACTTTTAGAGGTGATCCCGCCACCGCTCTTGAAAATAAATGAACGGAGAGAGACTTGTTCCATAAAACGGATCATCACGGCGCTATCTAAATTTTGGCCGTCAAAATACCCCATCACCCCTGTATAGAAGCCTCGCTCATAAGTTTCCGTCTCGGCGATGATCTCCAAGGTCTTTTTCTTGGGAGCACCCGTGATGGAGCCGGCTGGCAATAGGCGCAACAAGATATCCCCGACATGCCCCTTCCATTCCTCCGGCAACCGGCCTCTTATCTCAGAGCTAACCTGTAACAAACTTCCGTTATGCGTACGCAACTCATCGATATAACGATACCGGAGAACACAAACCTCGGAGGCTACGATACTCAAGTCATTCCGGATCAAGTCTACGATCGTGGCATGCTCCGCCGCTTCCTTGGGATCATCGAGGATACGTCTCCGAGCATCGGGCAGCGCAGCGTCGATCGTACCTTTCATAGGATACGAATAAATGAATCCATCCCACATCCGCACGAATATCTCCGGCGAGAATACCACGAAACAATCTCGCATCCAAAGTTTATACATCGCCTTGGAATGGTAAAAAATATCTTTTAAGGAGAGGTTCGTGTGTACCGGGGTGGCACATGTCAAGTTTACCAAATAAGAATTACCCGCACAGATATGCCGGGCAACGGTCTCGAAGGAACAGGCATACTTCTCGAAAGGAACATACGAGGGTTGCCATTCAACAGGTTCTTTGGATATAAGATGAGAGGAATCCCGCGAGTTACATTCGTGATTTGTATTCGTAAAGCCGTTCAAGTCGTACAACAACTCGGAGGGATCAATCTTTTCCGGACTCTCCACGTAGATCCGCTCTCGTTTATAATCCATGATAAAAAGGAATGGCCGTCCCGCTTTCCCCATTTCGTTCATGCGGGAGAGGGCCTCTTCTTGCGTGTATTCGGTCATTATACTAAAAATCGTTCCGTCAAACCACCAAACGCATCGATACGGCGATCCCGGAAGAAGGGCCACCAACGACGTACGTTCTCACCGCGAGTCTTGTCGACCGTTATCACACGTACCTCCTCCTCGTCATTCGGGAATACGGTTAACAGCTCACCTTGGGGACCAGCCACAAAACTGTTTCCCCAAAACCGGATACCGCCCGTTTGTCCCGAAGGATCCGGCTCATGCCCGGTACGGTTTACGGAAATGACCGGGAGTCCGTTCGCCACGGCATGTCCCCGCTGTATGGTCACCCACGCACCCAGCTGACGATCCTTCTCTTCCTGCGTATCGCTACTTTCCCAGCCAATGGCGGTCGGATAGATCAACATCTCGGCACCACGCATAGCCATCAAACGGGCTGCTTCCGGATACCATTGATCCCAGCAAACCAACACACCAAGACACCCCACAGAGGTGTTGATAGGCTCAAAGCCTAAATCACCGGGGGTAAAATAGAACTTCTCGTAATAAGCAGGATCATCCGGGATATGCATCTTGCGGTATTTTCCGGCGATCGTACCGTCTTTCTCCAAGACGACAGCCGTATTGTGGTACAGGCCCGGGGCGCGCTTCTCGAAAAGGGAAAGCACCAAGACGACACCCAATTCTTTCGCCAAGGCACCGAAGGTTTCCGTCGACGGGCCGGGGATCGTCTCTGCCCAGTCAAACATACTCGTATCTTCCGTCTGACAAAAATACAGGCCGTTATGCAATTCTTGCAAAACGATCAATTCCGCTCCCTCTCCGGCAGCCCTACGGATATTGGTCTTCAGCTTCTCTATATTCGCCGCTCTATCAGCGGTATTCTTTTGTTGTATTAATCCTACTTTCATGTTTAATATTTGCGACTGGATATTATCATAGACTGTGTTGTTTATTTGATAAAAAGTTCCGGATATTGCATCGTCACGCAATGCAAGGAGCCGTGTTGCTTGATAAGCGGAAGGCAGTTGACGCCCACGATCTCACGGTCCGGGAACGCCTCTCGCAAAGCCGCTTTGGCGATCTCATCCTTCGGTGAGTCATAGAATGGGACCAATACGGCTCCATTCATGATCAGGAAATTAGCGTAAGTAGCGGGCAAGCGCTCCCCTTCCCATTCCACCTTATCGGCCATCGGAAGTGGAATCAGACGATAAGGTTCCCCATTCGCCCTCGTAAATTCCTTGATCTCCTCCTCCATCGCCTTCAATTCCTCATAATGCTCATCTCCCTCATCCTCGCAGCAGACATAAGCGATCGTGTCCTCGCCACAGAAACGGGCGAGAGTATCCACATGGCTATCCGTATCATCCCCGGCTAAATAACCGCTGGTAATCCAAAGGATACGATCCAAGCCAAATACGTCTTTCAAATAACGTTCCAATTCCTCTTGTCGCAAATACTCATTACGATTCACGGATGCCATACACTCAACGGTAGTCATCAACGTACCCTTCCCATCCGATTCGATACTACCGCCTTCCAGCACGAAAGGCTGCATATTAACGGGCACTACCTCATCGGAGAAGGTCTTCATTTGACAAAGATTACGGGTAATCAAATTATCATGATTGGCGGCGAACTTCATTCCCCAGCCATTGAACACGAAATCATAAAGCATAGGCGTTCCCTCATCGAAGACGGAGATTCCCCCGTGATCCCGTGCCCACGTATCGTTCGTATCCATCTCACGGAAAATGACACGTTCATAATCAACCTCACCCAATTGTTCACGTACGGCGGCCTCGTCCGGACAGACAATCAATAACTTCTCTCGCTTGATCACCTCCTTGGCGATAGCCACGAAACAAGGAATCACCTCGTCCAATATCGGAGCCCAATCCGTATTCTCATGCGGCCACGTAAGCTGCACGGCGCTTTGCGGATACCATTCCGCGGGCAATATCACGTTATGTTCCATATTTGAATTGTTTAAATTGTTTTACAAGCACGATCGCTGTCACGATCGCCGCCACTGTATCGGCGATAGGCATACTGATCCAGACACCGAGAGTACCCAATAACGGGGGGAGGAAGATTAAACAGGGTATCAAGAAAAGCATCTGCCGGGTCAAGGAGAGAAAGATCGCTTTCTTAGACATGCCGATGGAAAGGAAGAAGTTAGTCGCCACCATCTGGAAGCCCACGATCGGGAATACGGCGAAGACGACATGCAGGCCATAAGAGGCGGCACTGATCAACTCCCCGTCACTCGTAAACATACGGACGATCCACGATGGCACCAACTGACAAAGCAAGAACCCCGTCGCAGCCACTCCTACCGCCCAGCGCATCGTCAGCCGGGTCACGTCCGTCACCCGGGAATAGAGCCGGGCACCATAATTATAACCGGCTATCGGTTGCATACCCTGATTAAATCCCATGATAATCATCACGAAAAGAAAAGCGATACGGTTCACGATTCCATAAGCGCCAATCGCCATATCGCCCCCATGCTCTTTCAATCCCCGGTTAATAAGGATCACGATCAAGCAGGAACAAAGGTTCATCAAGAACGGAGATAAACCGATCGACAAGATACCTTTTACGATCTCCAAACGCAGCCTATAAATACCTTTCTTGAAATGAAGGAGTTGCTTCGGTCTCGAGAAATGGATCAACTGTCCGGTAAGCGAGATCGCCTGCGAGATCACCGTTGCCCAAGCCGACCCTTTTATGCCCCATCCAAACCCAAAGATAAACAACGGATTCAAGGCGCAATTGATAACGACCGACGCCAACGTAGCATACATCGCCATCCTCGGGAAACCCGATGAGCGCAAGACCGCATTTAATCCCAGATACATATGCGTAACCACATTACCATACAGAATAATCCGCATATAATCACGGGCATATGAGATCGTGTTCTCACTAGCTCCGAAAAAATACAGCACGGGATCAAGCAAGAACAAGAAAGCGATCGTGAAAGCAGCACCCAGAACCACATTCAAGATCAACACATTCCCCAACACCTTATTCGCCCCCTCATAATTTCTCTGCCCCAGCTTCACGGCAACCAACGTAGAAGCGCCGACTCCCACCAGCGAACCGAAGGCGGCCGCCAAGTTCATCAACGGGAAGGTCAAAGCTAGGCCGGAAATCGCTAACGCCCCCACTCCATGGCCAATAAAAATACTATCGGCCATATTATATAAAGAAGAAGCTGTCATAGCGATAATCGCAGGGATCGCATATTGCGTAAG
Organism: Parabacteroides sp. ZJ-118; assembly: GCF_011038785.1. Classification (GTDB taxonomy): domain Bacteria; phylum Bacteroidota; class Bacteroidia; order Bacteroidales; family Tannerellaceae; genus Parabacteroides. The sequence goes on from NZ_JAAKDT010000005.1 coordinate 85,086, forward strand.
TAATTTACCGATAGGATCAGTCCCTAATACCAATGGAGAATTTTGTCTTGTCATGCCGCGAAGGTACGGATATTTCGATTTATTTTCCTACTTTTGTTTCATAACCTTGTGAATCTAATCAAATGGAAACAGAGAAACAGTTGATATCTCATTTGTTCCAAGACAAAGAAAATGGAAAATGGATAATACAAACCAACGATGAACATCAAAGAGGTGTTGCAGAAATGGCAGCTTCCTTTTCCGGGCAGTTCGGACTTCCCTCTTGGGGGTATACGCTTGGAATGCTTCACGACAAAGGGAAAGAGCGTGATGCATTTCAGCAATATATCCGCACGACAAGCGGTCTACCTGTGACTGACGAAAAATCGTATGGAGAGCATCATCATGCGTTTGTAGGTGGAATATTGGTGACGAACCTTATGGGGAAGAGTGTATTCAATCTTCTTGCCAACCAGATAATCTCTCATCATACAGGCCTGCATGATTATGTAGATGCGGAGAGCGTCATAGAGAAAAGGCAACTTCCCGAAGAGATAAACAAAAGAAGCTACTTACCTGTATCACAAATATTTTTTGTACTTTTGCGCTTAGTATAGTGATTTTTGTACAAATTGGGCATTTTACAGCATGATTTATGGTACACTATGGCTTGGAAGAAAATAAATATTCAGCGTGAGAATGGAGAATGGATTGATGCCCAGGCTCCAGAGATTGTTTCTGCGAGTAGAAGCACTGACATTCCGGCATTTTATGCCGACTGGTTTTTTCATAGATTGGAGATTGGATATTCTGCATGGCGAAATCCTTTCAATGGAGTGAACAGCTACGTTTCTTATAAAAATACACGCTTTATCGTGTTTTGGTCCAAAAACCCGAAACCTTTGTTGCAACATCTGGCCAAATTGAAATCTCATTCTCCAAAAATAGAGTGCTATATTCAGTACACGCTAAATGATTATGTGGCAGAAGGGCTGGAAAAAGGCGTGCCGCCATTGGATGAGCGTATTGAAACTTTCAAGGCTCTTGTTGAAAAATTAGGAAAGGGTAGAGTTATTTGGAGATTTGATCCATTAATCCTTACAGATAGAATATCGCAGGATGACCTGCTCCGCAAAATAGATTATATCGGTGACAGACTGCTCGGCTATGCAGAGAAACTTGTGTTCAGCTTTGCTGACATCGTTTCTTATAGGAAGGTGAAAATAAACTTGGAACGAAACGGCATAAACTACCATGAGTGGACAAAAACAGAAATGATTGATTTCGCAAGGAAACTGTCTGAACTCAACAAAAAATGGGGATATGAATTGGCTACTTGTGGAGAGAAACCAGAATACAGCAGATTTGGGATTGTTCCGAATCATTGTGTAGATGACAATCTGATGATACGTTTCGCTTGGAAAGACAGCGTTTTGATGAAGGTGCTTGGCGTAGAGGTAAAAACTATCGACAACGGATTGTTTGGGAGTCAAGAAATCCCGACAAATGCCATTATGCTTGATACAGGGCACTATGCTATCAAAAAGAAAGACAATGCGGACAAAGGGCAGCGTGAACTGTGTGGTTGTAAGATAAGCAAAGACATCGGTCAATACGACACTTGTGCGCATCTTTGCGAATACTGCTATGCGAACACGAGCAAGGAAACGGCTTGCAGAAACTATCGCACAGCAAAGGAAAGCGGATTAATATCAGAGACAATAACCGGAAAATAAATAGACTATGGCTGGATATTATTTTAATCTACCACAAATAACAGATTTGACTATTCCGCAACAAGCGGCATTAGATGATTTAGGACAAATCGCATTGTCTGGAGGGCCAGGTACAGGGAAATCGGTTGTTTCACTTTGGAGGCACATCTCAAACTATATAAGTAATCCTGCAAAGAGAAGTTTGTTGTTGACTTATACGACAACATTGAAAGAATATTTGAAAGCTTGCTGTAGAAGCCAGAATGAAGATGCAGCAAAAATGGTTGCGACTTCAATTAATAGTCGATATAAAATCCACAATTGCAAATTTGCGGAAATAATCATTGATGAGGCTCAAGATTTGGATGAAGAATACTATCATGGTATTTTGTCAAAGGTGTCATACGGAGCTGATGATTCGCAAATTCTTTATCCAGACCACTGCTGTTGTCAGTCGCAATTAACAAGCTTGTTTCCCGACAATGTAGAGCATGTTCTAAGCAAGAATTTCAGAAATACTCAAAGGATTATGAAATTTGCGAAAGCAACTTTCCCGAATGCCGTAATCCCAAGAGAGATAATTGATGGATTAGCAAGTAATGTTGGGGAACTTCCTGTGTTTATGGTTTCAAATGGCAGCAGTTACGACCGAACAAATGACAAACAAAATAATGCAATATTAGAGATAATAAACACCTTCAAATCAGACACACACAATATTGCTATTCTTGTTCCTTGGAAAAGCGATGTTCAAGTATTTGAAAACATTCTTAAAGAAAAGATTGATGACTTTTCTCTTTATTATGAGAACAGAGTAAGATTTCCCGATGGTTGTGCTGCCATTAAGAATGTGCATATAACAACTTTCAAATCTGCGAAAGGATTGGAGTTTGATACAGTCATTATTCCAAATTTTGACATTTTGGAAAGATTGCCGAGAATTGTCCAGGATAAAGACACTGGCGAGAATAAAATTATTTGCGACTGGCAGGATTTATACGTTGCTTGTACCAGGGCAAAAAGCAATTTATATTTGATTAGTAATTACGACATGCCGCGCCTGAATGCGGTAGTTGATAAAACTGTATTATAATATGAGAACTTACTATTTCCCTATAAAGTCTGAGTGTCTCGCACACTATTTTGGCTGTGCTTGTCTTAAACCGAGCAAGTATTTTACGAACAAACTGCAGGACATTCAGAACTTATTTGAGAATTTCTTGCTTATAACAACAAATAGGGGTTGCATTGAATGCAACTGTTGTTTGGAGATTGTCCTGACAAATGAAGAAGAAGCAAAGCTAATATCTGTAGGTAGAACGTGGTATTTATTTGAATCCTCTTTGCCTATTACTCGTGTGAAAAAGATTTTTTTCACAGAAGAGCAGCAGAAAAACAAGACCCTGACTAACATCAGAATGGGAACGGCTTTCATTCCAGATTCAATTATTGGTACAGTTTGTTGTTTCGAAGATGTCACAGTTAATGAGGTTAAGAAACCTGAAGATTGTTATGTCAAAGATCAGACAAAAGAGATAGAACTATATGATCGTATTCTTGGTGCTTTGATTATAATGAGACTGGCAAGGGAAAAGTATATGAATTTCTCAGAAACATACATTGAAACGCTTGCTGTTTTTAACAATTTAATTGCCGATGCACTTGTCAAGGCTGGAAAAGGTTCCAATGACCAATATTCTGGACTATTTACGGAATCAAAAAGTTATGCTTGTTTGTTACCCTATTTAAATAAGCAAGTAGATGTTGATGATGTAAAGCAGATGGCAAAAAACGAGGGTCAGACTGTATCTCAAAATAAAATCACAAGAAAGATAGAATTGGATAGTCTCGACAAACAGACGTATATCTTAGCTGTATTAGCAAGCTATGGGGTTGGATCCGAATCAAAAAGAGACAAAGTTGACGGATTGATTCTTTCTAATTTTGAAGGCATTAAAAGTGCGCAATTAGTCGCATTATGCTTTGGATATAACCGTGGCTACAATGTGTTTAGTAGTTTCTATGGTACATCAGAAGGCAACAGAATTGATGTAAAGTTTCTGCTTGATTCGCAATTAGACTATTACACGGTTGAGAGTGTATATCAGTTTGTCTTCAACAAGAAGATTTCTAAAAATCTCTATTATTTGGACTCATGGTGCAGCAAGCAGCGTACATCAAGCATAATAAAAAAGACAGACTATTGCGTATTAGATACAATCGTGATAGGTAAAAAAAAACCGAAGGTTGGTTCCAAAGAATGGTGGAGTTCTTTGTCTCAATTTTATCAAAGGATTGACGTTAGTTCTCTCTTTCAAACACCTTTGTCAACTCTGTTCAAGAAAGTTGCAGACCATGTTATTCAAGAATGTAATGAAGAAAAAGAAGAAGAAATCGCAGAGATAAAAGCTCAATACGAGGGAATAAAAAGTCGTTTAATGGAATTGAAAAAGACGATGGAAAACCTTTCTTTGAATCAAAGAGAAAGCTCCACAAACGAAGAAAGGACTGGTGACGTAAATCGTGAAGACATAATAAAAGAAGTTTTTGGTTATTTCGATAAGAATGACAAAGAGTTGAATGCTATCTTAAAATCTTTAGGAATAAATTCAAAAGGCTTGAAGAAGAACGAAAAGATATTCAAAATTCTGAATGCAAAAGAACAAAACATTTTTGAAAAAAATTAATATGAGCTTCTTCAATAATGCATATACAGAGGCTTCAAGTGTTGAATCGCTTGAAACCTATCTTCAAAATCATTCTGACGAATTATATGACATATATTCATCAAGGCATGATGTTCTGTCTAAAGTTTCTGATGACATTGACAAATTTGTACAACTAAAATTCAAGTATTACTCTCAACTTGATTTCTCGAGCACTCAAAACAGGTCGTTTCTGTTGATTATGATTGACTTGGCAGAACGTCTTAATTTGCAAGGTGCGATGGCTCGTCTTACAAGTCTCGTGTCAGATGAAGGAATAGAGATAACGAGCAGAATGCAGGCAGGCTTGTCCTTTGTTTACCCGAAACCCTGTACAGCTGATGATTTAGTAGAGAAATTTGATGATATTTGCCGTTTGCTTCAAATAGCTATTGAAGAAGAAGAAGACAGTAACCGTCCCTCTCTGGTTACATTCCTTAATTACTATAGTGCTGTTGTAGATTCATTGCATCCTACGAAAGCTCTGATAGTGAAGGATAAAATTCTTGAAGCTGTAAAACAAAACAAATATCCTTTCTTGAATGATGTTAAAGATGTCTGTAATATTGATGTCAATAATAAGCAAGCCTATGAACAGTTACAGGCAGCAATAGATCATCTGAATTGTCAATATATGGGTGTCTCACCGTTTGCGCCAGATGATGAGCCGTGTCTTATTGAAGAAGGTACAGAGTATGCGAATTGGATAAATTCTGGCAATAAATGTTTTGACACAATTAGACAATATGCTGTTTCTCATGCTTCCGACAGCTTTGATAAAGATCGTGGTGTTAATCCTATAACAGAAGAACAAGGGTTGTATAATTATCTGAAAAAATATGGCAATATGCATAAAGCTAAGATGCAGTCTGCTCTCGTAGAGCCTTTCCCACAGCAATTTGGTCAATCATTGACAATAATTGATTGGGGATGCGGACAAGGATTGGCATCAATGCTATTCTGTGAGAAATATTATCAAGAAAATACCAATCAAATCATTTTGATCGAGCCATCAGAATTGGCGATTAAACGAGCCTCGCTTCATTGCAAAGCCGTTAATCCAGAATGTTCTGTAAGAACAGTATGCAAGAGGCTTGATGATGTTGAGCTAAATGACATAGGCATCATAAAGAATAATGTTGTAGTGAATCTTTTCTCGAACATACTTGACATAGACGATTATTCTACACCGCATATCCTTTCGTTGATGGATGGAATAAAGAAAATAGAAAACTATTACGTCTGTGTATCCCCGCATATCAACGATATAAAAACGAACAAGATTGATAATTTCAGACGTTATTTCCAATCCATGTCTGGATATGTAGAAATCCATAACATTGACAATACAAAACTGGGGGAGTTTTGGATGTGCAACAACGTATTTAAATCAGGGGTCACTAATCACGGGTTGCAACATGGCTGCTCTCCATACCACGATGAGAATGGATGTATAAAAAAATGGACAAGAGTACTAAGAGTCTTCAAAGTGACACTCTAACTGAAAAAACGTATGCATATTCCGGGTGATACCCGTTCACCAATTCCGGTGATACCCGTTCACTGTAAGCATTCGAACAAATACACATTGTACAGCTTGAGGTTTGGTTGTTGCTTTGCAGTAGCATATACAATCCAACCTCAATTATTAGTAAGCATTTGATAAACTACAGTAAGCATTTGATAAACTACAGGTATTAAACTTTATATATAACAATAGCGACTGTCACTATGAAGCTAATAGTTGCAGTCGCTATTGTTTTGTTGAACCTATATGTTGCAGTCGGCATTAGTTGCCGGATTCCCCATTTTGTTTTGTCAATACACTTTCCGGATGTTGCAGCTTCCATCTGTGCGGAAGCAGATCTAGAAGCTCCTTATGAGTTGCCTTTTTATGATAAGGCATCCGGGCGATGATGTCATTCAGGTAATCCCTCGGATTGACATCGTGTGCCTTGCAGGTGGCCAGCAGGGAACAGATGATTGACATGTTGACCGCTGCTTCGTGGTTGCCACAGAAGAGATAATTTTTCCGTCCCAGAGTAATCGGTCGGATGACATTCTCCGCCAGGTTGTTGTCCCAAAGTGGAGAGACCGGAGCATGCTGGGACAGCATGAGGGCTGAAAACGAATGCCTAAAACGGCAATTCGCCGTTGGAAGGCATAGCTGATTATCAGTTATTTGCATTTTTCGTTTATGGTATCAGGCCATAAAAACCGGAGTATGTTGGGACAAATGCCGTTTCGAGGTAAGCATTTGATAAACTACAGGTATTAAACTTTATATATAACAATAGCGACTGTCACTATGAAGCTAATAGTTGCAGTCGCTATTGTTTTGTTGAACCTATATGTTGCAGTCGGCATTAGTTGCCGGATTCCCCATTTTGTTTTGTCAATACACTTTCCGGATGTTGCAGCTTCCATCTGTGCGGAAGCAGATCTAGAAGCTCCTTATGAGTTGCCTTTTTATGATAAGGCATCCGGGCGATGATGTCATTCAGGTAATCCCTCGGATTGACATCGTGTGCCTTGCAGGTGGCCAGCAGGGAACAGATGATTGACATGTTGACCGCTGCTTCGTGGTTGCCACAGAAGAGATAATTTTTCCGTCCCAGAGTAATCGGTCGGATGACATTCTCCGCCAGGTTGTTGTCCCAAAGCAGGCGCCCGTCGTTCAGACACCTCATCATGTTGTCCCATCGGGTATAGGCATACGTGATGGCTTTACCGGCCTGGGATCCGGGACTGTACTTGATGCCTTCCGTTTCCATCCATGCCTTCATGGCCTCCAGGATGGGACGGGCCAGTTCTTGACGCTTCGCCTTGCGTTCATCGTACGACAAGCCCGCTTCGTCACAGCGGCGCTCTATCTTGTAGACATGCTGTATCTGGG
>NZ_JAAKDT010000061.1 GCF_011038785.1 Parabacteroides sp. ZJ-118
GATGGTGCACTCTGCCATACGTTTTGAACTGAAAGGAGATAGTCTGAGAAAAAATCATTAACTTTGCCGCATCAAAAGTGTCCCAGCCTCCTCCGGCGCACTGTCCCAGTCTGCTCCGGTTTTTCCAGTTGCACAAAGTAGTTATGTTATTCAATTGGCTGATAAACCCCATAATATTAAATCTAAGATTTAACCATTTGAGAAAATTTCACTCCACAAAGATAAACATCTAATCTATTGCCTTTTATCCAACAATTTGATATAAACTCATCTTCAGTTACTTTTATCTCTTTTGGCATATTCTGAATAAAATTTACGAGCTTAGGGTTGGCTGTAATAAGATGATTTCCCCTATCCTCTTTACCTGTTTTAAAATTATAATATTCAATGTCGTTATACTTCCAAAATAGATTTTGACATTTTGGAAGTATAGAGACTATGTGATCTCCGATTTCTACTACGAGATCCGATTCTAATTCAAACCTACAATAATATGGTTTTGTCGGATGTTGAAACTCAAAAGGCGTTTTTGCAGGAATTAGCAGCTTTTTCTCAATCTTGTTTAAAGAATGAATATACTCGATTAATGTAAAAACTTGCTCTAATTCTATTTTGTAGATTGGAAATGAAAGTCTTTGATAATGAGCGGATACATTAAGAATTAGCAACTTGGAATTATTAAATAATTTCTGCATTGATTTGTCTATCGCTTTCCCATTATCAGAATAGAATTTAATTAGTTTGGCCCATAATGTTTCTAAACTAACAAAGCCGCCGTCTGCCCTAACCTTTAATTCGTAAGGAAGCAGTTCTCCAATACATTGTTCTAACTCTTTTCTTGCATAAATAGCCGAAGTTTCATAATCTCCTATATCATAAAAGTGTATAGCTTTAGAAATATAGTCGCCATAGTTATCCAAAAGAATAGGGGCATTTTTTGAAGGACAATAGCTAATAGTTTTATATATCCATTCTGATTGATTTCCAGATTGCTTTATCGCTCTACAAATATATTCATAAAACGCTTTATCGTGAGTGAATAGATAAATTTTGTATTTATCTGAAATATCAAGTAAAAAATCTACCACTTTGGCGCGATTACTCATGTCAAGACTTATTAGCATATCGTCAAGTGCGAAGAATGCCCCAGGCGTGATAGCTGTAGGGGTCATACATGCAAACCTGACGGATAATGCAATAGCTGTCAGTCTTGCTTCGTTGAAATGAGATTGTGGCTTATAAATTAACTCTCCGTTTTCCTTTATTTCAATCCCTATTTTGGGCGTGAATAAAGTAACTCTGTCTATTTTTTTATTGTGTCTAACATTTCCATAATAAAGATAGAAATGTTCTTTCAATGTATTATCGGGATTATCGTCGCTATAAAATATTAACTTTATATCAAGATTTTTGTCTCCTTCATTCGCGAAATTGTTGCTATATATATTATTTACTTTTGTGTTAATCCTACTTATCAAATCACTTAATGACTTATTAAATAAGGATATTTTAGCCTGAAGGACTTTATTCCTCATGTCAATTTTTCCACTACAATCCCTTACAATTTCATCGTATAGATCAGCTAAAAACCGTGTTGTCCCTATGGGTATATGAAATGGTAAAATGTCTTTATAAAAAACATTCCACAAGTCTATTTCTTCAGAGTTTCTCGCTGAGTGGAATCGTGATATATAAGAATGATTAATGAATGCTGAATCTTTATTTAGCATCCTAATATCACTCTCGTCTCCGCCATTCACGGAAGCGAGTCCATCTCGGTCAAGTTGCCATATCTTACCATTATCTAATATCATTCGTATATATGGTTGATATGTATTGGCTTTTGCCTCATCAAATCTACTTTTATTAATTAGATTTTGGTCTTCGACCACAAAGTTGCCACTAACAAAATCTCCGGTTTTAAAATACTTAGCACCTTTGTCTTCTTTGAATACACTTTGCAATAACACATGCAAAGCGTAATAGAGTGAAGACTTGCCACTGCCGTTCTCCCCATAAATGAGGAGATTTTTGCCCTCGTTAAAATCTATTGAAAATGACTTCGGAAAAGCCTTAAAACCATCTATTTCTATTTGAGTTATGGTAGCCATATTTATGATAAAACTATAGTTCGTAATATTGGGGACTTAGATAACGATAATGAGTTTATCGTCTCAATAATACCCGTAGACTCAATTCTCAGATACAAATCCCAGATATTGTTTAGATTGATATTATTAAGTTGTTCTATAAAATTTTTGAGTACAGTGATTACAGAAATGTCAGTCATTTCTTCAGAAAGATAGATTTCATATATACAGCCATCTATCAATTTCTCAAATTCCGAGGATATATATGAGTTTTGAACAAGATAACTTGCTTGTTCACTTGTACTATTTAGCAATCTGATTATATCAACCAAATTTGCAATTATTGTTTGCATTTCGTCTGACGGAACTGCAATAGGAATTTGCTGCAAAGGCTCTTTATCTAATTGAAAATTTGCCCCTTGCATTTTCCCTTTATTTTTCAACCAAAACTCTATAAGTTTTGAGTTTAACAAACCTGTTAAGTATTTCATGTTAACCCTATTTGTCTTTATGACATAAAATGTAGCTGACATATAATTCTCTCCATTTGCATATGCAAAAATAGGTTTGCCAGCACACTTTCGTAGGGCTACTATTTTTTCGCCAATAAAAAAAGATTCTACTCTCGCTCGGTGCAATCCATATGGCTTATTATCTGATGAGATCACGTTTTTGAATCTATCCAAATGAGCCTTAAGATGTGGGTATGCATCCATGCTATGTGGATTTTTAAATATTGAAGTTGTGTAGATCAAATTTAAATCTGTTGGGCCTACTATATACCTGTTTACATAATCTGCCGAATTATAATACGGCTTAATAAACTTTGCCTCACTATTAGTCAGTGTTAAAGCATTAACTTCAGCATTTGACAATCCAAATATGCCCACTCCAATATCAAAACCATATTTTTGGGATAATTTTTTATTTATAAAGTCATAATGCGGATGTATTCCATTAGTTAATTCATGTTCTGCCAAAAATATATTGTTTTTTACATTGAGAATCTTTTCTAAAATATCATCAGATTGGCTAAAAGTAATGTTCTTGCCAATGAAGTTTGCTCTTCTAATTATAGGAGTATAATATTCTGCTTCGTTAGTCGTTTTATTGAGGATAGCAACCGCATCTTTCTCCGTTGCTTTATATGCGGTTAATTTCCTATAGTCAACAGGATAATTATCAGATACTTTATCTTTTTGGAACATCATAATCATCGTTTGAATACTTGCGCTTTCAAACATCATTACAGCACCGAAATCAATGATTTGTCGAATACGAGTTTCTTTGATTACCTTATCTCTCAATTTGCCGGCACCATAGCTTGTTGTCCAGTTATTTGTAGCGATAAAACATAATATCCCATTTTCAGACAGTAAGTCAAGTCCTATATTTGCGAACAGATACCAAATATCCATTTTGCCTTTATAATAAGGAGAGTTTTTGTATGGTTCAAAATATTCCTTTGACATTCTACCTTCTTTAATATATGGAGGATTGCCAATGATGATGTCAAATCCACCATTCTCAAAAACGTCTGCAAAGTATAGATGCCACAAGAAAAACGGTTTGTTTGTCATATCAATGTTGTCAACAGAGGCGTTTATATATGGAGTATTTCCGCCACATATTTTTATATGCTGCCGAATAGCTGTATCTATCTGCTTCTGAAGGTTGTATTTATGAATATGGTCTTTGGCTGTAAAATATAGCCGAATAATTCTGCGCATTTCCGCCAAAGATGCCAACTCTTCGTCAAACACAATAATTGATTGCAAATCATTCTTTTTGCATTTTAATGCTGATTTGCAAATATTCCCGTTTTTTGTCATAGGCAATAACTTACTCAAATCATACCCCATGAACTGCTCCAACAGAGAATTCCCCTGCATTATTTTGTAGTCCAGGTTAGGCAATGGCTGTGGCTTTTCGGCATCAACCACCAAAGCCAACCAAAAGCGTAGTCGGGCAATATCTACCGCTCCCTGTTCTATATCGACTCCAAAGATATTGTTTTGAATAATGGCGCGTTTCTCTTCTTCTGCAACAAAATCCTTTTTAGGATATGCAAAGGCATGTAGCAGATGCCGCGTATGATAGAGGACATTCAGCACACCCATAGGAAACGCACCGGAACCAATAGCCGGGTCGCACACTTTTATCTCTGCAAGCAAATCATATAATCTCTGTGCATTTGCTTTATCTTGCAGTTCAACAGATACCAGTTGCCTATTGATAAGGTCTGCTATTTGTGTGCCTAAATGACCGAGAAACAAATCATCTTTTGTGTGTTCCAACAAATATTGGATGACACTCTCACGGCTCATATATTGCACAATCTCTTTCGGTGTATAGAATGCTCCTTTGTCTTTGTTGTCTTCCAGAAGATTTTCAAAGATATGACCGAGCATTTCCGGGTCGATACCGACTTCGCTATCATCAGGGTCGTTCTCGTCAATGGTAAAATTGTATTGCGAGAAAAAGTCCATCAGATTCTTGAAATAGTCGTATGGGAAGTCAATATCGAGCCTGTCTATATTGTCCTTGTCAAACAGCCCTCCATTGAGGTATGGAATCTTGATATTCTCTCCAAGAATAGGATCAACCAAATCTTCGGGACGCGGTTCGTTCAAGGTGTTGAAGAATAACGGCTCCAAAACATCGCTCAACAAGCGTTCGTTCCCTTTATATCTACCGACAAGGTTGGCAAGATAGTTTTTGTCGCCGTCGCTCCAGTCCGAACGGGAAGCCGGCACACCCATCCATCCTTTTTTCTGAAGGAAATGGAGAAATACAATACGCCCGAGGAGTTTCTTGACATAATTGCGGTTCTGCTTGGTGTCAGAAAGCGTAGCAAGAAACATGGAGTATTGCTTTTTATACCCGTCGAAGAACTCTTTATTGAGACGCTCCACAGAAAATGCTTCTGTCACATCTGCAAGATACATAGACCCGTTTTTGCGCTTGTTTTCTGCCAGTTCATACAATCGGTTGGCGGCAGTGGTACACGTTTCATTCGGGCCTAATAAAAATGTATAGCGTTTGGGAGCGGTTTCGTTCTTTACGAGTTGACCGTCACTGTTGAACGACGTCTGTTTGGCTACATACGTCAGCCGATAATCCTCTTGAACGGATGAATAATACAGTACCAATGCGCCGTGAATCAAAGACTGATCAACATACTTGGCTGCAATATCACGTAGTCCTCTGCGATTACGGGCTATGACTATATTGTCGGCAACCTCAAACTTGAAGATAGCCAAAGAGCGACCATCGTCAAGGCGGATTGTACCGACTTGCCCGCCACTCTTTATGAGTGCGGCATCAATGGGTACCTCCTGCGAGAAGTATTCGACATTAGATGTTGAGAATATTCCGTCAAAAATCCTTTTCCATATTTGGAAATCGAAAGTAGACTGCAACGTATGTTTTAATTCCGTCTTATTCATGTTTCAATTATTATTAGATACTGAAACTTTCGGAAATAATAATCTCCGGAGTATTCTCTTTTTTATAATTCACTGTATTTGTTGCGGCAGAAGCAATCGGACGGATATCAATATTTTCAAGCGGGTAGGTGGTAATAATATTAATCAGCCGCTCCAATAACACAACAGGCTTGACCGCAACTTTTTTTGTTGAAGACTGGAGCTTGTTGACATCGCGCTGTAGCTGTTGGAACTTGCCTGTCGTTATTGCCCGTTTGGCTTTTGATATCAATAGCCGTTCTTGCTCGGACATGTCCGGTATCGACATGAAACCGTCGAGATAGGCGATTGCCTTCTTTTCATTGGGACCTTGGCTCGGATTAACTTTCTTGGTGACGGCCTTTGCCTGTTCCTCCGACTGTTTGAAAACAGCGATGGCTTTTGCCACCTGCTCATGATGCAGCTCATGAAGCGGCAAGGATTTCTCATCCACACGAGCTTCGAATTCTTTTGCCGCTTCTAAGAAAGTAAGGTCTTCTATGCTGCCGTCTTCCCGAATAAAGGTGAACGCATCCCTACGCTTGTTGCGAATAAACGTAATAGTGCATCGTGGGATAAGCTTATTCTTGCGTCCAACTCTCGCCCTCATAGGTAATTTGACAATACGTTTGATTAACTCCGGATCGTCAGCCTTCAGTTTACGCAGCCACATCAGATAACGCAGTTTCTCATCACGCTCCTCATCAATGGTTTTATCGAATAATCCAAAACTTTCGGGATTCTCATCGGTGGAGTATATCTGGCTGTCCTCTCCTAACGCCGCATGAAACGCAAACAATTTCATCTTTGCCTTCTTCTCCAAATCAATATCATTGTTAACCTTGGCAGTCGGGAAGAAGTTGAATATATGCACTTCTGATGCCGTGCTACCGATACGGTTTACACGACCAATGCGTTGCATAAGCCTTGTGGAGTTCCAAGGAGTGTCGTAATTGACAATAACATTGGCACGATGCAGATTGACTCCCTCTGCCAATACTTCGGTGGAGATAACAATGTTATAGTCATCTTTCCTTTCTCCGGTATAATTGGCATCGAAGTTTTCTTTAAGCACACTCATCATTTCGCCACGGTTTGCGCTCGTAACGGTCAATATCTTAGTAATCCCCTTCTTTTTAAGTTCAAAAGCAAGATATTCGGTGGTCTCTTTGCTTTCGGAGAATACCACTAATTTGCCCTCGTGGTTAATACCTTTATCAAACAGCTCATCATTGAGTACTCTGATAAACTCGTCTAACTTGGGGTCTTGTATTACTTTGTTCCAGGCAGTAACGAGTTCTTCCAAGATTTCCCCGTCCTGTTTAAGAGTTTTCAAGAATTCCGAGTCAAAATCATCCGGAGTGCAAATCTCTATTGTGGGGTCAGTGTACCGTGCCTCGTCAATCCGATGAATCAGCTCATCTTCCTTATCTGCCATTAGCAGCTCGTTGACATTCAAGTTTGGAGCAATGTATATTGTTCCTTTCTCAAACATATCAAGCATGACCTTATTGGCATTATAATAACGTCTCAAAGATTGCTTGAATGCCTCGAAACTGCTGTCGATGCGCTTGACAAGCAATGTTTTCATTATCCCTGCCAATTGGATAGAAACCAAATCTGCTTTGGGATATTTCTTCTTTTTATCACTGACAAGATATTTTATTGCCTGATATCTGAAATACTGTAATCTTTTGCTTAATGCCTCTATGGTTCTGTCGTATAACGCATCTAATTCCGTATCAAGCTGATAGTATATCTTTTTAGGAGCTGTTACTTTGGGGAAAACGATTCCTTGTTCTGCCAAATCTTTGCTGTATGCTTCATTTCCCATCAAGTCTGCACGAGTCCTCCTGACAGTAAGCGGTTCCACTACTTTTACCCGAATCTTTTCATAGATAGCCTTAACACCTTCTGCAATCTCATTGATATCCTTGAGTTTTTTCAGTTTCTTGTATTTATCGGTCTGTTCACGAAAAAAGCGTTGTAAGTTTCCTTCTTCCAAAGTACTGTCTTTGGAGTCTTGAAACAGATATACAAGATTGGCAATGTCTTCGGGTTTGTTATTAAGAGGGGTTGCTGAGATAAGAATAACTTTCTTATCGTGCAAAGATCCGTCATAACGAACCGTCTTGGTCTTACACAACTTCTGCAACTCATTGTACATAGAAGCTGTGTCGCTCCTGAATTTGTGAGCCTCATCAACAATAATTAGGTCATAAGTCTCCGGCGACTTGATTTTATGTAGACTTCCGTTAGTGATTACCTTAAAATTATCGAGTTTGAATGTCTCCAATGTCTCAATCCAACCGTCTTTCAGAGCAGGCGGAACGATTATCAGGGTATGAGATCTATGGGTCGGGAATCCATTGGAAAAGAAGAATCTTTTGGCAATGAGCGCAGCCACGACTGTCTTTCCCAATCCGACCACATCAGATAGGAAGAATCCATTATATTTCATCATCTTGGAATATCCGTCATTGACGGCATCAACCTGATACGAAAGTTTTTTATATCCCTTAGGCAAGTCTGAAATTGAATTCGGGTCAAAATCAATGCTCTTCCCAAAATACTCCAACAGTAACTTCAGATATATTTCGTAAGGGGTAAAGTCAGTATTGAGATAGGATTCTTTTTTAATCTTTTCAATATGGGTCAAATCTATTTCAACTGATTCTTCCCATAACCTCTCAAACGTTTCAGTAGCAAATTGGATGTCGTCATCATAACGGAGTTCCACATTGAACTCAAAATTGTTTTCGAGTCCGGCTTCGGTCAGGTTGCTGGATCCTGTGATAACCGAACCATATCCATGCGGGTGGTATACTTCTTCTCGGAATATATAAATCTTGGCATGGATATTTTGCTTGGGATGGATGCGCATGGTTATCCGACCGGACATGATGTCTTCGATAAACTGATACATGCCATCCTCAACCTCCTTATCATACTTTGCCTCCTGAATATTCTTCTTAATGTCATTAAAGAACTCTTCTTGGGACTGCTCCGCATTTGGATTAAAGAGAAGTCCTTGTTGGTTTGCCTGATAAGTGAGTTTATCCACATTGATACCTACCAATATGCGTATATGTGGCGTCTGCTGAATGAATTTGCGGATTTTAAAATAGCCGGAGGCACGAAAATAGCCGACAAGCGCATCGAAAAAATGCACCTGCTTATATTTGAATACCCCTTCAATCTTTTCAAGGAGTGTATTATCCTTTTCGTTCGTAAAAAAGTTCGTGCCCATTTTCAGACTTCTTTCCGGGTATTTATTAAATCCTTAGTTTCAATATTTAAAAGTTCTGCAATTCTCACAAGCATATCAAGGGAGGGTTGCATTCGGTTAGAACACCATCGGGAAACTGTTGCTTCATTCTTTCCGACTTGTTCGGCAAGCCACTTCCCGGTTTTACCATTCTCAACTAATGCAACCTTTATCCTATTGATTTTTCGCGATTCCATATCATTTAGCTTGTTGACGGATTACAATACTTTGACTTTGAACGCAAAAGTACAAATTATATTTGAGATATACGCCTTTGATGCTCAAAAAAGTGGCTTAAACGGCGAATTTTTGTCCGTTTTCCCATTCTCTGTGTATTACGAAAGACATTATATGCCTCTATTTTGTACGTTATGCCTTGTGGCTATATATTGAGAGATAAGAGAAAAATCTATTGCCATTATAATTGCGTTTCGGATTTTTCTTCGTATTTTTGCGCCAAGACGAGAGGTTTTGTTAAGCAACTCACAGCAAAGCGCAGAAATAGGCACGGTTGCCAATTCGTTACCCGAATTTTTGCCATTCTTTCCAACCTCTTATCTCTAAGGAGGTTATAAGATTCTTCCAGAATTACGAAAAATAGTTGAGATACTGTTATTTCCCACCACTGTCTCCTGCTTCCGCGAGCCGGAGCGCCTCGACACACTATCGCGTCTTACACAGACCGGAATTAAGGCGAAAACAAGAGCGTTTTTACGTATCGCGCCGACACGTTTTC
>NZ_JAAKDT010000062.1 GCF_011038785.1 Parabacteroides sp. ZJ-118
CCGTCATCTGACCCCGCCCGATACCCGCGCAAATATTCGACATCCGGTAATTGTACCCGATCCGCTCATGCTGGTAATACGGATAAGCCTCCCGAGCCTGCGTAGCGTAAAACAGGATCTCTTGCTTGGCCGCCTCGTCCGGACAGATCAACGCGCCGCCGCCACTGGTCGTAATCATCTTATTCCCATTGAACGACAGCACCCCGAATCTCCCAAACGTACCCAACATACGTCCATCATAACGAGAGCCAAAGCCCTCCGCCGCATCCTCGATAACCGGTATCTCATAGCGGTCGGCAATCTCCATGATGCGCCCTATCTGGTACGGCATACCATATAGCGCCACGGGGATAATCGCCTTCGGCTTGCGTCCGGTCTTGGCAATGCGGTCCTTGATGGCAACTTCGAGTAATTCCGGATCCATATTCCACGAATCCCGTTCCGAGTCCACAAACACCGGCGTTGCGCCAAGATAGGTAATCGGATGGCTGGACGCACAGAACGTAAACGACTGCACAATCACCTCGTCGCCCGGCCCTACTCCACAGGCAATCAGCGCCAGATGCACCGCCGCCGTACCGGCAGACAAAGCCACCACATGTTTATCCTCACCCACGAACACCTCCAGATCCTTCTCAAATCCATTCACGTTCGGCCCCAAAGGCACCACCCAGTTGGTATCAAAGGCTTCTTTGATATACTTCTGTTCCATGCCTGTCTCACTCATGTGAGCCAAGCACAAGTAAATACGTTTGTTCATTGTTATGATAGATAATTAGAATTGACTCAACCTCTCATTAAGTGTCAGATTTACTGATGTTATTTATTTCGTCAAAGGTATGATCACCTCTACTACACATCCAGCTCAAACTTCTTTGTCCACGAAATGTTGTTACGACCATTCACCTGCGCCCATCCCGTGATTCCCGGCCGAACTTCATGCCGACGAAACTGTTCTTTCGAATATAAAGGGAGATACTTGGGCAATGTATCTTAGGTCCATCCCCCAAGTATCTTAGGTACGTTGGCAAAGTATCTTAGGTGCGTGGCGCAAGTCTCCTAACCTACTTTTTTGCTCAGCCTTCGTCACATGGGGGGCGTATTGCAGGTCATCTACGACGGCGAGACTATCGGCAATATCGCCGTGAACTTCAGAGAGATCTAAGCGCAATAAGCGTCCAGGCAAGGCGATATTCTGTCTTTTCTCATATTTCTTTGGAATTCAAAATCCTTGTTGTAACTTTGCAAAACGAAAGTATAACTTATGAATTTCGCAACTATGGGCAAGTATATTCACAGGCAAATATCAGAGAAGGTCATGGAAGCCCACCGGTATTTCCCGGTGATTACAATAACCGGTCCTCGACAATCCGGTAAAAGCACACTGTGTCAACATCTTTTTCCTGATTACGAATATCTGACCCTTGAAAATGTAATCACACGTGCGACAGCCTTGACAGACCCTGCGAAATTCCTCGAAGACAACGGACCCAAAATGATAATCGATGAGGTACAGCACGCACCTGATCTTTTGTCAATGATTCAGGTAAAAGTAGACGAAGACCGATCAAGGCGTTACATAATTACCGGAAGCAGCAACTTCTCGCTAATGAAGACCATGACACAGTCGCTCGCAGGTCGTACGGCCGTGTTCACCCTATTGCCGTTATCATTGCAAGAACTCAATCAAGCGCAATTAAACCGGCCCACCGAAGAGCTGTTGCACAATGGGCTGTATCCCGGTGTCATAGCCGACGAAATACCTCCCGGGATATTTTTCAATAACTATTACAACACATACGTTGAACGGGACGTATATGGATTGCTGAAGATTAGAAACCTGTTGCCGTTCAACAAATTTGTACATTTGCTTGCGGCACGCGCCGGCAGTGAAGTCAACGCCGCCGCACTGTCGAACGAAGTGGGCGTCAGTGCCACGACTATCAGGGAATGGATATCCATACTTGCAGCATCCTACATCGTATATTTTGTCTCGCCGTATTACGCAAATATCAACAAGCGGCTCACAAAGATGCCCAAGATTTACTTTTACGATACCGGACTTTTGTGTAGCCTTCTCGACATCGACAGTAAAGATGCGCTACAGCGCCACAATCATTATGGGGCAATCTTCGAAAACATGGTCATGGGAGAGCTTACTAAAGGGCTTGTGAATACCGGATTCAAACACAATCTCAACTTTTACCGGGAACATTCAGGGAAAGAGGTCGATGCCATCATCACCAAGTCAGACGGCATGCATCTCTACGAAATAAAGGCCGGCAAGACCATTCAGCCCGGCTATTCGAGAAACATGGACCGACTGGCCGATGAAATAGACGGAGTCGTGTCAAAGACAGTCATCTACGACGGCACTACGATGGGAAGCATGGTCGTCAACATCCGCGACATCTACCGCGTAATTTAAGGTAAGCACTCCATTGTAGCGATGAAACGACGCATTGAAACGAAGCACACTACTAAGCATGGCCACACCATTTTCGGTAATCGTCAAAGTGTCTTTTCTCATCTTTTTATTGAGGCAAATAGCGTGAATATGAAACACTTTTGGTAACTTTGTGCAAAATTAAAGTTGCACTTTAAAACAGCATGAAACAAATGTCATTTATTCCACGTCAATTATCCAATAAAGTGAATGAGGCCCATTTGTATTTCCCGGTAACACTCATTACCGGACCACGTCAGTCGGGCAAGACCACTCTTTGCAAGCACCTGTTCCCGGAATACAATTTTGTGAATCTGGAGGTTATTACAGCACAACGACGTGCCATCGATGACCCCGAGGGATTCATTGCCTCGCTCGGGAGCAACGTCATCATAGACGAAGCACACCGGGTTCCCGAGATATTGTCAGTGATACAGGCGAATGTAGATGAAAATCCGGAGTTGAGATATGTGCTTACCGGCAGCTCAAATTTTGCGCTAATGTCAAGCATAAGCCAATCTTTGGCCGGCAGAGTAGCCGTGTTTACGCTTCTTCCGCTTTCATTATCGGAGATTCCTGCACAGCATCTGTCGCAAGCCACTGACGCGATACTATTTAGCGGATTATATCCTGGCGTAATAGCCAACAACAACCCGGTTGATTTATTCTACGAAAGTTATTTCAGTACATATATTGAACGTGACTTACGCGATTTGCTCAAAGTCAAGAACCTGAACCGGTTCGAACATTTTATCAGACTCTGTGCCGGACGGGCTTCCACCGAATTCAATATGTCGGCATTGGCAACCGAAGTGGGTGTCAGCAGTCCCACCATCGCCGATTGGCTCAGTATCTTAGCAGCATCATATATATGTTTTACAGTACATCCCTACTATGCCAACATAGGCAAACGGCTGACAAAAAAGCCAAAGCTATTCTTTTACGACACCGGACTGATGACGTACCTGCTTGGGATCAGTGACGCTAAACAGATAGCGACACATCCCCTGCGAGGGGCAATATTCGAGAATTTGATAATGTCGGAAATGGTGAAACAATCGTATAACAAAGCACGTCGGCCAACGCTGTACTTCTATCGAGAAAACTCCGGAAAAGAGGTCGATATAGTAGAGGAAACCGCTTCCGGACTACGGTTATTCGAAGTCAAGTCGGCGATGACATACCGCTCGGAGTTTATGGCCAACATATCATACCTCAAAGAGAAATTAGGAACAAAGATTACCGACTGCTCATTGATTTATGACGGAGAGAGCATCGCCCCCGACCTATACAACTTCCGTACCTTTTTCGGCAAATCGTAATATGCCAGGGTTCTGTGGTTTGCCTAAGATGTACGCCGGGTAAAGTGATAGTCTGTCTCGCATATATAAATCAGATGATTTCGTTGTTATATGTCATCCTGCGGCTCAGGAGGGTGCAGAATATCACTTGTTACCTCGATATTGAGGGAAATATGAAATAGATGCAGCTTCGTCAGCCGAGAAGCCTCGCACTCCTGATAGATATTCATAATCTTCATTGTCAATGATAGATTTGCCAATCGAGAATCTGCAATCTGAATTACGATTGAAAGCGGCTTTAAATTTGTAAAGCGGATCTTCACCGGAACCGACACCTCCTCCAAGATGGAATGTCTTGAATCCCTGTTCATATCCCCATAGAGCCGCTTTGTATAAAAGAAGATTGCTCGGGGCTAAAGACCTATATTCTCGCAATGAACCGGAAAGATGATAATGCATCTGATTATTGGCAAATATCATAATCGCAATGGAAATTATCTTATCTTCATGTGTTGCATAAAAGATTTCGTAATTCCTGGCTAAATCATGTGCGATAGACTCGTAGAATTTATCTTCAAAGAAATAATACTCCTCTGCATTGTCGCCTCTCATTGTAGCATCATAGATCTCTTTGAACGATGAGAATAGCTTTGGGTCAGAGGAATGATAAATTTCTACGCCTGACCGTTCAGCCTTGCGAATCATATTCCGATTTTTGCTGATAATGTTTTCCCAAATAATGTCCGGAGAGGTCAAATCCAACGTTATTGTTTTGCCCAAAGGAATAATAGTTACAATATCTCCGCAATCTTTCGCATTATCAAGCACCGGGTGAAAACGGAAAAACACGGAATTAACATGTAGTTCTTTTAGACTCTGCCTGAACTCATTCGCGAGATTCTTTGTGTCTACCTCCCCGTCGAAGATAAAACCGCCATAACCGTATGGAGTAACCGCATCAAAATATGTATTCTCCGGAATTGTATCCTTGAATAATGAATCTTTAGCAACATCGCGGAGCATCAACACACATATTGCTCGTCCACCCGTATCATCAGAATAATAGAACAGTGCCGGATTGCCATCGCCATGTATCTTGAACGCCTTTACATAGCCGCTAAGATAATAAACATCATAATTGGGAAATGATTTGACAATCTCATCCCATCCAAGAGAGTCTCCTATTGTTAACAGTTTAACCATAAACAATAACAGATATGTTACTTTGTTTGCGAATCAATGATCTTGGCAACCGGGTCACACTCGTCTGATGAATATATCATATAGTTAGTGTGCTCAAGGTCGTTATGGGTAAGCTCGGTCAAGTTGTCTGTTACGAAGTGCTTCTCAACACACCATGTCGCATTTTGACAGTTGTCAAAGATTGGTTTAAGGTATTCAGTCTGCTTTACGATGTAATATAACCCAGAATACCGATGAGCAAACTTTGAAGTATCAATAGGTTCAAGTTCTCCCATTGCTGCTTTAACAAGAGCTTGGAAAAAATCAAACCCCGTGCTGAGCATTATCATCGGGTGCGAAATATGATCTCCTCCCGGACGGGCATTAAACTCTATCAAATACACCTTGCCGTCAATTATTTTAATCTCTGTATGGCAGCAACCATTTGTGAGTCCGATAGCGGTCAGTCCGTCGCTCACTCCGCACACAACCTTTTGCCAATCCTCATCCGATAATGGAGCCGGCTGATGATGGCCCAACTCCACGCAATGCGGAGCACCGCCGCTGTCTTTTTGCGTTATCTGAACTATAGTGTGTTTACCATTGTAGGAAATACTTTCCACGCTGCACTCCATGCCACCGTACAAAAACTCTTCAGCAATCATTGTCGGAGCAGTACCCTTGCGGAAACTCGATGCCGCATAATCAAACGCTTTTGCCAAATCTTGCGGGTTTTCTACCACCGATAATCCACGTTTTCCACCCAAGTTAATGGGTTTCAGTATTATTGGATATTCCAGTTCTGCATTGATAATGTCATCCATACAAGTAGCTTCCACATACTTTGGCGAGTGGAGAGTAGATAAACCATCTATGCAGCGACGATTACGATACTTGTCTGTTATCACCTGGGCAACATCTACCGGATTGCCCAAGAGACCTAAGTCTGCCGCGACCTTGGCGGTGACAGGAACAGTAAGCTCCGTGGTAGCCACAACACCGTCTATTCCCACCTCCTTGCAGGTTTCGACTATACGTTCGATGTCGAAGATATTTACATTATGGTAATAGTCGGGCTTATCGTCGCCACTGACCTTACCGTCCGGCAAAGTGAAGTAGTGACTCTCATAGCCGATACGATGGCATGCACCACCAAAGGCAGAAGCCATAATACCCCCGCCGATAATTGCCAATTTTTTACTCATTGATTACAGTTTTTTTGCAACCTCAATATTAGTAATCTCATATCCTAAGCAATTGTAAATCATAGCTGTCACATTATTAAAAGAGGCATACATAGACCTCGATTTCTTGCAACCCTCGGCGATTGCCTTTCTCAATCCGCTTATGTAAGAAAGCATTCCGAGACCATATCCCCGGGCTTTCTCGCTTATGTAATTCGACCGTATCTCCCAAGTCTTTTCATTATCGGTGTCGCAGATGTAAGCCCAATAGTATCCGAGCAGCCTGTTGTCTTTTATCGCACCCCAGAAAAATGTGTTTCCCGACTCCAGATATGACTTTAGATTTTCCACTCTCGAAGCGGGATAGTCGCGGCTTATCTTTTTGTCGGGATAATGGTACTTCACCATTACTTCCAGCTCCCAATCAATCAGCTGCTCCTTGAACGGCGCAATCTGTTCCCATGTCATCCAGCCGCTTTGTATTTTCTTGTTATCAAGCCTGTTATCTACAAAACGGGGGGGGGGTATTTCATCTTTGCTCAATTTCTTTACAATCTCGATGCGCGAAGGCTCATAGCCAAGGTTTTCATATATATGGGCCATGGTTCTGTTAAAATGAGCATACGAAGAAACGGCTTCGTCACAACCGATTTCGAGAGCCTTTTCAATAGCGGCCTGATGCGCCTTCTTACTTATGCCATTGCCTCGCGCGTTCTCGCAGGTGTAACTTGACCGGCTTTGCCATCTTTTATATCCCAAGAAGTCGGTGACATAGGCCCAATAATATCCGAGCAGCCTGTTGTCTTTTATCGCACCCCAGAAGAATGTGTTTCCCGACTCCAGATATGACTTTAGATTTTCCACTCTCGAAGCGGGATAGTCGCGGCTTATCTTTTTGTCGGGATAATGGTACTTCACCATTACCTCCAGCTCCCAATCAATCAGCTGCTCCTTGAACGGCACAATCTGTTCCCATGTCATCCAGCCGGTCCACAGCGTGTCAGATTTAAGAACACCTATTATCCTCTCCATATCCTCATCATCGTATCGCTGGTCGATTGGAATGCAAAGAATGTGATCATATATTTCATCGGCTTCAGAGCAGACGTCAGGACAGTTGTCAGCCTTGGGCCATACGACCGGTGCATATATGCTATTGCTGGCGAGCAGTTTCTGCACCTTGCTTCGGTCTGCACAATAAACAGGGAAATACAGAGGTGTCACCTCGGGTGGAATTTCGGAGAAAATGGGAGTTATGCCGTCGAGCCCATTGATGCCGACCAACAACGCTTTGAAATTGCGTCTGCGTTTATCTTTCAGCGCGTTTACATCGAGTCTCTGCTGGATAGTGAGGCTCAAGTCATTGATTGAATAGACGCTTTGCTGCGCGGCAAGAATATTTTCAGCATTGCGATACGCTGCAAGAAAATCGTCCTTATCACCTATGTTGTCGGATATCCAGCGGTACTTCATCATAGAAGCTTCTACCTTTGCATCGCACAAGTCCGTGTCAGCTTCAGTAGGTTTATTAACAAGATGACAGTCACGGCAAATCGCGAAGCCACCGTCGGGCACACCGCACCACTTGCGAATGCTCGCCACATAGAAGTCGGCGTCAGATGCATCGAAAGCACTGTAAAGCGACTGAGTACAGTCTTCAATCGACACAATGCCTCTTGCCCTGAGTTCCGTGATAAGTCTGTCCAATCCGGCCACCGTGTCGAAGCCGAAATAACGGTGAAACAGAACAATGCCGGCATCGCACCTTAACACACATTCCAGTATCTCCTCGCAGTTCGATGCGAGAGATTTGTCGATTGGGTAAGTCACTACACGATAGCCGGCCTTCACAAAAGGTTCGAATACGGTATGGCATGTAAACGGCGACAGACAAACGGTCTTGTTAATATCCGGGTGCCGATTTTCAATAGTCCTAATAACCAAAGAAGTTGCCGAACGTCCGGTCGATGTCCATGTATAGTCATTACCGCCAAGGCCGAACACGGCAGGCGAAAGAGACGATGCAATCTCCAGTGGCATAGTCTCATCAGGCGCAAGCCAGAAATTGCTTCCTATTTCCTTTTGCATGATTGCTCAAATATAAGATTAACTGCCGTCACACCTTTTTAGAGACATTACGTTGAAGCTCAAGAACCTTTGGCAGGAAACCGAGATCGTCGATATCCTTCATATCGCCGGAGCCTTCGCCCACATCGGAGCGCTTGATAACATTCTTCACGGTAAGCCATATAATCTTCACGTCGTTAAGGAACGTGTAATTGTCAACATACCAAACGTCGTACTCAAACTTCTTGCTCAGCTTGCAGTGATTGCGACCATGAACTTGTGCCCAACCCGTTATGCCAGGGCGTACTTCTAACCTCCGTAACTGGAAATCGTTGAGCAGCTGCAAGTATACCGTGGTCAACGGACGCGGTCCGATGAGCGACATATCGCCTTTGAACACATTCCATAGCTGCGGCAACTCATCGATAGAAGTGGAGCGAACAAAGCGACCTACTTTTGTAAGCCGTTGCGCATCGGGCAAGAGACTCCCGTCTGCGTCACGCTCATCGGTCATCGTTTTAAATTTAATAACTTTGAAGATCTTGCCGCCCTTGCCCGGCCGCTCCTGGAGGAAGAACGCACCGGCACCCTTGTTGGCGAAGTGCAACCACAGGGTGATCAGCGCTAACGGCACGGCCAGCACCAACAGGGCGCAGCCGGATACGAGGATGTCAATCACCCTCTTGAAAAAACATGAATACATGATTAAATAGTCGTGTGCTAATAAGAAGAGGTATCTATTCCTTGACAATACGCAGTCACACTTGCAACGTATGTCGAGGCAATCGTGGATATGGCAGGTGTGTCACTCGTCAAGACCCACTTCCATTCCTTTCAATTGATGGTCATCCCCTCCACATCGAGGCGGTGCGTGTTGTGGCTGTGATAATCCTCGATCTTGCTCACCGCCTCGTAAGCGTCCAAGCACAGCCGGACGAAATTGCAAATCACGGATTCAATGGCTGTTAGCTTCTATCCCCTGATTTTGTTTTCATTAAACATTTAGTATTTATTAGTACTCAAACCCATGTTCATGGGGAGCATGCTGCTGTAATCGGTGCACCCGCGCACGATTTTGG
>NZ_JAAKDT010000063.1 GCF_011038785.1 Parabacteroides sp. ZJ-118
GCTTCCAAGTCTATATAAATAAAAGTATTCAGGAGTGAGTTTGATTTTGGATTTATAGTAGCTATATCTTGGAGTGATACCATTTCCCACTCCTCCGTAAACTCCGGAAATCTCAAAGGGGGAACATTAAGGACTTTTTTATCTTTATTATCTATTGCCATAGTTGTCATTATTTTGTAGGATTCAAGTCAAATGGGAGCAATGGAGCTTCATCATTACCATTGTTAAAACGGTCAAAATCAGATATGTATGATTTATCTTGAATCAGTTTATATTTTTCGTATTCTCTATAAGCCTTATCTCTTGCTTCCTCTTGTGTCACTTTTCCTGCTGTATCGCACGGCTCGTAATCCATCGTTGCAAGATATTGTTGAAGGAACTTTTTCCAATCATCCATAGTTGAAACGACATGACGTGCAGCACGTGATTCTGCCATATCCAAAAAGGCTGTTGTGATAAGATTCAGCTGGGACAATTCAGAATCTGACAGGTAATTTTTTGCGACGATGGTATCAGACTTTTGCACTCTTCCGTCAGGAGCTTTCTTCCATGTGGTAAGCCCCATATAAGGTTGCTCTGAATCAGCCCGTTGATAGATGATTTCCGCAGCTGTATGATGGGTAACGGCAAGGTGCATCATATTCTGTACCATCTTGAAGAATAACTTTGTATCTTCTGATTTCGGGTCGTAATCCGCACTACATTCTGCATAAATGTCAGTTATCTTTTGGTAATATCTGCGCTCTGAGGTGCGTATCTCACGAATACGCTCAAGCAAATCGTCAAAATAGTCCTTTCCGAAATGTTTGCCCTGTTTCAGCCTCTCGTCATCAAGGGCATATCCTTTAATGATAAACTCTTTCAGCACTGAAGTTGCCCAAATGCGGAATTGAGTAGCTTGATAGCTATTTACTCTATACCCCACCGCTATAATAGCATCGAGGTTGTAGAATAGCGGCATACGCTCCACTTCCCGGTCTCCTTCTGTTTGAACTATCCCAATTTTTCGGATAGTTGCCTCTTTGGAAAGTTCTCCTGTTTCGTAAATTTGTCCGAGATGATAATTAATGGTTCTGACATCGACCCCAAACAAGTCCGCCATTCTTTTTTGTGACATCCAGAATGTTTCGCTGTTGAAAATGACTTCTACCCGTGCTTCTCCTTGGGCTGTTTTATACAATAATATATTAGAGCTTAGCGAATTATGCATAAGTTCTGCCATTGAGACAGATTGCGAGAAAAAGTCTCGTGCCTGTTGAACAAGCAACTTTTTGCCATCAGCATTTTCCGCAATAATCATACATGCCATACGAGAAAGGCGGAATATGTTTACCTTGCGGAATGAACCATTTCCTATCTTGACCATATCAACCGCTTGGTTGAAATGCTCGTCCACATTCATTCCTTTTTCTCCGGCTACTTTGATGGCTTTATCTATGACCCTTTGGAATTTCCAATAAGCAGAATAGCCCATTGCACCACAAAGGTCACGGGAACTCCAGTATTCGTTCCCGTTTTCATCCTTGCGGCATATATTCTCAAATGAAGGTGTCATCTGAGGTATGTTATCATTTTCACCCATTGCTATTACTTTTCTGAACTATTCTACAATGCCTAATTCTTTCAGGTACACCTCAATCTCCTTATCAAGTTCAGCACGTTTGGCTTCCAATTCCTTTATTTCTGCCATCACAGCCTTAATATCAATAGGTTCTTCCTCTTCAAAAGTATCAACATAACGAGGAATATTCAGATTGTAATCATTCTCGGCTATCTCTTGAAGAGAGGCAAGGTGACTATACTTTTCTATTTCCTTGCGGTCACGATAGGTCTCGACAATCTTTTGGATATGCTGCTCGCGGAGCTTGTTCTGGGTCTTTACCTTTTCAAACTCTTTGCTTGCATCTATAAACAGGATATTGTCATCTTCTTTACGGCACTTCTTAAAAACAAGGATACAAGTCGGAATACTCGTGCCATAGAAAATATTCGCAGGTAATCCTATAATGGCATCCACATAGTTTTTCTTTTCTATAAGGAAACGACGGATAACTCCCTCCGCATTTCCTCGGAATAGTACACCATGCGGAGCAACACAAGCCATCGTACCACCTTCGTTCAAGTGATAAATCATGTGCAGGATAAAAGCATAATCGGCAGTCTTACGTGGAGCAAGCCTTCCTGCTTTGCTGAAACGATCATCAGTATTGAATTTATCGGCAGCACTCCACTCAGCAGAGAACGGAGGATTTGCAACCACTGCATCAAACTGAGTGTCACCAAACGCATCCCATTCAAGCGTATCACCATTTTCAATCTTGAAGTTACTGAATCTGATGCCATGAAGCAACATATTCATTCGGGCAAGGTTATAAGTTGTAGGATTCTTTTCCTGTCCGTAAATATCAACTGCATTTCCGATATTGGCAGCACGAAGAAGCAACGAACCACTACCACAAGTAGGGTCATAGACATTGCGTAAACGCTGGTGTCCGATGGAAACAATCTCAGCCAAGATACGGCTGACTTCCTGTGGAGTATAAAACTCTCCAGCCTTTTTTCCGGCTCCTGCGGCAAATTGCGAAATCATATATTCGTAAGCATCACCCAAAATATCAATCTCCTGCGACGCCTCTACACCAAAATCTATATCGTCCAATGCAAGAAGTACATTACTAACGAGCGTATTTTTATCGTCGGCTGTCTTGCCCAATTTAGGTGAAGCCAAGTCGATGTCCGAAAACAATCCGCCAAAATCTTCCTCGCTATCCTGTCCCAGCGTACTATCTTCAATACGCTTCAATGAACGTTCAAGCATAGGTAAGATATTTTCTTTACGCTTGATAGATTCTATTACGAACGAAAACAAGAATTTCGGTTCTATGAAATAGCCGATATTCTCCAAGCATTGGTTTTGTGCTTCCTCCTGTAGCTCCACCGCATCGGCATCATCCATTTCCCACAATTCCTTAAAGGTTATTTCATCATCCACCAAGGCATTGTTGGCATACTTTTCTATTTTCTCCGACAAGTATTTATAGAAGATGAAACCTAATGTAAAATACATAAAGTCGCTTGCCGACATATTGCCACGCAAACGGTTTGCGACCTCCCAAAGTTGATCACGGAGTTTCTGCTGTAATTCTTCGCTCATATTATTTTAGTATTTCTTTTACTACTTGCTTAATTTTTACACACATATCACAAAGCCATGCACATCCATTATCCCAATTATCTTTATCATTCACATCCCCCATAGGATGAAGAATAAGGAAACGACTCGCCTTTTTATTGCCATCTAGTCGCCATTCTATTTCATTCGGATTTATAATCCCTAAAATTTTAGATACCAATTCTTCATTTGACTTAAATCGGGTAATGATATCCTTGTCCTCATTAACATACAATCCTGCTGACAAACAATTATTTTTAGTATTTAATGTCATACAAAGATGGTATGCTGAAGATCCTAAACCAAGGTCATACCAATGCTGAGCTTGTGGTTTACGCAGCTTAAATTCCCTTATAAAGGCAGAGTATTTTGGAGCTTCGTTGTTGAACTTTTCCCAAAATGCCAATTTCAAGTTTTCTGTTTCTGAAAGAGCTGCTGTCTTTTTCATTGCCTTTGCCCAAGTATTAGGTCGTTCTACAATATTGAACTTAGGTGCAGGTTCTGAATCATTGATTTTCCACAATTCTATTTCTATTAAGAAAAACTCAAACTTGTCATCTGTATGCTGATTTAACCATTCTATTGCCTGCTTATGCTCGTCACGCGCTTTTCTGACAATCCAAATTATTACTTCAGCTTCTTTACCTGAAAAGTTCTCTTCATTCTGCTTCCCTTTGATAAATAGCAGGTTACAGCGTTTCTATTTATTCAGAGGTTACGATTTGCC
Source organism: Parabacteroides sp. ZJ-118 (assembly GCF_011038785.1). Taxonomy (GTDB): domain Bacteria; phylum Bacteroidota; class Bacteroidia; order Bacteroidales; family Tannerellaceae; genus Parabacteroides. Next base: position 3,900 of record NZ_JAAKDT010000063.1, read on the forward strand.
AACTTGCTGATTTCATTGGTTTTCTCAATCTTGCTTTTTCAAATAACGCTTTTCTTGACTACAAAAATAGGCAGAATCATCCAATTTACATAATATTCCGATAATAAAACTAATAATCAAGACGTAAGTTTAACACAGGCAGTCGAAATATTTGCACTCCGGCGTGAGGTGTTATCATTTGCGTAGGAGATTATTCGCTTGAGTCCTGTCATATATTAACATTCTTGATTAGGTGACGGCTTTTGGTTGTTTACATACCATTCGATGGTCTCCTTTAATCCTTCTTGGAAAGAAACCAATGGAGAATAATCCAATAACTGCTTTGCTTTGTCTATACAAGCAAAAGAATGGGGAATGTCACCAAGTCTGTATTCTCCATGAATTGGATTTATATAAGAGATTGAAGAATCGTATTGAGCCAAACATGATTTTATGTCATTGGCTAACTTATTGATACTTGTCCGCTCTCCACCTGCCGTATTATAAATTTGGTTTACCGCTTGAATATTTGTTGTCTTTATCGCAAGCATATTCATGTGGAGAACATTGTCAATATAGGTAAAATCCCTCGTATTCAGTCCATCACCATTTATTTTAGGTCGCTTGTGATTCATATATTGCTTTATGAACAACGGTATTACAGCAGCATACATACTGTTGGGGTCTTGCCTTCTCCCAAACACATTGAAGTATCGTAATCCTATATATTCTATTCCGTAGGTCTTGGCGAATACGTCAGCGTACAATTCATCTACATATTTTGTCAATGCATATGGTGATAGAGGCTTCCCGATATTATCTTCTTTTTTGGGCAAATCAGTATTATCACCATAAGTGGAACTACTGGCTGCGAATATGAATCTTCTTATATTACAGTCTCGAGCAACCACTAACATATTTAGAAATCCACCAATATTAACATCATTTGTCGTTATTGGGTCATTTATGCTTCTTGGTATACTTCCTAATGCTGCCTCATGGAGAATTACATCTACACCAGCTACAGCCTTTAGGCATGTTTCAAAGTTTCTTATATCTCCTTCTATTAGCGTGAATCTATCAGGATAATTTTCAATTAGGTGCTGAATATTTCTCATGTGTCCCGTAGAGAAGTTGTCTAAACATACAACACCATATCCTACATTTATCAAATATTCACAAAGATTGGAACCTATAAATCCAGCTCCACCGGTTACTAGTATTTTATTCATAATAGCTTGCATACAATATATCTAAATCCATTCACTAATCTCTCTTTTCGATATACCCCACTCAATCTGTACTTCCTTGTTGGGGAGGCAGTATTTACAACAAGGCATCGGTTTATTCAAAAATTCGACAATTTCATCTATGTTTTTAGCTTTATAGATATCGATGGAGTTTTGTTCTGTTGTATCAAATATATTTGATTTAAAATATTTTTGAAAGAATTTTGCTTTAAATGGAACTACACAAGACGAGAGACGACCTCGTTCCAATACAATGCATCGCGCTTTCCAGAAACACATATTGAAGTTTTCTTCTACATTCTGATGACCATTCTTATCTCTTGGATTTTTAAACCATTTTTTCTCAGATTCACCAACAGACTTGATTTTATAAAGCATAGTTCCATATAGATTCGCCTTTCTATTTATTTCAGTCCAATCTATATCAATAGGATACATGGTTATACAGATTGTTGTACCAGTTTCTGCACATAGTCTATAGATTTTGTCCGGGAGTTTTGCAAGTAGAATTCCATTCGTACAAAGATTCTTCTCTCCAGATACATACTTTGCTGTAATTTTTATGAATTCCTCTAGTTGGGGATGTAGCAATGCTTCTCCACCCATAAGTTCAAAGCAATGTATTTCTCCATGCAATAGTTCACTCAATCGGCATAAATCTTTTTCAAACGTTTCAGCATCTAAGAATGAATTTGAGGCTAATGGAGAAAAGTGACCACATCCTTTACAATTCAAGTTACAATGGTCAACGATATCTACTATAAATCGGATTTTATCTTTGTTTACTTTCATGATTGATATGCCAAAGTCACTATTTCTTAAAAAAACGTTCTAATTCATTCAGTAGTTTGGTATTTAGAATCTGTTCAGATGGTATTAAGTAATCTTCACCAATTCTTATAGCGTTATTGATATTCTTGAAACTCTGACCCTTATGAGTATCTGAATCAATTGTGAACATGGCACCATGATTAATGGCATATCTAATATACTCCGGAGGTAAATCAAGCCTATCAGGATCTCCGTTTATTTCAATAGCTACGTTATTAGCAATACAAGCATCAATTACCTTATGAATATCCAGATACATGCCTACTTTCTTTTGATATATCCGAGCTAGAGGATGAGCCAATATATTAGAATGCTCATTTTCAACAGCTCTGATTATTCGGTCTGTAGCTTCCTTTTTAGTCATTAATTCATGCCTGTGGCATGCAACTATAACATAGTCTAGGATAGAAAGTGTAAATGCATCCATGTCTAATGAACCGTCCTTAAGAATTTCACATTCGATGCCTTTTAAGAGAAAGGAACCACCTTTACGGTTTAAAAGGTCTATTTCATGGGCTTGACGAGTCAATTGTTCAGAACTAACACCTCCTACATAGTGTGAATGATCTGAAATACCTATATAGCTCCGATTAGCTTTCATGGCAAAGTCCTTAAGTTCTTCCATACTGTACATCCCGTCACTATATAGGGAGTGATTATGGAAGTTTCCTTGGATTAATGCTCCATTCAGTTTGTTAAAAATCGGACTATATTCATTAGGAAATATACGGTATTTAATAGGGAAATTGCTACCATCCTGATTCGTGGCAAAATACAAATACAAAGACGATTTATCCTTACCGTATTTATTTTCCGATGCATTCGATTTGTAAAAATTGCATAGTTCTTCTTTTGAGTGAATGCCATATTCTATTATGTCTTTTCTTAAATCTTCAACGTCAATAAATACGGGCTTGATTATCAGCCATAACCAAGGTGGAAGTCTTGCAACGCAATCATCGACGACTGTTATAGTCCCTTTCATGAAATACTCGTTAATTAGACAAGATTCTTCATCATTGAATATTTGTAATCTGCTAGTGGAATTGTCAATATTGGCATCATCTATTGAGCTAATCTTATTAACCATACTATCAGCCAGCCTGACGAGTTGCTTTTCCATTAGGAATGAACTTGCACGTTGCAAATCGATAAATTTATACAGTACTTTCTTCTTATTAATGTTCATAACGATTGTAAATTAACTTTTGCTATCATTATATCGTCATTCTTTATTTCTATAATATTAAATCCCTCCTCACCACTGACTATCTTAAATTTCTGCGAATTAGGATTAAAGGCAAAACCTGTAGATGGAGCAGAACTATATACTACTCCATTTATAATACTATTAGTATGGTAGTGAGTGTGTCCGTATAAAACCAACCTAACATTCTCTGTATGGAGTATTATATCATTAAACTCATCACGATTCTCCAGTAACTTTCGGTTAAGCCATCCCTCCTGTTCAATTGGTGGATGATGAAGAACAACAGTGGTATTTCCATGACTTCGTTCCAAAAGTCCTTTCAGTTTTTCTATGTTGAAATATCCTCGAGACATGCCAGTGACAGCGGAATTTAGCAAAATGAAACTCCAATCACCAATTTCAACAAGTTCTGGGATCTTATAAAATCGTGGTTCATACCCTCCAAAGAAAGTGTTTAAATTATCATGGTTACCCGGACAGCAAAATGTTGGAATCCCAATTTCCGCAAAAGCTCGATCTATGTACTCATAAGACCATCTGCTTCCATCATCTGACAAATCACCGCTTACTATAATACCATCAACACTATCTAAACTTTTAATCTTTTGGATAGCACTACAAAAATGTTCAAGAGTATTTACCTCCCATATTTGGTGACCATTTTCTGTGAGATGTATATCGCTGATATGGATTAGTTTCATAACCGTAGAATATGTTTTATTGCTTCATCGTTTCCGTATTGCAGAATATTATCAGCCTTTGTTCCAATCATTTTATGGCAACATTCGGCAAAAAAACTTGGTGTAATATCAAGGGAAGCCGACATTATAGCCGGTGTCCTCAAATCATTGATATTATTAGTTTGTTCAACTCTTCTGTATGCACAACCCGAGACAAATGATATTGCGGGTATTCCTAAATATGCGAGTTCGCTCAATGTATTACGACCGGATCTTGTAATTACGAGACAGGCATCATGGTAATATTTTTCGGCAGAGATAATATCTTCGTGGAGTTGCACATTGGCATAATATTGATTATCATTCAGCACACTAAAAATGTTTTGACTTGAACAAATTATATGCATATTATATTTCGGCAAAAGAAGTGCCATCTTCTGGCAAAGTTCGCCTATCCTTAGTGTGGAATCTTCAAATTGCTGTCCGACATTCACAGTTCCGCCTCCCAAAATACAATAAATATTATTTGTTGGAATATTCTTAATTGCCATGATTTCCTGACGAATAATCGTATTGATGGAAATGAAATTGTTGTATCTTCTATCTCTTTCAATAATCCTCAATCCGTGGACTATTGCCAAATCGCTTAATGAATACAATGCGTTGAAGAAATCCATTGCTTCTTTGTCATTGCTTGGATTATCCACATCTGTCGGATTAAGCAATGCCACGACTTTTGTGTTTGGATGAGAAACCTTAATGGACTGTAGGATTAACGGTTCACCATCAACGACAATCACATCCGGAATGAAATCCTTGATGGTGTTGTGAATATACACCCCCATCTTGTTTGTCGGTAAGCATTTGATAAACTACAGGTATTAACCCACATTGCCATCTAAGTTGAATTAATATTCTGATTTTCTGTATATGTTTTTTTTGAGACATCCTCTGGGTGTACTACAAATTTCTGTCTCCGTATAGGAGTATCAGACAGAGAAAGTGCGTGATAAATATCTTGTACATCCTTGCTTGGTTCGGTACATTGACGTATTCTGAC
>NZ_JAAKDT010000064.1 GCF_011038785.1 Parabacteroides sp. ZJ-118
CCAAAATCGTGCGCGGGTGCACCGATTACAGCAGCATGCTCCCCATGAACATGGGTTTGAGTACTAATAAATACTAAATGTTTAATGAAAACAAAATCAGGGGATAGAAGCTAACAGCCATTGAATCCGTGATTTGCAATTTCGTCCGGCTGTGCTTGGACGCTTACCTTTAGGCTAAACTATGTTGTATTCATAATGTATCTAAAGGCAATTTTTGACCGACTGATGGCATTCATCGGCTTGGCAGTATTGTGGCCCGTACTGTCGGTTGTTGCTATCCTTATCCGCATGAAGATGCCCGGTGGCCCTGTTATATTCAAGCAGAAGCGCGTCGGACGTGGCGGCCGGCTGTTCACGATGTACAAATTCCGGTCGATGACTGTCGGACATGGTGGCAGCTCGGTGTCGGTGGCCGGCGAGAGTCGCATAACACCGTTGGGCGCGAAGTTGCGTCGCTACAAACTCGATGAGTTGCCGGAGCTGTGGAACGTGCTTATTGGTGACATGAGTTTTGTCGGGCCGCGTCCTGATGTGCCCGGCTATGCCGACAATCTCACGGGTGACGATCGTGAGGTGTTGCGACTACGTCCGGGTATTACCGGCCCGGCTTCGCTCAAATACCGCGACGAGGAGGAACTGCTCGCGCGACAGCCCGACCCACAGCGATATAACGATGAGGTAATCTTCCCCGATAAGGTGCGCATCAACCGCTACTACCTCCACCACTACAGCTTCATCAAAGACATACAGATGATATTCTGCACCGTCCTCGGCCGCAGAATGAAATATAACAATGAGTTAATCTGATTATCAATTTGATATTGATGCGTAAATCGATTGCTTATGTCGAGACCAAATTCTAACGAGAAGATAATATCAAGTGCAAAAACAAAAATGATATCTTGTACTGTTGTTGGTCTTGGAATCATAATCGTTGTTATATTAATTATTATACTATGTTCTGATGGTTTTACATTTTGGGCAGGAACTACAGATTATTTAACAACGAGTTATATTGGCGCGTTCATAGGTGGAACAGTCGGAACTCTTTGCACTTTTTTAAATGCCTATCTTCTTTATAAAACTCTATCTGCTCAGTCGAAATTTAACGACCATATTACTCAGAACAATATCAAGGAAATCTTCATAAGCCGGTATTACGAACTTCTTCACATCCACCACGAAATTGTAAATCAGTTTAGTATAGATTCAGATAAAGGACGACAAGTATTTAAGACGTTATTTGATGAATTTAGGATTATTTTTGAGTATGTGGAGAGCTGCCTCACGGAAATATCAAAATGGGACCCTGATTCGTTGAATGAAGGGAGTGATGAAAGGAAAATCTATGATTTTGTAAAAGAGATTGATATTAAGGACTATAACTATGAGAAATTTAAGATTGCCTATTCGTATGGTTTCTTTTTATATGGTTGCATGAACTTCTCTATGTGTGAAGGCATTGGAGAACCTGAAGAACTTTTGAACCAACGTTTGTCTCAACATGTTAGCAGCAAACTTGCCAATAAAATACCTGAAGATGGACGTAATTATCTTTTAGGGCATTACTTCAGACAGCTATATATGTGTGTTCGCTGTATTGATGATACTGATTTATTGTCGGACTCAGAAAAGTATTCATACATAAAGATGTTACGCGCTCAGATGTCTGATTATGAACAAATTTTACTGTATTATAACTCTTTATCTCCTATGGGATATGTATGGCAGAAACCTTTAGGTGAAACGAATTCATCAAAAATGTGCCTATTATGTAAATATCGTATAATAAAAAATGTTCCCCATTTCTTTTATTATATTGGTATTAGTCCAGGTGATTATTTTAAAATAGAAAAAGAATCTTACGCAAATCAAAATATAAAACTATTTGAACAAACTCCAAGTTTTGATGAGGATGCAAAGCTTACAGGTTATAAGGGCTTTTGTTTTATGATGGTTCGGCAAAAACAAAAAACAATTCAGCAATAATATGAGAGACAGAATATTGCTTTGCCTGGCGCACATGAGCGGCAAGGAGCAGGCTTTTATTAAGGAGGCGTTTGACACGAATTGGGTTGTGCCTCTTGGCCCGAATGTCAACGGGTTTGAGGCTGACCTCGAAGATTTTGTGAACAATCGTATGGGCGCGGAGCCGCTCAACAAGCGGGTTGTGGCGCTGTCGGCAGGGACGGCGGCGGTGCATCTGGCACTGATTGCGTGCGGCGTAGAGCAGGGCGACGAGGTGATAGTGCAGTCGTTTACGTTCTGCGCATCGAGTCACCCGATTACCTATCTCGGTGCAACACCGGTGTTCGTGGATTCGGAACGCGATTCGTGGAACATGGATTCGGAATTGCTCGAGGAGGCTATCAAAGACCGCATTGCCAAAGCCGGATGCAAGCCTAAGGCGATTATTCCTGTGGCTCTCTATGGTATGCCGTACCGGATTGACCGCATCATGGAGATTGCCAACCGCTACGAGATACCAGTCATCGAGGATGCCGCCGAGGGGCTTGGTTCACGCTACAACGGTCAGGTACTCGGCACATTTGGCAAATATGGGGTGTTGTCGTTTAACGGCAACAAGATGATAACGACCTCCGGCGGCGGTGCGCTCGTCTGCGACAACGCCGAGGACAAAAACAAGGTGATGTGGTACGCCACACAAGCGCGTGAGTCCTACCCATATTATCAACACGAAGCTATCGGTTATAACTACCGCATGAGCAACATCTGCGCCGGCATAGGTCGCGGACAGATGACCGTTATCAACGACCACATCGCCCATCACAAGCATGTGCAGGCACTCTACGAGGAGCTGTTGAAAGACGTGCCCGGCGTGACCATGCACTGTAATCCGTGGCAGGAAAGCGATTCCAACTTTTGGCTATGCACCGCTACACTCGACCCAGACTTGCGCATCAAAGGACAGGAGAACGCCTACAAATCCATCGTCACCGGCGCTGTTGGCGGAGCTGCAGGTGTAATCCATGCCGCATCTACAGCCACAACCGACTGCCAACCCAACGACAACGTCGAAGCGCTGCGCGTCTGCCTTGACAAAGCCAACATCGAAGCTCGCCCCCTTTGGAAGCCGATGCACAAGCAGCCCGTCTACCGCAACGCCCCGGCCTATACCAACGGCGTGAGCGAGAGCCTCTTCAAAGTCGGCATTTGTCTCCCTGCCGGCCCCTACGTCACCGACGCCGATGTCCGCTACATCGTTGACACCATCAAAGATTCTATCGAATGATGAAAGTATTAGTAACCGGCGCTGCCGGATTTATCGGTAGTGCTGTATGCCGGCGGCTGTTGGATAAGGGCGACACGGTTGTCGGGCTTGACAATATCAACGACTATTACGACCCGGAGCTGAAATATGGCCGTCTTGCCGGACTTGGTATTGCAAAGGAGGATGTTGCTTGGTACAAGTTCTCGCAAAGTACGACCTGCGAGCGGTTCAATTTCATCCGCATGAATCTCGAGGACAAACAGGTCATGCGAATGCTGTTTGCCAACAGTGGCTTCGATGGGGTTGTGAACCTCGGCGCACAGGCCGGTGTAAGGTATTCCATAACGAATCCCGACGCATATATAGAGAGCAATGTCGATGGCTTCATCAACATACTTGAGGGTTGCCGGCACAACTGGGTCAAGCACCTTGTCTATGCCTCCTCATCGAGTGTATACGGTCTCAACGGCAAAGTGCCGTTCTCGGAACATGACGGTATCGCACACCCAGTCAGCCTGTACGCCGCTACCAAGAAGAGCAACGAGTTGATGGCACATGCCTATTCGAAGCTGTATGGACTGCCGACTACCGGGCTTCGCTTCTTCACGGTCTATGGCCCGTGGGGAAGACCCGATATGTCACCGTCCCTCTTTATCGATGCGATTCTCCACGACCGTGCCATCAAAGTGTTCAACAGCGGCGAGATGCTCCGCGACTTCACCTATATCGATGATATTGTGGAGGGCGTTGTCCGCATTATCGACGTGATACCGCAGGGCAATCCCGACTGGGACGAGACACACCCAGACCCGGCTACGTCTCCTGCCCCTTACCGTGTTTATAATATCGGCAACCAACAGCCGACAAAGCTGATGGACTATATCGCCTGCATTGAAAAGGCGATTGGCTGCGAAGCAAAGAAAGAGTTCCTGCCCATGCAGCCTGGCGACGTTTATCAGACCTACGCCGATTCGTCCGCACTCGGCGAAGCCACCGGCTTCAAACCCAACACACCGCTGCAAACCGGCATAGACCGCACCGTAGCATGGTTCAAAGAATATTACAATCTATGAGTATGAAAGAAAAATATAACATAGCTGTAGCCGGCACAGGATATGTCGGCTTAAGCATCGCGACTTTATTGGCACAACACAACCATGTCACGGCGGTTGATGTCATTCTAGAAAAAGTTGAGAAGATCAACAAACGGATTTCGCCGATTCAAGATGAGTATATCGAGAAGTATCTGGCTGAAAAGGCACTGGATCTTACAGCTACACTTGACGGTGAATCCGCTTATAAGGATGCGGACTTCGTAGTGATTGCCGCCCCAACGAATTACGACCCGGTAAAGAACTTCTTCGATACCCATTGCATCGAGGAGGTCATCGACCTTGTATTGAGTGTCAATCCGGATGCCGTTATGGTTATCAAGTCGACTATCCCGGTTGGTTACTGTCGTAATCTGTACGTGAAGTATGCTGCCAAAGGTGCCAGGCAGTTCAATCTGCTTTTCTTCCCGGAGTTTCTGCGCGAGAGCAAAGCGTTGTACGACAACCTCTATCCAAGCCGTATTATCGCCGGCATTCCGAAGATTATCGACAAGCCTGAATTTGCTGAAGAAAATGCAGCGATACGGGCAGTCACCGACATTGAAAAATTGAACGATGCGGCGCGTATATTCGTAGGCTTGCTTCAACAGGGCGCAATCAAAGAGAATATTCCGGTGTTATATATGGGTATAAAGGAAGCGGAAGCCGTGAAACTCTTCGCCAATACCTATCTCGCCCTGCGCGTCAGCTACTTCAACGAACTGGACACTTACGCCGAGGTCAAAGGGCTCGATTCGCGGGCGATCATCGAAGGGGTCGGTCTTGACCCGCGCATCGGCACACACTATAACAATCCCTCTTTTGGCTATGGTGGTTATTGTCTGCCAAAGGACACAAAGCAGTTGCTTGCCAACTATGCCGAGGTGCCGCAGAATATGATGTCGGCGATTGTCGAGAGCAACCGCACACGTAAGGATTTTATTGCCGACCAAATACTGAAAATGGCGGGGTATTACGACTATTATTCTGCCAATACTTTCGGTAATGCTCCGGAACAGGTTTGTACCATCGGTGTCTATCGCCTCACCATGAAGTCAAACAGCGACAATTTCCGCCAGTCCTCCATTCAAGGCGTGATGAAACGCATCAAGGCTAAAGGTGCACAGGTCATCATCTACGAACCGACCCTCGAAGACGGTACGACATTCTTCGGCAGCCTCGTGGTCAACGACCTCGACAAGTTCAAAGCTCAGTCGCAAGCCATCGTCGCCAACCGCTACGACACAAGCCTCGACGATGTAGCCTCCAAAGTCTATACACGCGACATCTTCCGCCGCGACTAATACAATCCCTGCAATGGGCATCAACCCTCCGGGCTAAGGCACAAAGAAGTTTACAGTAAGGTTCCGATATCGGTGCGCAGGAAATCTTCCAATGTTACTCCGCCGGTGCCTACGACAAAGGACCTTTTGGGGTGGAAGGCCTCTGTGAATGCCGGCAAGCCGGAGTTCATGCCGCGCCGTCCGCTTTTGACCTCTATAGCGGTGATTTCTCCGTCATGAAGGATGATATAATCGACCTCGTTGTCTTTTTCTCCGCTTCTTCTTGACGGTTCACGCCAATAGAATACTTGGTAATCGGATGCTTCGGCATGATGTAAAATATGTGTTCCGACAGCACTCTCTACCCATCTGCCCCAAACTTTCGTATCGGTCCGGTCGGCTATGAATGAGCGGCCTTTGTATGCTGTCAGAAGTGCATTGTTGTAGACTTGGAATTTAGGTATGGAGTTCCGTTTTCGGGCATCATCATTGGCATATTTCTGCAACCCGGTCAGCAAGGCGCACTGGTTGAGTAATTCAAGATAGGATGCGAGGGTCGTCACATTGCCTGCGTCTTGCAACTGCCCCATTATTTTGGTCAACGACACGATTTCGGATGAGTAGCCGCATCCTAACTCGAAGAGTTGTTTCATCAGTGCCGGTTTGTAGATGTTGGAGGTCATGATGACGTCTTTTTCGATCGCCGGAGCGACCAGTGAGTCTTTGATGTATTTCCGCCATCGTTTTTCGTCATCGATCATGTGGACCGGTCCGGGATACCCGCCAAAATAGATGTATTGGTCAAGTGTCACGCCGAAAGCTTCGCGCATCTCCTTATAGCTCCAGTGGTTCATGCGTATCAGTTCAAACCGTCCTGCCAGCGATTCGGTCAGGCCTTTTTTCAGGAGCAACCGGCTACTGCCCAAAAGTATGACTTTGAGGTTGACTCGCCTGCGTGAATCCTCATCCCATTCCCGCTTTACCATTTCGCTCCAATTGTCTATCTTTTGAACCTCGTCTATTACGAGAAGATGTTCTTGCTCTCCCCGGATCGACATGGTGATTCTTGCCGCCTCCCATATCCGGTGGATCCAGTCGCTGTCGTGCGGATTTACGGCGTCGGCAACTTCCAAAGTGAAAGGGATGTTGACGCTGTCAAGCACTTGGCCGGCAAGGGTGGATTTGCCCACCTGCCTCGGGCCCGCCAGCACCTGGATGAACTTCCTCGGCTCCAGGATGCGGTCTCTGAGCGTAATATATTGCTCCCTAAGATAGTGCATACTCATATTGTTGGTAATAATTACTCAATTGTGTGTACGGATTTACTCAAAACACATTGCAAAAATACTCAATTCCTGCAATATGGCAAAGCTTGGATGTACAATTATAATATATGAGAAAAGAGAGAATATTGCTTTGCCTGGCGCACATGTCGGGCAAGGAACAGGATTTTATCAAATATGATCTGAATCCTGTCAAGGTCACCCTTGTGATATTTAATCGTTATCAATTATAAAAATAAGTGGTGCAGGCTGTTTGTGATACAACAAGTCGGCTTTCACCGAACGCTTACTACCATTCTATGAAATCCATCAGGAAACTGGCCCGCTGGTATTTCTCCCGGTCGGCCCTGCCGTATTGGAGCATACTGCTCCTCGACTGCGTGTTTGTGGTGTTCTCGGGGCTGCTGGCCTTCGCCGTTCACCATGGCTCGGAACAGACGCTCAGCGTCCTGGGACCGCTCTGCCTGACCCTCTGCGCGTTCCTTGCCTGCTTTATCATCGGCTTCCGCATCTTCCACACCTACAACGGCGTGATGCGCTACTCCTCGTTCTCCGACCTGCTGAGGGTCGGCTCGTCGGTGTTCTTCGGAGCCGTGCTGTGCTGCATTGTGCTGTGGCTCTTCAACGCCTCTGGCAGGATCGTGTCATTCGGATACGCCGACATAATCCTCATGGGGCTGTTCGCGGTCGCCTTCATGTGGACTGTCCGCGTGTGGGTGAAGACCGTCTTCGAGCAGACCGCCAAGCGCGCCGACACCAGCCGGGCATATATCCTTGGCGTCAGGGACGGCGGCGTGGCCCTCGCCAAGAGTATACGCTCGTCGGCTGACTCCCCCTATGCTCTCCAGGGCTTCGTAAGTGATGAGGGGGACATGGAGAACCGTGTGCTGATGGGGGTCAGGGTGCACCCGTTCGACAGCGCTCTGCCGGATACGATGAGACGAAACCGCGTCAGCACGCTGATAGTCTCACCCCTCAAGATGGACGCGCTGAAGGAGAAAGGGGCAGCGGACCTCATCAATGAGCTGGTCGACAGCGGGGTCAGGATCCTCGTCATGCCTCAGGCGAGGGAATGGGACGGCAAGGGCGACCTGCGGCTGAGCGCCTTCCACCCGGTGGATGTTGAGGACCTGCTGCCGCGCGAGAAGATAGAGGTTGACATGAAAGCAGCCGCCGGCCTGCTCCACGGGCATGCGGTGATGATCACGGGGGCAGCCGGGAGCATCGGCTCTGAGATGGTGAGGCAGATAGCGGCATACACCCCGTCTAAGCTGATACTCATAGACCAGGCGGAGACCCCGATGCACGGCATCAGGATGATGATGCACGACCGGTGGCCGGGGATAGAATCGGAGACAATCGTTGCCGACATCGCCGACCGAAGGATCATGGAGCGCATCTTCAGCCGGTACAAGCCGGAGTATGTCTTCCATGCGGCCGCCTACAAGCACGTACCGATGATGGAGGACAACCCCTACGAGAGCGTGGTCAAC
>NZ_JAAKDT010000065.1 GCF_011038785.1 Parabacteroides sp. ZJ-118
GACCCTCCGCCTTGTAGCGAATGTAAAAGTTTTCAAAATCTTCGTTGCTGTAATACATAATTTATCAAGATTAATGTTACAGCCGCGAATGTAGTCGGTTTTACTCAGGCTGTGCTTGGACGCTTACATTATAATATCGCGGCATGAAGTTTTGTCCTTCTCCTGCATATATGATAGCCTCTTTGTCAAACGAGTAAGCATCAAAGTACTTTTGTTCTTCTGAACGGTCAAAGAATGGGAACAACCATTCGTGATAGTCTGTTTGTGCATCTTGAACATCTCCATTACCGTTTGCAATTGTTGCAATGTCACCCAATCTTACATACTGTCCTTTTCTATGGGCAAACAGTTTATCAATAACTCAAGTTTCGGATTTAGCATGATACCATAAATTGGTCATAAAAAAGGCTTTATAGTCGGCCTTGATATCTTATTCGTGGCAGAGCTGGGATCGACAACTCTGTTCACATTCTTTTGTTATTTTTCATTCTCTCCCTGAATTCTTGCTTCTTTTGCACAAAAGACTTGTACTCGTCGCCTAAACGCAACAATACATCTTTTGCAAAGATATGCATTTGAGTAGAGAGAATATTTGGTATGCCATTAGTTTCTTGATAGTGCTCTATCGAATGAGCAATTCCTTCCTTCAAATGCTCAAAAGCCTTTCTGGTGTCCAATCCTCCTCCATTGTTGAATGTCCCATTCACCATCTTAAGTTTCGAACTTCTTTGTGATGGCGTCTCTTCCAATACCTCTTTCAAATCACCATAAGGATTGTTCCTGTAACAATAGTAAAGCCATATCTCAAAATTCGGATTGCTGATAATCCAAATAGGAGAACCCTTTTCGCTATTCCCCAGAATCTCTTTTAGCTCATTTTCATAATGATCAACGTCCGTAAACATGTAAATTACATCCACGGAATCCAACTTGACGCTTCTTCCGGATGTATGGATTGTTCCATTCTGATAAATGCCTTCAAATGCAGAAAGCATCATCTTAGGCGTTAATCCGCCTTCACCCTCCTTCGTTGATACAAAAATAACATCCACCGTCTTGAATGTATGCTTTCTCTCCAACTCATTAAGGAATGTACGCTCACGTTCCGTACCTCCGGATATTACACAAACCAAACTGTACGATAACGTACCATCTTCCTTTTTATAGGCAGAGGGTATTTGCATGTATGAATCTGGAGCAGTTTCAGTATCCTGAGGCGAAGATTTTTTCTTCGCTTGTTCGTCCGCAAGCACTCTTATTCCTGGCAGTTTCTTATATGTCAGCTTTCTATCCATTCTTCTGTAGCAGATTTACATAACGGATAGCGCCATATCGTCCTTCTTTATACCCACGCATTGGGGAAATAGTATGGTGCTCCTTGAAATCATTGTGTGAATACATAATAGATGCGCCTTCTTTCTTGTCCACAAACCAGATTTCATCCGAGCGAAGTATGTCGCGTTCGTCAAGCAACTGTTCCTCATGAGTCGTAAATATAAGCTGTCCCTTAGTATCCTCTGTCTTTGAGAAAAATTCTACAATGCCCTTTACCATAGTTGGACTAAGACAGCAGTTTATTTCGTCAACCACTACAGTCTTACTCTGGACCGTCGCATAATAGAGAGCCGGAAGAAGCGTCAATGCACGTAATGTTCCATCCGATTGCGAACTTGTATCCAAATGCCCGACATAGCCTTGTTTACCAATATTGTCGAACATCAGTTGATATACTTTTCTGACGCCATCTTCCATATTTATGGCTAGTACCGGCATATTGTTCGCATTCAACGACATGGACTTTACCTTATCAATGTCGCCCGGAATTGAACTGGCAATCTCAATATGATTCTTTGCCCATTGATCGAAATCACTTTCCATGAGATTCATGTCGTTTATTCCTACCTCCAAGCCGTAGATCAATTTACGGGCAAACGCCATCATCAGTTTGTTGTCACGCAGCAGTTCTATTAAAGTAGGAAGAAATGAGTGAACACCAATAATTTCAAGTTGTGCCTTAAACCATTTTGCAGCAAACTTACATCTGGAATCCGTGATTATTGGAAATTCTCCATTCAAAGACAGCAACGAGGACATAGGATTCTTTGCTAAAAGTCTCTTTGTCGCATCGGCAATAGCCTCCTCAACTTCTACGCCATCGGCAAACTCAACATTTAGTTTCTTACGCTCAAAGATACATTCTATCTTGCCATCAAGAGGGAATGTTTCATATAAACCCTCCTTTTCAATAGCTTTCTGCGAAATTTCAATCTCATAAAAGTAGAACTTATTCTGGTTCTCAAACTCAATAGCCAGATATATAGGATCCCTCATCGCATCCTTTTTTAAAAGGTAAAAGAACTTCTGCAACTCAATGTTCTTGATAAAATCCTTATCCAGCGCAAAAGCTCTAATAAATTCAAGAGCCTTAACAATATTTGACTTGCCCGCACCATTAGAACCATAGATAGCAGCCATCTTCAAGATGGGCAATTTGCCGGCAGCCATAGAAATATGGCTAGACAAAAATGTTCGTTTCATGTTAGGGAACATATCAAACTGCACCTCATTGTCAAACGAGAGGAAGTTCTTCAGGATAATGCGGAGTATCATAGTTGAATGGATTTATAAGTTAATTGCCTTGATTACAAAATTCATGCATAGGAACATAATAAGATTTTCTGCGTGCAAATATACTGCATTCGCTTTAATAGGTGAAATTTTCACGTGAAATTTTTACCGGTTTAGTCATTGTTTAACATATATATGAATTTACAGTCTATATCTAAATCCGAAACTTGAGTCAATAATCGCAGACATTGCAGATACGCAATCCCTAATTTGGTTCGAAAATACAGATGCAAGTCAAGCTAATCAGACGTTTTACGCCTAAAATCATCGCATTTTTTGCGATATTATAAGGTTTTTCTTGTTGATACGACAATAACTGAGTATTTTTGTCGCAAATATTGCGACGTTTTTCGTTGTTTAATGACGCATCAGATATGTATATACACGAAAGAGACAATTGGACTGCATTCCGTTGGAATGCGACTGAACTGACGGCACTTCTTGAAGAAGTGAACCGTAAACAGGGTTTGTTATATGGCAGGCTTGCCTCGCTTGGCTTTGATAGCAAATTAAAAGCGATGGCGGAGAATCTGACGTATGATGTCGTTTATTCGTCAGAAATAGAAGGAATACGATTGAATGTGGATGAAGTACGTTCATCTATTGCTCGAAAATTGGGTATAGAAAATGTCAAACAGACAGCACCGTCTCACTACATAGATTCTGTTGTGGCAGTCATGCTTGATGCAGCAAATCATTATGACCGGTTTTTGACGAAAGAGAAAATTTGTGCATGGCAAGCAGCATTCTTTCCGACAGGTTTCAGCGAAGGCTCGCAGATTGAAGTTGGACAGTATCGTACAAACGAGGAACATATAGTTTCCGGGATGTTCGGTCGCGAGAAAATCCATTATATTGCTCCCTCACCGGAACGCGTGGACGAAGAAATGGCGCATTTTCTTGATTGGTTCAACAGTCAGGAAAATATAAATTCGGTTATACGGTCTGCCATTGCACATTTCCGGTTTGTCAGCATTCATCCATTTGAAGATGGGAACGGACGCCTGGCACGCATACTTTCTGATATGTTGTTGGCTCGTGCTGATAAAAGCGAGTTCAGATTTTATAATATCTCCTCGCAAATAAATAAAGATAAAAACCACTATTACGATATTTTGGAGAAAGCTCAACGCGGCGATGGTGACATCACAGAATGGATATGCTGGTACGCCAAAACGTTGTCTGTTGCACTTGACGAAGCGGAAAATATCGTCAGTACCACCTTGAACAAAAGTTTCTTTTGGCAAAAGGCTTCTTCTGTACCACTTAGCCAACGGCAGACCGATATGCTGAACCTGTTCCTTGGTGGCTATGAAGCAAAGATAACTTCCAAAACTTGGGCATCATTGGCTAAATGTTCCAAAGACACAGCCATACGGGATATTCAAGATCTTGTAGACAAAGAGATTCTTCGAGAAGATATTCCCGGTGCCAAACGACCGAGCTATTCCATTATATATGACCCGGAAGACATCACTGCCTTTTTTTCTGAAATCAGCATCGAGCAGCAAAATGGGAATCAATACATCAAAGCCCTCTATAAAGGCAAGTTACAAGTGTGCGAAAGAATTTTATCACTTGATGCAGAGCGACTTGAAAAAGGCGACCTTCCATTAAAAAACCTGCTTGCCAAGTATTGCTCCTATTTGAGGATAAGCTAAGAAATTTGCATATTAATAGTCCTTAATCAAGGGGATTATTCATCAAACGAAGTCCATAGGTTTAGCACATAATACTTGGCAGAAAACAGAATTGAGAAAGGTATTGCAAGAACGAAACGAAAAAAACACAAAAGGATATGAGATTTGTTCAGTTTCCGTGACACAAGGAGTTGTTAATCAGATTGAGTATCTTGGACGTTCTTTTGCAGCAAAAGACACGCTGCATTACAATGTTGTTAAGTATGGCGACATGGTTTACACAAAAAGCCCAACAGGAGATTTCCCTTATGGTATAGTGAAACGAAGCAACGTAAAATGCGATGTAGCAGTTTCGCCCTTGTATGGTGTATATAAGCCTGTGAATAACTTTGTCGGGATTATTCTACACTTCTATTTCATGCAGCCGAACAACGCTCTAAACTATTTACATCCACTTATTCAGAAAGGCGCAAAGAACACCATAAACATAACGAACGGGCGTTTCTTGGAGAATACCATTCCTCTTCCAAAGAAAGAAGACGAAACTAAACACCTTGCTTGGGTATTGACATCAATTCAGAACAAGATAATATTAGAACAGGATTTATTACATTCATACCAAAAGCAGAAGCAATACTTGCTCCGTCAGATGTTTATATGAACATTTGACGGAGAAGATGTTGTCTTTGAGTAACATACTGTTCAAGCATTGTTTTTTCGGTGCTTATCTTCATTGTTACACTGCTCAATACTGAGTGTATGCGCTTTTGATTATACAAGGATGGCAAAGTAATGCTTGCTTTCTCGAAGTCTGCTTTGCAAAGATTAAACCGTGTGCTTCCTTGTGCAAACGGATATATAAACTTTCTAAACGGCATGGAAGAAACGTAGTATGATAGGTATGGTGAATAAGCCTGTTCTTCATTTACGATATGAACACCGTAAGCATTCGAACAAATACACATTGTACCCCCTAGGGTTTGGTTGTAGTTTTGCTTACGCAATAACAACCAAACCTCAATTGTAATGAACAAATCAGAATTTGAAGAATTAGAACTGCAGGTGCAACAAAGTGAGCTTCCATTGAAGTCGTACCTGCAGCAGATAGGTATCAGTTATTCAACATACCACTACTGGCGCAAAAAATGTTCTGTCGACAAAGATAGTCTTAAACAAGAGTTAGCTCCAATCCGTTTCAAACAACCAGCCATGGAATTGACCTTGGGAGAAGAAGTGCCGCAGGGTGTAGCTTTACTCTTCCCCAATGGACTTCGTGCCCACTTCGGTAGCGGATCTGAGAAGCTGTTGATGGAACTGTTGACGCAAAGTCTCCAAGGCGGCCATGTTTAGTCTGAACGACACGATGCGCTACTTCCTGTGTCCCGGCAGGACGGATATGCGCAAGGGTATCAGTTCGCTGTGCGGACTGGTACATGAGAAGATGAAGAGCGAAGTGAAGAACGGCGATGTGTTCATCTTCATCGGGTCCAGCCGTAAACTCATGAAGCTGCTTCATGCGGAAGACGGTGGCATGGTGATGTACATCAAACGGCTGGAGGCAGGGCGCTTCAAACTGCCGGAATATGACCCTGGATCAAACAGCTATCCCATGGAATGGCGTGATCTTGTGATGATAGTTGAGGGTATTCAGGAGAATCCGGGCCAGAGGCTCCGGCGGCTGAGGGCAGAACGCAAGGAGTACCATGTATAATCTGTTTTTATTGAATAAAAGTACTGATATGTTTTCGTAATCCACTAATAATTAGTATCTTTACATCAACAAAAAGAGACAGACAATGAATGAAAAGGATATATTGCTCAAGACGATAGAAGGGCTGAATGCCTCTGTTGCTTCATTGTCTGCCACCAACAAAAATCAAGCGGAGCAGATTAAAAACCTGCAGGAACGCATCAAAGAGTTGACGGCTCAGGTCGCATGGCTGAACCGCCAACTCTTTGGCCGTAAAGCTGAGAAGCTCCCTGTCTATGCTTCCGACATGCCTGATCTCTTTGCCGATGAGTTTGCCGGACTTCAGCGCCAAGCTGAAGAGAAGCGAGACGAAGCTGTGAAGAAGATCGAAAAGGAATCTGCCGAGGCAAAGAAGCAGAAGCGTCAGAACCGCCAAATGGTGGAAGACCTGCCCGTGCTCGAAACCGAGGTGATAGAGCCGGACGGTGTGGACCTGTCCTTGTACCGCAGAATAGGCGAAGAGGTAACCAGAGTCGTCAAGCACAAGCCGGGAATGCTTTATGTCAAGGAGATAGTCCGTCCCAAATATGCGCTTAAGGATAACACGCTACTTCCACCTGATGGCCAGAAAGGTGTGGAGATTGCTCCCATGCCGCTGATGCCTGTCGACAGGTGCATCGCTGACACCAGCCTGCTAGCCGAGATATTGCTTCAGAAATATGAATATCACGTTCCGTTCTACCGGCAGATACAGCAATACCGGCATCTTGGGATGAAAGGTCTTACGGAAGGCACGCTGGACGGATGGTTCAAGAAAACGGTAGAACTGCTCAAGCCCCTGTATGAGGTACTCAGGCAAGAGGTCTTCTCCTGTGACTATGTACAGGCGGACGAAACTACCGTTCCGGTCATCAACAAGGAAAAGCACAAGGCCGATAAGGAATATCTCTGGATGGTAAGGTCAGTCATGAAGAAACTGGTCATCTTCCATTACGAGAAGGGATCGAGAGCTGGAGCGGTCATCGAATCTCTGGCAAATCAATATAACTTCAAGGGATACCTTCAATGCGACGGTTTTGCAGGTTATGAGACAGCCTTCAAGACCAATCCGGACGTGCGCTTGCTCAATTGCCTGGTGCATATCCGCCGTCATTTTGAGCAGGCCCTTGATGAAAACAGGGAGATCGCAGAACATGGGCTGACCCAGATACAGCATGTCTACAAGATAGAGCGCTGCTGTGACGAAGCAGGTTTGTCGTACGATGAACGCAAGGCGAAGCGTCAGGAACTGGCCCGTCCCATCCTGGAAGCCATGAAGGCATGGATGGAAACGGAAGGCATCAAGTACAGTCCCGGATCACAGGCCGGTAAAGCCATCACGTATGCCTATACCCGATGGGACAACATGATGAGGTGTCTGGAGGACGGACGTTTGCTTTGGGATAACAATTTGGCTGAAAATGTCATACGTCCAATCACTCTGGGAAGGAAGAATTATCTCTTCTGTGGCAACCACGAAGCAGCGGTCAACATGTCAATCATCTGTTCTCTGCTGGCTACTTGCAAGGCACACGAGGTCAACCCGAGGGATTATCTGAATGATATCATCGCTCGGATGCCCTATCATAAAAAGGCGAACCGTGAAGAACTCGTGCATCTACTTCCACACAAATGGACGTTGGAACATCCTGAAAGTATATTGACAAAACAAAACGTGGAATCTGCCAACTAATGTTGGCTGAAACCATATAGGTTCAACAAAACAATAGCGACTGCAACTGTCAGGTTCATAGTGACAGTTGCTGTTATTGTATATAAAGGTTTAGCACCTGTAGTTAGTCGAATGCTTACCGTTCTCATTCACGACATTGTAGGAATAGACATTCAAATATGTTATGAACGGTTTGCCTTTTCCGAAATCCTCTGCTGACTTTCCCGATAATCCAGAGTATGAATATCCTAATTCAGCAAAAGAAGTCTTTATGCAATCACTATACCTCTTGTATAAAGAATCATTTAGCCCCTTGATTAAGGATTCCAGTTTCTCAATGATTTTGTTTTGGGTCGCAATGCGTTTGTCAAGCAAATCTAATAATCGAGATATTTTAAGTTGCTCTTTTTTGTCGGGCGTATAATAAAAACGAATTGTTGCTAAGTCCTCACTATTAATA
>NZ_JAAKDT010000066.1 GCF_011038785.1 Parabacteroides sp. ZJ-118
GCTTTGAGTATGGTATTTAGCTGTTTGAACACCTCTAAATTACTAAATTTCCGTCATATACGGAAATTCTCAAAGCCTTTTTCATGACCATTTTTATGGCATCATACTAAATCCGAAACTTGAGTTATCGTATTTAACCCCCACATCGCCGCCTAAGTTGAATGCATATCCTGATTTTCCGCACGCGTTTTTTTGAGGGCGGAGCATAAAGGATATCTCGCCGTTTTGGAAGATAGCGAGAGAAATCATGCCGGGATCTACGGAAAAAGCGTATCTTCGCAGCCGAAAAGATACGCTTTTCCATGTGCTTGCCAAACCATGTATTAAAAACAAGAGAGATATATGAAACAACAAAATGCCGCTTTGGTATGCTTCTCGGGTGGACAAGATTCCACGACTTGCCTTTTCTGGGCGAAGAAGCATTTTTCGCGTGTAGAGGCCGTATGCTTCACGTACGGACAGAAACATTCCTTGGAAATAGAGGTTGCCCGAAAGATCGCCGCTGACGCGGACGTGCCTTTTCAGTTACTGGACGTCTCGCTTATCAGCCAGTTAGATCCCGGTTGCTCGCTTACGAACGCGAGCATAGCGATGGACCGAGAGAAGCCGAAGCATGGCTACCCGAACACGTTTGTTCCCGGCCGTAATATGGTGTTCCTTACTTTCGCGGCAATCTTGGCTCGCGGCAAAGGGATTCATCATTTGGTGACGGGTGTCTCCGAGGCCGATTATAGTGGTTATCCGGATTGCCGGGACGCATTCGTGCGTTCTCTTAACGTAACGTTGGATCTGGCGATGGATGAGCAATTCGTAATTCATACCCCGCTTATGGACCTGGATAAGAGCGATGTCTGGGAATTGTCGGACGAGCTGGGTGTGTTTGATCTGGTGCGCACGCAGACGCTGACTTGCTATAACGGCGTCATAGCCGAGGGGTGCGGGCATTGCCCCGCTTGCAAACTTCGCAAGGACGGATTGGAGAAATACTTGAGAAGGAAAGAAAAGAATCAAAAGTAAATAAAAGCGATGGACGATAGAAGACAAGAGGGAGAGTTGCGCTTATTGGGTGGCTCTACCGTATATAGACAGGATTACGCTCCGGAGGTATTGGAGACATTCACGAACAAGCATCAAGGGAATGATTATTGGGTACGGTTCAATTGCCCGGAATTCACCAGCCTCTGCCCGATTACCGGACAGCCGGATTTCGCCACGATCCATATCGATTATATCCCCGACGTAAGGATGGTAGAGAGCAAGAGCTTGAAGCTTTATCTATTCAGCTTCCGCAACCATGGGGCATTTCATGAGGATTGCGTGAATATGATCATGAAGGACCTGATACGATTGATGGATCCGAAATACATCGAGGTTACCGGTATATTCACTCCGAGGGGCGGTATAAGTATTTATCCGTATTGCAATTACGGCCGTCCGAACACCAAGTTCGAGCTGTTGGCCGAGAAAAGACTTTTTGATCATAATCCGTAAGATTTCTGACAAGTTGTTCTCTCGCTCAGTAAAAAAACGGTATATTCGCGGCAAAGGGTGTTAACTAACTAATAAATTATTTTAGACCATGAACAAAAAATTGCTTACAGTCGCGGCTTTCGCTCTGGCGGGTTGCGTTACGGTTGTCGCTCAAGACAAGAAAAGAGAGTTCAAGATGCCTACCGGTTACGCGGGTATCACGCACGAGATGTCCGAGTTTTACGAGCCGGTTCCGCCGGTAGTCACTCCGGGTACAGACTTAAAAGGGGGCGGTTTCACGGCTCCTTCCGACGCGATCGTCTTGTTTGACGGCAAGGATCTCTCCGCTTGGGAGAGCGTAAAGGGCGGCGCTGCCGAATGGGACGTGCATGATGGCGTATTCACCGTGAACAAGAAGAAAGGTGATATCCAGACCAAGCAGAAATTCAACGATTTCCAGTTGCACATCGAGTGGAAAGTACCAACGAATATCACGGGTGAGAGCCAGGCGAGAGGTAACAGCGGTGTCTTCCTGCAAGGGCTGTATGAGGTTCAAGTGCTGGATTGCTACAACAACCCGACTTACGTGAACGGCCAGGCGGGCAGTATCTACAAACAATCCATTCCTTTGGCTAACGCCATGCGTAAACCGGGCGAATGGAACGTATACGATATCATCTATACCGCCCCCACGTTCAAGGAAGATGGTTCCTATCGTACGCGTCCGACCGTGACGGTTATCCAGAACGGTGTGGTTTTACAGAATCATACGACGATATTGGGTACGACCGAGTGGATCGGTTTCCCGCAGGTGCGGAAACATGGCGCGGGCCCTATCATCCTGCAGAGCCACGGCGATCCTAGCGAGCCGATCAGCTTCCGCAACGTCTGGATTCGCGAGCTATAAGAGAGACGTGTTGATCGCGATAAGAGGGGATGGACTTGATCGTAAGTTCATCCCTTTCTCGATTAAGCGGCAGCTGTTCCCCCCCGATAGGGGAGATGTGCCACACGATTATCTCTTCTCCGGCATATAGGTCCAAAAGCGAGCCGGCATATGTTGGCGATGAAGCCGCGGATTTAAACGCTCTTTGATGGCGATCGACTGAAAATAGGCCTTCCACATACGTTGAAAAAGTTTCTCATCCTTATCCATAATATCCTCACTGAGCAATCCGGTCAACAAGTGTGAATCTTTCTCATCGAAACGGACTTCTATCGTATCGTTACGGTCATAATAATATCCATACGCTCTTTTTAAGTCGTAAATGAGCCATTGCTGGTCAGCGAAACGGTCTCGCGCATAAGGTAACACCAAAGGCAATACATTGTATATGGGCGCGACGGCGGCAAAGTACGTCCCATCCGCCGCTTTTTGGAAGCGAAAGAATTGCATCACTCGCAAGCGTTCATTGTTTACTTTCTTCCAGATCTTGGCGGTTTCCAATAGGTCTGGATCGCCCAAATTGAACTCGATCGTGGTCGGAGCGTCGATCGCTTTGCGGATATATCGGAACAACAGCAGGTCTACATTCGGCAATTCCGACAACCAAGTTACCGTCAGCCCGGAAAGGGAAGACTTGGAGATCTTCCTCTCAAGCCCTTTCCATACCCGTTCCGCTTTCCGGTCGTCCGTATAAATCCGGATCGCCTCGTCGTAGAACAATGGGAACGGCTCACCCTCGGCTACTAACAAATCCGGGAAGGTTCGACGGGAATAGGCGTCGAATACCGCGGTAAGCAATCCCTCAAAAGTCTTGTCGTAAACAAATATGACCATTATCAATCCTCCCCATAAAACAGGTGTTAATCGCTGAAAGGCAGCGTAAGCTGTCGATCGTCTACTTTCTTTCCGCCCTTTGTCGTCAATAGTCGCCGGACGGTTTCGGGGCTGACCTCATTCACGGTCCGCGTCGGGAGTTCCCGGCAAGTAATGAAATAGCTCGCCTTTTTCAGAACCACCCCTATTTTCTTCAACTGCTCTGAACCGAGATTCGC
Organism: Parabacteroides sp. ZJ-118; assembly: GCF_011038785.1. Taxonomy (GTDB): domain Bacteria; phylum Bacteroidota; class Bacteroidia; order Bacteroidales; family Tannerellaceae; genus Parabacteroides. Next base: position 3,469 of record NZ_JAAKDT010000066.1, read on the forward strand.
GTAACGCCGGGAGAGGATGATGATCTTTGCCGATTTCACGCCAATGCCCGGGACCCGGAGAAGCATCTCGTAATCCGCTTTGTTGATATCTACCGGGAAGATTTCCGGATGCCGCAGCGCCCAAGCCAACTTCGGGTCTACGTCCAGATCCAGATCCGGATATGCGTCATCGACAATCTCGTCTACCTTGAATTGATAAAAACGCAACAGCCAATCCGCTTGATACAAACGATTCTCGCGGATCAGCGGAGGCGTGGCAAGTACCGGAAGGCGGCTGTCATACGCATTTACCGGAATAAAGCCCGAATAGTAAACGCGTTTCATCGTAGGTCTCCGATACAAGGCGGATGATAAACGAAGTATATCCTTGTCGGTATCCGACGTAACGCCGACGATCATCTGCGTGCTTTGCCCGGCGGGAGCGAATCGCGGGGCATGGCGGAAACGCTTGCGTTCCTCGGCGCTTTGCAATACACCTTGTTGGATATAACGCATGGGGGCGAATACGCTTTTAAAATCCTTTTCCGGAGCGAGCGTCCGCAAGCCCGCCTCATTCGGGATCTCTATATTCACGCTCAAACGATCGGCGTAAAGCCCAGCCTCATTTACCAATTCTTGGCTGGCTCCGGGGATGCTCTTCATATGGATGTATCCGTTGAAGTGATGCACGAGGCGCAGATCCTTGATAGCTCTCACCAACCGTTCCATCGTGTAATCCGGGTTTCGAACCACGCCGGAACTTAAAAACAATCCTTCAATGTAATTACGCCGGTAAAACTCGATCGTAAGGTCCACCAACTCGGTAACGGAAAGCGTGGCTCTGGGTAAATCATTACTTCGCCGGTTGACGCAGTAGGCACAATCGTACATGCAATAATTCGTCAGCATGATCTTTAAAAGCGAGATACACCGTCCGTCCTCAGCGAAACTATGGCAAATCCCCCATCCGGCAGCACTTCCTATAGATCCGCTCTTATGCGAACGGGAGGTTCCGCTGGAGGCGCAGGAGACGTCATATTTTGCCGACTCGGCCAGGATTTTCAATTTTTCGAGCACTTTCTCGTCCATATCTCGCGGGATTGTTTCGCGCAAAGATACGGATCTTGCGGGAATCGGTCTTCATCGCCGCACGTTTTTTAAGGAGGGTGTGACCCCGATCGCGACCCTCCCGTTCACTTTTCGGATGAAAACAATCCCTGTCTCGCGAAAAACAACTACCTTCACACCTAAACTTAATTCATACAAGACATGAACAAAGAACTCGAAATGACTCCCAACGCACTCGTGGAGTTTTTACAAAAACCGACGTCCGAGTTTACGAAAGAGGACATGATCCGTTATATCCAGGAGAAAGGTATCCGGATGGTTAATTTTATGTATCCTGCGGGCGACGGACGTTTGAAAACACTAAACTTTGTAATCAACAACGCCGCCTATCTGGACGCGATCTTGACGTGCGGTGAGCGTGTGGACGGTTCCAGCCTTTTCTCGTTTATCGAGGCGGGAAGCAGTGACCTATATGTGGTGCCCCGTTTCCGTACGGCTTTCGAAGATCCGTTCGCGGAAATACCTACGCTTACCATGCTCTGCTCATTCTTCAATAAGGATGGAGAACCATTGGAAAGTTCCCCGGAATATACATTGCATAAAGCCTGTAAGGCCTTTCATGAGGTGACAGGCATGGAATTTGAGGCAATGGGTGAGTTAGAATATTATGTAATCGCGCCGGATGAAGGTGTTTTCCCCGCTACCGACCAAAAAGGATACCATGAATCCGCCCCTTACGCAAAATTCAATGCATTCCGGGCGGAATGCATGCACTGCATAGCGCAAGCGGGGGGACAAATCAAATATGGTCATTCGGAAGTTGGAAACTTCACGTTAAATGGTTTAATCTACGAACAAAACGAGATCGAGTTCTTACCCTGTCCCGCGGAAAACGCGGCGGATCAATTGATGATCGCGAAATGGGTGATCCGCAATCTGGCTCATAAATATGGTTATAACATCACCTTCGCTCCGAAAATCACGGTGGGGAAAGCCGGCTCCGGTCTGCATGTTCACATGCGTATCATGAAAGATGGCAAAAATCAGATGTTAGCGAATGGTGCCTTATCCGAGATCGCCCGTAAGGCTATCGCAGGAATGATGTGTTTAGCTCCCTCTATTACAGCTTTCGGAAATACGAACCCCACCTCATATTTCCGCCTGGTTCCACACCAAGAAGCGCCTACGAATATTTGCTGGGGAGATCGGAATCGTTCCGTTTTAGTGCGTGTTCCGCTAGGTTGGGCCGCCCAAACGGACATGTGCGCCTTGGCGAACCCATCGGAGCCTTCCAGCCATTATGATACGAGCCAAAAGCAAACGGTCGAGATGCGATCGCCAGATGGCTCCGCTGATTTATACCTGTTATTGGCCGGATTGGCAGTCGCATGCCGCCATGGCTTTGAGATCGTCGATGCTTTGGAGATCGCGGAGAAGACCTATGTAAACGTGAACATTCATAAGGAGGAGAATCAAGACCGCCTGAAGGCATTGGATCAACTCCCAGGCAGTTGTATAGCTTCAGCTGCTTGTCTAAAGCAACAACGTGCTGTTTTTGAAAAATACAACGTGTTTAGTTCGAGTATGATCGACGGTATCATCCGTAAATTGGAATCTTATGACGACGCCTCCTTACTCAAGGACTTGGAGAATCATCCGGAAGAGCTGTTGAAACTGGTCAATACTTATTTCCACTGTGGCTGAACGTCCTTTTTATGATTTCACAGGAGGGTGTGTGTCATGACACACCCTTTTTTTGTAGTATGACGGGCATGCCATACATCTGTGGTGAAAGTCCATAAAGGGGCGTAGTTGCCGACGAACCCTAAAGCGACTTGCAAGTTTCAAGCGGCGACGCTTGGGAGAGAAGAAGCAATAGCGAAATCGTGGCCTGACGAACAGAAATCTGATACCAAGGCGTATCAAGCGGACAAACTGGCTACAGACAGCGAAGTTCCCAAAGGCAACCGTAACCTTGATGCGTAAATCAGGCAGGTAAACGAGGAAAGATGTATGGCT
>NZ_JAAKDT010000067.1 GCF_011038785.1 Parabacteroides sp. ZJ-118
TCAGACGATTTTTAGCGAGGTCCGGTCTGCGACCGAACAGAACTTTAAATGCTAAACTTGTCAATGAACTCTTTGGCCTTGTGGCTGATGCCGCTTAGCCGATAGTTATATTTTTAACGGACTATTGATCAATTGTTCCCGCTTTTTAAGGAACATGATGCGTGTATCCCGTGATTAGTGGTGAACCTTTTCAAGCAATCTTCTGTTATACTATAAAATGACTCAAGAAATCACCTTGATGGTAGTAGTCGTATAATAATTTGCTAGTAGTATTTGTTTTTTCATATAAGTAGAGTTTGTTATTTGTTTGGTCCGCATGTAGCTGTGAAGCTGTATGCGGATTTTTATTTGTTCCCGCATGGATGGAGAGAAACTTTTTACAACTACGACTTTTTCTTGTAGTAATGATAACGCTCCAACACTTCCCGCACGTAGTTGTATGTTTCTGAGCCACGCAAGTATCCATGCTTGCAAACAGGATCATTATAATACTCAGGATCATTTTTCAAACGAATATACTCCGCTACATTGTTATCCCATTTATTGGGATCTTTTCCATATTTTCGGGCCAATCGCTGCGCATCGTAAACATGTCCGATCCCAGCGTTGTAAGCCGCTAGGGTAAACTTGACTTTTTCTTCAGGATCCTTAATCTCAGAAAAACCTTGACGGAAGCGTCGTAAACAATCTGCTCCCGTGCGGATTCCCGTATCCGGATCTTTCAATTCATGCGGGGTGACACCTAATGCCTTCGCCGTGTTTGGCATGATCCCCATAAGACCCTCGGCGCCCGCCCACGATACGACCGTAGGATTGAAGTGAGACTCTTGATAAGAGATAGACGCCAGCAGCCGCCAATCCCATCCGATGTTTTTCGCATGCTTCTTGAATAAGGAATCATAGGGGGAGATATGTCCGTTCTTTACCTCCGGAATGTCTGCCGTGAAAGGTCGCTTGCTTAGTTCGAAGTATCGCTTGGTAAGCGCTTTGAAAGAATGTTTACCTGTTTTATCGGAAGCCCATGCATCGATCGCCTTCGCCAGGTCCGGACTGCTTTTCCTTACCACCCATGAGGAACGTTGGGGAAAACTAACCTTTAGGTCGACATTGATATTCCAGTAATAAGTCTTGTTTAGGCGGGCGGTGTTATCATCGCTGATCGTATAGGGGATCTCACCCAAGGAGACCATCTCGATAAGATCTTCGGTAGCGATGGAGTCATTCTCTACTTTTTGGATACGGATTCCTCCGCCTAGTTCCTCGTCCAAGTTCTTCAATCGCTCGGAATATTTGGTGTTGGGCTTTACGTAAACATTCTTATCGATTAATTGAGTGACATCGGAAAGAAGCTGATCGCCTTTATTGGCCCGTTGTATCAATACTTGGCTGGATATACCCTCCCGACCGCAATATATAACCCCTTGTTTCAGCTTATTGTTAATTGGGATGGGGTAGGCGACGACATCGGCCTCACCTGCTTCTAATATCTCGATCAGCCGGGCAGGGTTCTCGGCGACCTTGATGGTTAATTTCAAACCTTGGCTCTTGGCGAAATCATTTATCAGGTCGTATTCGTAACCCATGGGTTGCATCTTATATTGGAAGTAGGAGGTAGAGCTGTATAAAGTCACCGCCGTGATCTCACCTTCCGCTTTCAGTCTCGGCAAATCCACGGAAACGGCAACGTCCTCTTTCTCCTCTTGTTTGTTACCGTCGCAACCATACAAGAAGAACAAAAAGAGCAGAATGGGGACGTACTTCCTATACATTATGTATATGTCTGTTTTTTCTCAAGCAAAACCACGTTCTCCACATGATGCGTATGAGGGAACATATCGACCGGACGGACTTTCTTGACAGCGTATCTCACGCTCAACAAACTCAAGTCGCGGGCTTGCGTAGCAGGATTACAGCTAACGTAAACGATACGTTCCGGCTCAGCGAAGAGAATGGTATTGATCACGTCATCATGCATACCGGCACGTGGTGGATCGGTGATAATAACATCCGGGCGTCCGTGTTGGTTTATGAAATCCCGCGTAAGGATATCTTTCATGTCACCGGCATAGAAAAGCGTATTCTCTATGTGGTTCAAGGCGGAATTCACTTTTGCGTCCTCGATAGCCTCCGGTACGTATTCGATACCGATAACCTTCTTTGCCTGACGAGAGACGAAATTAGCGATCGTACCTGTTCCGGTATACAAATCGTACACCATCTCGTTTCCGGTAAGACCCGCGAATTCCCTAGCCACTTTATATAGATTATAAGCCTGTTCGCTGTTTGTCTGATAGAAAGACTTAGGACCCACCTTGAATCGAAGTCCCTCCATCTCCTCGATGATATGATCTTTTCCCTTGAATACAAGAACTTCCTGGTCCGTGATCGTGTCATTGCATTTGCCGTTGATGACGTACATCAAGGATGTGATTTCCGGGAATCGTTCCGCCAGATGAGATAATAACGCTTCCCTGCGCGCCACATCCTCATGGAAGAAAACCAATACGACCATCAAATCCCCCGTGGATGCCGTACGGATCATCAACGTACGAACAAATCCCTCTTGGTTCCGTAAATCGAAGAAAGGATACCCCTCATGAGATAGGCAATATTCTTTGACGCAAAGACGGATCCTGTTGGAGATATCATCTTGCAACCAACATTTATGGATATCCAAGACTTTATCGAACATCCCCGGTATATGAAATCCGACACCATTCATGCGATCGAGAGAGGCACCGGACTGGATCTCTTCCTCCGTAAGCCATTTCTTGTTTGAGAAAGTAAACTCAAGCTTGTTCCGGTAGAAAGTCGTACGCTCGGAACCTAAGATCGGAAGTCTCTCTTCCATCTCGACTTTTCCGATACGGGTAAGGGTATCGTAGACCTGTTTTTGCTTATAGTAAAGCTGTTCCTCATAGGGAAGATGTTGCCACTTGCAACCTCCACAGACACCGAAGTGCTCGCAAAACGGCTCCGCACGTTTGGCCGCGTACTCATGGAAATATACAGCTTTCCCCTCCGCATAACTATTCTTCTTACGGGTAAGTTGAATGTCAACCACGTCTCCCGGAGCTACGAAGGGTACAAATACCACCCAATCGTTCACTCGTGCGATAGCCTTGCCTTCGGCGGCTACGTCCGTAATGGTTACCTTTTCCAGTATAGGCAACTGCTTCTTCTTTCTTGCCAATGTCGTTAAGTTTAAAATTCGCTTCGCGAAAATACTTACAATTCCGCTAAGAACAAAGAGCTTCGTTCTCTATACTCTTAAATGAGTCCACAAATCCCCGCACGCAAATGTAAGCATTTACTGAATATAAATGGTAAAGAATAGTTGTAAAACATGTCAAAATCTTTAACAGCATTCATGCTTGCAAAGTAGAAATAGCATATATTTGCAGCATTGCAAAGTTGAGATAGCAATATAACAGTTGAAATCAACAAAACTAGAATCTAAATTCAATACTGTCGAATATGGAAAGAAAAAGAGTTTACACGTTTGGAAATGGAAAAGCCGAAGGTAGGGCAGATATGAGAAATCTGCTGGGTGGCAAAGGCGCTAACCTTGCCGAGATGAATCTGATTGGCGTACCGGTTCCTCCGGGATTCACGATTACAACAGAAGTTTGTACGGAGTATTACGAGTTAGGCAAGGATAAAGTCGTAGAGTTGCTGAAAGCGGATGTTGAGAAAGCGATCGCTAATATCGAGGAGTTAATGAACTCTAAGTTCGGCGATGTCGCTAATCCTCTGTTAGTTTCGGTTCGCTCCGGTGCTCGCGCATCCATGCCGGGTATGATGGATACGATATTGAACCTTGGCTTGAACGACGAGGTAGTGGAAGGATTGTCTCGTAAGACGGGCAACGCTCGTTTCGCTTGGGATTCCTATCGTCGTTTCGTTCAAATGTACGGAGATGTTGTATTGGGCATGAAACCGACAAGCAAAGAGGATATCGATCCGTTCGAGGCGATCATCGAGGAGGTAAAGAAAGCGAAAGGCGTCAAGTTAGATAACGAGCTTGACGTTGAAGACTTGAAAACATTGGTCTCTAAATTTAAGGCAGCCGTTAAGACCCAGACCGGACAGGATTTTCCGACTTGCGCTTATGAGCAATTGTGGGGCGCTATCTGTGCCGTGTTCAATAGCTGGATGAATGAGCGTGCGATCCTGTATCGTAAGATGGAAGGTATTCCGGACGAGTGGGGAACGGCGGTGAGCGTGCAAGCCATGGTATTCGGTAATATGGGCGATACTTCCGCTACAGGCGTTTGTTTCTCTCGTGACGCGGGTAACGGTGAGGACTTGTTCAATGGCGAGTACTTGATCAATGCTCAAGGGGAGGATGTTGTCGCCGGTATCCGTACTCCGCAACAGATCACGAAGATCGGTTCACGGCGTTGGGCTGAACGTGCCGGGATCTCAGAAGAAGAACGTGTCGCTAAGTATCCGTCCATGGAAGAAGCCATGCCGGAAATCTATAAGCAATTAGACGCTATCCAAGAGAAATTGGAAGATCATTATCGGGACATGCAAGATATGGAGTTTACCGTACAAGAGGGTAAACTTTGGTTCTTGCAAACCCGTAACGGCAAACGTACCGGTGCCGCTATGGTGAAAATCGCTATCGACTTATTGCATCAAGGTATGATCGACGAGAAAACAGCGTTGAGCCGTATCGAGCCGAATAAACTGGATGAGTTGCTTCACCCTGTATTCGATAAAAAGGCCGAGAAACTGGCAAAAGTGTGGGTAAAAGGTTTGCCGGCCTCACCGGGTGCCGCTACCGGACAGATCGTATTCTTCGCTGATGATGCCGCTAAATGGCACGCCGATGGCAAAAAGGTTGTCATGGTCCGTATTGAGACTTCTCCGGAAGACTTGGCCGGTATGGCTGTCGCCGAAGGCATTCTTACCGCCCGCGGAGGTATGACTTCTCATGCCGCCGTTGTGGCTCGCGGCATGGGCAAGTGCTGTGTATCCGGCGCCGGTGCCTTGAATATCGATTATAAGAACAAGCTGGTAGACGTCGATGGCGTAATTTTGAGAGAAGGTGATTACATCTCTATCAATGGTACGACCGGGGAAGTCTATGTAGGACAGGTTGAGACGAAAGCGGCCGAGTTATCCGGTGATTTTGCGGAGTTGATGGCTTTAGCCGATAAATATACGAAATTACAAGTTCGTACAAACGCGGATACGCCTCACGACGCTTCGATCGCTCGTGACTTTGGTGCCGTTGGTATCGGCCTCTGCCGTACGGAGCATATGTTCTTCGAGGGTGAGAAGATCAAGGCTATGCGCGAGATGATCTTGGCCGAGGACGCTGAGGGCCGTAAGAAAGCGCTGGCGAAGATCCTTCCTTATCAGAAAGAAGACTTCAAGGGTATCTTCAAGGCTATGGACGGATGTCCGGTTACCGTTCGTTTGCTCGATCCTCCTTTGCATGAGTTCGTTCCTCACGATTTGAAAGGTCAAGAGGAAATGGCTGAGGCAATGGGTGTATCCGTTAAGGAGATCCAAAAACGAGTGGAATCTCTTTGCGAGCATAACCCGATGTTGGGTCACCGCGGTTGCCGCCTGGGTAATACGTATCCGGAAATTACGGAAATGCAGACCCGGGCCATTTTAGGTGCCGCTTTGGAACTGAAGAAAGAAGGCGTTGAGGCCAAACCGGAAATCATGGTACCATTGACAGGTATCTTATATGAATTCAAGGAACAAGAGAACGTGATCCGTGCCACCGCCGAAAAGCTGTTCGAAGAGATGGACGATCGCATCGATTTCAAGGTTGGTACGATGATTGAGATCCCTCGTGCCGCGTTAACCGCGAATCGTATTGCTTCCAGCGCCGAATTCTTCTCATTCGGGACGAATGATTTGACCCAGATGACATTTGGCTATTCTCGCGACGATATAGCCTCCTTCTTACCGGTTTATTTAGAGAAGAAGATCTTGAAGGTCGATCCGTTCCAAGTACTAGACCAGAATGGCGTAGGACAGCTGGTTCGCATGGCGACAGAGAAAGGTCGTGCCATCCGTCCGGATTTGAAATGTGGTATTTGCGGCGAGCATGGGGGTGAGCCTTCCTCCGTTAAGTTCTGCCATAAAGTTGGCTTGAATTACGTATCATGTTCACCTTTTAGAGTACCTATCGCTCGCATTGCGGCGGCGCAGGCTGCGATAGAGGAATAAGCGGTTAGATAACTACTTATTGTATTAGGCTGTAATGCACTGAAGAAAAGGCATTACAGCCTAATCTGTTTTTGGACGACCCGTGCATTCGTGTTGTTCACACTCCGAAAGGAGTTACATGAAAACAGTAAGCATTTGATAAACTACAGGTATTAAACTTTATATATAACAATAGCGACTGTCACTATGAAGCTAATAGTTGCAGTCGCTATTGTTTTGTTGAACCTATATGTTGCAGTCGGCATTAGTTGCCG
>NZ_JAAKDT010000068.1 GCF_011038785.1 Parabacteroides sp. ZJ-118
TCGAGGGATCAAGACCGACCATCCTTACCTGTCCGCTCAGACAGTTGACGCCCATGCGCATGTCTGTCGGATGTTGGGACATCACTATACGGTTGTTTTCATTCAGATTGAACATAGCTTTTTTAACTGCAAAGTTTGCAATCAAAAATGCTATGGAAAAGTCGGCCGATTTCGGACGGATACCGAGTCGCTTGTGGCTTGGGACCCACAGACATCCTGCTAAAACCCGGCTCCTTTGTCTTCTTTGATGTTTCCATTTTACTGCAATTTTGATTGGTTTCTATTTCGCAGCAAAAATAATGGACGATATTTAATGGGGAAAGTCGGCTTTCACCGAACGCTTACGATTAATCATTCTGATGAGATAGCTCATATCGCTAAATTCTACAATATGGAATCAGCAAGTTGAACTTGCGAAACTTGAATAACAAATTTAACCTCAGGAGGAGTGTTTTTACGTAAAGTATTTAGCGTAACCTTAAGACTTTTGATGCGTCTAATCTGCGTTCTATCCAAATCCCCAACGGCTTTACCTTCAAGATCCGTCAAAAACTGCATCCCTTCAAGGACCAATTTCTTGTCTATCCAAAAATCTTTTAAGGCACAAAGCCGCTGAAGTCCATCAACAATAACAAGTTTGTTCGTCGCTGGATCTTCGCTGAAATAAAAAGATGGTAAAGGTAGCCCCAAAAGGATAGACTCAATTAGACGGCTCTTACTCTCTCTCGACCACACATCGCTTGAACGCTGAAATTCCGGTTTTAAATCAATTTCCCTGTACTCCAATTGTTCTAAAAGCGAACCTAAATTGACTACAGAAATATCAACATCTATGTCATTTGGATCGAATGGTCCTTTGAGATTATTATCATCCTCCCCTTCAAATCCGCTATTCAACCGCTTTGATGGTTCTTGTTTTTCTATGCTTCCCATATGATTTATTTTACTCTATTGACTATTTATCAGTTCTCTATATTATTCTATCGTCAATACTTTTGAGGATTCTTCGCCGAATTGGGAGATGACACGGACGGCGATTTGGCGGCCGGGGGCGTATGATATCGGCTCGGAGGTGAAACCGTACAAAGTCTCCCATATCTCGTCGGAGAACTCGATGCGCAACGTGTTCTGTGCCTTCTTCTTGGTTTTTGCACTCGAATTAAACAGGTTGCCCAATCCTTTGCGCCACGCCTCGAACTCCTTCTTGTCGCCGCCGCAGAAATGAATGGAGCGCACGATGAACTGCGTGCCGTCGTAGTTGTCGTCCATCTCCCAGTAGGCAATGTCTTCCACCGAACGAGGTTTCACAATGTCCTTAATCGGGTCGTAGATGTCGAGGCCGCGAATTTCGACGTGGCATGATTCGGCGGAATCTTTGACGATAGCAATATCCGGCTCGCCGATGGTGATGAACGCTCCGGCTCCTTTGTCCTTTTTCAGCAGACCGTCCTGCATCAGGTCGTCGTGCATACGGACTTTGCTGACCGTGAAGTTGCCAAAGTTGTAATCCTTGTCGTTGATGTTATCTTCAAAAGAGAAGCCAAGCAGCACAAGCCACGATGCTCCCTCGACAAGCCGTTTGCGCATCTCTTTGACGGATTCATTTACCGCCTGCTTCGATACTGTGCCGAATTTCGGGCCGATATGGAAATAGACCAACCGCTCCTCGCCGTCGCTGTCGGTATAGTAGCCGCGAGCATGGAGGAATGGTGATGCGACGGATTCCATTCCATGGAATACAGCCTTTTGGCTGCGGTCGCCGTTCCGCACTCCGCTCGTCTCTAGATGACTGAATACCCGCTCTTGGAACAGTCGATTCTCTTCTGCTTCATCGGTGCGGTCGTCGAGTTCATCGGGCGACACCACATTGAAACTCTGCAAAGTCTCGACCGTAAACGGACCGCTCACGCGCAGTTTGCGTTTGTCCTCCTGCGGCTGGTCGTACAGCACCTCCATTTCCGGCTCTTCGTCGTTAGCAATGGATTTCAGCGTGATATGGGGTACGGTCTTGTAGTTAAAACCGAATCTAACATCCTTACCTTCGGGGTCGGCAAGTGTGTAATAGGGATAGGTCGCCATCATCAACCGCTTTTTGGCGATATTGATAGCAATTCGCGAAGTGTCGATGGTAATCCATCTGCGTCCCCATTGCTCAGCGACAAATGCCGTCGTACCACTGCCGCAGGTCGGGTCAAGCACCAAATCACCCGGATCGGTAGTCATTAAAATACAACGTTGTATTGCAAGTTCGGATGTTTGAACAACATATTTTTTCCCTTGAACAGGGGCAGTATCATCCCAAAAATTATTAATTTTCGAATAAGGAAAATCCGAATGGTAAAGAATATAACTAAGACTATCTCCTTCTTTTTCTAACCGATTTGCATCTTTTAATTTTTTCATTTTCTCTTTGGGAAGAACCCAGCAACCGCCTTTGGGAGCATGAAACGTTCTTCCATTAAACTCAAAATCATACACATTTAATTCTGAAAAAGAAGGAGCTCGCTGTGAAACTAATCGGTAAACATCACTCCCTATCGGCAGTTTTTCCATATTATCCGATTGTGATAACTTACGAGTTGTGCCATCAGACATTTTAAGATTAGTCCAACGAGACTCTATTTTTGGAGATGATTTTTTGTATAGTTGTCGATATTTAACATTGTCTATATCTTTTGCATACCATACAATATAATCGCACATTCCCTCCAACGTTTTTGCGCCAAGAGGCATTAATTTTTTACGGAAAGGTATTTGTGCCACAAAATTCTCGCTGCCAAAAATCTCATCCATTAAACTACGGATAAGATGTACATTTTCATCGGATATTTGCACAAAACAAGATCCCGATTGTGTAAGCAGTTCTCGACCAATTACTAATCTATCACGAAGATACGACAAATAACTATGCACTCCATCAATCCATGTATCACGGAACGCCTTTATCATTTCCGGCTCTCCGGATAAATCAGTATCTTTTCCTTCTGACACATTCAGATTGTTAAGTTTCATCTGCCAGTTGGATTTATATTTGATGCCATACGGCGGGTCGATATAGATGCACTGCACCTTGCCAGCCATTCCCTCGCGGTTAAGCAGCGAGTTCATTACGAGCAGCGAATCGCCCTGTATCAAACGGTTCTTCCAGTCGGAGTGGTGGCGGTAATACTCTGCAACTCTTTGCAATTCGTCGTCGATTACATTGCCCAAGCCGCTGCCGAAAAGATTATCCGTTTCACGGGTACGATACAGGCGGTCGATAAGTTGTTCGGGCTGAATATCCTCGTGGACATACAAACTGCGAATATCGACGCGCAGGTCGCTGTCGCAGGTCTCCTCGTCATCGTTACGATACTTGCCGAGCCAATAGAGTTCCGGGTCGCGACCGCGCGTAAACTCGTGGCGGAAAGTTTTGTATTCAGCCGTTTTCGGGTCGCTTGCAATGACAGCCGCTTCCTCTCCCGCGAGTTCGGTCGTCGGAATCGCCACCCGCTTGTCTGCGGGGTGCTTTATTGCGTCGGTAGGTTTGAATATGTTGCTCATAACGAATTTATTTTTGCGATTAACAGGGGTTTGATGTTGTCGATGTCGGAAATCTCGATGAAATCCCACCGACCGTACTTTTTCAGATTATTGGCAGCAGGCAGCCAGTAATTATTCGTATAGTGCCGTTTCTCCTCCTTGAAGTTCGTGCTGTCGTTGGAGAAGCCCGAAATCTCGATGATAAGATTGACCGTATCGCCCGACGGGGTCTCCACCACAGCGATAAAGTCGGGGACGAAGTTTTTCTCCTCGTTCAGTGCCATATAGGGTATCTTGAAGTCGAGGAAATGGTTTTTGACATACTTCTTCACCGCCGGAATCTCTTCTAACGTTTTGGCCGCTATCTGCTCCCACGAATCGGTATCGGCAACCACATAGTTGATATGGCTTTTTTCGGTCGGCCACACCTTTTTGGTAGTCGCTCCCGAGACATAGCGCGTACTGCCCTCCGGATTATAGTGGTTCAGAATGGCGATAATGCGTTCGACATCGCGGTTATGTTCGCTAATGCCTTCATAGATACTTGCATTTGTCTTGTCTTGATTCCAAAACAAGACAAGTCTGCGGGCTTCGGCGTCGCCCTCTCCACCAACAATCTCTACCTGCGTATCATACCATTTTTGTACGACTGCTTTGAGCTGGGCAAACTTTTGGAACATCGGTACGCCCGATTCATCGCGATATTTTGCCGAGAGCAGCCGCCGCGTCAGTTCATAGACTATCTGCGAATCGCGCAGCTTCTTGTAATCGCTCTTCAAAAACTCTTCTTCATCGCCGACAGGAGTGCGAAGAATCGTTGTCATCGGAATCCGATTGAAGTCGAGTTTGAATTTCGGCAAATGAGAAAAGTCCGCTTTAATAACCGAATTTTCCCGTTCGCTGCGATACCCTGCAATATTCGGAAAAACAATCTCCATATCGGTACGCTCCTTAACCGGACGAATAAAGGTTATCGGCTTCGGCGGTTTCGGTGGCGCGGCCACACCGCCTTTGAAAGTCTTGAACGGAACGCCGATGATATGGGCATATTCGGGTTGGAACTTGTAGACGATGTTTTTATCGCTGTATCGGTAAACGCTCTCGCTCGGTATCTCTTCGCCTGTTCTCCGGTCATAGGCCACAAGGTCGTAACTGCGACGGCGCAATGCACGACCTGCCACTTGCTCGCAAAGCAACTGCGACCCGAATGCACGAACTCCGCACACGTGCGTTACGGTATTGGCATCCCAACCCTCGGTAAGCATCGAGACGGAGACAACGCATCGGATATGCCCGCCGAGCATCCCCGGCTTGCCGACTGTATTCACCACCTCACGGAGAATATCGCTGTCGGTCAAACAGTCGGCACTGCCCGCACCGTGCGTCAGCGCATAGTCGCGTTTGAACTTGTCAATCTCCAGCCGAAACACTCTTTTGAACTCATCGTCAATGGTATTGCCGGCGTCATCGAGCGCAGAGCTGTCGATAAGCAACGACGGGAGAATGTTCTTGGGGATTCCATTCGTATAGTTCGAGAATATCGGGAATACACCGTCGACATAAATCTTGTTTCCGTCGGCATCCACCGTTTCATATCCCGCAATATGTTTGAAGACCTCTTTTGAAACGGTCGTATTGTTGCAGACCACAATAAACACCGGTGGCGCAGTGAGTAAGTTTTTACCCGCTTCGCCTGCCTGACGCATACCGTTGTCGTATTTCTCGTAATCCTTGACAAACTGTTCCAACGCGATGGTCAAAAGAGTCGGCAATTTCGGCGGCATTTCGCCAATCGGCAGATTTGTTCCATTGGCAGCTGCTTCCTCCTTTGCCTTCTTCTTAATCGCTTTCTGACCTTTCTTGGGCAATTCACCGCGAATATGCTCATAGATATTGCGCAGTCTCGGCTCCTCCAAGTCGTGAGTATCATCCATCGACGGCAGGAACGGGATTTTCACTAATCCGCTCTCAATCGCCTCCACCAAGCCGAAGTCCGTGACGACCCACGGGAACAGCGAATATTCGGCATATCCCGAACCTTTAAGGTAATACGGCGTAGCCGACAGGTCGTAAACGTGCTGCAACTTATAGCCGAGAGCCTTCATCTGGCGCAATCCCTCGTACCAAACCATTGCCCGCTTGTTTTCCTCCTCGCCTTCGGCGGTCTCCTCATCTTTGCGGCCGCGGCCCTCTTTCTCTTTGGGCAGATAGCAGTGGTGCGCCTCATCGTTGATGACGATAAAGCGCTTCCCCTTCATACCGGGGCCGAGTATGCGCGACAGGACACTCTGAAAATCCTCTTTGTCGGATTGTTTGACCATCCCCTCGCCACTGCGATATACCATCTTGCCGTCGAGCGGACTTGCCTTCTTGCCGGTATATACCTTCGGCTCGAATTGGTGGTAATTGGTAATCGTAATCGCGTTATTCAGACCGCCGAGCACCTTCTCGTACTGGTCAGGGATCAGTCCTCGCTGATGATAATAGTCTTTCTTGTCATATCGCGAACCGGCACTCTCATCCAACATCAGCACGCCGAGGCGGTCTCGTATCGTAATACCGGGCGCAACAAGCAGAAAATGGTCGGCAAAACGGGTATCGTTATGGTATTCGGATTTGTTCAAATAATGATACAGGATAAGCATCGCCATCACGACCGTTTTACCCGTGCCGGTTGCCATCTTGAATGCCGTGCGCGGCAAGATATCCTCCCAAAAATTCGACACCGATTCCCGTCTTTCGTCCAACTGACGGAGAAGATTGCGACCGATATTCGGGTCCCGGTCAGCCACTTCATTCAGATACACCGCTGTTTCTACCGCCTCTCTTTGG
>NZ_JAAKDT010000069.1 GCF_011038785.1 Parabacteroides sp. ZJ-118
AGAAGAGGCAATCCAACAGAAAGAAGAGGCAATCCAACAGAAGGATCAAGCGATTCAAGAACAGAAACAGGCTCTTCTGCAGAAGGATCAACTTATTCGAGGTATGATTCGAATGTTGGAACAAGATGGATTGAATGAGCGACAGATCGCGCAAAAGTTGGCTTTGTCTGTTGAACAAATCCAAAAATTGAAATAAGAAGGAAATAATCCCTACTTTTGCGAAGAACGGAATATGAAGGTTTTCCTATATTTGCGTTGTCTTCAAATGTAAATAGATTATATGGAAAAACAAAAACAGCAGCCTCAGCGGTTGCGATCATTGGATGCCCTCAGGGGGTTTGACATGCTCTTTATTATGGGCGGTGCTTCGTTATTTGTCGCTTTGGCGACATTGTTTCCGAATCCTTTTTTTCAGGCGATAGCCGGACAGATGGAGCATGTGGAATGGAACGGGTTGGCGCATCACGACACGATCTTTCCGCTGTTTCTCTTTATCGCGGGTATCTCGTTTCCGTTCTCACTAGAGAAGCAACGAGGAAAAGGTATGACGGAAGGGGCGATTTATAAAAAGATCGTCCGTCGGGGAATTACCTTGGTTTTCCTGGGATTGGTATATAACGGGCTATTGTCGTTTGAATTTGATCACCTGCGTTGCGCGAGCGTGCTGGCGCGTATCGGGTTGGGATGGATGTTCGCGGCCTTGTTGTTTGTCCGTTTCGGTTGGGAAGTGCGTGCGGGGGTAACGGCTCTTATCTTGGTTGGCTATTGGCTGGCGATGGCTTTCGTGCCTGTGCCGGACGCCGGTGGGGCGGGGCCGTTCACGCTCGAGGGAAACTTGGTGGGGTATATAGACCGCCTGTTTCTTCCCGGACGTTTGTACGAGACTGTCTTTGATCCGGAGGGTTTGTTCTCTACCGTCCCCGCGATTGCCACGGCGATGCTGGGTATGTTCACCGGTGAGTGGATTAAGTCGCGGAAAGAGGGGCTGACCGACCGAAAGAAAGTGCTTTGTTTGGTAGGAGCGGGGGCTGTGCTGTTGATCGTCGGCTTGTTATGGAGCTTGGTCTTCCCGATCAACAAGAAGCTATGGACAAGCTCCTTTGTCTGTGTGGTAGGTGCTTATTCCGTTTGGATGTTTGCTTTGTTCTTCTATATCATAGATGTATTGGGGTGGCGTAAATGGACCTTGTTTTTTACCGTGATCGGCATGAACTCTATTACGATCTATCTGGCGCAGCGTTTCATCCGTTTCTCCTATACTTCCGAGGCTATATGCGGAGGGTTGGCGAAGCTGATGCCCGAGACCGCTCAGCCTTTGGTTAGCGCTATCGCGTATATCGCCGTTTGTTGGGGATTCTTGTATTTCTTATATCGCCAACGTATTTTCTTGAAAGTATAATAAACGAATGGAGAAAAAGGAATATTGATAATTTTCCTATTTTTGTAGGCGTTTTATAAACATACTATTTCCCTTAAAGTATAGAAACAAGAAAATTTAGATCGAGAAAAGATGGAATCAATCAAACAAATATACCGGATTGGTCATGGCCCTTCAAGCAGTCATACCATGGGGCCGATGCGCGCGGCACAAATGTTCTTGGAACGTAACCGGGGCGCTGTTCGTTTTAACGTGACCTTATATGGTAGCCTAGCTGCTACGGGAAAAGGCCATATGACGGATGCCGCTATTCTTGAGGTGTTACAGCCGGTAGCGAAGACAAATATTACTTGGGAACCCAAGACCTTCTTGCCGTTCCATCCGAACGGGATGCTGTTCGAGTCGTATAATGAGAGTGGTGAGGAGCTAGATACGTGGACCGTATATAGTATCGGTGGGGGAACCTTGGCAAACGAGTCTTTCAATGAGTTGAGGACGGAGCAAGTATACGATATGCATACGATCAAGGAGATACAGGCTTGGTGTGAGAAGACGGGCCATTCCTATTGGGAGTATGTGGAGCAACACGAAGGCCCTTCTATCTGGGATTATCTGGCGGAGGTATGGGATGTGATGCAGGATGCGGTTCGCCGTGGTCTGGAAGCGGAAGGTATCTTGCCGGGGGGCTTGGGCATTCGTCGTAAGGCTTCCGATTATATGATCCGTGCGAAAGGTTATGGCAGTAGTATCAAGAGCCGGGGAATGGTGTATGCCTATGCCTTGGCGGTGTCTGAGGAGAACGCATGTGGCGGGAAGATCGTGACCGCTCCGACTTGTGGCTCTTGCGGTGTAATGCCTGCGGTTCTTTATCACTTGAAGGAGACGCGCGAGTTCCGGGATTCCCGTATATTGCGTGCGTTGGCTACAGCGGGCTTGTTTGGGAATGTGGTGCGTACGAATGCCTCCGTATCGGGGGCTGAGGTAGGTTGCCAAGGTGAGGTCGGTGTGGCTTGCGCTATGGCTGCCGGTGCCGCCAGCCAGTTGTTTGGTGGTACGCCTGCCCAGATCGAGTATGCTGCCGAGATGGGACTGGAGCATCACTTGGGACTGACTTGCGATCCTGTTTGTGGCTTGGTACAAATTCCTTGTATCGAGCGAAACGCTTTTGCCGCCGCCCGTGCGCTTGACGCGAATACGTTCTCGAACTTCTCCGACGGAAAACACCGGGTAAGTTTTGATCAGGTGGTCGAGGTGATGCGCCAGACAGGTAATGATCTGCCTAGTCTTTATAAGGAGACCTCGGAAGGTGGTCTGGCGAAGAACATGGAGAACCCGAATGATTAAAAGATACGATTTGATTTACTAATAAATAATCTACTAGTGATGATAAACGGAAGGAAAAGCCTGTTTTGCACGGTATTGATGGCCGGAGCCTTGATGTCTTGCGGTGGTCCAAAACAGGCTCCAAGCGAAGAGATCGCGAAGAGTGGTAATCCTGTATTCGAAGGTTGGTACGCCGATCCGGAGGGAATCATTTACGGGGATACCTATTGGATTTACCCGACTACGAGTGATTTGTATGAGAAGCAAACCTTTTTCGATTGCTTCTCTTCCAAGGACTTGGTGAATTGGACCAAGCATACCGCTATCTTGGATACGGCAGAGGTGAAATGGGCGAAGATCGCTATGTGGGCTCCTTCGGTAATCAACAAGGACGGTAAGTATTATCTTTTCTTCGGGGCGAATGACGTGCATGAGGGAGAGATCGGGGGCATCGGTGTTGCCGTGAGCGATCGTCCGGAAGGGCCTTATAAGGATTTGTTGGGTAAGCCGCTGATCAACGAGATCGTGAACGGGGCGCAGCCGATCGACCAGTTTGTTTTCCACGATGCTGACAGTGATGAGTATTATATGTATTACGGTGGTTGGAAGCACTGCAATATGGTACGCTTGAATAAAGATTTTACCGGACTCATACCGTTTGAGGACGGAACGATTTATAAAGAGGTAACTCCCGAGGATTACGTGGAAGGCCCGTTTATGTTTAAGAAGAATGGTAAATATTACTTCATGTGGAGTGAGGGCGGCTGGACCGGACCGGATTACAAGGTCGCTTACGCCATTTCCGATTCTCCTTTTGGCCCGTTCAATCGTATCGGGGAGGTCTTGCGGCAAAATTTCGATATCGCTAACGGAGCGGGGCACCACTCGATCGTGCATGTGCCGGGTTCGGAAGATTACTACATCGTGTACCATCGCCGTCCAGCCGGAGTTAAGACACGTGACCACCGGGAGACTTGTATCGAGAAGATGACGTTCAACGAGAAGGGATTGATCAATCCCGTGGAGATTACGACCGAAGGCGTTGAGGCTCGTACGATCCAATAATTACTTCCGATAGAAACGGATGACGGATGAGATAACAACAGAAAGATTGAGTAATGAGAAAGAGATGGCTGCTTAGTATCATCGTGATGCTTTTCCCTTTCGTCGCCTCGTTCGCGGCGGACCCGGAGGAGGGTACTTATCCAACGGTTGGGAGGCTTTTTCATATAGCCCGAAGTGTGAATAAGAATTTGGTTTGTTACGATGTGAATCTGAGGGACGGTAAGTTGGACACGCATGATCCCTTGAATGTTTATTGGGTTAATCGGGAAAAGCATCCGGGGGAAACCAATGGCTTGAGTTATATCCAGCGGAAAATGGCTTACGGGTACAAACTGATCTCGGCGAGCGAAAACGCTTGCGTATGCTCATTGACCGCTTATCCCTCCCGCCAATTGACGATCGCCAAACGAGATTCCCGCTATGTATGCTACATAACGATCGCCAACCAAAAGGCGATTCTTCAGTCTCTCTACGTTAAAGCCAGCTCCAGGAATCCTTTAAGCGTTGAGTATGTAGAACTCCAAGGAATCTCTGTCGCCACGAATCAACCGGTAACGGAAAAAGTCAGGAGATAGAGGGCTCTCTCTTCCCGATGATAGTTGCCTTATATCTGTAACACAAGGATAAATCGGCATCCCTTTTTGTATTCCTTATCGATAGATAGGGTCCCGTTTAGTTTGCTTGCCATTAACGCGCAGATCGGTAGCCCCAATCCATCGCCTTGCGCCAAATCCTTCGCCTCGTTAAAAGGCTTGAATAAGTTCTCTTTTAGATCATCGGGTATGCCTGTACCGTTGTCTGTAATGATGAATTGGCAGACATGAGCCCCCTTCCGTTTAAATTCCAGACGGATGTTGCCGCTGGAAGTATATAACGCGGCATTTCTCAACAAATGCAACAAGACTTGTTCCAGATGCTCGGCATTTGTCTTAATCTCCAATGGGGGTATGTCCGTTACGAGATTGACCTCCGGTTTAACCTCTCCTTTAACCTTCTCCACGATTTTCTTACCGAAGTTTCCCACATTAAAAGAACTAACCTCATACGGTTCCATCAACGTATTCTCCAAGGAGGAAAGCTGTTGGATATGAGTCGTGAACCGCTTTAAAGCCTCTACCCGTGCCAATATATCCTCAGCCTGCTTTGGAGCTACCTCCTGCAATTCCTTGGCGGATGCGTTAAGCTTGCTCAAGGTAGGCTCCATCTGAACCGATAGGTTTTGGATGAATTGGGCCTGCTGCTCGCTATGTTCATTTGTCGTCTGAATGATCTTCTTTAATTTCTTATTCAGCACGACAAAGCGCAGCAAAAGGAATCCTAAGAAAAGCAAGGCGGCTATAAGGATTACCACGAATGTGATCAGTCCGACAATCATAGATTGCTTAACGGACAGTTTATCGTCTTTCTCCTGTATCGTCTGTAAGCTTTGATCGTACTTTTGCTGTAACGCTCCCAATTGATCCTTCGCCGTAAGGGCCTTTACGGAGTCCGTCCATACGATGTATTTCTCGTAGGTGCGTTCCATCAGCGGGGCATTGTTTGCTTTACGAGCCGAAGAGATCAGGTTTCGGTAGCAATCGCTTACCTTGTCGTATTCTTTCTTCTCTTTATACCAGTTGATCAGTTTTTGGAAAGCGGCATCTCCCTGTTCGTTTTGCCCGAACGTATAATAATAACCCGCTTGGGTATACAATAAATTGTTCGATAACTGCTCGTCGCCTGCTTGGCTGGCCAGATTATCCAATATGTTGAGTTGAACTTGCGCTTGGGCGGCATTCTTTAGTTTAATATACATTTCCAGTCGTTCTTTCGTTATTTGGAAATGTTGCTCATAAAGTGGTTGCTGCAACTTCTGCTCCTCGGTCAAGATAAATTGGTCCATCTGGCGGCAAAGGTTGAAAGCTTCTTGATAGTAATTCTCGCGATAGTATAGATAAACCGCTTGCGTACCGGCATCGATCGCTTGTTGATAATCTCCTTTTTGGGATGAGCTTTTGTAAGCTTGTAAAAAAAGATAACGAGCTTTGGTGTAATCTTTCTTTTCCAGGCTGTTTTGTGCCTGTGTCATAAATTGATTCGTCGTGTCTTGCGCCTGTGTGACAGGGTTGTAACAAAGCATAAAAGATAGTAAAAGATAAATAACCCACATGACTTAAAAATTTATTTTTGAAGTAAAAGTATGTATTTACTGGGATTCATACAAAATATATCAAGGGAAAATAACAGATATCTTATTTTAGATTTTCAACGGTTTGACGCAACCATTTGAGGAATAAATATTTAGCAGGGCATTTGAAGATTAACAGTAACGATTTAACAACCGTGCGAATTTCAGCGTTTTGCGTAAGCGTCCAAGCACAGCCGGACGAAATTGCAAATCACGGATTCAATGGCTGTTAGCTTCTATCCCCTGATTTTGTTTTCATTAAACATTTAGTATTTATTAGTACTCAAACCCATGTTCATGGGGAGCATGCTGCTGTAATCGGTGCACCCGCGCACGATTTTGG
>NZ_JAAKDT010000070.1 GCF_011038785.1 Parabacteroides sp. ZJ-118
GACCCTCCGCCTTGTAGCGAATGTAAAAGTTTTCAAAATCTTCGTTGCTGTAATACATAATTTATCAAGATTAATGTTACAGCCGCGAATGTAGTCGGTTTTACTCAGGCTGTGCTTGGACGCTTACCCGCCTTGTAGCGAATGTAAAAGTTTTCAAAATCTTCGTTGCTGTAATACATAATTTATCAAGATTAATGTTACAGCCGCGAATGTAGTCGGTTTTACTCAGGCTGTGCTTGGACGCTTACGTAGACATAGCCCTCCTCGTTGTCGTTGAACTCCGACAGCCGGGCGTTCAGCTGCGCCTTGAACGTATTCAAGTCCATCGTGTAGGAGTCGAAAATATCCTCGTAGACGACTTCCTCCCGATTCCAACTCTTCGTAACATGAATTTCGCAGGCGTATGCTTTCTTCGTCTGCCTGTTGCCGCGGTTGATGATGTAGCCCGACATATACGAATTGAAAGTATATGTATAGCCGTCCTTGGAGGCGTTGAGCCGCTGCACGCGCGAGCGTGACCAGCCGGCATAAGCCTCCGAGTTGGAGAGCACCTGCTCGCGTTGCGTGCTGCTGGGATAGAAACTTGGGTCGGTCGTGTTGAACCGCACCCACTGACCGCCGCTGAGAATACTGTTGTCGTCGGTCGGAGGATAGTAGTCGCACAGCGGGACGCTCCCTTGGTCGCGACGGGCGATATACCACCGCTGTGTGTAGTATCTGCCGCTGACTTCGTCCAAATAGTCGGTCATCCACGCCGTAAGGTTGTAGTTGCTCAGATTGAACAGAGCGGCGACATTCTCCTCGCCGCCCACCATACCGACCAGCGCAGTGCCGATGTCGTTCTCCGCCTGCTCGAACAGCCCGCTGTAATGGTTGTACAAATCGGCTACGGCGCCGATCTTGCCGCTGAACAGGTCGTTGAATGAATTTCGCTGAAGCAGCGCATCGCCGATGTTGCTGATGCCTGCCGTTGCCAGACCCACGCCCATATTGTAGAGATTGTCGAGGTCGTCCTCCAAATTCTCGCGAGTAAAGTGTCCCGGCACGCTGGCGAGGTCGTCGATCATTTGCTGCCAGTCCACATCCCCGATTTGAGAGAGTTTCAGTAGCGACGCGATCTCCGGCTTGAACTCCAAAAAGGCGATATCCGAGAATGAAAGGGTGCTGTTCGTCACGACACTCTCGAACTGCATACACAGGCTCTTCGTGTCGTCGCACACCTTCATCAGATAGCTGCCCCAGTGGAGTGCCGTCTGCGGAGAGCGCAGCATCAGCTTCGCCACGATCCAGATCTTCGGGATGATCTTCTCCGCCACCATATGGTAGATGCGGCGATAGTAGTAGTTCTCCGTACTGCTCGACCAAATGCCCAAATCGGTCAGCGCCTTGCGCTCCAAGAACTTGGAGGCGAAGATGCCCGCCGTCGCCACCTCTGCTGCGTTGTAGTGCTTCAGAATCGCCTGCACCTGCTCGTTGGAGTAGGCTTCGGCGACGCTCTCCGTGCCGAATGCCGCCGCCATCGCCGCGACCGTCTTCGTGTCGATATTCACGCTGTAATACTGGGCGTGTGCGGTCTCGGCAAAGAGGGTCATTGCGGCAATGAGTATAGCAAGCAGTCGTTTCATTTCCGTTATTCCGATTTTTTTGCGGGGTTCAGATTAAGTACGTGTCCGGCGGCGTTCACCTTTTGGGCAAAGGGCAGCGACTTGCCGATGCCGCTGGCATCCCAGTCGCGGCAGTAGGCTTCGATAGCCTGCTGGTGGCTGCACCGCAGCTCCTGTTTGTAGAGTTTCAGCGCCTCTTTCTCGGCCCGCTCCGTCGTGTAGGTCATATAGCACTCGTGCGGCTCCTCGACGCCGTACACGCCGCTCATGGTGCCGCGGCGGATGAAGACCTCGCGGAAGAAGCTGCGGCCCTCCTTGTTCTCCAACCGGTTGATGGTGAAAATCTTCTTGCAGTCCACCTCCGTAAGTCCGAGAATCGCCTTGATGGTGTCGAAACGCTCACGAAACTTGCTCTGGTCGAGCAGCATCACCACATCGGAGTTGTTGATGATGGCCTCCTTGACGATCTCGCTGCCGATGATGTCCTGTATCTCCTGCGTAACCACGCCCACCAATGCCCAGAACTTGCGGGCGGTCTTGTACATGAACTTGATGTACTCGGCCATAAGCGGACTGGCAATGGCTTTCCACGCCTCCTCGATAACCAGCACCTTGCGGTTCTTCTTGATACGCATCTTCTGAAGAAATACGTCCATGATAATCAGCGTGACAAGAGGGAAAAGGAGAGGGTCGTCCTTGATAGAGTCGATTTCGAAAACGATGAAGGTCTCGTCGAAAAGCGAGCTGTCCATATTCTCGTTCAGTGTCGTGTCGTGGTTGCCGCCCCGGTAAAAATCCTTCATCATATAGCGGTAGGTCGAGATGTCGATGCCCGAAATGCTGTTCTCACTGCATATGTCGGGTATGCGCTGCACGGAGAATTCATAGAACGAGTTGAAAGACAACTCTTCCACTTTTAATTCGATGCGGCGGCGCTCTATCTCGTCGATGGTGCGCTCGATGCGCTCGGCACGCTCCGCCTCGCTCTCGTCCTGTTGTACGGCCCGGTTGCGGTCGTCGATCAGAATGCTCTTGCGCAAATCCTCGCGCTGCGGGGGCGTGAAGCCCTCGAAGCCGTTGAAGTAGGTGTCGTAATACTCCGTGATGACCTGTTCGATCAGGCGGTCTTCGGTCTTGGTGACCGTTCCCTGCGACCCCTTCCATATCAGCAGGACAAGGTTCTTCAGAAACCCAGTCTTCTCCACATTCAACTCCTCGCGGTTGATGCGGAAAGGATTCATCGTGATGGGGTGCTCCTCCGTATAGGAGATATACTTGCCGCCTAAATACTCGCACAGACCCTCGTAGGAGTTACCCGTATCGACCATCACCACATCCGTTCCCTGCTCGTGGAGCTGGCGCACCACGGAGTTCATGTGGAACGACTTGCCGGAGCCGGAGGGACCCAGACAGAAGAAGTTGCTGTTGTCCGTCAACTTGTGCCGGCCCTCCTTGCCCGTGATGTCGATTGCTACCGGCACGCCCTGGCGGTCGGTGTAGTAAATCTTCAGGGGCGTATCCTCGCTGTGCTGGATGCGCTCCTTGTACATCAGACAGGTGGCGGCATCGCCCAGCGTGAGGAAGCGGTCGTAGTCGGGATTCATTCCGTAGCAGTTGCCCGGAAACGAATTGACGAACATCTCCAACTGGTTGTAAGCCCGCTTCGAGATATGGATGCCCATACGGCTGAAAGCGTTCTCCAAATGGTTGGTACACTTTTGTATGTCCGTGTCGGCTGCGACGGCGACAACGAGATTGAAGTGCGTATAGACCAGCTGCTTGCTCTCGCGAGCAATGACCTCCTGCACGCACTTGATATCCTCGACAGCCATCTGGTTGCTTGGATTGGGAATGCTCGCGTGGCGGTTTTTCTTCTTGTCCAAAAGCGCCAGTTCGCGCTTTTGGTTCGGCAGAAAGATCATCTGGTTGTAGACGACCGTTTCCGCGCCGGGGATATTGTCGATTGCCGAGAGCAAGTCGACCGGCATATCCGTGTTGTTCACCTCGATATTCGTGTAGGGGCGGATAAGCGAGGGCAGGCTCACGCTGTCCACATCCACAAGGCTGTAGACCTTGCAGCGCCGGTCGCCCATAGAGACCGACTCCTCGTCGACCTTGAAGTTCGACATCGAGACCACCTTGTCGCGGAAGTTCATCGCAAAGAAGCGGTCGACATACTCCGACGCCTCACGCTTCGAGAGGAACCGTGCCGAAACGCCGGCATCGTGCATCTGGTCGTGAACCTTGCGGATCTTCACCAAAAACTCGCGCCACTTCTTGCTGTCATAGGAGAACAGGCGTCCCTTCCTGCACTCCTGCGTGATGGTCAGGTAACATACGCTGTCCGTGTAGTTGCGCCCGTTGAAGTAGCGGAAGTAGGCCGACGAGAGGAACTCGCGGCTGCCGCCGCCGTCATCGGCAAACTGCCTGCGGATGAAGATGTCCTGCTTGTGCAGGGCATAGCCTTCGCCTAACGTCTGCGCCAGAGCCGTGAACAGGCGGGCGAACTCATAGTAACTGTCGATGTCGGCGCAGTATTTCTGCACCGGATTCTCCATCTTCAGCACGGCGGAGTATTCGCCCGTTTTGGTGTAGATGACACCGATGCCGTTCACATCCTCGACCGAGAAGTAGATGTCCCGGAAGATGCGCTGTCGCTTGCCGCCCGTACCGAAAGCATAGACCGAAACCGCCATTCCGATACAGAGTGCGATGAAGAATAGGATGATGTACCGTGTCATTCGCTTTCAAAAAATGGGGCGGGTTTGCCTCGCAGGACAAACCCGCCCGCCGTTCAACATTCAATTAACCACACATTGTCTGAATGGTTTTCTGTGATTACACTCTCTTCGAACAGGCGTACACGAATACGCCGTGCTCGTTTTGCTTCGTGTGCAGCCCCTTCTTCTGCTTGATGAAGATGAGTGCCGCACCTGCGGACAGGGCTGCAACGAGGAGAATCAGCCCGGCAACGAAACCCAGCAGACAGTAGGCGACGATGAAGCCCGCAATGGCTCCGCCCGCCGTACCTGCCGCCCAGTAGATGTAGCGTCCCTGTATTCCCATGAATTCAAGGGGTCGCTGCAACCCCTTGAACACGGGATAGTCCTGATACCTTTCGTCCCTGTCTTTCATCACGCAGCCGATTTACGAGATACCGAAGAAGAGCGGCAGAGCCTGAGCAGCCGCGATGAGGAAGATACAAGCGCCGACGACCATCATGATCTTCTTCTTCACATCCTGCTCCTCGTTGTTCATGGCGATATAGACGCTGATGGCGCCCACAATGGCCACGACGCCCGCGATGGCGTAGCAGAGCTTCACCGCGACGGGGACATACTTGGCAATCTCATCGGCGACGGTCGACAGAGCCGTCGTGCCTGCCGAATAGTCGCCCGCCGTGTTCTGCGCCATAGCCGCCGTAGCACCGAGCAGCATGAAGCAGAGCATCTTCAGCTTCCCGGGAGATGCCAGCCCTTTCAAAAACTTTTTTGCTTTCTGAATCATCTGTTTTGCTTCTTTTTTCGTTAATACTTATGTTCGTTTTAACTCATGAGTTTCTTGTCTGCTCCGGCTATACCCGGTAGCCGAAGAATGCGGGGAAGACGATAGAGGCACCGATGATGAAGAGGCACGCACCGACAAGCGTTACGATCGACTTGGTGATGCCGTCCTCGCCCGTATTCATCTTGATGTATATCTGGAGTGCGGAGACGATGGCGAAAACAGCAGCGACGGCGTAGCAGATGTAGAGGACATAGAGCATCATCGTCACCACATAATCGTGCATGGTAGCAAGCGCATCCGCGCCCCAGCTGTAGTTCACACCGCCGCATTTCGCATAGGAGGAAAGCGGAAGGGCAAAACACAGTGCCGTCAATGTCGTTTTCAGTTTCTCTCTCATTACAGACAGTCTATTGCGGATGTCCATTTCAATGCGGGGCGGTTGCCCGAGATACCTTTGTTCATCAAGGCCATTCGCAACTCCTCGTGGTCGTAGGTGTCCGAGAAGCAGGGCTGCGTATCCTCCATTTCGGATTCAAACTGCGCCTTTCGTTTTGCAAAGGCGGCCTCCGAGTTTTTCTCTCTGTCGGCTTCGGACTCCTCGCCGTCGGCACTCTCATCGGGAGCGATGCTCGTCTCGAAGGACTCGTCGCCGATGCTGAATCCCGTCTCACTCTCGGCGACGCTGACGCTTGCCTCCTCCTGTTCGTCGTCGGACGATGCAACCTCGAAGGTCTCCTCGTCAGATTTCTTCTCGCCCGGCTTGCCATAGAGGTCGCGGACGATAGTGACTGCATAATAGATGATATATGCTACCGTCAGGCAGATTGCGAAAATCCAGAATGCTCTCATCTTTTCACGTATTATTAAAACATTAGTCAAACATATTAATACTTCGTTAAATTTTTATTCAATCCGTTGAAAATAAATGAGTTAGTTAACAAAGTTTAGCTCAATAAAATAGGTCAAGTAGCTGAATTTCAGTATCTTTAATGATATTCGACCACACATTAAA
>NZ_JAAKDT010000006.1 GCF_011038785.1 Parabacteroides sp. ZJ-118
TTTAATGTGTGGTCGAATATCATTAAAGATACTGAAATTCAGCTACTTGACCTATTTTATTGAGCTAAACTTTGTTAACTAACTCATTTATTTTCAACGGATTGAATAAAAATTTAACGAAGTATTATTGATCAAGAGTCAAAAAAACAAACGATAGATTTCCGGTAAAATTAGAACATTTATCCAATTATATCTGTAATTTTAGCCCGATTAAATCAATAGCAATTATGGAAAGAATCGTTAATCATCCTATTTTGACAATTCCACAAGAGGAAGAACACACTTTTTTATTCAATGGCAAACCCGTAACGGGAATGAAGGGGTTTACCATTGCCGCCGCCTTACATCAGGCCGGCTATCCGGTACATAGTCATAGCGTAAATGGCCGCAATCGTTCGTTGAATTGCGGTATCGGTAAATGTGGCGCTTGCGAAATGCTGGTAGACGGAGAAGTAAAACGTATCTGTATTACGAAAGTAGACCATGTAAAGGTGGTATCGGAAATAACGACACAGCATTATATGACGGACTCCCGGGTAGAACCCGGAAAAGAACCGGTAGAGATCTATCGGACAGATGTAGCCATCATTGGTGCCGGTCCCGCCGGATTAGCCTGTAGGGAAACCTTAAAAGAACTGGGCTTGAATAGCATCGTAATTGATAGCAATGATAAGATCGGCGGTCAATTCTTGATGCAGACCCATGCCTTTTTCTTTTTCGAGAAAGAGAGACGCTTTGGCGGTATGCGCGGTTTTGATATAGCGAAATCGTTAGCCGGAGACGATCACTCCGGTATTTTCTTACATTCCACGGTTTGGGATATCCTAGAAAATAAGCGTATCGCCGTAAAAGACCTGCTTAGCCATAAGAATTTCTATGTGGAAGCTCAGGCTTTGGTAGTCGCTACCGGCGCGGTTCCTTTTATGCCGACCTTCGAGAATGATGATGTGCCTGGAGTTTATACAGCGGCAGTCGTACAGAAAATGATGAACGCCGAGTTTACGTTACTTGGCAAAAACATATTGACAGTAGGCGCCGGTAATATAGGCTACCTGACGTCCTACCAATTGATGCAAGCCGGAGCGAAAGTCAAGGCTGTCTTAGAGGCGATGCCCCGCGAAGGGGGATTCCCGGTACAAGCGAACCGTATTCGCCGCCTTGGTATACCGATTTATACCTCTCATATGCTTTTGAAAGCCATTCCAAACAAGGATCGGACAGGTATCACCGGTGCGGTTGTCTGCGAATGCGAGAACTTCAAGCCAATCCCGGGAACAGAGAAAGTGATCGATGGTATTGATGTTATCAATATATGTACGGGATTGATTCCCGACAACCAATTGCTGACCAAAGGCCAATATGCATTTGGAAAGCGTTGTGCGGGCGTAGGCGACGCCGTACGGATCGGAGAAGGTACTACCGCCGTACTAAGAGGAAAGCAAGCCGCCTATGAGATCGCCCAAGAGTTAGGTGTACGTATCAACTACAACGATTATTTGCAAGTATCTAAAGAATACATCGACTCCCAGCAACATCCGATTCGCGTCAAGGAAGAGGCCCCAAAGCCCACTCCCGAGCGTCAAGCCCAACGTCCCTTCGTTCGCTTGGATTGCCTATACGGTTTCGCTTGTAACCCTTGTTCTTTCGCTTGTCCCCAAAAGGCGATCACCAAAAGTTCCACCAGCGTAACCCCCGAGATCGATTACGAGAAATGTACCGGCTGCATGCAATGCGTGTCCCATTGTCCGGGACTGGCTATTTTCGGCTACGATATCCGGAAGCGAAACGTATTCTTACCGGTAGAATACGAGGTTGAAGAAGGCGCCGAAGTATGGCTCGTGGATGATAACGGGAAGAAACAGGGCGAAGGCATCATTGAGAAAGTATTAAAAAAACCGACGAAAACAAATGTAGCCCGTGTGAAAGCGGCAGGGATGGAGGAGAACGATGCCTTATTGAATATCACAGGGTTCATCGTAAAAGAAAACGATCCGGAGGGGATCGACTTCAAGCAAGAGCCGGTGTGTGAGTCGGAGACCTATGTTTGCCATTGCGAGGATGTATCTTTGGAAGAACTACTTTCCGCCATTGGTGATCGCAAATATATCTCCGTCGACGAGGTGAAACATATCACCCGCCTAGGAATGGGACCGTGCCGGGGAAAACGCTGCATACCCCGCTTACGTATGAAACTAAGGGAAAAAGGTATCGAATTGGTAGGCGACGCTACTCCCCGTGCACCTTTATCTAGCCGCTTCGTCCTTGGGGAAATGTATCCGCGGCGTCAACTGGCAGATAGCTATAAGGTTGATTCCGGAAAGCAGGTCCGTAAGACGGAAGTCTTGATCGCCGGCGGAGGCATCGGAGGTAGCGCATTGTTCCGTTATTTTGCGGAAGCCGGTAAAAAGAGCGTACTTATTAATGCGGATCGAGGATCATCATGGCGTAATATCGGTGGTGGCCGCCCGGCGTTCTCGATCCCTGAATTAGCGGAGATCGCCCGTAATAACCAAACGATATTCGAAGAGACACAAAAAGAATACGATATCCATTACCGCGAGACACGCTATATCACGTTCGCCCACGACGAGGCTACCTACAATGATCTGGAACGTTCCTGCGGTTGGTCTAACGCTTATTTGATCGACAAGAAAGACTTTCAGAAAGAGGTATCCCCTTACTTCAATACGAACCAAAACACCTATTTTGCCGCGCAAATCTCCCGGCATTGTTGGCAAGCCACCCCCGGGCGTGTGATAGATTTTATACGCAACAAAGGCAAGGAACGGCAATGTGAGGTTTTGGAAGACACACGTCTAGTGGAAGTCCACAAAAACGGTGGAAAATATCACGTCTTATTATACACGCATGATAAGCGATACATCGAATACGAATGCGATCATTTCGTGAATGCCCTTGGTTATAGCGCCGAGCGTTTCGCCCGCATGCTGGGCCTTTACACCGGACTCTATCCGGTCAAGCACCAAGCGTTGATTACCCATCGCCTGCCGAATCTGGGAAAAGACGGGGATATCCTCGACATGTTGATAGATCGCCGGAAACGTAACGATTTCTCCGCTGTCTACGGTCAGCAATTCGCCGAGACCGGACAGATTATCGCTTGCGCCTCTCCCGCTGTCGACGCCAAAGCGGAGATCAGCAACTTTGATGAGTTGAAGTTTAATACCCGTCGTTTCATGGAGATCATCTCCGAGGTATTTTGCGATTGGATTCCATCGTTAGCCACCGTACCTGTACAGGCCACATGGTCCGGTTATTATGTAGAGCCTCGCTACATCATCGACCCGGATAACGGATTATTCGTTGGTTTGCAAGGTCACGGCTTCATGCTCTCTCAATACTTGGCTAAGCTATATGTGGACAAAGCATTGGGTCGCACCGTTCCGGATTACATGGAGCGATTGAGACTCGATGGAGACGGAATTAGCGAGAAAGCTTTCAAATAAACCGAACCACGTCCCAAACAGTGAAATCAGGGAGAGACCATATGCCGGCTTCATCGACCAAGTAAGTTAACTTACTTCCACATTTAAGTTAACTTACTTGGCGAATGAAGCTGGTTTACTTCAAAAGAGTGGACTTGAATGGGAAAAACATAACTATGAATGAAGAAAAACGCAGTTATGATTTTTCGGTATCAAAATAGGCAAGTAATTCTTCTATCGTTTGGGCGATATAGGTACCACCGGAAGTCTCATGGATGATAAAGTGGGTGGTCTTTAAGTCGTCAGTCTCAATCCACATGTTCGACTCCACTTCCCGGTTCGCCAAAATTCCGTTTCGCTGGAGTGCTTTATGCGCCATAGCATATTTCTGCCCATGTCCAACGAGGCGAATCTGTCGGGAGAATTGATTATCTATACGGAATAATCCGGTATCCTTATCAAAAACAATCCCTTTCCGGGCGAAGAAATTGCTTAGATGACCACTCAATGCCAAATCCTCGGGAGTACCGGTAGAGATGCCATTCGCTTTATCCATTAGCCAGATCTTATCCGATATCTGGAGGGCCAGTTCTAGATCGTGAGTGGACATAAATATTGTCTTATTCATTTTTCGAGTCAGATGATGGAGTAATTGCATAATCTCTACCTTGCTAGGGAAATCAAGGAATGCGGTAGGTTCATCCAAATAAATAACCGGAGTCTCTTGGGCGAGCGCCTTAGCGATCATCACTTTCTGGCGTTCTCCATCCGATAAGGTATGGACCATGCGGGATGCTAGTTCCTCAATGCGGACAAGGGCGATGGATTCTTCCACGATCCGCTTATCATCCTTGCTCAACTTGCCCCAGAAGCCGGTATACGGGCTACGTCCCATTCCGACCAATTCTCGTACCGACATATTCCGGATCTCACATTTATCGGTCAGTACGACACCGATCGCGGTACTCAACTCCTTATCGGAATAAGTATCTATATCTTTTCCTAGAACCAATATCTCTCCATTTAATTTCGGTTGGAAAGCCGATAATGTGCGCAATAAAGTGGACTTCCCGACCCCGTTAGCGCCCAACAAACACGTCAATTCGCCACTATAGATCGTAGCGTGTATGTCTTTAGCTACCAGCTTTGTACTACTCTTGGAATGGTAACCGATCGAAAGTCCGTTAATATGAATCGTATCTTGTTTCATCTTACTCGTTCAATTCATTCTTACGTTTTCTAAATAATACCGAGGCTACGACAGGAGCACCTACTAAAGCGGTTACCGAGTTGACAGGCAACGCGCCCTCGAATCCCGGCATACGGGCGATCAAATTGCAGATCAATGCCAACGCCGCGCCAGCGAATAAGACCGCGGGCATTAAAATCCGATGGTCGGAAGTTTGAAATATGGATCGGCATAAATGCGGAACAGCCAGCCCCAAGAAGATGATAGGTCCGCAATAAGCCGTGACAATCGCCGTAAGCACCCCGGCCGAGGTGATAACCGACAGACGGGCCCGCTTGATATCAAGGCCCAAGTTACGTGCGTAACTATCCCCTAAAAGCATCAAGTTCATGGTC
Source organism: Parabacteroides sp. ZJ-118 (assembly GCF_011038785.1). Taxonomy (GTDB): domain Bacteria; phylum Bacteroidota; class Bacteroidia; order Bacteroidales; family Tannerellaceae; genus Parabacteroides. The sequence continues at coordinate 5,031 of NZ_JAAKDT010000006.1, forward strand.
TTGATAAGCAGGAACGAGAGCGGGATCAAGATTGTCATAAGAATCACGAATAACATCATCTGATTACCGGATACACGGGCGAAACTCCCCAATCCCCAAATCACGTACGCACGGATATCCTCCTCGACACTAAAGAATTTAAGTACGCCGATCACGGCGTTCGCCACGTAACCGATCATCACGCCGATAATCAACAACGTGACATTTCCTTTTACCTTTTGGGAAACATACACAATCAGCGCCATCACGGATAGGGAACCGGTTACGGCCGCTATCGATAAGGCGATCTCCCCCATAAAACCAAGCTTACTCAAGGCAACACCCCCTAAACTACCGCTTAACAACACCACGAAAGCGACCCCCATGCTCGCTCCCGAACTGATACCTAAAACCGAAGGTCCGGCCAATGGATTACGGAAAACGGTTTGCATCTGTAAGCCGCTGATAGATAAGCCGGCTCCCGCTACCAACGCCGTCAATGCCTGCGGCAGCCGGGATTTCCAGATGATATTTTGCCAGGTTATAGGCTCATCTCCTGAATTCCAGATAATATGCCAAACCGATTGAAGTGGAATAGAGACTGACCCCAACACCAAATTCAAAAAGACCAGGACAAAAATAGCGGCGACAATCGCCAACATCCATAGGGTATTTGAATGTCTCATCAGCGTTCCCTATTTAAGTCGAGAATAATAGACTGGCTCATGATCCGGCAGTAAATCCGGATGAAAGATATGAAGCAAATCCGCTAGGACGATCTCCGGTTCTGTCGGCATACTCTCATAAAACGGCGTATTCTTCATGTTACAGTAGATAATCCCTTTCTCCCGGAACGCACGAAAATCCGCATAACGAGGATCTTGCGCTTTCAAGGCTTCATAGCTAAACGTTCCCGGGAAACTATTCACGATACGCCAGTAATCAGCGTCGTCCGCTTGATTATAGACCGTCTCGAAATCTAATGTGACACCCCCGGATCGCTCATCGTCTTTCAAGAAATAATCAGCGCCGGCATCCTTGAAAAGTTGTGCCAAGAAGCTTTTCCCTCCTACGGCATACCAGTTCCCACCCCGTAACTCACCACTAAAAACGACCGGGCGTTTTTTTACCTTAGCATCCGACGTAAGTTCCTTTAATTCATTATACCTCTTCTCGATGGTAGCGAAACGCTCATTGCTTTCTTTCTCTATCCCCAACAACAAGCCGATGAACTTGATCCACTCTGCTTGTCCCAATGGCGTAGTCTCCTTATAGCCCAAATGGGGAATCAAGGGAATACCCACGTCTTTCAACGTCTCATAGCCTCCCCGCTTGAATGGCGATACAAGGATCAAATCAGGACTCATGCTCATGATAACCTCGTTATCGAAATTTCCTTCGATACCGATCTTGGCAGTTTTACCTTCTTTCAGGCGTTCATTCATCTCTTTATTGAACAAATGCCGCGTACTGGTAATTCCAACGACCTTGTCCAAGGCTCCCAATTTAATAAAGTTCGATAGTTGCAGGGAAGTCATACAGATAACGCTTCGGATAGGAAGCTCTATCCTCGTATAATCAGCGGGAATCCCCGTAGGTTTCGCACCTCTTTTCACGAATGCGTAATGAAACGTGGCGCTTTCCTCATTTTGAGGATCTTGGATATCAACCAAGAGATATTGATCCGCATAGGTAAGCTTGAAACCTTGGGCGTACAAAGGCTTAACCCGCTCTTGTGAGAATGTGGATTGTTCTACGGAAACCGTCTTCCCTGTTTCTCCTTTTTCACGGGTACCTGAGGTACACGATAAAGTCAATACCGATAAAAGCAAGCATCCGCCCGCTATAAACTTATTCATAATCCTTTTAATTGACCGTTGATCACTGACCGTTACTCTCGTCCTGCTCCACGGGACAGCAACATCTATTTATGAACCGGCAGGTCTTCTGACTTACTTCCATCCTGAACGCCTTCCCGATTATGAAACCAGTGGCCAAGGTATTGTCCGAATGTTTAGAAGTTCACAGCAGCGTGGTCTGTCCGGGACTCTCACCCGGTTCCCTTTTAATCCGCCTCCCGGGAAAAGGGATGCGCGGAGCCTGTTACAGCGACAAAAGTAGTAAGAATATTTGTATACATGCGCAATTTTAAGGACTTTTGCATCCCAAATAAAAACAGATACACAGGAATCATCCAATCTTATTATTCCATAAAGGGGGGAGAACCTTGTTCCGTATCGTTTTGTTATTATGATAAATTAGATTTACTTTGCTCGAACTATATAAACTTACATAAAGCACATGAAATCGGACATTGAGATAGCAAGAGAAACAGGCTTGCGTAAAATTAAGGAAGTCGCGACAACGTTAGGTATCCCTCGCGAGGAAGTACAAAATTATGGCAGGTATATTGCCAAGATTCCTATCCATCTGATCGATAAAAAGCAAATGGATCGGCATAATTTAATTCTAGTGACCGCGATCACTCCCACTAAAGCGGGAATCGGAAAGACTACGGTTTCGATCGGTCTGGCTTTAGGACTGAATAAAATCGGAAAGAAAGCGGTAGTCGCTTTACGCGAGCCGTCTCTTGGCCCGTGTTTCGGTATGAAGGGTGGCGCTGCCGGGGGCGGATATGCTCAAGTGCTTCCTATGGAAAACATCAACTTGCATTTTACAGGAGATTTTCACGCGGTCACTTCCGCCCACAATATGATTACCGCTTTATTGGATAACTATATTTATCAGACCCGCAATACCTGCGAAGGATTGAAAGAGATCAAATGGAAACGGGTTCTTGACGTAAACGACCGTAGCTTACGTAACATCGTATCGGGTTTAGGCGGCTCAGCGAACGGTGTCCCTACCGAGACAGGATTTGACATCACTCCCGCTTCCGAAATCATGGCGATCCTTTGCTTGGCTACGGATATCGAGGATTTGAAACGGCGTATCGGAAATATCTTATTGGGTTATACAAACGAAGATAAGCCTTTCACGGTAAATGATCTTGGCATAGCCGGGGCTATCACCGTATTGCTAAAAGACGCGTTACTGCCGAACCTGGTACAAACAACGGAGAATACTCCCGCATTGGTACATGGAGGTCCTTTCGCTAATATCGCCCATGGATGTAATTCCATATTGGCTACCCAAATGGCGCTTACCTATGGGGATTATGTGATCACGGAGGCCGGTTTCGGCGCTGATCTAGGCGCGGAGAAATTCTTTAATATCAAATGTAGAAAAGCGGGACTCTCACCGAAACTGACAGTCATCGTAGCGACTGCCCAGAGCTTGAGACTTCACGGTGGCGTTCCCGAGAAAGCAATCAAGGAACCGAATATCGAGGGATTGAAGAACGGATTCGCCAACTTGGATAAGCACATCGAGAATATGAAGAGCTTCGGCCAGCAAGTAATCGTTACTTTCAACCGTTTCGCTACCGATACGGACGAGGAGATCGCTTTGGTGGCTGAGCATTGCAAGGAAAAGGAGGTTGGATTCGCCCTGAATAACGTTTTCGCCCAAGGAGGTGAAGGAGGAGTGGAACTCGCCCGCCTGGTGGTTGATACGATCGAGAATAATCCTTCCGCGCCTTTGCGATATACCTATGATTTGGATGATCCGATCCGTACGAAAGTGCAAAAAGTGGCCCGGAAGATTTACGGAGCCTCCTCGATCGTTTATACGACTTTGGCCGATAAAAAATTGCGTCAGATCGAAAGCCTGGGTATTTCCCATTACCCGATTTGTATCGCCAAGACTCAGTATTCATTCTCTTCCGATCCGAAAGCTTACGGAGTCGCTAAAGATTTCGAGCTAAAAGTACGAGATGTGATCATCAATAACGGAGCTGAGATGATTGTTGTCGTCATGGGTGAGATCATGCGTATGCCGGGACTTCCGAAAGAGCCGCAAGCCCGAAAGATCGATATTGTGGATGGCCTGATCGAGGGGCTGAGTTGAAACAGGCCGTAAACGATTCAGATAAAAAAGATACGCCTCACACATTCATAAGGCGTACCTTTTTTATAACCACTATCGCCCCGAAACCGGGTGGACATCAATACGCCCTGGCGAACAGTACCCGACAAGCCGACGGTCTACCTGTCACCATGCACTTGCCCGGGGTCTTATCCCCGGCTAAAGGAATACAGCGGATCGTAGCTTTCGTCTCGTTCTTGATCAATTCCTCGGTCTCCGGGGTTCCATCCCAGTGAGCCAGGATAAAGACGCCATCCTCGATCTTCTCCTTAAATTCCTCATAGGTATCTACGTTTATGATGTTAGCCTCACGGTGATCGTACGCTTTCTTGAAGATATTCGCTTGGATCTCCTCCAACAGATTCTTCACATATTCCTCAATGCCATCACAAGTGATCGTCTCCTTCTCCAACGTATCGCGACGCATTACCTCGATCGTATTATCCTCCAGATCGCGCCCTCCCATGGCCAAACGTACAGGAACGCCTTTCAGCTCGTACTCCGCGAACTTCCAGCCCGGCTTCTTGTTGTCGGCATCATCATATTTCACGGAGATGCCTAACGCTTTCAACCCGGCCACGATACCAGCTACCTTCTCGCTGATCTGTGCCAATTGCTCGGCGCTACGGTAGATCGGAACGATCACGACCTGTATCGGAGCCAGACGCGGAGGCAACACCAAACCGTTATCGTCGGAGTGAGACATAATCAACGCTCCGATCAAACGCGTGGAAACCCCCCAAGAAGTAGCCCAGGCATAGTCGCTCTTACCGTTCTTGTCGATGAAAGTAACATCGAAAGCCTTGCCGAAGTTCTGTCCCAAGAAATGGGAAGTCCCGGCCTGCAACGCTTTTCCATCCTGCATCATCGCCTCGATCGTATAAGTATCCAAAGCGCCGGCGAAACGTTCGCTCTCAGACTTCACGCCCTTTATTACCGGCATCGCCATGTAATTCTCGGCGAAGTTCGCGTAAACCTCTTGCATCTTCTTCGCCTCGATCTCCGCTTCCTCGCGGGTAGCGTGAGCGGTATGGCCCTCCTGCCACAAGAACTCGGCCGTACGGAGGAACAAGCGAGTACGCATCTCCCAGCGCATCACGTTCGCCCATTGGTTGCACAAGATAGGCAGGTCGCGGTAAGACTGAATCCAGTTACGGTATGTATTCCATATAATGGTCTCCGAAGTCGGGCGAATGATCAATTCCTCTTCCAGTTTAGCCGCCGGATCTACGACGACCCCCGTACCGTCCTGATTTGTTTTCAAACGATAGTGCGTAACCACGGCACACTCCTTCGCAAATCCTTCCACGTGCTCAGCTTCTTTGCTTAAGAAAGACTTCGGGATCAACAAAGGGAAATAAGCGTTCACATGACCGGTTTCCTTGAACATATCGTCCAAGACACGTTGCATCTTCTCCCAGATCGCGTATCCGTAGGGCTTGATCACCATACAACCACGCACGGCGGAATTCTCCGCTAAATCTGCCTTAATTACCAAATCCTGGTACCACTGCGAATAGTTTACACGTCTCGGTGTAAGTTCTTTCAGCTCTTTTGCCATTTCTTTATATTTCTAAATTAGACTGTTTCCTTAATCCGATCTGAATAAGTGACGGGTCGCAAAGGTAAGAAATAATCGTATATGTTCGTAGCCAGTTTCCGCCGGAATTATTGCCATACCCAGAATTTTATGCTTAGTTTTGTGACTTCATAAAGCAGATTAAAAACGAAATAGCATGAAAAGACAACTGATGACCGGACTGTTTGCCGCTTTGGCTTTCGCAGCGGCAGCCCAGTCGAATGAGTGGCGAGACCCCGAGGTCAACGCCGTAAACCGTGCCCCGATGCACGCCCATTTCTTCGCCTACGAGAGCGCCGAGGCGGCGGCGAAGGGCGCCAAGGAACAATCCCGGAACTTCATGACCTTGAACGGCTCTTGGAAATTCTTCTGGGTAAAGAACGCCGACGCTCGTCCTACCGATTTCTGGAGGAGCGATTACAACGACAAAGGATGGAACGATATGCCCGTGCCCGGTGTATGGGAGCTGAACGGATATGGAGATCCGCTCTACGTGAACATCGGTTACGCTTGGCGCGAGCAATTCAAGAACAACCCGCCCGAGGTCCCTATCGTCGATAACCACGTGGGATCCTACCGTCGCGAGATCCTGGTCCCCGCCGACTGGAACGGAAAAGAGATCATCGCCCATTTCGGCTCCGTCACCTCCAACATGTATCTGTGGGTAAACGGGAAGTACGTAGGCTATAGCGAGGACAGCAAGCTGGAAGCGGAGTTCGACCTGACGCCTTACCTGAGACCGGGACAAAAGAACCTGATCGCTTTCCAGGTGTTCCGCTGGTGTGACGGCACGTATCTGGAAGACCAGGACTTCTTCCGTTACAGTGGTGTCGGACGCGATTGTTATCTATACGCCCGGAATCCCAAGCGGCAGATCGCCGACATACGCGTGACCCCGGATCTGGACGCTCAATACCAAAACGGCTCGTTGGCCGTCGGCCTGACCCTGAAGGGTAAAGGTACGGTGGAGCTTGAGCTGTTGGATGCCCGGAACAAAGCCGTCGCCACCCGCTCCTTGGAGGCTTCCGGCAAGGTCAACGCGACGATAGAGGTCGCCTCCCCTCGCAAATGGACCGCAGAGACCCCCTATCTGTATACCTTGCGGGCTACGTTAAAGGAGGGAGACAAGACCATCGAGGTAATCCCCGTGAAGGTAGGTTTCCGGAAGATCGAATTGAAGGACGCCCAGATACTCGTGAACGGGCAACCGGTCCTTTTCAAGGGCGCCGACCGTCATGAGTTGGATCCCGACGGCGGTTATGTCATCTCGTGCGAGCGCATGATACAGGACATACAGCTCCTGAAGAAATTCAATTTGAACGCCGTTCGTACCTGCCACTATCCGGATGATAACTTCTGGTACGATCTTTGCGATACATACGGTATCTATGTCGTGGCCGAGGCCAACGTGGAGTCTCACGGAATGGGATACGGCAAGGAGACGTTGGCCAAGAACCCCTCCTTCAAGAAAGCGCACCTGGAACGCAACCAACGCAATGTCCAGCGCGGTTTCAACCATCCGAGCATTATCTTCTGGTCCTTGGGGAACGAGGCGGGATACGGCCCGAACTTCGAGGCCGCTTACGACTGGATCAAAAACGAGGATCCCAGCCGGGCCGTGCAATACGAGCAGGCCGGGAAGGACGGGAAGAGCGATATCTTCTGCCCGATGTATTACACCTACGAGGATTGCGCCAAGTACTGCGAGGATAACACCATGCGGAAGCCTTTGATACAATGTGAGTACGCCCATGCCATGGGAAACTCGCAAGGAGGTTTCAAAGAGTATTGGGACTTAATCCGTAAATACCCGAAATTCCAAGGCGGCTTCATATGGGACTTCGTGGATCAATCCGTACGCTGGACCGGCAAGAACGGGAAGATGATTTACGCGTACGGCGGCGATTTCAACAAGTTCGACGCCAGCGACAATAACTTCTGCGATAACGGCCTGGTCAGCCCGGACCGCGTCCCGAACCCGCACATGTATGAGGTCGGGTATTATTACCAGGATATCTGGACCACCCCCGGCGATCTGACGAAGGGCGAGATCAAGGTCTACAACGAGAAATTCTTCCGCGACCTCTCCGCTTATTACCTGGAATGGGAGGTACTGAAGGGTGGCAAGGTGGTCCGTAGCGGACGCATCGACGACTTGAACGTGGCGCCTCAGCAGACCGCGGCGATCCGTTTGGACCTGGGCGAGACTTGCGCGTGCGCGGAGTGGTTGCTGAACGTATCGTATAAATTGAAGAACCGCGAGGGCTTATTGCCTGCCGGGCATACCGTGGCCAAGGATCAGCTGACGCTGAACCCCTACAAGGCGCCATCGATGGAATTGAGGAACGTGGAGAGCGCCACTGTCGAGACCGAGGCACCGGCCGTACGGGCGAACGACGCGAATTACCTGATCGTGGAGGGTAGCGATTTCCGCGCCGAGTTCAACCGCGCGAATGGTTACCTGGTCAAATACGAGGTAGCGGGCCAAGACCTGATCCAGGAGGGAGCGGCCTTGACGCCCAACTTCTGGCGCGCCCCGACCGACAATGATTTCGGTGCCGGCCTACAGATCAAGTACGCCGCGTGGAAGCATCCGGAGATGAAGCTGGCCTCCCTGAGCCAACGGACGGAGAACAAGCTCGTGATCGTAGAGGCCGCTTACGACATGCCGACCGTATCCGCCCGGTTGCACCTGACGTACGTGATCAACAACAGGGGCGCGATCCAGGTCACCCAGCGGATGACGGCCGACAAGCACGCCAAGGTATCCCCCATGTTCCGCTTCGGTATGCAAATGCCGATGCCGCGATCTTTCGAGCATATCGAATACTACGGCCGCGGTCCCCAGGAGAATTACAGCGACCGTAAGGGCAACGCCAACCTGGCCATCTACCGCCAGACCGTAGACGAGCAGTTCTACGCGTACATCCGTCCGCAAGAGACGGGGACGAAATCGGATATCCGCTGGTGGAAAATGCTGAACGAGGCCGGCAACGGCATCGAGATCGTAGCCTCCGCCCCATTCTCGGCCTCCGCCTTGCATTATACGATCGAGTCGTTGGACGACGGCGCGCGGAAGGATCAAAGACACACGCCCGAGGTAGAGGAGGCGGACCTGACCAACCTTTGTATCGACAAGGCGCAGATGGGATTGGGCTGTGTGAACAGCTGGGGAGCCGTCCCGCTTCCGGAATACCAGATCCCTTACGGCGACCAGGTGTTCACGTTTACGCTCACTCCGGTAAAGCACAGCCTCAGGATCGAGTGAGACGGATCGTTTATCCGGTAAGGGGTATCTCAGAGAAGAAGGGGAAAACAATCGCTGTTTTCCCCTTCTTTCAGATTCCTGTCCTCCCTATCCCTTGACAGGCACCGCCCGCACGAACCCTACCTCACGGTCTCGCGAATGGCCTTCAGCACGATCTCCTCCATGATCTTGTAGCCCTCCAGGGTCGGGTGCACGCCATCTTTCGACAGGTTGGCGGGCAGTCCGTCTCGCTCGTCTTTCAGGGCGGAATGATAATCTACGTAGGTCAGGCCGTTCGCGTCCGCGTACGCCTTGATCCACTTGTTGAGCTGGATCACCTTGCCGGCCGGCCGCATGCCCGGACGCCACGGGAAGTCGTAAGCCGGCAGTACCGAGCAGAAGATCACCTGGATATGATTCGCCTTCGCCAGCTCCGCCATGGAGACCAGGTTCCCGAAGACGTTCTCCAGGGCGATCGCGCCGTTGTTGTGGGCGATATCGTTGATTCCCGCCAGGATCACCACGGCTTTCGGCTTCAGGTTGATGACGTCTTGGCGGAAACGGACCAGCATCTCCGAGGTGGTCTGCCCGCTGATCCCCCGGTCCACGAAATCATTCCGGATGAAGAAGGCCGAGTCCGCCGGCCACCATCCGTCCGTGATGGAGTTTCCCATAAATACCACGTTCGAAGGGACTTTCACCGTCTTGTTAGCCTCGGCGTAACGGCCGAACTGCGCCCAGTCCCCCTTCTCGGTCTGGGCGAACGATGTAGCGGCAGCCCATAAACAGCCCGCTACCAGCAACGCTTGTTTTCTGTTTCTCATTTTACGCTTCATTTAACCTACAAAAACCGACACGTTTGTCGTTGTCTGGCAAAGGTAATGAAAATAGCCCACCCACCCGCCCGCACGGGAAATTATCTTCTACTCGCGATCATTCCACCCGACCGCGCGGATCGCGGCGGTGTATGCGGCCGCGGAGCTGGGCAGACCTCCCGAGGCCTCGGGAGGCCTTTTTTACAACATCCCCTTCGTGCTGGGCAGCTCGAAGCGGTAAATATCCCGCCGGATCGCCATCCGGATCGAGCGGGCCAGGGCCTTGAAGATGCCCTCTATCTTGTGATGCTCGTTCGTGCCCTCGGCGCGGATGTTCAGGTTCATGCGGGCCGCGTCGCTCAGGCTCTTGAAGAAATGGAGGAACATCTCCGTGGGCATATCCCCTATTTTCTCGCGGCGGAACTCCGCGTCCCAGACCAACCAAGGACGGCCGCCGAAATCCAGCGCCACGCCGCAGAGGCAGTCGTCCATCGGGAGGCAATAGCCGTAGCGCTCGATCCCCCGCTTATCGCCCAGCGCCTCCCGTATGGCCTCGCCGAGGGCGAGGGCCGTATCCTCGATCGTGTGATGTGCGTCGACGTTCAGGTCGCCCTTCATGCGCACCGTCAGGTCCGTGCCGGAATGCTTGCCGATCTGGTCCAGCATGTGGTCGAAGAAACCCAGCCCGGTGTCGATCGATGTCTTTCCAGTCCCGTCCAGGTTCCACTCCACGTAGATATCCGTCTCCCGCGTGGTTCGCCGTACGACCGCGCGCCGCTCGCCGGCGAACAGGTACTCGGCGATCCGGTCCCAGTCGGTCGCGACGCAGACGGGCGACAAGGGGGTGGCGTAGGCCGCCAGCTCCGCCTCCGCGCCCTCCCACGCCGGGCGCAGCCAGATGCCCTTGGCGCCCAGGTTGCGGGCCAGCTCCATGTCCGTGAGGCGGTCTCCGATCACGTAGCTACGCGCCAGGTCGTACGCGCCCGTCATGTACTTCGCGAGCATCCCCGTATGCGGCTTGCGGTTCGGGGAATTCTCCTCAGGAAGGGAGGGATCGATCAATATCTCGTCGAACACGATCCCCTCGCCCTCCAGTGTCTTCAGCAGCAGGTTGTGGGCCGGCCAGAAGGTCTCCTCAGGGAAGGCGGGCGTGCCCAGCCCGTCCTGGTTGGAGACCATCACGAGCTCGAAATCCATCCGCTCGCGGATGAAGCCCAGGTTGCGCATCACCTTCGGCACGAACGCCAGCTTCTCCAGGCTGTCCAGTTGATAATCCGCGGGCGGCTCCTCGACGAGCGTGCCGTCGCGGTCGATAAACAGGACTCTCTTCCGCGCGCTCATAGCCTTATCCTCCTCATCGCATCCAACAAGCGGTCATTCTCTCTCGGCGTACCGACCGTGACGCGAAGGCAGCCCCGGCACTCCTGCACGCTGTTGCGGTTGCGCACCACGATCCCCCGCCTCAGCAGCTCCTTGTAGATGGCCTCCGCCCTGCCGACGTTCACCAACACGAAATTCGCGTCCGAGGGATATACCCGGTAGGAGAACGGGGGCCGGGAGAGGATCCTGGCCAGCCGGTCGCGCTCCTTGAGGATCTCGCCCACCCGGCGCCGCATGGTCGCCTCGTCGCCCAAGAGCTCCAGGGCCTTCTCCTGCGTGAGCCGGTTGACGTTGTAGGGATACTTGATCTTGTTCAATACGGCGATGATCTCCGGCGAGGCGAAGGCCATGCCCAGGCGGATGCCCGCCGCGCCCCAGGCCTTCGACAGGGTCTGGAGCACGACCAGATTCGGGAACCCGGACAATTCCCTGAGGAAAGAGGGATACGCGGAGAAGTCGATATACGCCTCGTCGATCACCACGATCCCCTCGTAGTTCTTCAGGATCTTGTAGATCGAGCCGCGGTCCAAGCTGTTGCCGGTGGGGTTGTTGGGGGAGCAGAGGAAGATCACCTTGGTCCACTCATCCGCCGCCTCCAGCACGCGCCGGGCGTCCAAGTCGAAGCGGGCGTTGAGGGAGACCTTGCGACACTCCACGTTATTCACCTCCGCGGCCACCTCGTACATGCCGTACGACGGCGAGATCGCCACCACGCCATCCTGCCCCGGCTCGCAAAAGGCGCGGATCACCAGGTCGATGGCCTCGTCGCTGCCGTTGCCCAGGAAGATCGAGTCGCGGCTCACGCCTCTCAGCGCGGCCAGGCGATCCTTCAGTTTCCACTGCGAGGGGTCGGGATAACGGTTATACGGCGCGTTCCACGGATTCTCGTTCGCGTCCAGAAAAACGGAGGCGCTCCCATGAAACTCATCGCGCGCGGATGAGTAGGGCCTCAAATTCCAGACATTCGGTCTTACTAAATCTTTCAAATCTCTCATATCGTGTTCAATCGAATGGTTACTGCCTCGCGATGGGCCTCCAGGCGCTCGCCCTCCGCCATCGTACGGATCGTGTCGCCCAGGGTGCGGATGCCGTCGGCGGTGATCTCCTGGAAGGTGATCTTCCGGATGAAGCTGTCCAGGTTCACGCCGCTGTAGGCTTTGGCATAGCCGTTGGTCGGCAAGGTATGGTTCGTGCCGGAGGCGTAGTCGCCCGCGCTCTCGGGCGTATACGGCCCCATGAAGACACTGCCGGCGTTCTCGATCCGCTCCGCGACGGCGGCGTAATCTGCGGTCTGGATGATCAAGTGCTCGGGGGCATACCGGTTCGTGAAGTCCACGACCTCCCGCCAGTCTCTCAACAGGATGATGCGGCTGTGCGCCAAGGCGCTCTCGGTGATCGCCTTCCGGGGCAGGCGGTCGAGCTGCTCCCGGATGGCGCGGGCCACGGGCGCCACGATCGCCTCCGAGGCGGTCACGAGGATCGCCTGGCTGTCCGCCCCGTGTTCGGCCTGCGAGAGGAAATCGGCGGCGATAAAGTCGGGATTCGCCGTCTCGTCCGCGATCACCGCCACCTCGGACGGCCCGGCGGGCATATCGATGGCGACCTCCTTGAGGCTTACCCATTGCTTCGCCGCCGTCACGTACTGGTTGCCGGGACCGAAGATCTTATGCACCTTGGGGACCGACTCCGTCCCGTAGGCCATCGCCGCGATCGCCTGGATCCCCCCGGCCTTGAAGATCTTATCCACGCCCGCGACCCGTGCGGCGAACAGGATGGCGGGATGTACCCTCCCCTCCCGGTCCGGAGGCGTGCACAATACGATCTCCCGGCATCCGGCGATCCGCGCGGGTACCGCCAACATCAATACCGTGGAGAACAGGGGCGCCGTGCCGCCCGGGATGTAAAGACCGACCTTCTCGATCGCCACCGCCTTCTGCCAGCAGGTGACGCCCGGAGCGGTCTCCACCCGCTTTCCCTCGAAACGCTGCGAGGCGTGGAACTTCTCGATGTTCGCCTTGGCCGCGCAGATCGCCCGTCTCAGCTCGTCGGCGACCTGGGCTTCCGCCTCCCGCATCTCCGCCTCCGAGACGCGCAGGGTGGCGAGGCGCACCTTGTCAAACCGCTCCTCATAGGCTTTCACGGCGGCGTCGCCCCGCTCGCGTACCTCGTCCAGTACCGCGCGGACCGTGCCGAACAGGGTGGTCACATCCAACGCGGGACGCCGGGTCAGCGCATCCCATTCCGCGCGCCCGGGATATCTTACAATCTCCATACTATATGATCATTTTCTCTATCGGGAGCACCAGGATGCCCTCGGCTCCCAACGATTTCAGTTTACCGATAATTTCCCAAAAATGCTTCTCGGCGATCACGGATTGGACCGAGACCCACGCGTCGTCGGCCAGGGGCGTGACGGTCGGGCTCTTCATGCCGGGAAGCACCTCGATGATCGCGTCCAGCCTCTCTTTCGGCGCGTTCAGCAACACGTACTTCTTGCCCTCGGCGACTTGGATCGCCTCGAAGCGGAACAGCAACTCGTCCAAGATCTCCCGCTTCTCCCCGGACAGGTTCTTGTTGGCGATCAATAAAGCCTCACAGGGAAGGACCACCTCCACCTCTTTCAGCTGATTGCTTACCAAGGTGCTGCCGGAGCTTACGATATCGCAGATCGCGTCCGCCAGGCCAATCCCTGGGGCGATCTCCACGGAGCCGCTGATCACGTGTATGTCCGCCCTCACGCCCCGCGCTTCCAGGAAAGCGCACAGGATCGCGGGATAGGAGGTGGCGATCGTCTTTCCCTCGAACCACCCGACCCCCCCGTACGCCTCGTCTCTCGGGATCGCCAGGGAGAGGCGGCACTTGCTGAAGCCCAAGCGCTTGATCAATTCCGCCGCTTGCCCTTTCTCTACATACTCGTTCTCTCCGACAATACCGATATCCGCCACGCCGTTGGCCACGGACTGGGGAATATCGTCGTCGCGCAGGAACAATACCTCTACCGGAAATCCCTTCGCCGACAGCAACAGGATGCGTTTGCCCCTGTTCAGTTTAATACCCGCTTCTTCAAGCAACATCATGGTCTCGTCGTACAGACGGCCTTTCGATTGTACAGCGATTCTCAACATAGCTATCTCTTGTTTTTATGTAACAACCAAAAAAGGCCTACCGCGAAACGGCAAGCCTTTGTCTTTTTACCAGGAGTACATACCATCCGGCTCACCGAACTATTGTCCGTTGTGGCAAGGATGGTGATGTAACGCGGTCATTATTTTCATTTCTTTCGTTATTTACGTCGCGAAGTTACAATAATAATCGAAAGAACAACTATTCCTGACAAGATATGATCGCGATATCGCCGGGACCTCGCGCTCCCCTCTTACGGGGCGACGCTCTTGCCCGCGTATCTCCTTACGACGCGTCATCGATAAATCTCTTTCTTTGTTACCTTGACGATCTGCCCGAACCGGGAGAGTCTCTCCATATCCATACGCTTTGAATCGCCGACTATCGCGTAGATCATCAAATGATCTTGTATGTTCTGCCTGTAGAAACGGAGGATATCCTCCAGCGTCATCCGGTCGATCGCCTCCAGATAATCCCTGTTCGGATCGCTCTCGTATCCCTCGCGCCGGAAACCGGCGATCCGCAAAGAGAGCGATCGGCTGGTCGGATATTCATTGTTGATCCCGTTGCGAATCGTCTGCCTCACCGACTCCACCCGTTCCGGACGCTCCGGCATGTCGCGCACCAGACGCTCCAGCACTTCCATCGCGTCGATCGCCTTATCCGCCTGTGTGGCCAATTTCATCACGAAACTGGCGGGCTTCTCCGAGCGATTCAAGGGCGGATGTCTCAAACGGGCGTTCACCTGGTAGGCGAACGAACGAAACTCGCGGATCTCCTGAAACATCAAAGACGACATATCCCCTCCGAAATAGGCGCTGAACAACCGGGAGACCGAGCGATCCTCCCTGGTCTTTAACGGATCGACGTACATATAGGCGTAGATTATGCTTTGCGCGACATTCTCCATGTCCATGAAAAAGACAGTCGGTTTATCATACCTCGCGAGATCGCGGATATAGGGAACGTTCGACGGAAGGCTTACCTCCTCCAACGGTACATGCCGCTGGATCTGCCGGGCGACCTCCTCCGTCGGCAAGGTGCCGCAATAATGCAGGTCGCAAGCGACCGTGCGCACCTCGCGGAAAGTGTCCAGCAGCATCTTTCCTTTCAGTTTCTTGATCTCGGCGAACGACAATTTGGTCAGATAGCGGGACCGCTCCCCGAATAGGACCTTCTCTAACAGCATGTCGGCTACGCTCTCGCTGGAATTGAACAACGATTTCTCCGCTACCTTCGCCTCGTCCACGATCTGCCGTAGCTTCTTGTCATCCGGCTTGGCGTGCCGCAAGAAATCGCCGACCAAAGCCATGGTCCGGGTAAAATGCTCGTCGAAGCCATTCACCACCATCAGGAACGCGGAATCCGTGGAATCGAAAGTCAGGGTACTGCCCAGTTCCTGCAATTTACCCCGAAAGAGCTCGAAAGACATCGATTCCGTAGCCACGAAAGGCAGATAAGCGGACAACTTATCAAGGTCGCGAAGCTCCAACTGCCCCACGCCATAAGAGAATGTCAGCGAGAATATGTCGTTTACGGGATTAGGCGTCTTATACAACGTGACAAGCGGACGCAAGGATACGGCCTCGACGTCTTTCTCAAAATCGAGAAAACGCGGTTTCAGCTCTTGCACGGGTATCTTTTCCAGACGTTCCACGTACGCGGAGGAGGCATTGGAGTTCTTCGGTATGATCGGTAAATAACCCGGCTTGGGTAAGATCGTTTTCGGATAGCGTCCGGTCTTCTTCGTGACGTACATGTAATTCTCCGTGAAATAGTTCTTGGCGACCTCGATCACGTCTTCTCTCGACAGGGCATCGATGCGGGCGACCTCCTCCAAATAGGCCTGCCAGCTTTTCCCTTGCGAGAAAATACGCATCATCACCTCGGCCCTCGAGTTTATATCTTCCAGCTTGGAGGCATATTCGCGCTTCTGTTCCAATTTCAGGCTTTGGAACATCTCATCGCTGAAATCACCCTCCTGGATACGGTTGATTTGTTTCCATACCAATTTCTCGGCCGCCGCGTACGTCTGGAAAAAGAACTTCGGAAATACCAACAAGCCTAATATTCCGGCCTCATTCATACTTTGGTTCACCGCCATCGCCCCCATTACCTTATGATCTACCGTCAGCTTATCCAAAAATCCCGTACCGTTGGAGTTGTTCAATAAAGAGACGGCCACATTGAGCGCTACTTGATCCGGATGATTCGCGGGAACTCCCCGAAATCCCAACGCCATGATTTTCACGAAAGGCATCGGAATGCGCACACTCACTTTCTCCCGCCCCTCGAATGGTGGAAGCGCGACGATATCCCGGTGGGGCGGCGCTCCTTTTCGGATCCGGGAGAAAGTAGACTCCAGGATGGGCAAGACCTCCTCCGTATCGAAATCCCCGCTCAAGATCAATCCCATATTGGAAGCGACATAGTATTTCTCGAAGAATCGGCGCATCTCCGAAAGACGGGGATTCTTCAGGTTCTCCGCGCTTCCGATAATCGGATACGCGTACGGATGCGGATAGAAATAACGCTCTGTCAATTTCTCGATGGCAACGCTGGCCATCGCATCTCCATACATGTTCTTTTCCTCATAGACCGTCTCCAGCTCATTCTGGAAAAGACGGAACACGGGATTCACCAAACGCTCGCTATTGATCTCGGCCCATTGGGCGATATATTGCGGAGAGAATGTATTGAAATATAAGGTATAGTCGTAAGAGGTCCCGGCATTCAACTTTGTTCCGCCGAAACGAGAGATCAACCGGTCGAACTCATTCGGTATCACATATTCGGCGGCGCGTACGCTCAGGTCGTTGATGATTTGCTGCAAGTGGGCACGCGTATGGGGATCCTCGGTATCCGCCAAAGCGTCATATTTCTCGGCGATAATGTCTAGCAAGACTTTCTCGGACGCATAGTCGATCGTCCCGATCTTATCCGTTCCTTTGAACATCATATGCTCGAAATAATGCGCGATACCTGTGTTTGGGGAATCTTTAGCTCCGGCTTTTACGACTACGGCTCCGAATATCTTAGGTTGGCTATGGTCCTCATTCAACCATACCGTCAAATCATTACTTAATTTATGCTCTCGTACCTGTAGAAAATCTGAGGTTGACAACAGAGATCTCATGGAATCCATTTAAATTTATATTATTTCACAAAGGTACATTTTTCAATTGGATTAATACGCTTACATCTGCAAGCAATCTTAACAAAAGGGGCATTTCGTATATGCCTTGCCCGCGATGGCGTTTGAATTATTTTTCCTATCTTCGTCTCCGGATTATCTACTTAAAGTTTAAAATCGTATTTATGAACAAGATACAAGAATGGGTATATAACTTATTGGTTCAAATGGGGTTGATAAGCGAAAATTCCAGTTACCTGGACAATATCGTGATCTTATTACTTATTGTAGCCGTCACCGTCGGGATCGATTACAGTTGCCGGTA
Source organism: Parabacteroides sp. ZJ-118 (assembly GCF_011038785.1). Lineage (GTDB taxonomy): Bacteria > Bacteroidota > Bacteroidia > Bacteroidales > Tannerellaceae > Parabacteroides. Next base: position 22,599 of record NZ_JAAKDT010000006.1, read on the forward strand.
TATTTTCCTGGGTATGTTCAAACGATTGGCGAGGAAGACGAAGAATCAACTGGACGACTTAATCGTGGATCGCAAGATCATCAATAAGATGATGCATATGATCCCGGCCCTATTGATTTATCTCTTGTTACCATTCGCCTTCTCGGCCGAAGAGACGCCGAGGATTCTAATCGCGCTCCAAAAACTTTGCCAGATTTATATCATAGCGGTCTCCTTAAGGTTTATAAACGCTTCCTTAAATCTGATCCACGAGATCTATAATCAAAAAGATTCCTTTAAGAACAAACCGTTAAAAGGCTTCATACAGATCCTGCAGGTCACGGTTTTCTTTATTGGGGTGATATTGATTATCAGTATCCTGATCAACAAATCCCCGGTTTCTTTACTGGCCGGATTGGGTGCGTCCGCCGCTATCTTGATGTTGGTCTTTAAGGATACGATCTTAGGCTTCGTCGCCGGCATCCAGTTATCCGCCAATGATATGCTCCGGGCAGGGGATTGGATCACGATGAGTAAACATGGTGCGGACGGCACGGTTGTCGAGGTGACATTGAACGCCGTGAAGGTAAGAAACTTTGACAATACCATTACGACCATCCCTCCTTACGCCTTGGTAAGCGACGCTTTCCAGAATTGGAGAGGGATGAGCGAATCCCCGGGTCGTCGTATCAAGCGCTCTATCAATATCGATATGAACAGCGTACATTTTTGCACCCCGGAAATGCTAGAGAAATTCCGCAAGATCTCTCTTATCGCGGATTACATCGACAGTCCCACGGGAGTGAATGGACGTAGACTGACAAATCTGGGAGTCTTCCGCGCTTATCTCGTACGTTACCTAAGAAGCCTCCCGGAAGTAAGCGAGGAATTAGTCTGCATGGTAAGGCATTTACAACCGACTGAGACAGGTATCCCCATCGAGCTTTATTGCTTTTCATCCAATAAGGTATGGGTCGAATACGAAGGAATCCAAGCGGATATATTCGATCATGTACTCGCGGTAATACCAGAGTTCGGACTAAGGGTATTCCAAAATGTGTCCGGGGCGGATCTGAGGAATATTATCGTCAAACTTCCCGACCCCGGGGTAAGTGATAAGACTTAAATAGACTCTATAGAAAAGTTGTGGGGGTGGGGGCTATCTTTTGAGAAGGTCATGCTTACCAACACGCCCCAATGCGACGAAGGCTGAGCAAAAAAGTATGTTAGGAGACTTGCGCCACTCACCTAAGATACTTTGCCAACGCACCTAAGATACTTGAGGGATGGACCTAAGATGCTTTTTATACGAAACAAAGCCTAATCGCGTGACGGATATCGTTTCCTCCAATACATTTTTTATGATTCAAGAAGCAGAAACTTGGATTTTGTCTCAGCCTGATGTCTTGAAGAAAGAGGGCTAGAGGTCCTTTGTCCCAGGTGCTGGGACAGTACACTCCCAAGGCATGGGAGTTATCAGTCCCAATGCTTGGGACGGTACTCTTTCGCTGACTTAGCTGATATTTATATTTTTAACGGACTATTGCTAAAGGACTTGCCATGTATTTCCCATGAATACTGGCAAGCCTTTAAGAAATGCAGATGCGTTCATCCTATTTTCACCACATCCAAATAAACGGTAGACAAAATGCCTGCTTTTTTAGCATCGATCCCATAGATGCGATAAAAGGCATCGACTACAGCCTGACCTCCGTTCGTTGTCAATGGATTACTCATGGTTAAAGTTACTACTTCTACACTCATTCCTTTTTCCACACGAATGCCGTTGGCATTCTTTGACTGTTTTACAGTTACTCTAAATAATGGCATACTACTTTAATTTAAAAATTAGCACTATATTGTTTGATATTGTTGATAAATAACAGATTTATGCCGGTTGAAAATACTTGCTGCCTGCAAATCGAAAATCAAATCCAATTAAGCGTTAACATTTCGTTCATTTCCGTCTCCATTTTACTTTTTTGCTTGCGTAGCATATCTGCTTTCGTTTTCGCATCTGCCAATTTGGCTTCTTTGGAACCTGCTTGCGAACGAATGTCGTCTATTTGTTGTATCATAGGCTCAATCAACTCTGTAAAGAAACTGTCTTTAACCGAATCGATGATTTTATCTTTGTTTTTGTAAATAGTCTCTAAAAAGGGAGTCGGATTAAATTCACCACTGATAGAATTTACATATTGATGAAGCTTGTTTACATTTTCACTGTGATTCAACACGTTTCCTGCCAATCCTAAAGCTCCCCACATCGCTTTATTTAAGAGACGAAAGATGAATTCACTCCATCCATAGTTCTCATCTTCGGTGGAACTATCGAATGAAAACATATCTTCATTCTCTATATCCAAATTTATTTTGTGCTCCAGTTCTTTCATAAAATCACCGGGATCGAAATCAGGCACGTATTTCATCAGCACGTCATCCACTTCTGCCATAAAATCGCGAACACATTTCTTTATTTCTGTTTTGGCCTTATCACTTAACCCTTCCACCTTCCTTTTCAAGGTACGGGTTAACAAAGTTTGTTTCACTCCATCCAGCTTTGGAGAAATCTTCTCTATATCCTCCAATCGTCCCCAATTGTCTATGATTTTCTGCATTTTCCTGCATGAATTATCCACTTCATCTTCCATTTCGTTTTTCCCTTTGCGGATAATTTGCTCGAAGCTATTATCAATGTCGCACCCAAGAAGATCTATTTTTTTATTCAGCCTACGTTTTGCCTTTTCCAAGTTTTCTTTTTTTTCTTCCAATTCCTTGTCCGGCTTTCCCAAATTTATCATCATACCCTCGTATTCGCGAAGCGATTTCTCAACTTCCATCTTTTTGCCATTACCTGCTGCCATGATGGCATTCACCGGCTTTGCAAAAAGAATTTTTTCTTTTTCATTTTCTGCTAATTGTTTCACAGCTGAGGCTAACTTGCCCAAGTGGCTCTTTTCACGCATTTGGCTTTGGCTACTGATTTCAAAAATGCGGCAAGCACGTTTCCATGCGAACTGGAAATCCTCATTGGCTGTGATTTTGCTCATCGGCAGCTCTGACAACAAAGCCATTTCGGCGGACAATGGTATAGGTTCCGCCTGTTTCAATATTTCAGACAAGGAATCATCCTCACACATTTTGCATGCCTTACGGATCTCCTGTTTCACATATTCTTTTATTTCATCTTCCGTCTCCTCGTTTTCGTATGGGATATCGTATTTATTGATTCCGATAATAACTTTCCCTATTCCACACTGCCGTACATTTTGAAACAATATTTCCCTGTCTGTCGCATCAAAAGGCCGGCCGGCATAAAGCATCATCAACACCACATCCGCTTTTTTCAAAAACGCCTTGGTACGTTCCTCGCGAGAAACAATCGGATCGTTGAATCCCGGAGTATCAACAATCTCTACCCCCTTCAAGTATTCCTTCGGATAATAGATAGTTACAGATTTAGTAATGGAAATATATTTGCCGTCGGCTCCCACATAGTCTATCAGATTGCCAAATTCGTCTTCTTGCGTCTTACCCAAGTAAGAGTTAAGCGTAGGGCCTAGTTTGCCGGCCTTTTCCACCAATTCCTTCGCTGCCTTTACCTTCGATTCTTCCAATGCGTTTCCCTGTACGTCACTCCATGAACGGGAAGCTGTCAACTTCTGTTCCTCCCATTCATCTTTTGTATAAAACTCGGCTACTATTTTCTTACTTTCTCCATAAGTAATAACGGACAAGGCCGCTGTCATAGGAGTAGTTGCCGCCGGCAGCACATTGTCTTCAAAGACAAAAGAATTCAAGAATGTGGACTTCCCGCATTTCATTTGTCCGATCACTCCAATAGTCAAGACATCGTTCTCCAGTTTGTTTACGATTCCTTGCCGGCTTTCCGCTGTTATCCAGCCATATTCGGCTGCTTTTGTCGCCAATGCTACAAGCCTTTGTTTCTTGTCTTGTAACTCTTCAAATAAATTCTGTTCCATAATTAGTTATCTTACTTCAATTCTTCGTATTCTCTGATGTATTTATCCAATCGTTCTTTGCAATCTTTCATTTTCCACCATTCACGTCTCGTTTTAACTAAATCATCATTAGCCTTTCCGGCTTTTTCCCGAGCTTCTTCTTGCTCTTTATGTAGTCTACATAGCTTTTTTAGTTGAACGTTACGGATCTGATTAAGAAACTCAACAAACCTGTAGTACTCAACCTCATTCATTTCATACCTGTCTTTACTGAAAAAATGTTCTTCCCAGCGAGGAATTTTTTCAGTGTCTTTACAATATTCCTTTAACTGATCTATGGTTCTTTTACTGGCAGCATCCAATTCGTCACATTTATTGGAAAGTGAAGTCCAACTTTCATAGGCTTCTTTTACTTTTTTTTCTAACTCTTTGGCCTTGCCATCCACAAACGCTCTTAGCTTCTCGGTATATTGATCACTCAAACTTCTATGGGCAACACTTCTTATAGGATTCATCATATCTTCAAGTGGAGCCTTAGCAGAAAAACGGATAAACTTTTGAACCTGCACATTGTTATCGAGCAAGGTCTTACGAATCAATTGTTCTACTTTGTTTACTTCCGTCTCTGCTTTCGTATCAACTTTGTTGACCACTACAAACAATGGTTTTTTCAAGTTTTCTTTTATCAAACGGATAGAGCTTCGATTGACCGTACCGGCATTCACATCAAATACCCAAAACAAAGCATCGCATTCGTTGATTACCCCGATGGTTCTTTCTGCATCTTCCTTGTCGTTCGAATTAAATCCCGGCGTATCCAGAATACTCAGATTATCCAAGTTCCGGTTCTTGTATGCCATTACAAAATACTGAATCAATGAAGATACCCCCTTTACCTGGTCGAGTACTTCTTTATTCACCCGTTTAAACGTATCCTCGCTAAGATTCTTCTGAATATTATCCGGCGTGACAAAACTGTAACGCGTATTGACACCTCCCGAAATATAAGTAGGAATGGCTGTGGTTGCTTTGGTACTTACAGGCAGAAGGGGCACGTCGGGATTGTCTTGTGACAAGATGCGGTTTACAATCGAAGTTTTACCGGCCGAAAACTCACCCACAAAAGCAATACTGGTTTTCTTTCGAATCCATTGTTTCTTTGCGGTAACCGCCCATTCTTCCAATCCGCTTCCGAAATAGTCCTCTTCTCCATTTATGGATTCGCTTTTGATACAATCCCGCAACTCACTCCCTATAAAATTATACAAGTTATCCACCTTGTTGTAAAGTGCCTTTATGTCAGTATCGCCTATACGAGAGGCTGAGAGTATTTCCTGCACAAAACAGAGAGACTCTACCTTCAAATTCAGTTCATTGACTTTATCCTCCAGTTTTGCTTTAACCTTTTCCAGTTCTTCATGCAGTAGCCTTGAACTTTCTGTTTCTTTATCCAATTGCTCTTGCAAAACGTCATTCTCTTCGTCTTTCTTCTTCAACTTTTTCTTGTAATTGTCAATATCATCTTCACAGTCTTCTATCTCGTCTTGCAAGTCCTTAATTTGTTTCTTCAATTTGTCAATCCCCGCCAATTGCTCTTTGACGTTTTCATCCACATGTCCTTCCAGGCAATTTTTCAATTGCCCGTCCAACCGGGCTATATTCGCTTTTGCCTCAGCGAGTAAAATCTCATAGCTACTTTTAATATTTTCAGTTTTCTTTTCTCTTTCAAGAATCTTTTGCTCGCACTCTTTTTCCAGCCGTTCTCTTTCGACCGACCACTCTTGTCCCTTGCCCGTATCAGTTTTCTTACGGCTAATCCAAAAGTAAGTCAGGGCAGCACCTGCGACAGCGGCAACCACTATCCATATTATCGTCAGGACCTCCATTTTCAATCTCTTATTTTATCTTTCAAACGTCCTATCTCCAGCTCATAATGTTCACATGCCGCTTTATACTCCTGTATCTTTTGGCACAAATCATCATTCTGCATACGGAGTTTCTTTATTTCTTTCTTCGCATCCTGCAAATCATCTTCCAGATCATCGTGAGCGTCATCTTTTTTCTTATACTGTTTATTCAGTTTCCGGTTTTCCGCCAACAAATCTTCTATCTGCCGTTCCATTTCTTTGTTTCGCTTGTGGAACTTTTCATTTTCCGCATACAACCGTTCCATCTCTTGTTGCAGAGTTTGCAGTTTTGAGGAACTGTTATCAAACAATTTATCTTTTGCATAAATGCCGGCGCCGGCACCGATCACTGTACCTAATATAAATTCTACCATTTTAAGATTCTTCATTTATAGTGTTAATAACTGATTTTTGTAATCTCGCAACAACGTCATTCTTTTTTCATAATCGTCCTTTTGGGCTTTCCGTTCCTCTCTCAATTGTTCTAAGGACGCAGTCTTCTCTTGAATAGTTTCATAGGCTTCCCTATGCAACACTTCCTGTATGGAAGAGACCAGTTGTTGTTCAATGCGACTCATGGCCTGTTTGAATTCAGGCATCAGTGTATCTTCCATATATTGGCGGATGGCTCTTTTCCGTTGAGGTTTTCCCCATCCTTTGTCTGTAACGAACCCTACCAGGGATTCTACTATGCCTTTTTGACAACCCACCTGTTCTCCTATTCGTCGGTTGCACGCATCAATGCTACTCAATTTATCACCGGTCCTGCTTGCTATATCAATCGCTTTTTCTATTCTGTTGGCGGTCTTGTTGTTCGACATGATACTACCTACATCACTGACTGTATCAGCCACGTCAACAGCACTTCCGACTGCCACGGCCGCTCCCCCTGTTCCGGCTGTCCCGACCACAACAGCCACAGCACCTATGGCTGCTGCGACAATCTTTACCCCGTCGGCTATCATACTGTCGTATGTATGTCCAATGGAATTCAAATCCAAGTTATAGCTGATGTCCGAAATGGAAAGTGAGGATAAATCCAGTTCCTCCAACGATCGAAGCGGAATGGTGTTTTCCGTTTGCTGCTTTGCCTTTTTACGAAGGATGCCATGAATGTTGTTTCTGAAATCGTTCATCAACAGACTGCTGGTATTATTAATGACCGAAATCGCATCGGAATCAAAATTTTGGCTTTTGCCAACCACCAAAACATCCAACTTCTCGGAAATAATGTCTTCAAACTGACGGGATAACTGTACGCTATTTTCATTAATGTCTTCACGGGTAGATTCAACCAATGTATTAATACTCTGATTCAGACGTTTTAATTCATACTCTTGTCTTCTGATAGCCTCATCCAGTCCCTTGTCAGACGAAGAAGCCTGTAACAGTTCATTAATGTGTTGCAACAGCCTGTTGCTTATATTTTTAAGCCGTTGGGCATTCACTTGCTTCAGAATGTTCGCCTTATCTTTCTGTATCGAATCCAACAGATTGTACAGTTCATCCAAATTACCGGTAGCAACAGAAACACAAGCTATCTGTTTCAAAGGCAGTTGAATATTTTCACTGATATATTGCCGCACGGCATCCAATTCAGAGGAAGACTTGGTGTCACATTTTGTGATAACCAAAAAGATTGGACGCTTGACCAATTTCATCGTTTCGATAAAATCCGTCAGCGATCGCGTTATTTGCTGATTGACATCCGTAACCAAAAGAACGCCATCCGCCTGCGGCAAGAAATCAACAAGGGTTTGTTTATGTTTTGGATCAGGAGAAGACAATCCCGGTGTGTCAACCAATACGGTTGTTGCAGGGATACGGGTGGACGTATCAAATACGTTTACCACTGTCGATCCGGTCAGCTTATCATTCTTCAAATCCGCTATATCTTCCACCTCTCGCATCTCTCCGTTCTCACCAACGACAGTAGCATGGCACCTGTCGCATCCAAAATGGATTTCATAGATTGTAGCAGTAGTAGGCTGTGTAGCTGTTTCCAGTTTTTTACTGTCTGTAAGGGCATTGACAAGCGTTGTTTTTCCCGCACTGAACTCTCCTACCAAAGGCAATACAAGCTCAGCATCATCGCTCAACGACTTTGCCTTTACTTGATTTAATTCTGCAATCAAACTTTTTAAGCTCAGAGTCTGAGCAATTGTAATTAAAGTGTCTTCCAGCATAGTTCCTTTCTTGCCTCCCTTGTTCCCAATCGTTCGGCATTCTTTTCTAAATTATCCCAATAAAAAAAGCGCGGGAACTGTTACCTAATTATCCAATCCAGAGGTATCGCCAAACACCTTCAATCCGGATAATCAAACAACAACCCGCGCTCTATACTGTGATGTTTCTTGTCTGGGACATAGAAAGATACAGTAGAGCGCAAGCATTTGTTGCCTACTATTCCCGGATTGTTGAAAATTGGCGATTTTCTGGATTGGGAATAATATCGTAAACGCTTTTTCGCTTTTCAGTATGTCCTTCCGTTCGATTGCCTCGCTTGGCTTCTACTTGAAATTACTGCAAATGTACCGAAAAGCTATTTGTAAACAAAACATATATTCGTATAAAATCAGGCAAATAAAAAGCGCAAGCCTATCGCTCATTATCTGACTTAGAGGTATCGGCAAACACCCACTATCGAAGATAATAGAGCAACAGCTCACGCCTATGTCGTATGTTGGGAAACCGGGCGGCTTCTCATTATATACAAACCAGCATGAGCGTTTGTTGCCTATTATTCCCCGATAGTAAAATTTTGCCGATTTCCTAAGTCGGGAATAATATCGTAAACGCTTTTTTGCTTCTTTTATGTCCTCCGCCGGGCTTTCTTCGCAGGGAAGCCGTCACGGATTGTCGCAAATGTAGCAATCTTATTTGATCTATCATCTTACTATCCTCGCTTTTTTGTGTTTTATCGGAAAACAATTTTTCCTTTTCCCCGCAAAGGAATCGGTTGGGAGAGACAAAAAGTGTCCGAGGCAGGGATGAAAAATAGGGACTCCCTAAAGGTGGTCTTCCTGCGTTCCGGCAAACATCATCCGGTGTTCCGTAAAAACAGCCTACGACCGGTTGGTGAAAAGGATATAGGCAGTGAGCAAAAAATGTATAGGCAGTGGGCAAAAAGTGTATCTTTGCCGGGAGATGCAGGTCGTGGGAAGATTGAAATGCAGAGATAGGGAATTATTAGCAGAAACATCAGTGGATATAATACAAGCGTATGAATAAGTATGAGCGCTGTCTTTGGATTGTCAGCACATTTATGGATTATGGGAATGCTTCGCTGAAGGAGTTGAACGAGCGTTTCCTGCGTTATTCGCAAAATTATGAGGGCGAGGAGATACAGCCGCGGACGTTCGACCGCGACAGGCGCTATATCGCGTTGACCTTCCGGGTCGATATCGACTTCGATCCGCGCCTTAAGAAGTATTGCCTGGTGAATCCGGAGGAGATACGGGACAATGCGGTCTTCAAATACCTGCTGGGAAGCCTGCATGTCAATAATCTTTCCGCATTGGCGTTGAAACATAGGGAGAAGATCCGGTTGCAGGAGATACCGACCGGAGTTGAATGGTTGCACCTATTGTTGGATGCCATTGATAAGGGGCGGACGGTCTGTTTCAACTATACCTCCTATTATGCCAAAGAGAAGGAGTTTACTTTTGAGCTGATTCCCTGTTTTGTCAGGATGTTCGAACAGCGGTGGTATCTGATCGGCGAATATCCGGACCGTAGCCAGACGCGGGTATTGGCGTTGGAACGGATGAGCCGGGTGCGGATAGGAGAGAAACAGCTGGCCCCTTCGCCCGACATGACGCCGGACCGGTTCTACCGAGATTGCTTCGGCATTATCCGGGATGACAAACAGCCGGAAGAGGTGGTTTTGAAAGTCTACCGCAGCCAGGCCGATTATATGCGTTCCGTCCCGCTCCATCCTTCGCAAGAGGAGCTGGAAGCTGCGGATGATTATGTCGTGTTCCGGTACTATCTGCGACCGTCGTACGACCTTGTCCAGCGTTTGTTATGGCATAGGGAGGGAGTGGAGGTGTTACGCCCGGCATCGCTTCGGGAGGAGATGCGCGACCTGCTCCGAAGGATGTCGGGGTTGTATGAATAGTTAGAATCCTATTTTGAAAGAGGCGCCGAACACACTGGGAGTACCCGCCACGAATGTGGGGAAGCCGATCTGGTTGCCGCTGTTGCCGGCATCCACCAGGTACTTCTCGTTGAGGATGTTCTTGCCGAACAGACCCACTTCATAATAGCACTTGGCAGCCTTCACCACTACCCCCGCATTGGCATTGAGCAATCCATATCCCTGCTGGGAGAGCAGCTCGCTGTTCTCATTCTCGAAATACACCTTTGACTTATAATTATACGCAGGGCGGAAGTAGACGGTAGCCTGCCGGCTTACCGGCAGGGTCACATCGATACCCACGGCTGCCGAATGTTTCGGTGTCAGGCGGAAACGGTTTCCCGCATATTCCTGTGCGTGCCCGTCGCTGTCCTCGTCGTTGAATTTCCCGTCGATGTAGGCATAGTTGCCAAACAGGCTGAACACAGGGCTGAAGGTGTAACGCAATCCCGTTTCCACTCCCAGGCTGTGCGCCTTGCCAGCATCGTCCGCCACATACTTTTTCGTACCGTTCTCGTCGGTTTCGAGGCGACTGCTCTGGAAGTGGCTCCAGTCGTAGTAGAAGAGCGAGAGGTCATAGTTCAACCGGTTATCGAACACTACACCCTTTACCCCCGCTTCGTAGCTCACGATGATTTCAGGTTTCAGGCGGGTGACCTCATCGGGACGGTTGTTGAAAGCGATGACAGCGGGACGCCTGCCGCGTGAAATGCCGGCATACACGTTGTTGCGCCCGATCATGTAGCTGAGTGCGGCGCGCCCTACCCAAGAGTAGTAGCCTCCGCTTTCCCATACACGCTTACCGTCCGAAGACTGATAGAGCAAGGAAGAGCCAAGCAGCGGGGCACTCTCCGACGTGGAGGAGTAGCCGGTGCGCTGATGCTCGTAGGAGCCGCGCAGTCCCGCGGTGAAACTCAACCGCTTGGTGATGCGCCAGGTGAGGTCGGCAAACAGTTCGACCGCCTGGTTGGTGGCATAGTTGGTTGAATTTTCCTGATACGTGTCGGGAATCGCCACGTTGCTGTAGGCAGGCAGACCGGCTTGTGTGAGCGAGGCGCTTACATCGCCGGTAATCTGCGCCGCCACCGCTTCGGGGGTCATTCCTAGCAGGCTCAGGTAGGGTTTCACTCCATCGCTGCCGAAGAGCTGTACCAACACGTTGTTTACCGTATGGTTGATGTCGTTGTAGAAGTCGGGCGTAGCACTCCAGGCAGATGCGTTCATCTGCTCATCCCATTGGGCGGCCACTCCTGTCAACGCTGTGCTCAGATTGTTTTGGATGGCGGCTTGCAGCTGTCCTTTTAGTCCGGCCACGATCGGCGCAAACGCCGGATAGGCTGCCGCGATCTGGTCGAGTTGCGCCCCCACACCCTGCACCACGCCGGTGGTGACGGTGGCAGGCAAGTTGAGCGATTGGATCGTCTTTTTGAAGCTCTCGCCCGCAACCAACGGCAACGTCTGTTGCAGGTTGCTATACAGTTGCACATTCTGTTGCGAATGTTCGTAGAAGTAACCGGTTCCGACAAAGCCTGCCCACTTGCCGCCGTTGTCCCAGTTGAGACGCAGCTCCTGCGAGAACTGATTGCCTTTGACATTCTCCTGGCAGTCGAGCAGGTTGAGGTAAGTACCATCGGCATCAAATTTCTCATTGCTCTTGTAGGCACGGAATCCGGTGATGCCGGTCAGTTTGAGCGTAGGCGAGAGGATGTGGTCGACGGTAAAGGCCGCCCCTCCGGTATGGCGTTTGATGCCCAGTTCCTCCCCACCGTTCAGGTAGGCGGCAGTAAAGGGAGAGGTGTCGCCCCCCTGTGGCGCCAGCAGGTTGCTTTTGAAGGAGGTGCCGGGATAGTTGTCATGCTGGTAGTCGAGAACCAAGTTCAGGACTGTGTTTTCGCCGGCCAGGAGACGCGTGCTGTTGCGCATGGCGACGGCACTTTTGCCGTTGAGCCTCCCGCCCGCCAGGTTGTCGATATACCCGTCGTGTGCGTCGTAACTGAAAGCGAACCGGTTGGCGGCCTTTTCGCTCAGGGGCGTGTTGAGGTATCCCTCGGCTCCTCTCTGGTTGTGCGTGCCGTAATTCAGCTTGACCTCCCCGCCCAATTGGGACGCAGGTTTGTTGCGCAGCAGGTGCATGGCGCCAATCTCCGCGCCCCGCCCGAAAAGGGTCCCCTGCGGTCCCTTCACCACTTCAATCCGTTCCATGTCGTATAACTCCACCACCGAAGCCTGCGAACGGGAGATGGAAACACCATCCATGAATACCGAAATGCGCGGTTGGGAATAGCTTTCACCCCCATCGCTCGTCACACCGCGGATCACGTAACCCGGGTTGTTGGGACTCTGGATCTGCACCTGTAAACCGGGCGTGAAGGCAGCCATCTCATCCATTTGCTTGATGTTGAGGCGCGCCATGGCGGTACCACTCAATGCGCTGACGGCAGTCGGCACCTCGATGCTGGTCTGGCGTCGCTTTTGAGTAGTCACCACCACTTCGCCCAACGCTTGCGCGTCCTCTTCCAGTACCACCACCCATTCGTCACGGTTCTCTGCCGTCTGTTCCGACTCCCGGTAACCGATGTAGGAGAAGACCAGCTTCCCGTCTTGAGGCATCGAAAGGCTGAAATGGCCATTTATATCCGTGATGGTACCCGTATCGGCACCTTTGACACGCACGTTCACCCCGATAAGCGGTTCACCTCGCTCATTGATCACTTTTCCCTTTACGGGAACTACATTAGCATCCACCTTCATCGAAGCCGTTTCGGTCCTGCCCAAGGCGTGGATGCTGATAGGCATAGCCAGCGTCAAGGCGCCGAATATGCATAGTTTGAAAACATTCTTTTGTACCATAAATAGAATATATACCTGTTTTTCTTTTTTCCGGATGGATTGGAAACGTTATTTGGATGCAAAAGAACGAGAAATAGCTTCCTGGTTCTTGATGTACAGGCTGTCGATGATACCGTCTGCCAGGCCGATGACCGGCACATGGATATACTCGGCTTTGACAATCTCGGCAATGGTCAGAAAGATCTTGGCCGCGGGAACGATCACGTCAGCACGGTCTGCTTTCAGATCAAACTCCTCCATGCGCTGTTCTGGCGTAAGAGGCTCCAGCACATCATACAGGCCCTGCAATGTCGGAACAGGCAAGCGCAGATTCTTCTTGTCTTTCAGGTCGGCAAGCCGGTACAGCTTGTTGATATTGCCACCCGAACCGATGATATTGATGTTCCGGTGATCGGCGGTCAAGCGGACCAGGTCACTCTTCATCCGTTCCCAGCACCCCTCCTCCACGGCATTGCTCAGTATCCGGACCGTGCCTATATTGTAAGAAAGAGACTGCGTCAGTTCGCCGTCGATCAACAGGTTTATCTCCGTGCTTCCGCCACCGACATCCACATAGATGTAGCTCCCGGTACGGTCTTCCGTGCATTCCACATGGTTGTTGTAGACGATGCGCGCCTCCTCCTCTCCGCCAATCACCTCGATATGGATGCCGGTATCCTTTAAAATCTTCTTGATGACAGGCTTGCCGTTTTTGGCATCGCGCATGGCAGAGGTGGCACAAGCCCGGTAGTCCGTCACCTCATAAATTTTCATCAGTTGGCGGAAAGCCTTCATCAGCCGGAGTAATTTCATCGTCTTTCCGTCGGAAATCTCTCCCAAAGAGAACACATCGAACCCTAGACGCAACGGCACCCGCAAGAGCATCACCTTGGAAAGGCGTCTGTTTACCGACTTCCCGTTGTCTTTCACTTTTTTAATCAACAGCCGCACGGCATTGGTGCCGATATCGATAGCGGCATAACATCTGTTATCAGCCATTCGTAATTTGTGATTTGTAATCGTTATATAGTTCTTCCTGCGAGCGGAAATCTCCCTCTTCCTCCGTTGTCCAAGGGCGATTTTCTCCGGTTCCATCGACGATGTTTCCCTGGCAATTGTCTCGAAGCCCGAAGTCAATGACCTTCCATAGATCTTCTTTGACCTGAGGATCGTAAACCGGAGTGACGACCTCCACCCGGTTATCCAGGTTGCGCGGCATCCAGTCCGCCGAACCGATGAAGGTCTTGTTCTCTCCACCCGCCGCGAAGATGAAGATCCGCGAATGCTCCAGATACCGGTCTATGATGCCGTTGATACGGATTCTGTCGCTCACCACGGGAATACCTGTCATCAGGGAGCAATTGCCGCGTACCAACAGGTCGACGGGAACCCCGTTTGCGGATGCCTCATAGAGCTTCTTCACCATGGCCACATCTGTAATGTGATTGATTTTGATACGGATATAAGCCGGTTTGCCCGCCTGCTTGTTCTTTATCTCCTCGTTGATCAGCCGGACAAACTTCTGCCGCATCTCATTGGGGGAGACCAGCAGCTCCTTGAAGCGGACCGGCGAATAGGGCTTCTCGATGAAGGTGAACACGGCGTCCACATCCCGTACCACGTTGCGGGCGGCAGTCATCAGCATATAGTCCGTGTACACGCGGGCGTTGCCTTCATGGAAATTCCCGGTACTGATGCAGGCGATGTCATTCCCCGAACCCATACTGATATGCGTGATCTTGGAATGCACCTTCAGTCCCTCCACCCCAAAAATGACGTGGATGCCGGCATCCTGCATCTTCTTGGACCAATCGATGTTGGAGGCTTCGTCGAAGCGTGCCAGCAACTCAATGACCACGGTCACCTTTTTCCCGTTGCGGGCGGCGCAAATAAGGGCTTTAACCACCTTGGAATCCTTGGCCAGGCGGTAGAGTGTTGTCTTTACGCTTTTCACCTCCTTGCTGACAGCCGCCTCCTGCAAGACGCGGATGTAATATTCGAAGCTGTGATAAGGTACGTGAATGAAACGGTCTCCCTGCTGTATCCGCCTCAAAAGGCTTTCGCCACTGTTCAGCTCGGGTCTTATCAGAGGCTCCCACACCGGATACCTCAGATCCTCGCGCCCGCAGTCGGGAAAAGACATCAGATCCTTGTGGTTGTGGTAACGTCCGCCTGCCAGAACCGTATCCAGCTTGTCCAGGTTCAACTTGTTCATGACGCGCTTCAACAGGTCCTTGGGCATCTCCGCATCATAAATCACCCGCAGGGCATCTCCCTTCTTGCGGCTTTTTATCCCCTTTGAAATCTTCTGCAACATGCCGTTGCGCAGGTCATTGTCGATCTCCATCTCGGCATCTTTGGTGAATTTGAACGCGTATGCCTTGAAGGAGACATAACTCAAACCGGAGAAAATCATGGGTAGGCAATAGCGGATGACATCGTCCAAATACATCAGGAAGCTTTTTCCTTCCTTGTCGGGCAAGCTTATAAAACGTCCGCATTCAGCTACCGGAAGCGTGATCAAAGCATAGTCGCTCCCTTTCTTGTCCTTGGCCTGCATCTTGACGGCAAGGTAAATATTCTCATCCGCCTCGTCGGTCAGCTGTTTCACGGCCGACAGCCAGACCGGGCTGATAAAGCCACTCAGCCGCTGCCGATAAAACCGGCGTATAAACTTTTGCTGGTTTTCATCCAGTTCATCCTCTTTCAGCAAGAATATATTTTCCTCGCCCAACCGACGGGTTACCTCGTGGATGGCATGCTCATATTCCTTTGAATAATGGTTGTTCAATTTGTTGATCTGCTTGATAAGGGATCGTGCGTGCTCCCGTTCGGCACGCAGGCTTCTGTCCTCACACTCGGCGATACGGTTGAGCGTGGCCACGCGGACACGGAAGAATTCGTCCAGGTTGTTGGAATAGATCCCGAGAAAGCCCAATCTGTCCAACAAAGGGACCCGGCTTTTAGAGGCTTCTTGCAAAATGCGGCGGTTGAAGTACATCCAACTCAAATCGCGGTCGACGTATGCCTCCGATACAGTTTTCTTATTAATCATTTTTTACTTGTTAACGATTCCCGGCAAAAATATGCGGCGCATATTGCAAAAGCATGTTATTGGGATGAAAATTCAAAGAAGAAAACCTTTTAATCCCATCGCACCCCTGCAACGGTACCAACTCGTGCCCGCCGAACAGCCTCGCACCGATGCGTTTCAGTATACTTACATTGGCAAGGTGTTGAAAAAACAGGGTTTTCAGCTCACGAAATCGAAAGGGAAAACGCCTTTTTGAGATCACGGAAATCACGTTGGAACTGGGAAAAGCCCATTTCTCTGTGCCCAGCCCTCCCCGTTTTTTCCATTGAAACCCGATCGGAAAACCATTGAGATACGGCGTTAAGTCAATGGAACGCGAGACGGATTCCATTGACTTAGCCGAGCAAATAGTTATTCTTCTTTGCCTCGATATCTATTTTCGTAAATTTATCGGCAGCTAAAACCTTGAGGTACGTGACCCGCATCCCTCCGGGAAGAAATTGCGAAGGCTTCTTCAAAAGATGCTGGAGCGCTACCTTTCTACGCCTGTACAGGCATCGACTCACGCCGATATACGTGTTTGCCTTCCTTAGAATTGAAAATAAATAAACGGCTGTACTCCCGCGCTCTTAAACTGGACAACAATGAAAATCGCTATCGCCAATATAGCGGCCTGTATCAATAATGGGGAACGTGTCACGACTCCTCTCAAGACATTCTCAGAGCGTTTCGGCATAAAATGCAGCGCGTAACCGATCACCAGTAACGCGAATACCCCTTTATACCCTGAGACGAATTGCAGGAATACCTCCGGATGAAAATTTGTAAAGATCTGGCGAAGCATCTCTTCCGCTGCCTTCATCGAGTCAGCCCGGAACAAGATCCATCCGAAACAAGTCACATGAAACGTAATCAGGATACCCAACACCCGTCGCCAAGGCTTCATCTCGCCTCCCAAGGCCTTAAAGCCGCTGAAACGCGCCATAACGAACTTATGCGCGGCCAAAGCCATACCGTGCAAGGCTCCCCATAGGATGAAATTCATAGAAGCCCCATGCCACAACCCGCCCAGCAACATCGTTATCAGCAGATTCATATAGGTACGAACATTTCCTTTCCGATTTCCGCCCAAGGATATATACAGGTAATCTTTTAGCCAAGAGGAAAGGGAGATGTGCCAACGACGCCAGAACTCCGTAATCGTGGCCGATTGATAAGGAGAGTCGAAGTTAATATTGAAACGGAATCCCAACCATAAGGCGATGCCGATCGCCATATCCGAATAGCCCGAGAAGTCGCAGTAAATCTGTAGCGCATACCCATAGACTCCCAATAGATTCTCTACGCCCGTATAAAGCGACGGAGCATCAAAAACACGGTCCACGAAATTCATACTGATATAATCCGAGATCACCGTTTTCTTTAAAAGACCGCATAGGATAAGGAACAGCCCCTCTCCAAACTCAGATCGCGTCAGCGTAGGATTCTTATACATCTGGGGTATGAAATCCCGGGCACGGACAATCGGCCCAGCCACCAGCTGAGGAAAAAACGACACATAGAAAACATAATCGATCCAACGACTGAGGGGCCGGATCCGTCCCCGATAAACGTCAATCACATAGCTGATGCTCTGGAAGGTAAAGAAAGAGATTCCTACCGGAAGGAAGATGTTCATCTTTAGCCATTCTCCTCCAGCGGCTAGAGTAAACAACTCGCCTAGAAAGTTGAAATACTTGAAATACACTAACATACCTAGGTTAACGCAGAGGCTGAGCGTAACGAACAGCTTGCGTCTTGCCACCGATGTCGTATGCGAGATACGTTGCGCTATCAGGAAATCGGAAGTAGCCGTAAATACCAATAGCCCGAACCAAAGTCCACTACTTTTATAATAGAAATAGAGGGAAAACAGCGTCACGTAAATGATACGAGCCAACGTATGTTTCCTTAGCGACCTATAAATCACCAGGAAACCGATGAACAGGAAAAAGAATAACCCGCTGCTAAACAAGATCGGGGCATTCTGATGATACGTCAGGATATCTCCCAGTTTCTCCCACGCGAATTGATGATTACCAAGCCAATCTCTGAACATATTATATTCCATATAAGATTCTTATCGGTTATTATATGATTCCATGAACGCCCTGAACAAAAGCGTTCCCTGTTCTTGATATCCTTCTTTCGTAAAATGAATCCGGTCCCGTCCCATCAAACGAGAACTATGCCATTTACGGCACGAGTTTTTCCCTCCTGTCGCGGTGAATAAATCCCAGCAGGCGACCTCTTCTTTCTTCGCTACGTTCCGGATGGCACGGGCGGCCCGCTCGGTATTATCATTGCGCACATACGTTCGCTGCTTATTGACGCGTACCCTTTTGTAACATTCCGGTGGAGTCGTCAGCAAGATCGCCGTATTCGGTAGCTCCTTCTTGACGATCGCCAAGAAAACCTCGATCTGGCCGGAAAACTCATCGATGTTAAAACGTCTGCCGAATGTCTCGTTGGTTCCCATGGAGATGATCAACAGGGAGGGCTTCAATAAAGCCAACTGACGTACATAAGCCTCGTCCGTATAATTCGCGTACATCGCCCCGTTTACTCCGATGGAGTGATACAAGATACCGCTGCCGCCGTTCTTCAGCGTCAGGCCATAATACAAATTCGTAAAGGAAGAGGCCGGTCGCAATGTGTTTGTACCCTCTTTCCGCCTCGTACTCTGCAATTGCAAAGTATCGGTCAAGCAGGAGATCCGGAAAGTATCGGCTAATACACCGGGGACACATACGGTATCCGCACGGAATGTCCGAACCGAGTCTTTCAAAACCCCAGCTGGAAGCATGGGCATCGCCCCCTCTCCCCTATATAAGATCGCTTCGTTAAACTCATAACCGGCACCATTATTCGGAGCTATCACGACATCAAAATTAATCGAAGGGGAAACAGACTTAATCCCGATCCCGCCGATCCCTATCGAGGTTTTCCGGACAGGCTGGACGCAACGCCCGGCGATCCAATCCTTAACGACGGATTTGATAAAGTAATCATCCGGCTCGTTGGTCTTGCTCAACTTGAAAGGAGCGATCCAGCCTCGTCCGGCATTCCCGAACGCCTGCTGGAAAAGGCGCATGACACGACCGCTTAAATGTCCGGCTTGGATATGCGAATCCCCCAATTGAACGATCGCGACAGCCGTATCTTTCCCCGCAAGCAACGAATCCAGTTCATTGAAGAAATCATTCCACGCCTTACTTGAATCGGGTAAGATTAACGTATCTTCTCCCACCCTCATCGAATAAGATAAAGGAGGCAATGCTACCGTATCCCGAACCGCCACACGATCAAGAGATACATCCCCATTTGTCCAGGCTTTAGGTTTCGGAACCGAGAAGCCCAGGATCACTCCTAAAACGACCGGACTAATTAACCACTTCCTCCGCTTCATCATAAAAATCTTTTTCTGATAACAACGCTTTCAGTAAGGCCCCGGCAATCTCCCGTCCACCCCTAAAACTTAAATGCGTATAATCCTTACTAGCCCAGTTTAATTCCACGAAACGGACCATACTGTTCTCTCCTCCCATGGCACCGAATATATTCCAGAAAGGAACCCCTGCCTTTTTAGCGGCTTGCCTTTGCGCATGCAACAAGGCTAATACGGCCGGCATCGTCTCGAACTCCCCATCGTCTTGATGGCTCCTGTCCGACACCCCCAACATCAATATATCGGCTTCCGGAAAACAAAGTTGTATATGGTTAATGACCTTTACCATCCGGTTACTGTACCATCCATAATTCATCACGCTATCGCTCACGACATTCAATCCATACTGCAAGACGATCAAATCATACGGACGGATCTTATTCAATGCCTGGCAACGGGAGACATCCAATCGCTCCAATATCATACCTGAGTTTCCCCGCAGAGAGAAGTTATCGACCGAGACACCTGAATGATCCTCCATAGCGACCCCCAATGCCCGGAACTCCGGGGTATTCTTAAAAGTGAAATCCGCCTCGGTAAACGTCCCTTCCAACTCGTATTGGGTTACGATCGATGTGGCGGGAAGCGTTTCTCGCAGGGTATCGGCGGAAGCGTCGCAAACCAAGCGCATCTCCGTATTCTTATTCTGCTCATAAATCAGTTTCAAGGAAGAGAACGCTTGAAGCTCCGGATAACGTTTAGTCGTCTTCACATGGATAGAGGCGTTCTCCTCGTTTGCCTCGAACATCATTCCAGATAAGGTATATCCATGCTCTTGATCCGTCAGCATAGACCAAGTAGTCCATCCGGAGGCACGTTGCTCCACGGTCGGACGGAACTGTGCCGCTACGGATGTGACCGGCACAAAACCTACTCCCCGTCCCCCGAATTCCTTCTGCATCCCGGAACGGAAATCGGCCACCATGATATCTCCTTCGATAAAAGAATCTCCAAGGAAGGCCACACGCACCGGACGATTCAATTCCCGCC
Source organism: Parabacteroides sp. ZJ-118 (assembly GCF_011038785.1). GTDB lineage: Bacteria > Bacteroidota > Bacteroidia > Bacteroidales > Tannerellaceae > Parabacteroides. The sequence continues at coordinate 42,925 of NZ_JAAKDT010000006.1, forward strand.
TGTTTTTTAAGGCGGTGAAGAATCGTCGCAAACCGATATGTCCAAGAGAATAGTCCTCAATGTGAGCCCCCAGCGAATCCGCCCCTTGAACAGCACAGACCGCTTTGTATAACGAATCGCGAAGAGCCAAAGCCGCCGAATCTATCCCGGCGGAACGCATGATGGAATCCCTTAATGCCACCGAATCTACTTGAAGGGTGTCCGCTTGTTCCAATTGCTGTCTCAAAGAATTCAAGGAAAGCTTTTCCTCTCCCACCTTGAAATCCGATAAAAGATCTACCCTTTTGATCTTATATCCGAATAACGTATCCGGAAGGCTATATAAACCAAAGCTCATCAACAACGCCAGCGACAGTAACGCTAACACTCTACCCAAATCATTATCTTTGTTCATCTGACTTTTGCTTACAAGGGGACAAAGATAGACAAGTTTACCTACCCGGGAATAATCTTCGGACAAAAAAGATGAGACTACTTCTTGCCACCGATTACCAATAAGGGTGTATCGGTGTGGAATAACATTTTTCTCGCGATCGAAGGATTGAACATTCGGGCTAGGATATTACGACGATATGTGCTTAAGGCTATCATATCAATTTGTTTATCACGAACAAATTTCTCGATGGCCAACAGCAAGTCACCATCGGCTAGAACCGTATGGGAGATAGGAGCATGCGGATATTGTTTCTTGAAATATTCACGGACGCCCGTCAAACGAATCTCATTCCATTCATCTTTACTGGTAGAGATATTGAATAGATGAATATTAAAATCAAAACCTTTGATGATCTCCATAAACTCGTCAAACGCAACCAGATCTCTCTGGTTAAACGATGTGGCGAAAGCGATATTCTTAGCGTCTCTCAAATCCGTAAAAGGGACATTCTCCGGTATCGCCAATACAGGAACCCGGTTCACCTCGATCACCTCCCCGGTCACGCTACCGATTAGATCCATATCTTTCTGGCTCTTGCCTCTTGTTCCCATCACGATCAATGTCGGGTGATATTCCTTACTGTAGGCGATGATCTCCTCTTCTGGCAAGCCTTCACGTAATATATAGTCGTATTTTACCTTTGGCAATTCGCCGGAGGACATCTTCCGGTTGATATGCGTACAAATATTCTCCATATCGATACGAACACGTTGTAAGATATGCTGTACGGATTCCTCCTCGTTTACTTGGTAGGCCCAAGTATCTCCCATCGGGATAGCGGATGGAAAATAGGGGCTGAAATAGGCGTGCATGATCATCACCTCCGCACCTACCGCATTCGCATAATTAATTCCCAACTCACATGCCTTAGCGGAATAATCCGAGAAATCAATCGGGATCAGAACTTTCTTGACCGCATTAATCTTCGATTCTTCCCCTTTCGGCTCCTCAAACCACTTACTGTCTTCAATGATGCGTAAAGCATGCGGTAAATCACTCTCCTTAATGCGCACACGCACTCCTGCCGAAACGATGGGCTGGATCTGATTTACATTATGTATATAGACCTCTATGCCTTCCGTTTCGAGGATTGTCTTAAGAATCTGGGCTTTCTCGAACGTGTGGATAGCCAATGTCACTAATTTATCTTCCATACTCAATGCGTCTTTATAGATGAAACAATAGGGATTTATGAATGGTTGAATATAAAAAAATCCCAAAGCGTTCTTTCTTTTAGCTATGGGATTTTTTATACGAATGAATTTCTCTTACGCTTTCTGTGCTTCGACATCCCGACTCTCGGCCAGTATCTGCAAAGCACGTTCGAAAATAGTCATGTCATCTAAAATGACCAATCCTCCGTCCGGACCGGGCTCGATATGGAAACCACAACTCCGTCCATCTTGAAAATTATGTCCACCGAAATAGTTGCGAACGGTCTCTACCTTTAATCCCAGCTCATCGGCGATGCGTTGTGTACTTCCGTCAGGTAACGAGTCTTTAATTCTTCTCAGTTCGTTAAATGTAATCGTCTTTGTCATGGCTTTCTTATTTTGAAGGTTAATACTCTTGTTTAATATGATGGCACTAACTTAGTCATTTAATAGTATTGAAACAAATTATTATCGAGAAAATAAACTGAAAACAAATATGCTTTACGACATACTTAACCGAACTCTCTTATCTTAAGCACGATACCAATTGCTTATTGAATAGGGCTATTAAAAGGATGGTCAACCAAATCGCATAGGTGATCCAACGTTTCCGGGTATCCGAGTAAATAGCCTCCGGATGTATCCAAGAATCCGCCGGAATCAGTTTAGACCTCATGTAGATGTATAACAGATATACCAAATATCCGAATAGCAAACCGGATAAAGCTCCCGGAATAATATCCGTAATAAAATGCACTCCCAAATAAATACGAGTATAGGAGGTCAAGATCGCCCAAAAGAAAATAGTCCATCCGAATAGTTTATTCCTGAAGATCAGTGTCATCAAGGTTGCGAAGCCGAAAGCGTTCGCCGCATGGCTAGAGATAAATCCATACATACCGCCCCGATAACCGAACACCACCCTTACCTGATCCATAAAGTCAGGGTGATGAGTCGGACGGAAACGGGTGAAGATGGGTTTACAAACATGCGAAGCGAACTGGTCGCATAGCGTGATCGTCAAGACAATGGCCAATAAGATCAACGACCACTCCTTCCAGTTCTTCTTATAGCACAATACCACCAACATAAAAAAGGCTAACGGTAGCCAAACCACCTTGCCTGAATAGATCCACATAAAGCGATCTAAAAAAGCGGAGTCGCTACCGTTAAGCAGAAAGAACGCATCACGTTCCCAAACCAATAATTGTTCTAGCATGTATCAGATTTTTTCCAGGTCTTTACTAGGCATCCATCCTACATTCCCATCCTCAAGCTCGATCTCACTCCATTCACCGAGCGTACTCTTCACGGTCACGTTCGTCCCCTCGTGTAATACGAGAAGATCCGTGCCGCTAGCGTCGGGAGAGCTTTTCACCGTAACGGTCGGGGCGAATACGATGGCATGTTTACGGTTTATCATCTCATCCTTCTGGTCGCTGGCGAATATATTGGCAAAAACAACCACAACAATAAATAGAATACCCAAATAGAAACCGAACTTCTTCAAGCATACCCAACGGGAGAAAAAGAACAAGATCAAGCAACCGATAAACAACAGGAAGCACACGATACCTGTCTTCGCCCAAGAGTCAGCAGAACCTAGATCCTGCACGCTCTTAAACCATTTGACCAAGAAAAAATCACCCACCGGCTCAATCTTATCGATCGTCTTCTGATGCGCCATCTGTAAATTGAAGCGAGCATCGCTATCACCCGGATCCAGCAGAAGGCAACGTTCGTAGTTCAATATAGCTGGAGCGATCTTACCCGCCTTATAATAGGCATTCCCCAAATTATAATAAACGGCGGCAGACTCACCATTGCTCCTCAAGATTCTCTCATATAGTTCGATCGCCCTCGCGTAATCTTCTTTCGTGTAAGCGACCTCGGCCTCCTTCAAGGCAGTATCTTGCGCATAAGCAGATCCTATCAGACATAGAATCAATAAGAGAAACAGCACCTTTCTTAAATTTATAGTCATCTTCATCTTCTTACTTTTTAATTGTATTCTCCATTTTACCAATAGCGTCTACCGTCAGCTCATACAGCTTATCCATAGCGTCTGGCGCTTGGGACGGAGCGTAGCGAGCGAACTCACAGGTATTCAAGATATCCATGAACTCATTCGTCAAGGATTCGTTTACACCGTATTTAGCCAATTCCGTCTCTACGTTATCCTTGGTCAGATCAGATTGCGGGATGCTCAGCTTATCGCTCAAATAACCCCATAACGTACGCAGTACCTCATCGTAGAATTCTTCCTTCTTGTTCTCTTTCATCAGCCTACCGGCATTCTTCAGACGTCTGACCGCCATCTTGTTCGCCTTCTTGGTGCGAACCAAGGCGATGTCAGCGTTTTCCTTCACCTGCTTACGATAGATGAAAAAGAATACGATAAACAAGATGGCTGGCACGATATAGCAAAGATAATACATAAAAGAACCGAAGAAAACACCCTCACCTCCCTCGATAAAGGAGAAACCTTTCGTCTTCAAGTAACGGATATCCTGGCCTAAGTATTTCACGCTCTCTTTATTACTAAAGTTCGATACGACCGGGGAAGAGCCGCTCCCCCCCTTGCCTTGCTCCACATGCAACAGATAAGGCTCAGACTTGACAGTTTTATAGGAACCGGACTTGATGTCGAAATAGGAGAAAGCGATCGCCGGGATCTCGAAATCACCTGCGTAACGGGGTATCGCCATATATTCGATGGTCTTGCTACCACTGACACCGGAGGTCGTGGTCTTGACATCTATCTCTACTTTGGGGTCGTAGACATCGAAATCATTCGGGAAAACCACTTCCGGGTTCTTCACCAACTTCACGTTACCATTACCTGCGATTTTTACCTTTATGGTTACAGCCTCGTCTGTCTTGACTTGGTTCGAGCTGATATCAGCCGTCATGGAGAACGTACCTACAGCACCAGAGAAAGAAGCGGGTTTGCCGGATGGCAAAGGCTTCACGTCGATAGTAACCGGGGAAGTGGTCAGCACCTTGCTCACATCTCGATACGAGTCGAAAAAGCTATCGAAGATGCTACCGCCTCCTGCTTGTTGCATACGGACACGCACTACGGCATCATACTTTCCACCTTCGATCGTAATCTTACCGAAACGTTGGGGATACAGGATTACTTGGCGCATTACAGCCGACTGATAGTTACGCCCGTTGTAGTTTTCCAAGGTCAGTTGTTTCTCTTGCGGCAACTCAATCTCTTGTACCAAGAAACCCTCGAACTCCGGATATTTCAATCCCGTAATCGAGAAATTCTCCAAGGAATAGACCTTGAAAGTCACCAAGAAACCTTCTTGCTCGAAGACGCTTCGTTTGGATACGTCCATCTTCACGAACAGCCGATCGTTAGAGATCGCCCCGCTCGCCGTCGTTGTCTCCGCCTCTTGCTTACCCGCCTTATCCGCCGGAAGCACCTTGATGGCCAAGCCATTCGATGTATAATTAGAGCCGTCCACCTTGATCGTTGCCGGAGCGATATTAAACGTGCCTTCCTTCTTCGGCATCAAGACATACGTATACGTAACGGTTGTCTCGCTGGTACTCTTCCCGTTCACTCCCCAGCTACTGCTATAAGAAGTGGATAGGGAAGGACCCATTAATACGTCAAAGTCTGGCATCTCCTGTACTCTCAAATCCTTGCCTTCGGCATTGACAGTGAAAGTCAAGCGAAACGGCTCTCCCATTACCACCGCTTGGGGCGCCGAGGCCTTGAAGGTCACATCCGCAGCCATTATCGTCCCCCTTACCGTTAACATCAGGATGAATAAGAAAATTAATTTCCTCATTGTGTATCTCATTTTTTCGTTAATTATCCAGTTTACCACTCCTTTTCGGTCTTCCGGCGTTGTTGCTGCTGCATCTGTGCCTTCTTCACCTTCTCTTGAGTGTCTTTCTCGTCTTGCAGGAAGGCATCCAACATCTGCTGGGCATTATCCTTGCTCATTTGCTCGTTGGGTTGCTGTTGCTCTTGGGTCTTATTCTGTTTCTGGTCGTCTTGCGGCTGTTGTTGTTGCTGTTGCTGATCGTCCTTCTGATCCTTGTTTTCCTGCTTGTCGTCGTTCTGTTGCTCTTGGCTCTGATCCTGATTCTGCTGATCCGACAACAGTTTTTGGGCCAAGGCTAAGTTATAACGAGTCTCGTCATCTTTCGGGTTCAAGCGAAGCGATTGCTTATACATCTCCACGGCCTTGCCGTAATCCTTGTTCTGCATGAAAATATTCCCCATATTGTGATACACCTCCGACAAGCGTGCCTTCCCTTCCGGCGTAGCCACCATCTTCTCCCCTTGCCCGGCGATCAATTGATATTGCTCGGCGGCCTCGGGGAACTTGCCTTGCTTGTATAGGGAGTTCCCCAGATTATAGATCCCCTCCGTAGAGCGGGGATTCACCTCCAAGCTCTTGCGATAAGCGATCTCAGACTCGGTGTATTTCTCACTCTCATAAAGTTTATTCCCCTCACGCACGTTCTTTCGTTCCGCTTTCTGGGCAGAGACTGTTCCTACGCAGAGAAAAAGAAGGAAGGAGAATAATTTTACTTTCTTGAATATACGGTTCTTACGATCTAAGGTCATGAAATCGGCGATCAAGAGAAACAAGGCGATCCAAGCGAAAATCTGGAACTGCTCGTCATACTCGGAATAAACCTTACTATCCAACTCCGTCTTATTCATTTTCTCGATTTCTTTCTGAAGGGCTTTCAAGGCAGAATTCGTATGATCCGCACGTACGTACATACCATTTCCGGCGGCGGCGATCTCTTGCCCCATCTGCTCGTTCAGTTTCGTGATTACCACGTTCCCATCCTTATCCTTCATATAATTGTTGCTCCCTTGGATGGGGATCGGAGATCCTTTCGGATCCCCCATCCCCACGATGTTCACGTGGATGCTCTTCTCGGCGGCAGCTTTGGCGGCACCGACAGCGTCGTCTTCATGGTTCTCGCCGTCGGTGATCAAGATGATCGCCTTATCAGTCGTATCGTCCGGGGTAAAGGAACGGGCGGCCAAATTGATGGCGGAACCGATCGCCGTACCTTGCGTAGAGACCATCGACGGGTTGATAGAGGACAAGAACATCTTGGCAGAGATATAATCCGAGGTGATCGGCAACTGAGTGAAAGCGTCACCGGCGAACACGATCAGACCTACCTTATCATTCGTAAAGCCGTCCGTCAATCGGGATAACATCTGTTTGGCCTTATCCAAACGGTTGGGCGACACGTCCTCGGCCAACATGGAGTTGGATACGTCCAGACACACCATGATCTCTACTCCCTGACGCTTTACCGTCTCCAGTTTTGAGCCGAATTGAGGTCCCGCTATAATAAAGATAACCAAGGTAATGGCTCCGAACAACAGCCAAAACTTCAGATGCCGGCGCTTGGTCGATGCCTCGGGCATCAACTCGGCCAACAACGTAGGGTTACCGTATTTCTTTATCGCTTTCTTCCTCGCAATCACGGCGTACACGCAGAACGCCACCAACGCAGGAAGGATGAAAAGCAAATATAAAAAGTCCGGATGTGCAAATCGAAACATAAGCCTTTTAACTTTATGGTATATTTCTCAACAACGTATTTCTCAATAAGATCTCCACCAGCAACAAGGCGAACACTAGCAAGGCCCAATTCTTATACTCCTCCTGCTTCTTGCTGTACTCCTGTACGCTGATCTTGGTCTTCTCCATCTGGTCGATCTCGGAATAGATCTCCTTCAGGCTGGCGTTATCCGTAGCACGAAAATACTGCCCGCCTGTGGTAGAGGCGATCTGCTTCAACGTAGCCTCGTCGATCTCTACCGGTATATTCTGGTACTGCACGCCGAAAGCGGTCTGGAATGGATACGGCGCCATGCCTTTCGTTCCGACTCCGATCGTATAGACACGCACACCGAACGTCTTGGCGATCTCGGCGGCGGTAACCGGAGCGATCTCGCCAGCGTTGTTCGATCCATCGGTCAGAAGGATAATCACCTTCGATTTAGCGTGGCTGTCCTTGATGCGGCTCACGGCATTTGCCAAACCCAATCCGATAGCCGTTCCGTCTTGGATCATACCGCTCTGGATATCCTTGAAGAGATTCAACAAGACCGTATGATCTGTTGTCAACGGGCATTGCGTAAAGCTCTCAGCAGAAAAGACCACGAGGCCGATGTTATCGTTCGGGCGGCCGTTAATGAACGACGCAGCCACATCCTTTGCCGCCTCCAAGCGGTTCGGTTTCAAGTCTTGCGCCAGCATACTACCCGAGATATCCATCGCCAACATGATATCAATACCTTCCGTAGAAGAATCGGACCAACTGTTCGTGGATTGCGGACGAGCCAAAATCACGATCAGCAGTGCTACCGCTACCATACGCAACACGAAAGGCATGTGACGCAAGTACACGATCCACGATGTTGCTTCCGGCGCCTCGAACGCCTCCGACGAGGAAACCTGCAAGCTGGCCTGACTCTTGCTCAGCTTGTAGACGTACCATCCGATCATCGGAATGAGCAACAATAATAAATATAAATAATTAGGATTCGCAAATACCATCTCTCTTAGTCCTTTAAATTAGTTGTACCGTTCGTGGATTCGGACTCCTGCCTCTCCTCCACCTTCGTCTGGTTCACGAACAAATACGCGTTCACCATACTCAAATCATTCTCATCCGGCAACGGGTTCATCTTAGCGAATTTTACAAAGTCAGCCAATCGCAGAATCTGCCTCAAGTTATCGTACACACTCTGTGCCTCGGAATTCTTGCGGATCAAGTCTAATATCTCTCCGGAAGTCATCTCCATAGCACTGATACCGAAACGTTCCTCGATATACTTACGCAGTGTATCCGTGATCAAGGTGTAATACTCCTTGCTTCGTCCCTGCTGCCAAAGTTTCTGTCGCTTAATCTCGTCCAATTCCTTGATGGCCTGTTCGTGAGGCGAAAGCTTGGGTTCTTCTTTCTTGAAGGGTATCAATGACTTGTTCGCACGGATCCGTTTCACGATATAGGCAATCACACAAATCAAGAACAGGGTCAGCAAGATCCCCAAAATGATCGGATAATAATCGGCCCATACGAAAGGCGGTCTCCACACGGTCTTGATGTCGTTGAACTCCTCTGGCTTATCTGCGTTCACAGGAATTGTCGAGACTTTCAAGGCGACTTGGTTGGAATATACGGTATCCACCCCATCTATCACCTTCAACGGAGGTAACAGATAGAGTGACGAGTCAAACGAGGTAATCAATACATTTTGCTTGATAACGAGCCGGCCGTTCTCAATCTCCGTAGAGTCCGCCTTGGAGAGATTCAATACCTCCACCCCCGTCATCAAAGTGTCGTTCGGGATCACGATCTGCACGGGGCGATCCTTATCCGCCGTTACCGTAAGGTGCAAGGTAGTCTGCTCTCCGACCAAGATGGCGGCCGAGTCGATGGCAACATCGATCAACGGTCTCTGCGCATTTATTCTCCCCCCCTCGAGGAAAGCGGCGGCGATCAAAAACAGGATACTTTTCTTTATCAATTTCATCTGTTTGCTTTAATTACGTTTGTCAAAAAGAGCGATCAATGCTTTCACATAATCATCTTCGGTACGGACAGAGACAGAGTCTACACGGCATTTCTTGAACGTGTCGTTCATCTTCGCCTGCCGTTTCTCCCACCATTCCTTATACGCCGCACGTACACGGGTGGAGGAACTGTCTATCCATTGCTCCTTCCCGGTCTCGGCATCCTTGATCTTCATCAAACCTACGGCGGGAAGCTCGGTCTCACGACGGTCGTACACCTGAATGGCTACCAAGTCATGCTTACGGTTGGCCACCGTCAGGGCGTCTTTGAAACCCTCCTTATCGATAAAATCGGAGATAAGGAAAGCCGTGCAACGCTTCTTGATGGCGTTGGTCAAGTATTTCAATACTTGGCTGATATCCGTTTTCGTTTCCTCGGGATGGAAATCGATCAGCTCCCGGATAACATATAAGATCTGTTTCTTCCCTTTCTGGGGCGGGATAAACTTCTCAATCTTGTCCGAGAAGAACACCACGCCGATCTTATCGTTGTTCTGTATTGCCGAGAAAGCCAAGGTGGCGGCGATCTCGGTGATTACCTCCTTCTTCATGACGTTGACGGAGCCAAAGTCACGGCTACCGGACACGTCGATCAGCAGCATCACCGTCAGCTCACGCTCCTCCTCGAACACCTTGACGTAGGGACGGACGTAGCGGGCAGTCACGTTCCAGTCGATATCGCGGATGTCATCACCGTACTGATATTCCCTCACCTCGCTGAACGCCATACCACGACCCTTGAAAGCCGAATGATACTGGCCGGCGAAGATATTACGGGAAAGACCACGGGTCTTTATCTCGATACGGCGGACCTTCTTTAATAATTCGCTTGTCTCCATTTAAGGAACTTCTACTTTATTCAAGATCTCACTAATTACCTCCTCTGAAGTCAAGTTGTTCGCCTCGGCCTCATAACTCAAGCCGATACGATGGCGCATCACGTCGTGGCATACCGCACGGATATCCTCCGGGATCACATAGCCCCTGCGCTTGATGAAAGCGTACGCACGGGCAGCCAATGCCAAATTGATAGACGCACGAGGGGAAGCGCCGAAAGAGATCATGCTCGCCAAGTTTGGCAAACCAGCCTCCGCCGGGAAACGGGTAGCGAAGATGATGTCTACGATGTAACGCTCGATCTTCTCGTCCAAGTAAACCTCACGAACCACGTTACGGGCGTCGAGAATCTCCTCTTTCGTCAAGATCGGCTTGATCTCCGGACGCTCTCCGGATATATTCTGGCGTATGATTAATTTCTCATCCTCCTTCTTTGGGTAATTGATGATCACCTTCAACATGAAACGGTCTACCTGCGCCTCTGGCAACGGGTACGTACCCTCCTGCTCGATCGGGTTCTGGGTAGCCATTACCAAGAAAGGCTTCGGCAATTCGTAGGTATGCTCGCTGATCGTGACCTGACGCTCCTGCATGGCCTCCAACAAGGCACTCTGCACTTTCGCCGGGGCACGGTTGATCTCGTCCGCTAACACAAAATTAGCGAAGATCGGGCCCTGCTTTACCTGAAACTCTTCGCTTTTCTGACTGTAAATCATTGTACCGATCACGTCGGCCGGAAGTAAGTCCGGGGTGAACTGGATTCGGCTGTATTTAGCGTCGATCAACGATGACAGTGTTTTAATGGCAAGCGTCTTGGCCAAACCTGGTACACCTTCCAACAGGATATGTCCGTCCGAAAGCAAACCGATCAACAAAGATTCAACCAAATGCTTTTGTCCGACGATTACTTTGTCCATACCCATCGTAATCATGTTCACAAACGAACTTTTACTTTCAATTCGCTCATTCAACTCACGAATGTCTACTGTCTGACTCATAAGATTTATTTTATTGTATTGTTAGTATATTGTCCCAATTTTACATTGATTTTTTTAGGATGCACAAAATTAGAAATGTTAAATTCGTATCCTTCACTTTTGCAGTTAAATAATACTAACCAACACTTCCTTGTTTTGTTTTATTTTACTTAAAAAGGATTTCGCTTACTCCCCGGCAAGTATCTCTGTTTGCAGGGCGGCGGCCTTCTCCCGTGACTTGCGGCTCTTGGCATCGATGCCATACGATTCCGGAGCGGGTATCTCGATCGCGGTACCGATCGGTATGTTGTTCGGGTCTCTTATAACAGCCTTATTATGTTGGTAAATATATACCCAGAATAATTTATTACCATAATACTCCAAGGCGATCACAGTGAGTCGGTCGCCGTGCTTGATCTTCATCTGGCCCAATGGTTTGGGCACCGGGTCCGTATACGGGGTCTTCTCCGCTACCGAATCCGGCTGAAGCATCCAAGATGATTCTTGAGCCGTGTCCTTGGCTTCCGTTATCACTGCTTCTTGGGCAGGTGCCGATTTCCAATTATTCCTTCCTAGATAAAAGAATACAGAGATTACGATTATCAAAAAGGCAACGATCATCAATACTCCTTTCTCCTCCGGTTTTCTACGGGCTCGCCCTTCTGGTCTCTCTAGTATGGGAGATGACTCCGCAACCGGTTCCGGTTCAGATACCAATGGCAGCTCCGGATGGAGTACTGAAGAATCTAACGCTTGCTCTGACTCAGGCAATGGTTCTAGTTCAAGTATCGGTTCAGACTTTTCTTTGGACGGGGTATTTGCCAAAAGGATCTCTTTGTCCGGCATCACCTCCTCCACAGACTCATCTTCCGTTTCTTTCTCCTCTATGGACTCATCCATGTCCGAGAAATCCACGTTCTCGTTAATCTCTGTCGTCTCAAAGATAGAGAAAGGCTTGTTTACCTGTTCTCGCAAGTCTTTATCCGGCAGGAAAGAGAATTTATAATGTCCGGGGATTAAGAAACGTTCGCCGGTATTCACGTGGATACTCTCCCGTTTCTCCACGGAGATAATCTTGAAAGTGCCCAAGCCCTTTACTTTTACAATCTTATCCGTATAAACCCCTTCGGATATCACCGAGATAAAATCTCTCAAGAAACGCTCTACTTCTCCTCTATTCTTACCAGTATGCTCAGATAACAAACCGGCTAAATCTTGTATATTCAGCCGATTATTCATTATCACTCAATTCTTTTAAACGGTTCTTCACTGCTGTTCCGGGCTTGAACACAGGAACTAACTTAGGGGGAACCAGATATCGCTTCCCGTTCGCTGGATTCACGGAAATACGTTCCGCTTTCTTTTTCACCTCGAACTGGCCAAAACCTTGCAAGTAGATCGTATCGTTATCCACTAATTTCGAACTTACAATGGAACTGAGCGCAGAAATCATGTCGGAAACTTCCTTCGAAGTCCAACCCATACGATTCGCCAATTCTGTTATAAGGTCCTTGTTTCTCATATCTAATTCCATAACAGTTCGGGCTGCTATATTAGTTATTTTTTCGTTAACCGACAAATATATCGACAGCTCTCACATCAATTCAACACGTTTCCATACAGATCAAACGCTTGTGCACCAATCACCTTTACTAGATAAAAGCTACCCGGACTCAAGAGAGTCTCCTTGGAAATCAACAGTTCAGGATCCACCTCGGGCGAGTCGTATTGTGTACGTCCCACGTAGAAATCCTCCTCCTCACGGTCTATGACCACCCGGAAGACCTGCCCTACTTTCGAGGCATTCACGTCGGCAGAGATGCCTTCCTGCACACGCATCAGGTAATCCAGCCGCTCTTGCTTCACCTCCTGCGGAGTCTCGTCTTTATAATGCTTATATGCGTAGGTACCCTCCTCGTGGCTATAGGCGAAAGCTCCCATGCGCTCGAAGCGGATCTCTTTCACGAAACGAATCAATTCCTCGAAATCCTGTTCCGTCTCGCCGGGATGTCCCACCATCAAGGTGGTACGCAGATGGATACCCGGCACTTCCCGGCGCATACGCTCCAGCAGCTCATACGTCTCGGCCTTTGTGATATTACGGCGCATCCTTTTCAATATCGGGTCGCTGATATGTTGCAGGGCAATGTCCATGTACTTGCAAACGTTGTCACGCTCGCGCATCACCGGCAACAGCTCATAAGGGAAATGAGACGGATACCCGTAATGCAAACGGATCCACTCGACGCCCGGAATGTCGGAGACCCGCTCTACCAGTTCCGGCAGGGTCATTCGCTTATAGCGATCAAGTCCATAAAACGTCAGGTCTTGGGCGATCATCTGGAATTCTTTCACGCCTTGCGCCACCAACCCACGAACCTCGTCGACAATCTCGTCCATCGGACGAGATTGATAGGCCCCGGTTATGATCGGGATCGAACAGTAAGAGCAGGTACGACTGCATCCCTCCCCAATCTTCACGTAAGCGTAGTGCCTCGGGGTGGTGAGCACGCGCTCGGTAGCCAGCTCTTGATGATACGATTTGCCCAGATCGGAGATCAACTCTTTCCAATTGAATTTCCCGTAAAAACGATCCACCTCGGGAAGTTCCTTCTCCAGATCTTTCAAGAAACGCTCCGACAAGCAGCCCATCACGAAAAGCTTCCCGATCCGTCCTTTTTGTTTTTGCTCACCCAACTCGAGGATCATATTGATAGATTCCTCTTGGGCATCACCGATGAAACCACAGGTATTCACAACCACGATCTCGCCACTGATCGTATGGGGATCATGTTCTACCGTATAGCCATTGGCAACGAATTGACGCATAAGTTGCTCCGAGTCCACTAGGTTTTTCGAACACCCCAGCGTAATAATATCTACTTTGTTTTTTCTCATTCTCCAAATAACGAATTGACAAACTCTCGTTTGCGGAATACTTGCAAATCCTCCATTCCCTCGCCGAGTCCGATATATTTCACGGGGATACGGAAATGGTCGGAGATACCGATCACGACACCTCCCTTGGCGGTACCGTCCAGCTTGGTCACTGCTAAGGCGTTCACCTCGGTGGCGGTGGTAAATTGTTTTGCTTGCTCGAAGGCGTTCTGCCCAGTAGAGCCATCCAATACCAACAAAATCTCGTGGGGAGCATCTGGGACCACCTTCTTCATCACGTTCTTGATCTTGGTAAGCTCGTTCATCAAGTTGATTTTGTTATGTAAACGTCCGGCGGTATCGATAATCACCGCGTCGGCATCATTCGCCTTAGCGGAGTTTAGGGTATCGAAAGCTACGGAAGCGGGGTCCGAGCCCATGTTCTGCTTCACGATAGGTACGCCTACCCGCTCGCTCCAGATCACTAACTGCTCCACGGCGGCGGCGCGGAACGTATCAGCGGCGCCCAGATAGACCTTCTTGCCGGCTTTCTTGAACTGGTAGGCCAACTTACCGATCGTGGTCGTCTTACCGACCCCATTCACGCCTACTACCATGATCACGTAGGGTTTCTTGCCCTCCGGGAGTGCGAATTCCTCGGCATCCTCCGTATTGTTTTCTGTTAGCAAGCTGGCGATCTCATCACGCAGCAACGTGGTCAATTCTTGGGTGGTGACATACTTGTCACGGGCTACACGCTTCTCGATACGGTCGATGATTTTCAACGTGGTATCCACGCCGACATCCGAGGTAATCAGCACTTCCTCCAAATTATCCAACACATCGTCGTCCACCTTACTCTTACCGGCGATCGCCTTGGTAATCTTGGAGAAAACACTTTCTTTCGTCTTCGACAGACCTTTATCCAAGGTTTCCTTTTTTTCCTTATTGAAAAAGCTAAAAATACCCATATCTATTTTGTTTCTGTTTTTATTTGCTTCAAATCACACTCATCAAGTAGTTTCCGGATCACCTTAACGAACAGGCTCCTCCTCGCTTGCCCCGTGATTTCGAGCAGTCACATCTTTCTTGTTTTTAGTTAATCCATCCTGTTCTTATAATCCTCATAGCCGAACATACGGTACATCACCAGCTGGTTGTCCTTGCTCCAAAGAGCCAAGGATGGATGCGGTATACCGTTGAACATATTCGTCTTCACGATCGTGTAGTGGATCATATCCTCGAAAATCAGTTTATCACCGATCTCCAGCGGTTTATCGAATGACCAATCTCCCATATAATCACCACTCAAGCAGCTGTTTCCCCCAATCCGATAGGTAGGTTTTCCTTCCTCGGCATCCGTGGCGAAACGGATAGCCGGTTTGTAGGGCATCTCCAGGCAATCCGGCATATGGCAAGTAAAGGAGGCATCAATAATAGCCGTCTTGATACCACGGTTCTCCACGATATCCACTACGGTTGTCAGCAAAAATCCGGTTTGCCATGCGAAGGCGCTTCCCGGCTCCAGAATCAACTCCAAGTTCGGATATTTCTCCTTAAAGCCTTTCAGCAAAGCGATTAAATGCTCCACGTCGTAGTCCTTACGGGTCATCAGATGACCGCCTCCCATATTCAGCCACTTAACGTGAGGAAGGAAACGACCGAAACGCTTCTCCACCTCGGCTAACGTCCGCTCCAGATCATGGGAAGTGGACTCGCACAAGGTATGGAAGTGCAGCCCCTCGATACCCTCCGGCAACGTATCTCCCAGCAGGTCACCAGTCACTCCCATCCGGGAACCCGGGGCGCAAGGATTATACAAGTCCGTCTCCACGTCGGAGTATTCCGGATTGATCCGCAATCCACAAGACACCCGGTTACCATCCGCCCGCACCATCGGATAAAAACGATGGAACTGAGAGAGAGAGTTGAATGTGACGTGACTACTGTATCTCAAGATCAATGGGAAATCGGCCTCCGTATAAGCCGGGGAATAGGTATGTGCCGGACTTCCCATTTCCTCGAAGGCCAGCTGAGCCTCGAATTTAGAACTCGCGGTCGAAAAATGGATGTACTCACGCACGATCGGAAACGCTTTCCATAAAGCGAAAGCCTTAAAAGCCAATAGGATGCTCACTCCCGCACGTTCCTTTACGCACCTGATCAAGGATAAGTTGTTTCTTAGTAATTTCTCCTCCATCACATAGCAAGGCGAGGGTATCTTGTTGATGTCTATCATGCTGTATCTCAGTATTTCATAATAAATACGCAAATGTAGCGAAAACATTCTAGGAAAGCAAGGTTTCATTTCCGAAAAAGCAATAAAAAAACAACTCTATTTTTCATTTAAGGACAATTGTGTTTCGTCTCGAACACTATTGTGTTTGGCGGCGAACACAGTATAGCGACGCGAAAGTAAGCGCGAAAGTGAGTGTGAATCGAACAGAAGTCTCGTCGCGAGGGCGAGGTATCCACAAGCCGACATTCAATCATTCAGCACGGTAAGTTTAGCGAACTTCAGAAGCAATTGCTTTTGCCCGAAATGATCGAAGGCTACCGTAGCCTTCGCGTTACCACCTTCTCCTTCTATTGAAACAATCTCACCTTCCCCAAAACGATCATGGCGAACTTTGGATCCTGCCCGTAAACCCGATAGATCCGGAGCCACCGAAAAGCACGATTCCATCGTGCTTTTTAGCTTCGTAAGAGACCCTTGACGCTGTGCTGTTTGCCTCATTGGCGAAACGGAATCACCCTCAACCACCCTTGGTTGCCGGAATGGAGAGGCAAAAGCCGGGCGCCCGTAGCGTTCACGAGCCGAGGCGAACGCATCTGAAGCGCCGACATCCGAAGTCATATCCAAATACTTAGCGTCTATGTCCCTCAAGAAACGACTGGCCGTACAGATATCCGTCTTTCCGTTACGATAGCGGCTCATCGCATAGCTCAATACGCAATTTTGCTCCGCACGGGTAATCGCCACGTAGAACAAACGACGCTCCTCCTCTACCGCTCTCGGGTTATCTTTCGATAGAGACGAGGGGAACAGGTCTTCCTCCAAGCCTACCACGAAAACATTCGTGAATTCCAACCCCTTGGCAGCATGCACGGTCATCATAGTGACCTTATCGGAGTTTTCCTCTTTATCGTTATCCTGATCCGTGAGTAAGGATACTTCCGCCAAGAAATCGGACATAGCGACTTGCTCCATACCCTCCTCCCTCCGGATCTCGCTGAACTCGGCGATGCCTTTCAGCAACTCCTGCAAGTTCTCTTGTTTGCTCACGCCCTCTACGGAGCGATCTTGAAACAGGTCGGAAACGACTCCGCTACGCTTCACCACCAAGGTGGCCAATTCTTCTGCGGAGAGTCTTTTATTCTCTTCGATGAAAGCTTCGATCAAATTCCGGAAATCGCTCAATTTCTTTGCTGTACCGTTGTTTATAGGCAGCGAATATTCCAAGGGGGATCGCAGCACGGTCCATAGACTTACCCCGTATTCGGTAGCGGCGCTGACCAGCTTACCTACTGTCGTATCTCCGATTCCCCGGGTGGGATAATTGATGATTCGCTTCAGGGCCTCCTCGTCGTGCGGGTTCACGATCAGGCGGAAGTAAGCGATCATGTCCTTGATCTCTTTCCGCTGGTAAAAAGACAAACCACCGTAAATCTTATAAGGGATACCCCGCTTTCGCAACGCCTCTTCCAAGATACGGGACTGGGCGTTGGTACGATACAGGATCGCGAAATCGGCATACGAGAACTTCCCCGATATCCCGCGCATCTCGTTGATCCGGGCGGCTACGGTGTAGCCCTCCTCATAGTCGGAGTAGGAGGTGAAGACCCTCACCTTGCTGCCCGCCTCCTTCTCGGAGTAGACCGTCTTGGGTATCTGACGGGTATTCTTGCCAATCAGGCTATTGGCGGCGTTCACGATATTCTGGGTGGAACGGTAATTCCTCTCCAGCTTGAAGATACGGCAACCGGTATAAAGATTCTTGAATTGCAGGATGTTATCTATATTAGCGCCTCGGAAGGAATAGATACTCTGGGCGTCATCCCCTACCACGCAGATACGGCCGTGTCTCTCGCAAAGCCGTTGTACGATCAGGTGTTGGGCGAAGTTCGTATCTTGATACTCGTCCACCAATACATACCGGAAGAAACTCCGGTATTTCTCCAATACGGCCGGATGATCCCGAAACAGGATATTGGTTTGCAGCAACAGGTCGTCGAAGTCCATCGCCCCCGCTTGCAGGCAACGGTTCTGGTAACGTTTGTAGATTTCCCGGAGCAAGGGGACCTTGGCATTCATATCACTTTCCACGAGTTCTTTATTTTGCTCGTAGGCCGTATAGGTGATCAAGGAGTTCTTCGCGTTGGAGATCCGGCTCTGCACCATCCCGATGCGATACACCTTATCATCCAATCGCATTTCCTTGAGGATGGATTTCAGTAAGCTTTTGGAGTCAGTGGCGTCATAGATCGTGAAATTGGAAGGGTAACCGATATGCGCCGCCTCGTTTCGTAGAATACGGGAGAAGATGGAGTGGAAAGTTCCCATCCATAGCCGACGGGCCGTTTGCTCACCGGTGATGGCCGCGATACGCTCTTTCATCTCCCGGGCCGCCTTATTAGTAAAGGTCAGCGCCAAGATACTATAGGGAGGCAATCCCAATTGCAATAAATAGGCGATCTTATAGGTCAGTACCCTTGTCTTACCGGAGCCCGCCCCGGCTACGACCAAGGATGGCCCTTCGTTGTAAACCACCGCTTCCCGCTGGCTCTCATTCAGTTGATTCAAATATTCTTCCACATTCATCCGTTTTAGGGGTACAAAAGTAGGGAAAATAAGCGATTCCGCATAAAAAAACGGCACCGATAAATCCCATTATCGGTAAGATACCTAAATCGCCCTATTTCTTTCTTTATGACTCTTTTTACAGGCAAATCGTGACAGCGACGTTTCTAAGATCGGCCAAACCAGAAGCCCAGAGGAGTCACAAAACGCGCTTTTGGGTGGAAATATACTCGTTTTCGGGCATGAAAGGAGACAAAAGCCTACATATTTAGTCGCGTTGGGCAACGCCAATCCTGTCGTTGGGCATTGTAAACCATCAAGAATAGGGTTGTCAACCGCCGTGAATAGGCATTGTAACCTCGTTAGAATCCCAGTCATAACCCTATGGAATCGCCCAAAGAGGTCCATGGATATGCGTTCGGATGAATGATTTTCGCTAGAATGAAAGGAGGTTTTTCGGTATACAGCTAAAGATGAATTGATTAAATATATTTTAACGTGGATTTGAGGGCGTCTTATCCCTTGGCCCGGAAGAAGCGATTCTCCGGGGCTTCCGTTTACAAAATGTCAAACTGTCAAATCACGTACGGAACATGCCTCTGCCGGAGCCGTAGCCACCACCTCTGTCGTTATTGAAGAAAGGGCGGGGTATACCCGTCCCTTTCATAACTAGAATACGGTAACTTCCCGTCCCGCGGTATTCGCACGGATTAAGGAGTCGTACATCGCCTCGCAATAGACCGGAGGCAGGTAAAAGCGACCCGGATAGACCGCGCAAAGATGGATCTTCACGGTCACCTGACGGCCTGCCGGCAGACGGTCTATATAACTATGGACACGATCGTCACGAATATCCTGATAATTCACTCCGGCGGTCAAGCTGTCCGTAGCGGACTCATGCAAGAAACGGGTATTCAGTATTTCCCAGCCGGCAGGGAAGATCTCCGATACTACCAAATTAGTATATCCCCGGGTCGAGGGGTTCTTTACCGTAACGACAGCGGAGAAGTTCGTACCTTGCTCCAATTTGGCGATATCGACTGGACGGCCGTTCAGATCCACATAGCGAACCGCCAACGAGATACCGTTCGCATACGCCTTCTCCTCGCCCTGCTCCGGTGTTCCTTCGGTTATGATACGGGCGAAGAGCGTAGATTTACCCGTGTTCTTCAACTCGATGCTCGCCGAGGTTCCCGCCTTATCCGATAAGGTCTCGGACCATATATGTTTATCCGTTCTCACCTGTCCATCCTTTCCGCCACAGGCATACGTGAAATACAGGGTCTCATCTACCTGGTATCTGGCGAGGTAGTCGGATAAGGCAACCAAGGCGAATGCCGTGGACTGTGTGCTCAACCAGTCATCCGAAGAAAGCTGCTTGGACAATTCTTCCACCAAAGTAGCGGCCTCCTTGCCCTTATTCAATAAGCAAAGCGTCATTAGCCGGAGGGATTGATCCCGGACCTCACTGCCGAACGTCTCGTCATACTCGGGAGAACCGGAAGGAAGAGCCGTCGTCTCACTGATCAAGTCTTGAGCGACATCTTCACGGCCGACCAATGCATAGGCGGAAGCTAGCAACCAGCGACTCATGGAGGTCAGGTCTTTCATCTCTTTCAAGCGGTTCATGGCACCCATCTCCGGCGACCCTGCCAACGCCAATACATACAGGCGATAGGCTTGCGTAGTCTCTTCCGAATCCTTATAATAAGAGGTAACCGGCTTCCAATTACGGGCTACCCGGCGTAAGTTATTCCATACGCTTTGTTTCATAGCCTCGGGGACCAAGTAACCTTTCTTCGAAGCTTCCAGCAAGAAATGAGTCGCGTAAACCGTACCCCAGCCATTGCCGCTCGTTCCACCCGGCCAATAAGCGAAAGCCCCATCCACGGTCTGGTAAGAACGCAGACGACGGATCACCTCTTTCACGGTCTCCTCCGCAGATTTCGCCTGTCGCGGGGTCAAATCCGCAAACGCAGAGATATAAAGCTGCGGGAATCCTTTCGAAGTGATCTGTTCCAGACATCCGTGCGGATAACCCGACAAATAAGACAGACGTGAAGATACGTTCACGGGGGCGATATCCGACACTTCCAAGGTCAACTGATTCGTACCCGCGGCACCCGGCATCGCGATCGTCTCTTTCCAAGACTTGCCGGCCTCTAAGGTAGCGGCGGTAACTTTCACTTGCGGGCGACGTACCGTACGGATCTCCAGTTCCGTCTCATAAACGGATGTATCTCCTTTACCCGTAGCGGTTATCGTTACCTTCCCGATACCCGGGTTCTTCTTTACCCGGATACGGAACGAAGCTTGCTGATCCCCTTTTCGCACGAAGCTTAAAGTTTTCGTCGCCTCGCCAACCACTTCCATATTCGAGCTGCAAGCGATAGATACATTCACGGCTCCTATGCCATCCTCGGTAGCGAATATCGTAGCGGGTACTACCATCTCCTCTCCCACGCCGATCACCCGGGGCAAGGTTCCCAGTAACATTACAGGCTTACGTACCATCACGCTCTTATCGGCATGTCCATAAGCTTCCCCATTTCCAGCTACCACCATGATCTTGACACGCCCGTTATAATTCGGCATCCGATAGGTATGTCGAGCGGTCTTTCCCTTCTTCAGCAGGAACGGGCCGTCAAATCGCACCACAGGCTTGAAACGGTTCACGATCGCTTTCGGACCTTTTTCCAGCGCATCGTCGCCACCGATACTGAACAATTGCTCGATACGGCCGCCATAAGCGCCAACCACGTAGTTATACAAATCCCATGTATTCACGCCCAACGCTTCCCGGGCGTTAAACGCTTTCCAGGGTTCCGGCGTACGGAAACGAGTCAGATCCAGCAAACCCTCATCTACGATCGCCAGCGTATAAGCCATCTCCTTTCCATCCTTCTCGGAGACGGATACGGTATAAGAGGCTTCCGGTTTCAGCTCGGCGGGAGATTGGATGACCGGGGTCAGATGGCTCTCGGGAGAAGTTACCGTGAACGGGACTACGCCGTACAGGCGGATCGGCAAATCGTTCTTCGCGAAGCCATGAGGCTGCAATAAGGTGATATGGACGTAAGCGTTCGGCTGCATATCTTTCGTCACATCCAGCCTCACGGTTGTTTGCTTATCCTCGCATGCATGTTCCGTCAAGGAGAGGACACGCACGCCATTCTCTATACGGACAATCGCACGGCTTCCTTTCGTAGAGGGAAAGGTAACTATCATCTTCTCGCCGGGCGTATAACGATCCTTATCGGTCCGGAAACGAAGCATCGTGGCGGACTCGCTGCCATCGGCGTTACGCCGGCCCTCATTATAAGGCCAATCGAAATAACTCATTACTCCCGTAGCGTGCTTGCTCTCCTTATCTTTCACGGAGATGAAATACGTCCCCCACTCTTTATCCGGGAACGAGAGCCGGAACGTACCCCGGCCGCTCTCATCCGTACGGACGGTAAATGTCCTTACCGGCTTATTGTAGGAATCCGATACGTAATTGGCCAGACCGCTACTGTTGGAATCCCACCACCAATGCCAATAAATCTTATATACTTTCACCTCTAATGCCGTATTCGCTTGCGGTCTCCCCAAATAATCGACAGAAGCGACCTCGTAGGTATAATTGGCTCCGGTATTTAATTGTTCCTTGTCTTTTTGCGGAGATTTGATACCGGCATATCGGCGATAAGGCGAGTAAAGCATCCGGTTCGCATCGATACTGAAATCACCGGATTTCTCATAGACCCGGGTCACCAGATTTGCCAGCAACCTGCCGGGAGCGGTAGCACCCAATTCAAAACGGGCTTGTACCGCGGCATTCCCCTGCGCATCGGTAGTCCCGGAGATCAGCTTGCTCTCTTCCGTATGGAATACACGGGAAGGATCATCGAAACAGAAATCCTTATACCCCTCGAAGGTGGTCGGGGTGGCGATAAAGGTACCCTGTATATCGTATTTCAAGTTACGGGCAATAGCGCCTTGCAGCCATTCCACATGCAGGCGGGCATCCATAGGCTCACCGCGCAACAAGGTCTTCTCCGGCAAGGATAAGGCGATCTTCAGACGGTTTGGCTTGATGGACTCGATACGTAAACGCTTCGAGAAAGAGACCCCACCCACTTGCGCCTTCACATTCCACGCACCCGTGGGGGCATCCGCCTCGGTAACGAAATCGAAGACGTAAAGCCCCAGCTCGCCACGGGTCTGTGTCTTACGGGCATACATCTGCCCTAAGGGGTTGTACAGCTCCATCACGATCGGATGGCCGACAGGTAATTGCTTCGCCCGATCATTCAGCATAAAGCCCAGATGCAACGTATCCCCCGGACGCCATACGCCTCGCTCGCCATAAATAAAGCCCTTGATCCCTTTCTGGACTACCTCGCCCGATACATCGAACGAACTGAGCGAGAGAGCCGATCCGTCATCCACCCGCAGATAGGAGCGTTGGGCTCCCTGTGAGGCGATCAGGTAGAACGGACGTCCCGAGGAGAGATCCAGCCGTACCTGTCCCTCGCCGTCGGTCGTACCCGAGGCCAACGATTGGTGTTGGTAATTATAGGCGGTAACCGTAACCCCCCGCTCCGGCTCCGTATTCTGTATATTATGCGCCAGCACGGTCATATCTTGATCCTGCCCCATCATGGCGATCAGTCCCAAATTAGTGGCCATGACATTCTTTCCCTCCACCTTGTCAAAGTAATAACTGTCCGAGCAGGGATCACCCCGTTTATTCCAACTATAATCAGACCCATCATATTGGCGATAATAGTAATACCCACCCTCGTCAAAACGGGCGGACTCTTCCTTGAAACGGATCTCATCCAAGGCCAAGATCTGTTCCTTAGAGAGGGGCACCGTATCATTCCCGCAAGGATAAACAGACAAAGGCCGATCGAACGAAAGCTCCAGGCGGTAGATAGCGCCCGGTTCCGGTTCGATCAAGCGTTTCAAATCGATCGCGAACGTATTCCACCGGGACAGATCAAGACCCTCTTCATCCAAGAAGATCGTCTTACGGGCGATCAAGCGTCCGACGCGCATCAGCTCCCCGGACTCATCCAAGTTGTTCGATTGCAGGAACTGACCGATATTCTGCTCCAATATCTTGATGACGCTCACCGTAACCCCTCGCAAATAAATCGCTTGGAAAGGAACGGATAATTGCGCGGATCGCGGGATGATCACTCCTTTCCCGATAAAACGGACGTTGGGTTTCCGCTCATCGGCTGCCACTTGACGCACGACGGCCTCTTTGAGGTTCAAGCCGCTCTTACCGCGGATGCCTGGGTTCAAATGGATGTCCATCACGCCCTTCTCCCGTAAGTCGGCGTCCGGATATAGGCGTAGTTTGTTTCCATCCACGTTTACGATCTCCGAGGTATTGCCGGCGATAAAAGCCAAGCCTCTCATATCTTGGGCCGGGTCCAGTAATTTCGTGAAAGCTACCTCCACATAGCGTTCCGGCTCGGATACATAGACCACGTCGTATACAGAGAAATCGTTCTGATCCGGGACGCTCACCGTCACGATATCCGCCTTCTCCACGCCCAGTTTATTCGAAGAGACGGAAAGCCTAAGCCTCCGTTCCCCCTCCGTCCCGGCGGGAACATTAGCCAGGGTTACCTCATGTCTCTTCCCGTCCGGGCTGTGTTGCCAAGTGGCGTCTACCCTCTCCGAGAAATCCACCAACGACTCCACGATCTCCGGAGACTCCTTGTCCGGAGTAAAAAGCACGGCGGTCAGATCGTACCCGTTCTCGTTTTTCTCGTGGATATCCATCGATTCCAGATTTCCCCGAAGGGCTAAAGGAAACGTGGTAAAACCGAAAGCGAACCGCTTATCCTTGTCCTGTAGCTCAAACCATTCGGACAAATCGGCTTTCACCTGATAAGAGGTGTTCCGCTCAAAGCCTTTCTCCGGCTTGAATACCAACGTCCGGTTATTTTCGAAAGCCCATTTCCCCGGCACATCGGGCTCGAGGCGCACGAGTTTCCCCAGCCGGTCCGACTTTAATCGATCCGCCGGGATCTCTTGATTAAAGATCAAGTAAACAAGGGAATACCGGGAAATCTTCCCGGTAGTAAACGCCTCCACATTTGGATTATAAGGCGGGAGATCTGGATCCTCAGAGCTTGTCGTATTACAACTTGTCAAGAGAGACAAGAGATAAAGTACGCAGAATAAACCGATAGACCGTATCATACACATGGATGTTTAAATGGTTGATCCGCAAATGTACGTAAATAAGAGGATTTAGCGCCTATACTTCCAGACAAACTGATATTTTTCCTACATTTGTTTTAAATATGTGTTATTCAAAGTTCGATCGTTATGAGGAGAGTGTCAACAGGTATGATTGAGGCAGCGTGCCTCAGCCGTCTATCCATGTCGCTATTACAGAGGCGTGGACGCGTGTCATGGCGTCTCCTCGCGTCCGTCTTGGGAATCGGCGTGGCGGCGTGGTGTATCCTGTATAGCATCGTGCCCCGGCAATTATTTCCCGCCCCCTACTCTACCTTATTGTATTCGGCAGAGGGCCAACTTTTAGGCGCACGTATCGCACCGGACGGGCAATGGCGTTTCCCGGCGGCGGATAGCTTGCCTGATAAATTCACGGATTGCTTGCTCACGTATGAGGATAAACGTTTTTTTTACCATCCCGGCATAGACCCAGCCGCCATCTTCCGGGCGATCCGCCTGAACTGGAAAGCGGGGCGTGTGGTGAGCGGAGGAAGTACCTTGACCATGCAATTGGCACGCATTGCGAGAGGGAACCCAGACCGGACTTTCTACGAGAAAACAATCGAGATGTGCTGGGCGCTCTTTCTGGAAACCATCTATAGCAAGCAAGAGATACTGGGCCTCTATGCCTCGCACGCTCCCTTCGGGGGAAACGTAATCGGGCTGGAGACCGCGGCATGGCGTTATTTCGGGCGGAGCGCCTCCGAACTATCGTGGGCCGAGAGCGCCACGCTCGCGGTTCTTCCCAACTCCCCCGCCTTGATCCATCCCGGAAGAAACCGGAAACAACTGAAGGAAAAGCGGGATCGCTTATTGGCTTCCCTCAGGAAGAGAGGTGTATTGGAAGAGACCGAATACGAGCTGGCCTGCATGGAGCCGCTTCCCGAAGCCCCTCTCCCTTTGCCGAATGATGCCCCGCATCTGCTGGAAAGGCTAGCCGCGGAACAACCGGGGCAACGCATCCAGACCTCCGTCCGCCAAGCCCTGCAACGGCAGACACAGGCTCTCGTAAACCGTTATGCCCGCGAGTACAGTTCCAACCATATCCATAATCTGGCGGCGATCGTAGCGGACGTGGAGACCGGAGAGGTATTGGCCTACGCCGGAAACGCTACCTACCCGGCCGACGAACGCCGGGGGAATCAAGTGGATATCATCACCTCGCCCCGGAGCACGGGAAGTATTCTAAAGCCCTTCCTGTATGCCGGTATGCTACACGACGGGCTGTTGCTCCCCTCCATGCTGGTATCGGACGTGCCCTTGAATATAAATGGTTTCTCCCCCCATAATTACAACAAGACATTCTACGGGGCGGTACCGGCTCATGTAGCCATAGAACGCTCCCTGAACGTGCCCTTGGTACGTATGCTCTCCCAATACAATACCGGACGCTTTATGTCTTTGCTGAAATCGTGGGGAATGACTACCTTGCGCTTCTCTGAGGAACATTACGGAGCCTCCCTGATCTTGGGAGGGGCAGAGGGTACTTTATGGGATCTTTCCGGCATGTATGCCTCCATGTCTCGCGTGCTTAAACATTACCGCCTTTATAACGGACGCTATCATCCGGCGGACATCCATCCGCTGACTCCCTTTCCGGCGGAGAGGAAGGAACCGATCCGTTCCCTTACCGATAGCCGGCTCACCGATAAGGCGCTCCTCTCCTCCGCGGCCCTGTGGTACACGTTCGAGGCGATGTCCGCCCTGAGCCGTCCCGAGGAAGAAGCCGACTGGCAACAATTTGAGTCGATGAAGCGGATCGCGTGGAAGACCGGGACGAGTCACGGGGGACGAGACGCTTGGGCGATCGGCACGACTCCCCGCTATGTCGTCGGCGTATGGGCCGGCAACGCCTCCGGCGAGGGGCGTCCGGGACTTACGGGTGTCGGCAACGCCGCCCCGGTCCTTTTCGATATCTTTTCCCTATTGCCTGGTGGCGAATGGTTCGACCTGCCCTATGATGAGACGCGTCCACTGGTGATCTGCCGGAACAGCGGGCATAAAGCCTCGCCCTATTGCGAGCAAACAGACACTTTATACCTGCCGCTGTCCGGCAATAACACGAAAATCTGCCCCTACCATAAGCTCGTGCATCTATCAGCGGACGGACGGTACAGGGTCAACAGTTCCTGCGAGTCTGTCGACCGGATGATCAGCCGCTCATGGTTCGTGCTTCCTCCCGCGCAGGAATATTACTACCGCAACTATCACATCGATTATATCCCGCTCCCTCCGGTAAAACCCGGCTGCGGGCAAGACCTGAGCCGCCAGATTGAACTGATCTATCCCGAGCATAAGGCCATTCTCTACCTCCCGAAGGGCTTCTCTGGGAAGTCCGAGCAATTTATCTTCAAGGCCGCCCACGCCCGCCGCGACGCTACGATCTACTGGCATCTGGACGAAAGCTATCTGGGAGAGACCACCGAGAATCACCAGATGCCTTGCTCCGTGAGCCAGGGGAAACATCTCCTTACCCTCATTGACAACGAGGGGAACCAAAAGAAAATACAATTCGAGGTCAAGTAAAAATGCGCCCTCCCCGTCCCTGCTATGGAAGGAACTTGATCATGGATCGACTCGCTGTTTTTATTCAGGCCGTTTCCACCTTTTCTTTCGGCAAGACCCATTTCAATACCAGATAACCGCAAAGACCGGATACAAACGATCCCGTGAATACACCCAGCTTCGCCTGATTCAAGAGATCCGCGCCCGCCGCTGAATTGGCGTCAAAGGAAAGATTCGCTATGAACAAGGCTACCGTGAAACCGATTCCCCCGAGCATGGATACTCCAAATAGATTACGTTTGCTCATACCTGTAGGCATGGAGGCAAACGGCGTACACGCAAACAGGAAAGAGAACGAGAATATACCCAATGTCTTTCCGACAAATAAACCCACGAACACCGCCAACGGTACATTAACCAACGTTTGGGGGTGGATATCCCCGAACGTCACACCGGCGTTCACGAAAGCGAACAAAGGAAGTATCACATAGTTTACCAATGGATGCAGCTTATCAGCGATGGTCTGCAACGGACTGATCGTCTTATCCGCCAACGTATGGATGTTATTCAATACATGAATTTGCGCGGACGTAAGCACCTCCGCTTTACGCGACTGACGAACCTCGGTATAGTCCAGCAGATCTAAATACCCGTTCATATCACGCGTGAAATCATCCAGCTTGACAACCGGACGGGCAGGAACCGTAAAGGCGACCAACACGCCGGCGATTGTCGGATGTACTCCTGACTCCAGAAACAGCAGCCAGACGATAAAGCCACCGATATAGAAAAACAATCGATTGTGTATCCGGAACTTTCCTCCCACATACAACAAAGCGAGGACTATCAGGGATATCAACAAAGGCTCGAAAGCGATATGCCCGCTATAAAACATGGCGATAATTATAATCCCCCCGATATCGTCCACCACGGCCAGGGCGGTTAAGAAGATACGCATGCTCAACGGCACCCGCTTCCCCAACAAGCCCAATACGGCCAAGGCGAAAGCGATATCCGTAGCCATCGGGATAGCCGCCCCGTTTACCTCGGGAGGCATATTACATACTAACATATAAAACAGGACCGGCGCGATCATTCCACCACAGGCCGCGATGATGGGCAATAGCGCCTTCCGGACGGAACTCAACTCGCCGATCAATACCTCTTGCTTGATCTCCAGGCCGATCACGAAAAAGAAAACCGTCATAAGGGCGTCGTTCACGAATGCCAGCATAGACATGGTCTCCCCGTGATGCGCGAAGAAGTTGAACTGCCCGGCTTGCAGGTCGATTGGAAAATCCAACAACAGATGGTACCTGTCTGCCCAAGGCGAATTGGCCAAGACCATGGCGATGATGGTAGCGGCAAATAATAAAAGACTGGCGTTCGGCTTCTGTATAGCGAAGCGACGCAACGGTTTAAGGATAACATTGATCGTACGGTCCATAATAAAGTATTTTTTCTATTAATTGACAGCTTTGACTTTTCCTGCTAGCTCCAGGTTATAAGCGCTGCGTGTGAGTTTCTCTACCCAGATGACAAATATACCGGTTAAAATTAAATTAAACACAATAGTTAACACAGAAATTATCAACATCGGGCCACCTAATCCGTATCCTAAGGCTATGAAAATGACTCCGGCTCCTACCTCTCCACGGGTAAACATACCGATAGACAGCGCCAAGCGCTCGCGTTTCATCCGGTCGCGGTAGAAAAACAGGGGGAATAGTTTGCCGATATTGGATAAGAAGGAGACGATTACGACATGTAAAGCGATCAGCGGCCATGAGATCATCGGCTGGGAACTTGTCACCGTGGTCACCTCCGCCGCTTGCCGGGCGAAGTCCACGCCCATAAACACCGGCATGCTCACTCCGACAAGGAACATGAAGAGGTAAGAGATGAAATCGGACACTTGGCGCTCGACCTTGGTATCGATATGCTTATGTCGCATGATCATACCTACGACAAACGCGGGTAAGAGGACCTCGATATGGATACTGGCCTCCTCTCCGTACACATGTTTCGATACCAGGTAAATCACTTGCGTGATAGCAAACGTCGCGATGGCGTAGAACAAGATGGCTTTCCAGTCTTGACGCACGTCGTAATGCCCCATTTTCTTCCAGCCCAAGACCAAGAGCGATACCACGACCAGGAGGATGACTCCCAATTGCCAGCGCAAGCCGATCATCATGATTTGCAACGGGATCATCAGCAGGATCGTGTCCAGGTCGTCGAAGATCGCCAATACCTGTACCTTCTTGTATACCCAAGAGGCTTTTAGCCCGGCGGCGGCCAACATCGTGAACAAGATACCCGCCGAGGTAGGGGCGGCGAAACGGCTTAGCAACAGGTTTTCCCTCCAGGCGTCCCAACTTCCCCATAAATCGCCCGGGAGCAAGACAAACATGTAATATAAAGCCACGAATATCCACGGGAACGCCGCCGTGGCCATCGCTATGAAATAATCTTGGGTATAAGACTTCCACCGGGCCTTATCAATCTCGAACTCACGCCCCACATTGATCATGATAAACGCGAGGCAAACAAACAAAAAGGTGTTGGAGATCGTCTTTACCAGCGGATACTGTTCCCCCGCCACAGCGGGAAGCATTTGCGACACGATCAAACCCGACACTAGAAAAAGAGAAAATAAAAGAACTTTTTTCATTCAGCTAAAACTATATTATTATTTACACAATAAAATGCGGGGGCAGGGTTCCTCATGAGCCTTGTCTCCGCGAAAAAAAACAATTGAAAACTAAATTAGTCGGTCGCTCGCCGCTCTTTCAGGTAAGCGGTCTCGACCTTCAACAAGCGATTTTTGAGGCGTTCGGCCTCCCCTTTACGGATGCGAAGCGTCATCTCGCAATCCATCTCGAACTTCTGTGAGAGGATAACGGGGTTATCCTCTTTTACGATACGCATGATCCCGTTCAGGTAGGGGTACTCGAAAACGACCGTGATATCCTCGTCTACCGTACGCTCCTCGATCTCGGCGGCGGCGATGGCCTCGGCGGCGGCGGCGCGATAGGCGACGATCAGCCCGCCAGTCCCTAGCTCGACCCCTCCGAAGTAGCGTACCACGACAACCAACACATCGGTCAGCTCATTCGAGTTGATCTGCCCGAGGATCGGTTTCCCGGCCGTGGAAGAGGGCTCCCCGTCATCGTTGGCCCGGAACGTCTGCCGCTCCGGGCCTAGCATATACGCCCAGCACACATGGCGGGCATCGTAATATTGTTTGCGGTATTTCTCCAGTCGCTCCTTCACCTCGTCCACCGTACGCACGGGTATGGCATACGAGATGAAGCGGCTGCGCTTCTCGGTATAATAGCCCTCGGCGACTTGCTTGATGGTCTTGTAACTGTCGTCTGCCATAAATCAATCCGGTAGTTTAGTCTTGGACACTTCCTCCCGGTACGCCCGGAAATCTTTCATGATCTCTTCGATCTCCTCGATGAAATAAGGGTCTCTCACCCTGTTTCTCACCTCCTCATAATAGGTCTCTATGGCAGCCAACGCGCATACGTCCTGCCCTCTCAGCACGAAGTAGGGTTCCTCCTTCTCCACGCATTGCTTGATCATTTGTATCGGATTCTTCATTTTTTCTGGTTTGCTGTATCTAACTCTTCTTTCAGGAACGGGGCCGTATACCCGACACCGCGCGCCGCCAGGGCCTCCGGAGTCCCGGTGAAAACGACGTTGCCCCCGCGGCGACCGCCCTCGGGGCCCATGTCGACCAGGTAGTCGGCGCATTTGATGACATCGAGGTTATGTTCGATAACGATGATCGTGTTGCCTTTATCCACCAGCTTGTTCAACACCCCGAGCAAGACCCGGATATCCTCGAAATGCAGGCCGGTGGTAGGTTCGTCCAGCACGTAAAGCGTCTTTCCCGTATCCCGCTTCGCCAGCTCGGTGGCCAGCTTGACGCGTTGGCTCTCGCCGCCGGACAAGGTGGTGGAGGGTTGCCCCAGCTTGATATATCCCAGGCCTACATCCTGCAGGACCTTGATCTTGGATAAGATGGCGGGGACGCTCTCGAAGAACTCCACGGCCCTGTTGATCGTCATATCCAGGATATCCGCGATCGATTTCCCGCGGAAGCGGACCTCCAGGGTCTCCCGGTTGTATCGCTTGCCGTGACAGTCCTCGCAGGGCACCAGCACGTCCGGGAGGAAATTCATCTCGATCGCCTTGTAGCCGTTTCCCTTGCAGGTCTCGCACCGTCCACCCGATACGTTGAAGGAGAAACGTCCCGGCTTGTACCCTCTCACCTTCGATTCCGGAAGCCCGACGAAGAGATTCCGGATGTCCGAGAACACTCCCGTGTAGGTCGCCGGGTTGCTCCGGGGGGAACGGCCGATCGGGGATTGATCCACGTTCACGATCTTATCGACATGCTCGATGCCCTCGATGGCGTCGTAGGCCAGGGGATCTTCCAGCGAGCGATAGAAATGCTGGCTCAAGATCGGCCGCAGCGTGCGGTTTATCAAGGTAGACTTCCCGCTGCCCGACACGCCCGTGACGCAGATAAGAGTGCCCAGGGGGAGCGATACGTCCACGTGCCTCAAGTTATTCCCGCGGGCCCCTTTGAGGGTGATGAACCGCCCGTTGCCTTTCCTGCGCTCGGCGGGGACGGCTATCCGCGTGTCGCCGTTCAGGTAGGAAGAGGTCAGGGTATCCGCGCGCAACATCTCCTCGGGGGTTCCCTCGAAGACGACCTCGCCCCCCAGGCGTCCCGCCCTGGGGCCCATGTCCACCACGTAATCGGCGCTCAGCATCATGTCCTTGTCATGCTCCACGACGATCACGGAGTTTCCCGTATCGCGCAATTGCTTCAGGGAATTGATCAAACGGACGTTGTCTCGTTGGTGCAGGCCGATGCTCGGCTCATCCAATATGTAGAGTACGTTCACCAATTGGCTCCCGATCTGGGTGGCCAGCCGGATACGCTGGCTCTCGCCGCCGGACAGGGTGGCCGAGCCCCGGTTCATGGAAAGGTAATCCAGCCCCACGTCCAGCAGGAAACGCAGGCGAGAGCGTATCTCCTTCAATATCTCCGCGGCGATCCGGAGCTGCCTCGGGTCCAGCCTCTCCTCGATGCCCTCCAGCCACTCGTATAGCTCCGAGATATCCATGGCCGACAACTCGGCGATG
Organism: Parabacteroides sp. ZJ-118; assembly: GCF_011038785.1. Lineage (GTDB taxonomy): Bacteria > Bacteroidota > Bacteroidia > Bacteroidales > Tannerellaceae > Parabacteroides. The sequence goes on from NZ_JAAKDT010000006.1 coordinate 75,507, forward strand.
TTCTTCCCCGCTATCCGGTAGCTCAGCGCCTCCTTGTTCAGCCGCCAGCCGCCGCACTCCGGGCAAGTGGCCATCTTGATGAATTGTCCCGCCCATTTTTGGGCCGAGGCGGACGCCTCGCTCTCCTGTTGCATCAGGATGTACTTGGCGACTCCCTCGTACGACAGGAAATAGCCGGACGATCCCAGCGAGTTGTTCTTGATCCGCAGCCGCTCGTCCGTACCGTTCATGATCTCGTCCATCGCCTCCTCGGGGATATCCCGTATGGGCGTCTTGATCGTCACGCCATGCTTCTGGCAAAGCGCCTCGATCTGCCAGAATATCAGCGAGTCCTTGTATTTGCCCAGGGCGACGATGCCACCGCCGTATATGCTCAGGGAGGGATCGGGGACGATCTTGTCCATATCCAGCAGGTGGACCTGCCCCAGCCCTTTGCAGCGCGGGCAGGCTCCCTGGGGGGAGTTGAACGAGAAATTGTGCGGGGCCGGCTCGCTGTAGGACAACCCGGTAGCCGGATCCATCAGCCGACGGCTGTAGTGGCGAACCTCGCCCGTCTCGGCGTCCAGTATCAAGACAAGGCCGTCGCCTTGCTTCATGGCGATCTTCAGGCTCTCTCTCAACCGGCGCTCGCCTGCCTCGGAGACGATCATCTTGTCGATCACCACCTCGATACGGTGTGTCTTGTAACGGTCCAGCTTCATCCCGTGGAGGATCTCCCTCAACTCGCCGTCGACACGGACGTTCAGGTATCCTTTCTTGCGTACCTGCTCGAAAAGCTCCTTGTAATGCCCCTTGCGATTGCGGACCAGCGGGGCCAGGAGGTAGGTTTTTTTCCCGTCGTACGCGTCCAGGATCAGCCGCAAGACCTGCTCCTCGGTATATTTCACCATCCTCTCCCCGCTCAAATAGGAATAGGCCTCTCCCGCCCTGGCGTAAAGCAGGCGGAAAAAGTCGTAGATCTCGGTCGTCGTACCGACCGTGGAACGAGGGTTCTTATTGGTCGTCTTTTGCTCGATGGAGATGACCGGACTCAGGCCCGTTATCTTATCCACGTCGGGCCGCTCCATATTTCCCAGGAAATTCCGGGCGTAAGCCGAGAATGTCTCCACATACCGCCTTTGTCCCTCGGCGAAAATCGTATCGAACGCCAACGAGGACTTGCCGCTGCCGCTCATGCCGGTAATCACCGTCAACTTATTCCTCGGGATCTCTACATCTATGTTCTTCAGATTATGGACACGCGCGCCGAGTACGGATATGCGCCCGCCTTCCAATGCCTGCTTCTCTTTTATCATCTTTTTCCTGTCTGGTTTAGGGGCCGTAAAGGTACGAAAAAAAACGGAAGCCTGTCAAACTTTCCCGCGAATCGCGATGAGACGTGCGAGATGTTATCCGATTCGCGATCGGGATAACATTTATCACTATTTTTGTTTATCCATTCGATAACGGGATAACGTAAAAATCTTTAGACGTTATCCCGTTCACTTTCCGGATACTATAAAATTAGATAAATGATAACCGAATCACGATCGACTAAACAAATTTTTCTCGCGAACGTGGGGAGCATCCCTTGTCGGCCCAACTTTCGCGTCGCGTATCGCGCCGCGTATCGTGACGCGGGTCCCGTGTCGGCGGGACGAAACGCGAGAAATAACCAGTCCCGGGTGAGGGGATAACCGGATAATATTCCATCACCTCCCGGTAGGGGATCGCTACGCTCAGGCGGATAAAGCGCGCTCGCGAATAGCGTGATTTATCTTCCGGTTTTATCTTCCCGCGCAGAATAGTTATATTTTATTGTGTATATTATAAAATTGTAATTATATTCGCGACAGTATTCATAAAATAAACTATCAGAAGAATTATGGCACGTACAGTAGATTATTCAAGAAAAGCGGAGAAAATCAAAGAGCAAGTCGATGAATTAGTACAGGAATTGGCGGCCGCCAAGTCGGCTCCGGTGATTGTCAAAAGAAGTTTAAAAGTAACCGACATCAATTTCGAGGAGGAGGATATCAATACATTGATGCAAATACAAGCCCGCCTCGCTCGCGTTATCTTGGAGAAGAGCAAATAAGAGAAAGCTCCGTCAAAGTTTGAATAAAAGCGTTTTTCCCCCCTTCAAGGCTGTCCGGGAAAAGCGCTTTATTTTTCGGGTCCCGCGCGCCGCGCGCAAAATTTTCTTGAAAACGCGGGGAAAGTCCATAAAAAAATCGTTCTTTTGCAAACGGTTTCTATAACGTCAACGGGGCGGGGCCCCTGCACTATACATTAAATGTCATTATGCGTACACCTACACTTCAATATCTTTACTTGCAAAAGCCGGTAACCCTGATGGTAATCATCTGCGCCCTGTCGGTGTTACCCTGGATCGGACTCGGCGATTTTTCCACCAAGGGGGAGCCCCGGGAGGCGGCCGTGGCGATCTCCATGCTTGAGACAGGGAACTGGGTCTTGCCGCGATCCTACGCGGACGAGTTCGCTTTCAAGCCGCCGATGGCGCATTGGTTGATGGCGGCCTTCTCCTATCCGCAGGGACACGTCACCGAGTTCACCTCCCGCTTGCCGTCCGCCTTGGCCTTTATCGTCTTGGCCGGATTCGTGTTGCTCTTTTTCGGCAAGCGGATCGTAAAGTTCCAGGAGGCATTCATCGCCACCCTCCTGTTGGTCACCTGCGTAGAGATACACCGGGCGGCCATGACGACCCGGGTGGATATGCTGCTCACTACTTTCATGGTCATAGGCCTTTTCCAGCTATACCGGTGGGAAGAAAAGCTGGAGTTGAAAGGGCTTCCCCTATTCATACCGTTGCTGCTGGGATGCGCCGTGCTTACCAAAGGGCCGGTAGGCGTGGTATTGCCCCTGTTCGTATTCGGCATTTACTTGTTGATGTTGGGCCAATACAGTTACCTTACGATATTCAAGGCTTTACTATACGCGGGAATTTCCTCTTTATTCCTGCCGATGTTGTGGTATACCGCCGCGTGGAAACAGGGGGGAGATGAGTTTCTCAATGTCATACTGGCGGAGAATCTCGCCCGCTTCCTGCACCTGGAGACCCCCGGGATTTCCTATGACCTGGGACATGAGAATGGCGTCTGGTACAATCTCATGACGTTGGCGGCCGGCTTTATACCTTGGACCCTTTTCTTTTTCTTCTCCCTATTCGGGCTGAAGCTCAGCAAGCCTGAGCGACCTGTCAAAGAGATCCTGAGGAACACGTGGAGGCGCGTCCGTTCCATGGAAAAAGTCCGTTTATTTAGTTTGGTCGCCTTAGTCGGCATCCTTTTCTTCTATTCGATCCCTTCCAGCAAACGGAGCGTATATATAATGCCGGCCTATCCGTTCATAGCCTTGTTCTTGGCCCAATACGCCTTGTATATCACAGAATACCGTACGAAAGCGACCCGGATGTTCGCCGCTTTTTTAGTCTCCGCGGCAAGTGTCGTCATGATAGCGATCTTGCTCACGGTATCCGGAATTATCGACCCCGTCGGCATCGTCGGTCAATATACGCGAGACACGTCGACCTTGGAGATGGTACGGATGGCATCAAACGTATGGGTTCACCCCAGCGCGCTTACGATGGGTATTATCTTCGTAAATCTATTGGTACTGGGAACGGTCTATTACCAAATGTTCAAGAAAATAAATATCAAGATTCTCTACGCCACGATAGCCCTGACATTCTCGGTTAATTTATTAATCGACGGTATCCTGATGAGAGGCATTCGAGAGGGAGATTCCTGCCGTGTTTTCGCGGGACGTATCTTGAAAGAGTATCCATTGAATAAAGAGAATGTATACGTCGTAAACAACCTTCGGATCTATCGGAATCTGTACGGTTTAAACTTCTATATGGGGAATATCTTCCATGACTTCGATAAAGAAACACCCGCCAAAGGCTATTTCCTGATCGGGGAAAAGGAGATGGAAAAGGTACTTTCCGCCTACGGGAATAACTATATATTCCGTACGCTGACGGTGTCCGATCAAACGTTCAGCGAGCTAAAACAAAGAATCGTGCTTAGCGAGTTCGAGTTGAAATAAAAATATAATATCTGATCGTATACGATGAATGCCCCCTATATTTCCCCTTTCGCCAAGCCTCTCTACATCCTGTTAAAACCGGTAGGCTCTGTTTGCAATTTGGCGTGCGAGTATTGCTATTACCTTGAGAAAAGCAAGTTCTATCCGGAGGTGAAGAATCACATCATGACGGATCAGATACTCGAGAAATTCATCAAGGAATACATGGAATGCCAAACCCTGCGGGAGGTCTTGTTTACGTGGCATGGAGGCGAGGCGTTGATGCGGCCGATCAGCTTCTATAAAAGAGCCCTGGAGCTGCAACGTAAATACGCGAAAGGACGGCGAATCGATAACTGTATCCAGACCAATGGCACCCTATTGAATGATGAGTGGTGCCAATTCTTCAAGGAAAATAATTTCTTGGTGGGCGTATCCATCGATGGCCCGCGAGAGTTCCACGACGAATACCGTAGGAGCCGCCAGGGACTCCCCTCTTTCCATAAGGTGATGCGGGGAATCGGGCTGTTGAGAAAACATGGGGTGGCGTATAACGCCATGGCCGTCGTGAATGACTATAACGTGGATTATCCGCTGGAATTCTATCAGTTCTTCAAGGAACTGGATTGCCGTTTCATCCAGTTCGCCCCGATCGTGGAGCGTATCGGCCGGCACGAGGAGGGGACCAAGCTATCCGCTCCCGAGGAGCAAGACGCGGCGATCAGGCTAGCTCCGTTCTCGGTAGACAGCGAGAAATGGGGGGATTTCCTGTGCGCCTTGTTCGATGAATGGCTGAAGGAGGATGTCGGTAAGTTCTACATCCAATTGTTCGATTCCACCTTGGCAAACTGGGTCGGCGAGCGACCCGGGGTATGCACCCTGGCCCGCCATTGCGGCCACGCCGGGGTAATGGAGTTCAATGGCGACGTGTACGCTTGCGACCATTTCGTATTCCGGGAATACAAACGCGGGAATATCCAAACAAAGACATTAACGGAGATGATGTACAGTCCGGCACAACAAACGTTTGGAACGGATAAAGAAGACAAGCTCCCTACGCGATGCAAAGCATGCGAGTATCTGTTCGCCTGCCACGGGGAGTGCCCGAAAAACAGGTTCCTCCATACGCCGGACGGGGAACCGGGACTAAATTACCTGTGTAAGGGATACAAGAAATTCTTCAAGCACGTAGCCCCTTACATGGATTTTATGAAAAACGAGTTACTGAATCAACGTCCACCCGCAAACGTGATGGATTGGGCTAAACAACAACAATATGGATATTAACAGACGTGATTTCATTAAAACAGGAAGTATGGTTATGCTTGGGACATTAGCGGCTCCTTCCCTGCTGGGAAGTTGCACCGGTAGTAGTGAGCGTGATAAAGCGGCAGGTATCTCATTCGCCATGAATTATTTCAAGGTGAGTGAGGAGGATTTGAGGAAGGTATTGGCGGCAGCCTTGGAGAAAGGCGGAGACTATGCCGATTTGTTTTTCGAGCATTCATACAGGAACAACGTGGGGTTGCAGGATGGTGCCGTAAACCGAGCCTCATCAAACATCGATTTTGGAATGGGCGTACGCGTCTTGGCGGGTGACCAAACGGGATATGCCTACGTAGAGAACGTCACCTTGGACGAGATGCTGAAAGCGGCTCATACGGCCGCGCGGATCGCCACCGGATCGGCGGACACCGCCCCGATAAACCTGACGGAAAAAACGTGTACGAGCAATTTCTATAGCGTACAAACACCTTGGGACGAGATCGCCATCAATGACAAGATGCCTTTCTTGCAGAAACTGAACGATCAGATCTTCGCCAAGGACAAGCGGGTCACCAAGGTGATGGCCTCTTTGGGAGATACGACCTCTCATATCTTATTCTGCAACTCGGAAGGGCAGGTTTATTACGATTATCGCCCGATGAGCGCCTTGAGTGCCGTCTGTATCATGGAGGATAACGGGAAGATCGAGAACTCGTACGCCGCACGGGCCTTCCGCATGGGAGCGGAATTCCTGACGGACGACCTGATCAACGAGCTTGCTCAGGAGGCGGTGGATAAGACCTCCATCTTATTCCAGGCGATCAAGCCAAAGGGAGGGGAAATGCCCGTTGTAATGGGCGCCGGAGGTTCTGGTATCTTATTGCATGAGGCGATCGGTCATGCCTTCGAGGCAGACTTCAACCGTAAGAACACCTCCATTTTCTCCGATCAACTGAACAAGAAAGTTTGTAACGAGCATATCAACGTGGTAGACGACGGCACGATTCCCTTCAACCGGGGCTCGGTCAATATCGACGACGAGGGCGTGGACGGGCAAAAGACCTATATCGTGCGGGAAGGAGTCTTGGCCAGTTATCTGCACGATCGTATCAGCGCCAAACATTACGGTATCCCCTCCACGGGCAATGGCCGCCGGGAGTCTTTCCGCCAGGTGCCTATTCCCCGTATGCGTGCCACATATATGGAGGCGGGCAACGTAACGGAAGAAGAGATCATCTCTACCGTAAAGAGAGGTATCTATGCCGCCAACTTCACAAATGGGCAGGTACAGATCGGGGCGGGCGATTTTACCTTCTTCGTGAAGGATGGTTACTTGATCGAGAACGGCAAGCTCACCCAACCAATCAAGGATATCAACATCATTGGTAACGGCCCGAAAGCGTTGGCGGATATCACGATGGTGGGTAATAATTATAAAATGGACAACGGCACATGGACCTGCGGCAAGGATGGACAGTCTTGCCCGGTAACCTGCGGTATGCCGTCGGCCTTAGTCAGCAAACTTACAGTAGGAGGAGAAAACTAATATGATAACAGACAAGAATAAGAAATTAGCCCAATGGGCCATGGAATATGCCTTGAAGAATGGTTGCCAGTCCTCACGTGTCACGCTTTACAATGGCTCCAGCAGTTCGTTTGAGATACGGGATATGAAAATAGACCGCCTGCAACAGGCATCCGAGAACAGCCTGGCGATCCATCTGTTCGCGGACGGTCGCTACGGCTCCTACTCCACCAACCGATTGGATAAGAAAGAGCTTGAGAAGTTCATCAAAGAGGGTATCGCCGCCACCCGTTTCCTCGCCGAGGACAAGGCCCGCACGCTGCCGGACGCTTCCTTATATTACAAAGGTGGAGCGGCGGACTTGCGATTGATCGACCCGGATTTCGACTCCGTGCAACCGGACGATAAGGTAGCCTTGGCCATGAGCGTCTGTGAGGAGATCATGGGCAAGGACGACCGGATCATCTCCGCCGGCTCTTCCTACAGCGACGAGAAGGACTTTAAGTATATGGTAGCCAGCAACGGTTTTGAAGGCGAGGCTTCCGGTTCCTCTTATGGCTTGGTGGGGAGTGTCAGCATCCGTGGGGAGGGCGACGCCCGTCCCGAGTCTTATTGGTACGACTCGTCTTTGTATTATGATGAGCTGGTGAAGACCGGTATCGGCACGAAAGCGCTGGAACGGGTGCTTCGGAAACTGGGACAGCGGAAAGTGGCATCCGGTAAATACACCATGATCGTGGATAACATGAACTCCGGTCGTCTGCTTTCTCCGGTAATCGGAGCCATTTACGGTTCCTCCATCCAGCAAAAGAACTCTTTCTTATTGGATAAGATCGGCCAAAAGGTAGCAAGCGACAAGATGACCTTGATAGATGAGCCTCATTTGGTAAAGGCCTCCGGCGCACGTTATTTCGACAGCGAGGGTGTCGCCACAAAACACCTTCCGGTATTCGAGCAGGGTATATTGGATACGTATTATATCGATACGTATTCTGCCAACAAGATGGGCGTGAGACAGACGATCGGTTCTCCCTCGATTCTTACCATGCGGCATGGCGATAAGGATCTGGACGGATTGATCGCCTCTATCGACAAAGGCATATTAGTGACTGGTTTCAACGGGGGAAACTGTAATAGTACGACCGGCGATTTCTCGTATGGCGTGGAAGGCTTCTTGATCGAGAGTGGTAAACTATCCCAGCCGATCTCCGAGATGAACGCCACGGGCAATATGCTCTCCCTGTGGAGTAACCTGGCGGAAGTCGGAAACGACCCCCGTTTATCCTCCAGCTGGCGAATCCCCTCCTTGCTTTTCAATGAGGTCGATTTTAGCGGATTGTAAAAAGTAATACAGAACAAGACAAGAGAGAAGGCGGACTATTTTTGAAGTCCGCCTTCTCTCTTTTTTCTTACGCCAAATTATAAATCGCTATAAGTCACATACGAGGAGGTCATACACAACGCATAAACGGCGAAACTACCGATTACCCGTGGGTCACCCGTACGAACTCCGGCGATCATCAAGACGACAATCGCCGTTAAGCCGAACAACACACCCACACCATGCGTAAGCACATTCGCTACTTCCTCACCATGAGTCTGTCTTTGTTTTCCCATCCATCCGGATCGTTACGACTACAAGGCGTCGGCCTTGAAACCAGCCTCTGATACGGCGGAAAGAATGGTCTCCGCCGGAAGATCGGTCGTTATAGTCAATGTTCTATCCGGGGATTTCAAATCGATCGACCATGCATCTTCTTTTACCAATTTATTCAACTTAGCGCCGATAGCCGCTACACATCCGCCACATTTGGCGTTTGTCTTAAATTTTAATGTTGCCATATCTCTTCTTATTATTTAAAGTTTACTCCATTTCAACCGTAAGCTGTTTAATACCACCGACACGGAACTGAAAGCCATCGCGGCGCTTGCCAACATCGGATTCAGCAACAAACCGTTTACCGGGAATAAGATGCCCGCCGCCAATGGGATTCCGATCAAGTTATAGATAAATGCCCAAAATAAATTCTGATGGATCGAGCGAACCGTACGTTTCGACAAGCGGATCGCATCCGGCAATAACATCAAATCCGAGGTAATCAACGTGACCATCGCCACATCCATAGCGATATCCGTTCCTTTACCCATCGCAATGCTCACGTCCGCACGAGCCAAGGCTTGTGAGTCATTGATACCATCCCCCACCATCGCCACTTTCTTTCCGGCAGCTTGCAAGGAACGGATATACTCCTCTTTATCGTTCGGCAAGACATCCGCCTTATAATGACGGATACCCAGCAGGGCCGCCACGGTCTCGGCGGTCCGTTTCCCATCGCCGGTCAATACATGAACCTCGACACCCATTTTCTTCAAGGCCTCCACCGCCTCTCCCGATGTGGGTTTCAACCGATCCGAAATAGCCATGACCGCGAGCAGCTCCGATTTCCTGCCGTAATAAACGATACTCTTGCCATCCTCTTCCCACCGGATAATTTTCCGGCCAGCCTCAGGCGGGACCATCGCCTTGAAGGTTTCCAAGAAGCCTTTGCTTCCTACCCAATACGTCGCGCCATACACCTGCATCTGGATCCCACGCCCCGTTACGCTTTCAAAACTATCAGCGTCGATCTCCGCGGCCTCCGTCCCTTTCAACCATGAGAGGATAGCGGACGCCAAGGGATGCTCGGATTTCATCTCTGCGGTGTAAAGAATATCCAGCATATCCCGGCTTGCCTCCGATATCCAGAAAGAGTCCGTCACCTCGGGTACGCCCTCGGTCAAGGTCCCGGTCTTATCCAGCACGACGGTATTCACCTTGCAAAGGTTTTCCAAGGCAAACGCATCTTTGATCAATATATGATGCTCGGCTCCTTTACCCATCCCGACCATCAAGGCGGTTGGCGTAGCAAGTCCTAACGCGCAGGGGCAAGCGATCACCAATACCGATACCGCCGATAAGAGGGCATACGAGAAGCACCCGCTTCCTCCTGCCACCAGCCAGACGATAAAAGTAAGTATCGCCAATCCGACAACGACCGGTACAAATATACCACTTATTTTATCAACGATACGCTGCACGGGCGCTTTACTTCCCTGAGCAGCTTGTACCATTTGCACGATTTGCGATAATACGGTAGCGCTCCCCACCCCGGTCGCCTCCATCCAGAAAGCGCCCTTTTGATTGATCGTCCCGGCCAAGACTCGGTCTCCTTGTGATTTCACGACAGGAATCGGTTCACCACTCAACATACTCTCATCCACGGAAGAGGAACCTTGAGACACCGTACCGTCCACCGGGATCTTCTCGCCAGGACGGACACTGACAAGATCTCCCACCCGCAATAACGAGATAGAGACCTCTTCCTCCTGTCCATCTTTCACACGACGGGCGGTTTTAGGCTGCAATCCCATCAAGCTCTTGATAGCGGAAGAAGTGCTGTTCTTCGCCCGTTCCTCCAGAAGCTTACCCAACAGGACGAACGCTATGATCACGCCGGATGCCTCATAATAGACATGCGGCTCCAATCCTTTCTCATACCAGAACCGCGGATATACGGTATTAAAGAAACTAAACAGAAAAGCGATCGAAGTACTCAACGCTACCAGTGTATCCATATTGGCACTACCGTGCAACGCATGGCGCACACCATTCACGTAGAACGACCGCCCAAACCCGATCATAATCACCAAGGCCAGCGCCATCATGATCCAACTACCGCCGGGCGTATGCGTAAATACCATACTCAGCAGAGCCAGCGGGATAGAAAGTACCCAAGCTCCAATCGTATTCCGGCGTAGCTTCCGGTAATGCGCTCGTGCCTTCTCTTCCTGTACCGCCGTCGGATCCTCTTCCTCCACGACCAAATCGTATCCGGCCGCCTGCACGGCCTCCCTCATTTTCAGAGGGGTGATCAAGGATGGATGGTATTTGACAGAAAGCATATTCGCCGCGAAATTCACCGATGCCTCTTCCACGCCGGGAAGTCCCTTCACCGTATTCTCCACGTTATTGGCACATACGGCACAACTCATCTCGAGAACCGGTAATATAATTGTCTCCAAATCTTGCATAGATCGTATCTCCTGTTTAGTTATATTTAAACGAACGACAAAGATACGATAAATAGGATTGCAACAAGATTGCAAACTTTGCAAAACAGTATTTACGTACGTTAAGAAGCCGAGGAACTCAATAGATTTATTTGAGAAATATGACCATTATTTAACAGGGAAATACCCGACATTTGTAACGATTTTCAGATCACTCACTAAAACGTAATAACGATATGATTCTAGACTCATTTGAGAACTCTAAGCGGGTCGAATGTATCCATCCGCTGTTCAAGCAGGCTTTTGACTATATTAAGTCTACTGATTTTTCAAAAATGGAAGATGGTAAATACGAGATAGCAGATGCTGGTTTCACGGTTAGCGTCGCCAGCCTCTTCGGAAAGGAGAAATCAGAAGCAGCCATCGAGACTCATAAGAAGTTCATCGATATCCAATTCCCCTTGTTAGGCGTAGAGAAAATCGGATGGAAACCCGGAGATCAATTGTTAGAGGAATCTGTTCCATACAACGAGGAACAAGATATTGCCTTTTATATTGACAAACCTACCGCCTATACGAAAATCTATCCCGGGCAATTCGCCATTTATTTCCCAGAAGACGGGCACGCCCCGGGTATCGGCCAAGGTAATATCCGGAAGGTGGTTATCAAGATTCCGGTTCAATAGTATCAGATACCTTATCTATTCCACAAGGGAAAGTCATACAGGCTTGTCATACAAGGGAGGACGGACAATACCTCTGACCTGTGGGAAGGGGAGTACACATACCGGAGTATACTGACCAACGACTTTGGAACCTCCGCATATTGGCAGTAGTTATAAATGATCCTATTATAAAAATCACCATTTAAGAATATGATTTTTGTGAAAAAATCGTCATTGAAGAAAACAATGAGTATATTTGCAAAAAGGATTGATTGAGATATGGAAACGATAAACAGAATACTCCAAGAGAAGATTACGGCACGAATCGCACCCAATAAAGCTGTATTGATTTTCGGGGCACGGCGTGTGGGCAAAACGGTGATGATGCGCAAAATCGTGGATAGCTACCCGGGTCGAACGATGATGCTTAACGGCGAGGATTACGATACGTTGGCTTTGTTGGAAAATCGCTCGGTTGCCAATTATAGGCATTTGTTAGAGGGCATCGACCTGTTGGCTATCGACGAGGCGCAGAATATCCCTCAAATCGGCAGTATACTGAAACTGATCGTCGATGAAATACCGGGCTTAAGCGTATTGGCCAGCGGTTCGTCTTCATTCGATCTTCTGAATAAGGCGGGTGAGCCGTTGGTCGGCCGAAGTACGCAGTTCCTGCTAACGCCTTTCTCGCAACCGGAAATCGCGCATACGGAAACGGCACTCGAAACCCGTCAGAACCTCGAAGTGCGATTGATTTACGGCTCCTATCCGGAGGTGGTAATGATGGACAATTACGAGCGCAAGACCGACTATCTGCGCGATATTGTCGGGGCATATTTGCTGAAAGATATTTTGGCGATCGATGGGTTAAAAAATTCGAGCAAAATGCGTGATCTATTGCGGCTTATCGCTTTCCAGCTGGGAAGCGATGTCTCTTACGAGGAGTTGGGCAAACAGCTCGGTATGAGCAAGACGACCGTTGAAAAATACCTCGACCTGTTGGAGAAGGCTTTTGTCGTCTATCGGCTGGGAGCTTACTCGCGAAATCTCCGTAAGGAGGTTACGAAAGCAGGGAAATGGTATTTCTACGACAATGGAATCCGCAATGCGATTATCGGTGCATTTTCACCGCTGGCCATTCGGCAGGATGTCGGTGCATTGTGGGAGAATTACATCATCGGAGAACGGCGCAAGGCGAATTTCAACGAAGGATTGCACAAGGAGTTCTATTTTTGGAGAACCTATGACAAGCAGGAAATAGATTTGATCGAAGAAAGTGCAGACAGCTTGACGGCTTTGGAGTTCAAATGGGGGAACAAGATGCCCAATGTTCCGAAAGTGTTTCAAGAAGCATATCCCCATGCCGAGTTCCATGTCGTGAACAGGGATAACTATTTGGAATTTGTATAATATTTATAAACAATAGGAATCAAACCACACTCGAACAGGCGTAAGTGTCCGGGGAAAGTCGGCTTTCACCGAACGCTTACTATAAAGCGTATGTGTCGTTCGATTTTTCATCCGGATGTCTTTTTTAAGAGAACCGGTCTTGAAGAACAACTCGATTTTCGGGAGTCGATTTTCAGACTTCAATACTATCAAATTTTAAACAACCCGGTGAAGGTGCAGAAGATGAAAAGGTCTCGTATCAGCTCGTAGCTTTTCTTTTTGAACGTGCCGTTGATGAGTTGGGTGATTTCCTCCTTTGTCAGAAATCCGCGTTTTGTTTCCTCTTTCGTGATATGGTAGGCATAGAATGGGTCACGCGGCAGCCAGCCGTTGTTGATGGCAGTATAGATGATGCTGCGGAAAGGCTTCTCAATTTTTTCATACCTTTCCTCTAAAGAAAAGAGATAGCATAGCACCGCAAAACGCGTAAGCGTCCAAGCACAGCCTGAGTAAAACCGACTACATTCGCGGCTGTAACATTAATCTTGATAAATTATGTATTACAGCAACGAAGATTTTGAAAACTTTTACATTCGCTACAAGGCGGAGGGTC
>NZ_JAAKDT010000071.1 GCF_011038785.1 Parabacteroides sp. ZJ-118
GAATGCGTCGGCAGAATCATTCAACGCCAAAATCAAAGCTTTCCGAAGCCAGTTGCGCGGTGTATGCGATGTGAAATTCTTTATGTTCAGACTTGCCACGCAATATAGTTGAGAATGTCATCCCCCCAACCGGAAAAATCCGCTGAGCCCTTATTCTTATTCATTATCCAAGGGAACATGAACGTATAAACGGAAGATGCCAAAAGCAACAAACAAGGTATATGGAACTCAGTTGAAAGCTGAATACAGAACAGCCATAAAGATATGAACGCAAAAGTAGAATATAACGAAAGCCTAGAAGCGGAATCCGCGCTTTTATCGGATAAGTCATGTATATACGCCATATAAAAAATGAAGAACGGTATAATAATCCAAAACCATGAAGATGCGCTAAGTACTTCCATATGAGTATCAAAAGCCTTCACGTACACATGATTCTCATCGCTATATTCAGATGGTGAAGGAATATAGAAAAACGCAATGACAGAGGTTGCGAAAGGAACTAGAAAAGGTATATCCTTTTTCTTTATATATGACATGATCAATACAAAATTAAATTTACATCGCGAAAGTAATCAATTAAAAAACAACAGGTCCTATCATTGAAGATATTGTATAACACTCTGTTTCAAAATTTACACAATATTATGGACACTGCCAATTTTATCCTAAAAGATCCTTCTTATTCCAATTCCAAGCACAACTACACTCATTATTATCGTAAAGATAAGGCTTCCCGGTTTTATCATTAAACTTTATCTTTATACTTACCGTGTTTTCGTTCTTCTTTATACATCCTTCATAAGCCGCTTGATCTATTTGTTGTGGGGTGAAAGAGAAGAACATATTACGGGAAATCCCATGATCATCATACCTCGCGACAATAATATATCTTATTTGCGCTGACATAAATTGGTTGAACCTATCTGTTTTTATCTGCGCATAAACACGCCCATCCTTTATGGTCGTAGTCTTTACCTGTACATAATAATAGATATTATCCTTTACCGCTATTATGTCTACGCCCTCATCGACCATCATCCTATTTGCGTTGTAACCGGAGAACAACAGCTCTGATATCACGGCGCATTCTCCGGCTGTGCCTGTATACTCCACGCTAGGCAACAGATCCACTATAGGTTTAGGATCTGATCTTTTTTTTCTCTTACTATATTTACCGTTAGAATATTTTAGCTCGGATTCGTCCCCTCTTTTCTTATCTGTGGAAATAAGTTCAACAACTTTATCTTCTATACGACTTCTCTCTTCAGAGTCAACTATCAATTCACCCGGATGAATAAATGAGACTATTATGTCTTTTATTTCTTTCATACGCTTCGAGTCTGAATAATTTTTAAATACAGACAGTATCAACTCTATAGTCACATCTTGCTCAATAGTCATATCAATATTTTCGTCCATGGTAAAATAGATTTATGTTTCACAAAAGTACTTCATTGTTTTACATGAGGTATATTATATTATATGTTTGATAACATATATCGGGTGACGTTTGTGTCACCCGATACTTATCTATTCTCCCCTAGCTATCTCATTCATCATCTCTTTCAAGTCATACATCTCCTGTTCCAACCTCTCATCATCAACCTTCTTAAGATATTCGCCCATTGATTTATACAGCTTATTAAGATTATTGAACTCAACGTATGACCGATATTCATCGCTCAGCATAAGATCATTCAGTTTTTTCTGGTACTCAGCGATATCAAAACTATCGTTCTTCGGATTGGACAACTCCTTACGATACCCTCTCAATCTTTGTCCGATCTTATCCATCTCAGCCAGATTATCATGATAAGCGTCATCTATGGCTTTCTTCCTTGTACGTTCGTCCCCAGTTTTGACGATCCTGTTACCTACAGGTATATTCCTCCAGTCGAAATCACGCATCCCGAAAGCCGTCTCGGCAGATTTAACCAACTGCGAGCGGGTAGCCTCTATACCACCGAAATAACCTTCCAATATATGCTCTATGACAGACGGGTTCACGTTAACTACACCGGTCTTGTACTTATCCCCTCCTGTAAGCTCGTTCGCGTATTTTGTCATCGCCAATATGGACGGGTCAACGCTCTTGAAAGCCTTCGTCCATTCCGGCATGCCCTTGTTGAAATCATTATCCTTATACAATGGCAATCCCGTCCAATCCTTGTTGTACCCGGCCTCGATCAACGGCTTCAACGAGCTTGGCACGAAAGCGGAGAAACCTCCTCCACCCTCCATCATATCCAATGGAAGGACCTGGGACACTTGCTCAGCCAGCTTCATGGCGATCTTCTTGTTTGTATGCCTCTCATTGCCGGATACCAAACCGTAAGTCATCTCACCGAGACCGTATATAGCCCTTAACTCGATAGAAAGTGGGATTGTGATCCAACCATCGAAACCGTTACGGAAACAGATATTATTACGTCTCACGTGTTCAGGAAGATCGTAATAATCACTATCCTCCTCACCGTCATCAAAAGCCTCCGCTATCATAGGCATGATAATGCCGAGCAAATAGAAAGAGGACGCTAGACCAATGGATTTCTTCGGATTACCCTTGGCCAGCCTCCCGAAATTATACATGCCTTGTACTCCGGCGTTCCAGAATATATACATGAATCTTGACAGTCCGGATAACGCCGCTCCTGATTTTCCTATATATGTCTGACCCTCCGCGTTAATGAACTTTGAACCGGCACCCTTCTTGTTGAAGTTAACGGATATCTCCTTCGCGTCATAAACCGATCTGTCCGTGCTTTTGCCCATCTCCCTTGACGTTAGGAACGCAGCGAACCTCGCGCAATTCTCGACACTCTTGTTAAACAAGTCCATCCATTCACCCAATATTCTCAACGCCTTGCCTATGGAAACCTTCTTCCCGTATTGCCTAAGTTCTCTTTGGATCTCCTTCTTCTTGTATTCGATATCCCTCAAATTGGTGTATCCGGTCTCACCGCCTCTCATGACGAAATCATGATAGGCCTTATCCAACGGGTTACCCATGTCAAGCTTTCCGCTCTCATACCTCTTTATAAGCCGGTACATATGGAGCGGGTTCACCCTCGCGAAATTCTTATTGAACTTCCACGCGTAAAGAGGGCTTTCCTTTACCCATACCGTGGTATTCGAATACAGCGCGTCACGGATGAAGTTACTTATCATGAACTCCGGGCTACGCGTGGTATAGTTAGCGGAGATGTTACGGTTAAACCATCCCGCGCATTTCTCGAACCATCCCGTGTTAGTGTCCGGGTTCGTAAGACCGTTCAACGCCTGCGCCGCCCTTGGGTTGCCGTTTATCGTGAGCACGTATTCCTTGCCGCCTCTCATCACGATCACTTGATGCTCCCTCAAGTCTTTTGGCAATATCTTGTAAGGTATACCTATGGCGTCCCTCGAGCGCTTGAAACCCGAGTCTTTCTCATTGGACAGCTCCTCCATGCGCTTGTTGAAAGCCTCTACGATCGACTCTACCTGATCCGGCGTGGCGTTGGATGGGATATCCGGGAATACCGCTACCCAATCGCCGGTAACATCGTCACGTCGTATCCACATATCGCTTACGCTAACGAGATCCGTCTTATGGTTCTGCGCCATCGTAAGGAATTTCTGCTTCATCAGGTTTCGGTTACCTTGCATGATACCGCTCTCCGCCATGTTCGCGATAGTCGCTATAGGGTCGTCAGCCTTGCTCCTCCTTCCGGAGGCTGTCTTAATCGGGGCGTTAAACGTATGGCTGTCGGACTGTAGATAAGCGTATACCTCATCCGCCGTTTTCTCCTCCCATCCACGCAAAGGCACGTAGAACTGATACATGTCCCTTATACTATCAAACGTCTTTTGGCTCATGAGACCGCTATCCCGTTGCTTCTCCAATATAGCCTCATTGGCCCTTCTAACGGATTCAGACAACCCGGACGTATCATATCTTGACTCATAATCCAACACGTATTGTACAGCCGAGTCATGATCATATCCTTTGTTATCAATGTCCGGGTACATTGACGTGAGACCGCTGAAATCAACGGATAGATCGGCCCCGTATTCCTCGGCCAGCCTATCCATCTCCGATTGCTGCTCTTCCCATGACTTCCCGTTATCGCGTATCTCGTTCCTCCTACCGATATACTCCTCGAGCATGGACTCATAGGTCTCATTGTTTTTTGACAACGCCAGCTTAACGGCCATCTCCCGGTTTCTCTCTATGCCATGCTTGGTTATAAGGTAATCTCTCACCTGATCAATGCTTGACCCCTTCTTCTCCAATCGTGATATCGCCTTTAATATAGGCTCGAAAGCCGCCTTCCTGTAAGCGTCAAACTCAGCTTGGTTAACAGAGGACAGCGCGTTCTCGGACATATAGGCGTTCTCGTAATCCAGTATTCGGCTATTTGTAGCCTTGGCCACCGAGTCCTGCAACTCCTTAAGCCCTAACATGGAATCCTGTAAAGCCTCCTGGAATTGATAGGCAGACGTCGACAAGGTACGCTCATATTGTTCCTTGGCCGATCCTACCTGTTTCTCCACCACCTGCACGTCATTATCCGCGAACAATACGGATTCCTCGCGCGCGTCCTCCCTGAAACGCACGATACTCTCAGCGAAGCCGAAATCATCCGTTACGTCCCTTGATTCCCTTCCAGCTCCTCTATCCGTCTCTGCAGTTCCTCTATCTCCGCGTCCTTCGTTGTTATCGTCTGGTTCAGCGAGTATATCTCCGCGTCCTTCTCCGACAACGTCGCCGACACCTGCTGTCCTATCGAACGGATCTCCAGCGTAAGCGCGCTCTCCATCGCCGTCATCTTGTCCGTCAGCCTTTTCTCCATATCGGTAAGCTGCTTCTTCATCTCCGTCAATAGCGTTTTCACCTCCTGTTGGTTCGTCGACACCGTCTGGTTTACCCTGACCTCGGTTCTCATCAACGACCTCGACTGCATCGAGTTCACCTCCAGCACCTTCTGTTTTAGAAGGTTGTTCTCCTTTTTCAGGTTCAATATCTCCCTCGTTTGATCCATTGTTATCCTCGTTTAAATTATTCTTGTCATAAACCCAATCACCGTTACCGTCTTTCCTCCATCCGGTCGCTTCATATATTTTCCTTGCGTTTTCTTGGTCATCCGTTTGGAGAATAGAGAGCAAACGCCTATCTTTGATGCCAGATACGGGCGGGTTGCCATCCATTCCAGCTTTTTGTATTGTTGGGACAATGGATAGTAATTCGCCTTTTTCTATATCTGTTAATTTATGGTCATAATATCTATCCCCATTACTCTGATTCGCGATAACGGCCTTTACGGTATAATCCGTATCACCAATCTTCAACCCGCATACATAATATGAGAAAGATCTCACACCCGGATATCTCTCATGATCCTCATTGTTTAACTCATCAATAAATATAGATTCCTCAATGATTTTAGGTATAGCGGCTATAGATTGAAGATGCTCGACATCCTTATAGTCATGTTGCAATATCTCGCGAATGCCACCACGGTTATTTCCTCCTGTCACGGATATGGAAACACCCGTATCATTATTGGTATATTCTCCTCTCAATGACTTTCCATATTCCAAGGCGTTCTTCTTATACTGCTTCATATCCGCGCTTGGTTCTATCTCATGTCCGCTTATCTCAACAGGATCGATTCTACGTAACTTATCGATACGTGACTTCTTCTCATCGTTCTCCCTGTCCATACGCTTAGCCTCATAGAGCTTGCCACGTATATCGGAAGGCATAACGTCACCATCCCTATAAACGGATTTGTCGCCTATGG
>NZ_JAAKDT010000072.1 GCF_011038785.1 Parabacteroides sp. ZJ-118
CCTCAAGGCGATAGTAGGCTTTGCGTTCACCCTTGCTGTTGGTTTTATAGACTGTTCCTATGTGCATGGGACAAAGGTCGGCATTGTACCGACGACAGCCAAAAGTCTGGGGGTACTACAGAGGGGGGTATGGAACCAAAATAACCTGATTTTAACACATAGACACAGCAAAAACCGCATAAAACCATCGAAATTAAAGATTGTTTAACCTTACGAAAGGTCTATTGTGGCAATGTGGGTGAAATGGTTATAGCCGTTGCATTCAGAATATGCAGTAAAGAGAGTTTTGCATTTAGACAATTTGTAATGGATAGAATCTGTGCAAGGAGGAAAGATACACAAGCGATGCTGTTCGTTTCCTGTGGCATGGGCGGCAACCTATGGTATTGTTGAGCTTCTTTCCGTCAGCCACTTGTTCCCGATGTACGGATGCAAAGGTAGTGCGTGGCTTTGATGTCAGCCGCAAGGTCGGGCGGCAGAGCCGTTCCGGGCAGAATCTTCCTCAAACAAGTTTGAGCGTATTCAGCCCGAAAACCTTGCCGCTGCCTGCCACACACTGAAAAGGCATCCGGCAACGGAAACAAGCGACTGACGGGAAATCAGAAGAGACAAAAAGAAAGAACAGCTTACAGACGAAGCGGGGTTTTGATGCTTCATCCGTAAGCCGTTCTTTTTCTCTTCTTGTTGGATGTTGTTCATTGCTGCCGCAAGACGGGGCAGACGGCAAACTTCGCTCCTTCAAGAAAATCAGGTGCCCGTCAATCGGTAGGCGGAGCTATTGCATTTTTTTCAAAAGCATCTTCCACATCTACTTTTTGTTCTACGATACAAAATACTATGCCAGACAAAATTAATCCTAAGAATATGGAACAGAAAAACGAGACCCAACTCATCTTAATAAATCCAATTATGGACGGGAGTATGATCCAACAAAGCAGTGCTATTGTCTTAGTTCTTATTCCTTGTTTTCTTGCGCAATCTTTACATATCCTAATATTATATGCAGAATAAACCTCTGTTGTTTCTGCATACATTTTCCCCAAACAACCTGTTTTTATTTTTGTTTCTCTACTAATTGTCTTGTATTTTTGTGACACTATTGTTGCTTCACTCACAAGACTACGTTTTCCGCAATAAGGACATGTATAATATGTTATTCGGTCCATTGAAACTTGCAGGTCTTTTAAAACTTCTTCATCAAACATAATAAAAATGTTTTTATCTTTATTAAATCACCTTATATAGAGATTGTTGAGATTCCGTGTTGCCCAACTTTCAGTCCTTGGCATCCACGATGTACGCCTGCAGCTTAAAGTCGAGTCCATCATCGGTGAAGGCGTCGCGCTCTTCGTGAACCGCACACTCTCTTCCCTGATGAGATTCGCGCCCTAACGCTTCGCCTCGGCAGCAGTCGCCACACCGTTCGCCTTTATCATCAGGCGGAACGAGCCGAGGTCGCCAAGTTGCACTCTGTTGCCGTTCTGTAAGGCATCAAGCACCGCCTTCACGTCAGCACTCGACGCCGTGGAGCGTTTCTCTATGCACCTCGTGATTTGTGCGAGCGTCAGCGGCGTGGCGGGTGCAATCTGCGGATAATACTTCACATCTTTGTTCTCTGGCAAAATGTTCGTCTTGGCTTGAATAACATATTTTATCATGGCTCCATGGTTTTAATGTTATACACCCGACAAAGATAGTCTTTTTGTTTGGAAAACCAGGTATGGGTTGCCGGAAAAGCAATTTTTAGCCCCGTTTTTCTTTCTTTTTGGGCGTATTTCAGAAGTTCATGAATACAAGGCATATAAAAAGCATCCCGTTTACTGGCACTAATGGGTTCGTTTAGGAAGTGAAAGAGAGTCACTTACAGTATGTAAACGATCCGATAAATATGATATGTGTCGGGACTGGTCGAGAACCTCGCCCGACAACACCTTGCCGCTTACGGGAACGACATCGACCAATGGCGTAAATTGTAGGAATTAAGACCGACCAACGGGAGTGTTTTCGGGGTATCTTTCAGGGATGCTCCAAATTACTTGTAACGGAGTTTGGAGGAGGCAAGTTTATGTTTCGGGCAGACCGAAACCGCTTGCCCCGCTCCAAACCTCGCAGGGAAGCCACATCCCGTTGGTCTATATCCTGTGGAATTATTGCAACCAATAAACAGAGTAAAAATTTGATAATCATGAAAAGCGAAAAAGTAAAGAATGACGGACGGGAACAGGCAGGCAAAGGCGGCCGTCCCGTCAAGAGTGCTGCCGAGAAATAGAAGTACCGCATCACGGTGAAGATGACCACAGAGGACTAATCCCCAATAATTTTTTCAGTCAATATTCCACCAAGCATCATACTCGTTCATCATATCCTCAAACTGCCGATTTGCTTCTTTGATGTCTTCTTCCTCTTGACGCCATGCTTGTTCTTCAAGGTATTCAAAATATTCTTCTTTAATCCGTTCTTCTTCTTCTTTGATTCGATTTTCCTCTTCGGCTTTTCTTCTCGCACGTTTTATCTGACTTATGGCTAAAAATGCTTTAAGATTATTGATCGCAGTCCGTTTTAGCGGATAGTGATTTAAGAGATATGTAAATACCTCATTAGCTATATTGGTAATCTTTCCTAATCTTACCATCCATTTTATGTAATAGAGATTTGATTTCCAAACATTCAGGAATGATTCTCCAGAAAAACGTCCTTGCGTAAATGAAATGCTATAATGGGCAATTTCCATCGCAGATAATTCCCTAATTTCATTCACCAATGTTCTGTAGAATGCCTTGTTTTTTACTTCCTTTTTCGGTTTCCTCACCTGTGCTTCATAATCAGCCTCTTGAACAGAATCTATGTAATACTCAAACACCTTTTTGTATTGTTCTATGCAGTCCTTTGGAACGTATATGCTTATTTCTTTCCCGAACATATAGGCATTTTTCATTTCTGGTGGAATGGCAGAGTGAAAATAAATGCGTTTCAGTGTAGATGGAAATGCATTGCTGGAAATTGATTTGACTTCAAGTGGGATATGAATCTCTTCTATTTGAGTTTGAAAAAAAGCTCTACGTCCAATATATTGGAGTGAATCTGGCAGTATAATATTTGTAAGGATTTTTACGCCTTGGAATGCACCGCCACAAATACGTTCAATATTTTCTGGTACAACCAGTTCCGTACACCCGACTCTTTGCACATATAACATAAACTGTGTACCTTTAGAATTAACAACGCCATAATCCAACATTCTTAAATTTTTATTACTGCTTGCCAATTCTATTCTTTGAAGACTGATATTATAGTCAAATGCTCCATTGATATGTTTAACCTTTTCCCCGAAAGTTATTTCTTTTAATTGACTGCATCCGCTAAAACATTTCTGTTTAATCTTAATTGCATTCACGTATACAGTCTCAATAGCACAACGCTCAAATGATTCTTCTTCCAATAATTGAATGCTATCAGGAAGTATTATTTCCCTTGCTGAACAGTTATAAAAAGCATTCCTTTCAATTGTCATAATATCACTTGGAAGTATTATCTTCTCGAGCTTTTCCAATTTGGCAAACATATAACTTGTAATAGTTTGAGGTACAGTCGTGTAATAAGCTGTATAGCCATATTCTGATTGTGCAGTAAAATACCAGTCTTTATCAGACACAAATGTTGCTTCAGCTAAATTTAAAATCTTTATTTTTCCTTTCAATCTGTTACGTCCAAAATCACAAGTACCACCACATAAAAGCCTAAAATACTTGACATCTTTACTATTAAGACATCCTTCAATTTCTAATTCTATGGGATCTTCCTCGGAAAATGTTATATTCCCAGCTGTTATAATTGCACCATTCTCTTTAAAGTAGCATGAAAGATTTCCGGGAACTGAGTTTTCTATCTTAACAATTTTCATTATATTATATTTAACCTTAATTCCACAACATCATAATCTTGCACCTAATAAGACTCTAATCAACAAGAAATTGACGAAGTTCTTACCATATCAAAGACTCACTTAACCTCATGTTGCAATAAAAAGCCAAGCAATCCTTGACAGTGACGAAGATACGAATAAATCAGACAAGTTTACTTTTTTGTAAGGAATATTTTTAACCATGAAGTCATTTTTACATTCTTTTGTAGAAATCGGCAAATAATATGATAGATATAGGCGCTTAGAGCGCACTGCAAATATTAGCAGACAACTCTGTAAACAATTATTATACAGCATCATAGCGACATTGTGGATAATGCAGCTTATTTCATTATGGGTAAGTTTTACGACATATACCATAAGTTGGTTTTAATCAGGTATTACAACCTATTGATAACTGGTATGCAATATAATGCAATCTAAACCCTGTATCTATTTTGAGAATGACACTGCATTTTAAATGCAATAATATTTTCTATCCAAAAGAAAAATCATATCTTTGCACCGTTCCAATCAGCTATCAAAAGCGGAGCAGAACAGCGAACTATTCACGTTGGATTAAATGTTGGACTTTGAAAATCTTAATGAATTAAGACATTGGTGCAAAGGACGTTGGAATTTTGGTTCGAGTCCCGTACGGACCGCTTTCAAGGGAAGCAAGATAAAGTGAAGTCCTGAAGTTAAATACTTTGGGGCTTTTTTCGTATCCGGCGGGCATGGCAAAAAGAAGCAGAATAGAATCTGTGTAGACGGCAAGGCCGAACGAGGGACTGTTCAGGAGAACGGGCGCAATCCGGATATAGTGTCGGCGTATTCGTTCAACACCGGCATCATACTGGCAACCGAGGGCCTGCCTGGAAAAAAGCAATGAGATAAAGGCCGTCTCCCGCTACTTATCGACAAAATCAACATATCCGGAAAGATAGTCACCGCCGACGCCATGTCCATGCAGAAGGATATCATCGACAAAATCAGAAAGAAGGAAAGTGATTTCCTGATAGAGCTAAAGGCGAACCAACGTTCTCTGCGCTACGGAGTTGAGGACAGGCTGAAGAAGCACACGCCGCTTTATTCATATACGGAAGGGCCGGAACTCGGGGCCATGGCAGGATAGAGACGAGGACCTACCGTGTCTATGACGGACTTGATGTCATCGCGGACAGAGAAAAATGGGGCGGCAACATGACGATTATAGAATATGAAGCCGACACGATAAAGAAGTCAACAGGCGTACATACCTCTGAAAAACGGCTGTATGTGAGCAGCTTGCCAACGAACACTCCGGAGTTTGGCCCATTGGTGCGCCAACATTGGTCTATCGAAAGCATGCACTGGGACACCATACAGAAATGAAAAAAATCAAATTTTGATGAAAGTGTAATTGACTGATTCAAGTTTCGCAAGTGCTGATTTCCAGCGGTAGGGATATAAAAATCGACATGGACTCTTGCATAATTGCAAGAAAACGAGTAATTTTAAGGTGCAAAAACAAAAATAACTCAAGCCCATGTCGATACACAAAGTTACTCCTTTCCTCTCGGATATCAAAACATTTTTCAAGAATTCTGATATGACATCAGCTATGCAGAGCATAAGCTTGGTTCTCACCCAGGTCAAAATGACCGAACGTGACACGCTTGCCGTGACAAGCAAGCGCAACTGCGTGTACAAGCTGCTGACAGTATTCCAATGCC
>NZ_JAAKDT010000073.1 GCF_011038785.1 Parabacteroides sp. ZJ-118
GAATACTTCTTGCGCCAGTAGTGATAGGTTGAATAACTTACACCTACTTGCTGTAGGCACGACTTCAATGGCAGGCCACTTTGTTGCACCTGCAATTCTAATTCTTCAAATTCTAATCTATTCATAATAATTGAGGTTGGATTGTATATGCTACTGCAAAGCAACAACCAAACCTCAAGCTGTACAATGTGTATTTGTTCGAATGCTTACAGTTATCCGCTTGGTTCAAGAACTTCAACCGCTACAACAACGGTTCGGAAGAACAGTTTTGGTTGTCGGTGTTCAGTGCCAAGACCACTATATCCGACCGCAAGAATGCTAAGAGTTCAATCTTTATCAAGCGACCGTACATATCGGTCATTGGTACTATCCAAAAGAAAATCTTGAATGAACTGGCTAAAGGGGAACGCTCCAGCAATGGATTCATCGACCGTATTTTGTTCGTGATGCCCAATCTACAACAGAAAGCACGCTGGAATGACAAGGAACTGCCTGAGAACATCGAACAAGAATGGAATGCCATTATTGAGAAGCTGATACAACAGGAATGCAGGTTTAATGAATTTGGAGAGATTGAACCGCAAATTCTACCCTTCACCGAAAAGGCAAAGAAACGGCTTTACGAGTGGCAGCACAAATTCTCAGAGTTATGTGACCGGGAAACGAACGATACTATTGTAAGTATCTATTGCAAGTTGGAGATATACATCATACGCTTCTGCCTGATTATCCAATTAGCCCGATGGACTTGCGGAGAGTGCGGCAAAACGCATATCGACCTGCTGACAGTGGAGAGAGCTATTAAACTAACTGAGTATTTCAAAAAATCTGCATTGAGCGTACAAAATATTCTGAATGAGAACAATCTCAACAGTCAGCAACAAGCGATAGTCAATCTGCTTCCCTCATCCTTTACTACCGCCCAAGCTATACAGTTAGCCGAGCAAAACGGAATGAAGGAGCGTACGTTTCAACGCTTTCTCAATGACAATATCGGAATATTGTTCCGCAAAGAGAAGCATGGAGAATATTCAAAGATTAACCCGTGACATTTTTGTCGGTTTTGACATTTCCCAAACTAAAGTGACAATAACGACAAAAGTGACACACTAAAAAAAGAAATTATGAGTACACATAGATTCATATTAGAACCCTACAAAGGTGTCAGCACCCGGCATACTTGCCCAAGCTGCCACCGCCAAAGATGTTTTTCCAAATACATTGATACGGAGAAGCATATCCGGTTTCCTGAATACGTGGGACGTTGTGACCACGAGCAGAAATGCGGTTATCACTTCACACCCCGTGATTACTTTGAACAAAACCCGGCAGAAAAAGAAAGGTTTGCAGAGAATAGTTTCAGGAGTTATACCCCTATTAAGGAAGCGCAACCGATAGCTACCTCTTACATTGATTTGGAGATAGTCTACCAATCATTACGTGGTTATCCATCCAACAAACTGTTTCAATTTCTATCGGCTCAATTCGGAGAAACGGAAACATTGAAACTCATGAAGAGATACAAGGTCGGCACATCCAAGTATTGGGACGGGGCAACCGTATTCTGGCAAACGGACAATCAGAACAGAGTCCGAACAGGTAAGATAATGCTTTACAATCCCGAAACAGGTAAACGGATAAAAGAGCCTTACAATCATGTAACGTGGGTACACTCCGTACTGCATAAGGGGGACTATAATCTGAAGCAATGTTTCTTTGGCGAGCATCTGCTTTCAGAAGATGAGAACCGTCCTGTTGCACTGGTCGAAAGCGAGAAAACGGCAATCATTGCCTCCTACTATCTGCCGCAATTCCTATGGATAGCATCAGGCGGAAAGAACGGTTGCTTCAATGCCAACAGCCTATCCGTTCTGGCAGGAAGAAGCATTGTGTTATTCCCTGATTTGGGCGCAACCGACTATTGGCAGAGCAAAATCAATCTGATGAGAAGCTACGGAATTGAGGTGCAAATGTTCGACTATCTGGAAACAAACGCTACCGAAAACGAGCGAAAAGAGGGATACGACATAGCCGATTATCTGCTCAAGGTAAAACCAGACGAAGCCATTCTTCAACAGATGATGAAGAAGAATCCAGTATTGAAAATACTGATAGAAACATTCGATTTGGAACTCGTCAGCGTACAACAAAGCACTCCGCAACCAAAGGTTTCACCACCCAAGAGACGAGGATTCAGACTCTGAACAAAGGGAGAGGTATCGAGACTTTTTTACTGTAGCAAGTTAATGTCGGTGTATTACATTCCCCGACCACTTGCTCCTTAAAAAGTCTGAGGAGACGGCTCCCGATGGTCACAAATTATTCACTAAAATGCAACTCAAAATGGAAAAGAAATATACGATAACACTCCGTCTGTCTTACAACCAATTTGCATGGCTCGGTGCGCTTTGCAGACGGAGCAAGCAGACCCAAAGCGCAGTTATCCGTTCACTCATCGAGAACGGAACAGTACGTGAACGAATCACAAAAGAACATATCCACATCATCCGTCAGTTGATAGGTGAAAGCACCAACCTTAACCAATTGGCGAAACAGGCAAATACCTACGGATTCTTTGCCGTTGCCGAAAGATGCGAGGAGATGGCAGCGCGTATTAACCAACTTATAAAACAATTGAAAGATGATAGGTAAACAAACGAAAGGGACATCATTCGGTGGTTGTGTCCGCTATGTTTTGAAAGAGGAGAAATCCAAATTATTAGAAGCGGTCGGAGTAAATGGCACACCGGAGCAAATGGCAGAACAATTTGAATTACAAGCATTGCTCAATGATAAGGTAAAGAATATTGTCGGGCACACTTCGCTCAACTTCTCTCCCGAAGATGGCGAACGCTTGAAACACGATGATGCGCTGATGTTGCAAATCGCTCATGACTACATGAAACTGATGGGGATTCAGGACACGCAATACATTGTTGCCCGGCACATCGACCGTGAACATCCGCATTGTCACATCGTCTTTAACCGTGTGGACAATGAAGGGAAGACGATTAGCGACAAAAACGACTTTCGCAGAAATGAAAAGGCGTGTAAGATGCTGACAGCAAAATACCGACTGCACTTTGCTAACGGCAAAGACCATATCAATGAAGAACGGCTTCGCCCCTACGACCTGGCAAAACATGAGATATACAAGGCATTGAAAGAGGAACTGCCCAAGGCTCAAAATTGGAATGATTTGAAAGATGCTCTTGCCAACCGGGACATTGATATGAAATTCAAGGTCAGCCGGACTACACGAGAAATACAGGGTGTCAAGTTTGAGTACAATGGCTTTTCTTTCTCGGGTTCAAAAATCAGTCGAGAGTTCAGTTATTTGAATATCAACAACCGATTAGAACGGAATGCTTGTGAGTTCTCATGTGAATACCTCAAACAAGGATTCACGCATAGAGATGAAGAGGTACAGCAAAGCATTTCCCATTCCAATGATGGTTCAAGCATCAGTCTCGGTTTGATAAACGGTGGTTCATCTTACGATGCCACTGCCGCAGAAGAAGCTGAATTCAATCGCCTGATGAAAAAGAAAAAGGCTAAGCGTAAGCGAGGTTTTCGTTTATAATTCACTATTTATTAACTTTTTAAATTCAATCATTTATGTTACAAAACGATTTAATTCTTGATTTCAATCTCTACTTGTGTGAGAAGTTCGGCTACAGAAACAGTTGTAGCGTGATGCAAAATGCCAATGGCTTTTGCGTGAACATCAGTGAGCGTGATTTAGACTGCTACATCCGCTTCTGGGAGTACAGTAACGGTATGGGTAATTTCCCAGACTGGTCTATCATCATCGTGCGCAGCAATTTCAAGAAAGACCAAGAAGAAAGCCTGAAAGATTTGGCTCGGTTCTTCAAGGAGTACATGCCACGCTACGGTTACAAATACCTTTGCACCGAAGGCGATGACTACAAGTATTATCAGACACTTGGTTTAAAGCTCATCTATCGAGGAATCTTTGACCAAAACAATTATGGATTGCCGATGAAAGACTTGAATGTCTGATACATGGTTAAGGAGGGGATTTTCCCTCTCCTTTTCTCTTTCCGATACGCCCTAATAATAGGTTTCCGATTTATTGATGTTGACAATATGGCGTTTTCCTATGTTTTCATAGTCTACGCTAATTAAGAGCGAAGAAATTACCATATCAAATTTCTTCGCTCCACATCTTATATTATTTCCCCAACGACTTAAAGACTTTTGTTATACAACGCTTTTTCTGTTCCATATTTGGATGAACGTATAAATCCAAAGTTGTTGAAATATTAGAATGCCCTAACAATACACTAACGGTTTTGTAATCACAGCCAGCTTCTATACAGCGAGTGGCAAAACTATGGCGCAGCCCATGATATTTCAATTTGGGAATACCTAACTTTGCCATTAATTTGCCATAATAATTACGGTAGGTACGAGGTTCGGTTGGATATTCATCATTAGTCAAGACATAGAACTCTTCATTAACAACTTTCTTAAGTGGTTTTACCATTGCAAGAAGCTCCTTTGTCATAGGAATTTCCCGACATGAGTTTTGTGTCTTGGGAGTGTTGATAACCAACTCGGTATGTTTCTCAGTCCCATTAATAATGTAAATTCGTTCAATTGTACGATTGACTGTTATCGTTCCCTCAGAAACATTGATGTCACTCCACTTCAAAGCGCAGACTTCCCCTATACGAAGTCCTGTACAAAGACTGATGTAGATACCTAGTCCGGCAAAGGAGAAATGGCTTTGAATATGATTGAGTATTTTCTTGTGATTGGCAACTGACAGTACTTCCAATTCTTTGGTTGTCGAAGAAGACGGATATTTGATGTCCCACTCTTGATAATCCATCCATTCATTTTTCACACCGAATTTCAGAACCATTTTCAGAACAATCAAAATGTCTTTTACGGATTTCACACTCAGCCCATTCTCAATTTTCCGCAAAACAAAGTCTTGCACAGCCTGTTCATGGAGTGTATTACTTTCTCCAAAAATTGGAAGAATGTGATTTTCCAAGATAAGCACATAAGCAGCCATTGTGGACTGCTTTACATAAGGTTGCTTGTACTCTTTCCATGCAACCGAGATTTCTCTAATTGTTTTTTGTCCCATAATTGTATATTAAAGTATGTTGTACATATAATTAGAGAATAATGAATCCCTGATGTTCCCCCTTTGAGATTTCCGGAGTTTACGGAGGAGTGGGAAATGGTATCACTCCAAGATATAGCTACTATAAATCCAAAATCAAACTCACTCCTGAATACTTTTATTTATATAGACTTGGAAGC
>NZ_JAAKDT010000074.1 GCF_011038785.1 Parabacteroides sp. ZJ-118
TTTATGTGATTTTCACGCTGCTCGGCAATTATGTGGATGTGGAGGTCCGTACACCAAAGGGTCGTGTGGACATGGTGCTCCGCACGCCTTCCACGCTTTACGTGATCGAGTTGAAGCTGGACCAAAGTGCCGATGCAGCCATGGAGCAGATCGATCTGAAGGAGTATCCCGAACGTTTCGCCCTCTGTGGTCTTCCGGTGGTGAAGGTGGGGATCAATTTCAGTACGGAGAAGCGTACGATTGAAGAGTGGAAGATAGAGGAAAACACAGCAAGGATTGGATAGATTTGGTGAACCGTCTTTCCCTTATCGGGGAATAGTGTCTTTCCTTATCAGGGGAAGGTGGTTTCCCTGATCGGGGAAATCACTTTTCCCGTCCGGCTCTGTCAAGCCTGTAACGTTATGTGGACATTGTGAATATTCATAGTTTAACGATGATAGAATGATAACTGAAGCCTAACTACCACTGAATCCGTGATTCGTAGTTTCGTCCGGCATTACTTGGACGCTAACCTTTCTATGATAATAAATCAGCTTAAAGCGGGTGCGCTTTTATCTTATGTCCTGTTGGGATTAAATACCTTAATAGGACTGCTATATACTCCGTTCTTACTTCGAATGCTGGGTAAGTCGGAGTATGGATTATATTCTTTGGCGGCCTCTGTTATTGCCTATTTAACCGTCTTGGATTTAGGCTTTGGCAACGCTATTGTTCGTTATACGGCCAAGTTTCGTGCGGAGGGGAAGAAAGAGGAGCAATATGAGATGTTCGGTATGTTTTTCCTTCTTTATTTGGTTATAAGTTTAATAGCGTTTATTGTCGCGATGATTATGGTTGGGAATGTAGACGCTGTTTTCGACGCGAATATGACAGCTGGGGAGGTGAGTCGGATGCGTATTATCCTTCTGCTAATGGCGTTCAACTTAGCGTTCACGTTTCCAATGAGTATCTGGGGATCTATCATCACGGCTTATGAAAATTTCGTGTTCCAAAAATCAATTAATATAGCGAGGACCTTGCTGAATCCGTTGGTAATGGTGGGGCTTTTGTTTTGGGGATATAAGGCTGTCGCGTTGGTGGTGGTTACTACTATATTCAATGTGTTGACCCTATGTATTAATTACATTTATTGTAAGCGTAAGCTGCGGGTGAAACTGTATTTCAAAAGGTTTAAGTGGGGGTTCTTGAAAGAGGTGTCGATTTATTCTTTTTGGATATTCTTGAATGCGATTACGGAACAAATCTATTGGGGATCCGGACAGTTTATATTGGGAGTTTTTCAAGGAACGGCAGCAGTAGCGGTATATGCGGTAGCTATCCAATTAAAGAATATGTATTATATGTTTTCCACTGCGATTAGTACGGTTCTCTTACCTAAAGTGACAGCTATGGTAACGAAAGGAGTTTCAGAAAAAGAGGTTTCAGACATGTTCATACGTACGGGGCGGCTGCAATATATAGTCATGTCCTTCATTTTGACTGGCTTTATCCTGTTGGGACGGCCTTTTATTCAAATGTGGGCAGGGATAGGGTATGATCAAGCCTATCTGATCGCCTTACTTTTTTTTATTCCCACATTTGTCCCCCTCATCCAAAACTTGGGAATAACCATTTTAATGGCACAAAATCGGTTACGGTTCCGGTCTCTACTTATTTTGATAGCTTCGGTATTGAGTTTGTTAGTGGCTATTCCTTGCTCGAAGAAATGGGGTGCGATCGGTTGTGCGATGGCTACTTCGTTGGCCATTGTATTTGCTTACGGTATTATTTTGAATATTTACTATCAAATAAAGATTCATATCGATATAAAGCGTTTCTGGCGAGAAATAGGGCGCATGTCTATTGTGCCTTTATTGATTATTGCTGGAGGCTGGTGCTTGGTAGCTCAGTCCGATATTCAAGGTTTTTCATGTTGGGGGATGGCTTGCCTGCTATTGGGGATGGTTTATATCCCTCTTTTTTATCGTTTTTCCATGAATGATTATGAGAGGGAATTATTTAAGAAACCCGTGAAAGCGATGGTTCGGAAAATTCAAAGAAAAACAATTGTACGATGAGAATATTACTGTTGGGAGGAACGGGAGCTATGGGTATTCATTTGGCCATGCTCTTGTCAAAACAAGGAAAGGATGTATTTGTAACTACCCGCAAGGATCGGATGAATAAAGCTGGTATTATCTATCTGAAAGGTAATGCACATGATCCTTCATTTATAGAAGAAATCCTCCAGGAGGGCTGGGACGCGATTGTTGATTTCATGGTGTATCATACGGATGAGTTCGCTATGCGGATTGACTTGCTTTTGAAATATACGAGTCAATATGTCTACCTGAGTTCGGCAAGAGTATTCGCTAATGAGGAGGCGTATATAACGGAAAGATCTCCTCGGCTATTGGACGTAACGTCGGATACTGATTACCTGAAAACAGATGAGTATGCGTTGACTAAAGCACGGCAAGAGGATCTATTGCGGGCTTCCGGATATAAGAATTGGACGATTGTCAGGCCGTATATCACATTTAGTGATATACGCTTGCAGTTAGGGGTTTACGAGAAGGAACAATGGCTGTACAGAGTGTTGCAGGGACGCGCAATCGTGTTCTCGAAAGACATCGCATGCCATTATACGACATTGACTTATGGCGAGGATGTGGCTCAAGGTATCGCCGGACTTATCGGTAATACGATGGCTTTGAGTGAGGATTTTAACATAGTGACGGTGGAGTCGCTTACCTGGCAAGAGGTGTCGGATATTTATGTTCGGACGATAGAGGAATGTACAGGGATACGTCCCAAAGTGGTATATACGGGTGCTTGCTTGAATTTGTCTTTCAAGCGCACCCAATATCAAGTGAGGTATTGCCGCTTGTTTGACAGGAAATTTGATAACCGTAAGATCCTTTCCGTGGTTCCTGATTTGAAATTTTCGGATGTACGGACATCCCTTCACCGGTGCTTGTGTGCCTTGATAAACAGTCGGGATTTTAAACCGATTGGGTGGGGAAATGAAGCCTTATTGGATCGAGTGAGCGGGGAGTTTACCCCGATGCGTGAAATAGGGGGATTCAAGCGGTATATGGTATATCTTTTATTGAGAAAACTTCCTTTTGGATGTGTGAAATATATAATGAATCATAGATAAAAATAGGTGTGGAAGGAAAATTTTATAGTTCGGAGAGAAGCATACAACTTCTTATTTCGTTGCTTAAGCAGCATAATATCAAAAAGATAGTTGCCTCTCCAGGGACCACGAACATCACATTGGTGGCCAGTCTACAGCAGGATAGTTGGTTTGAGATGTATTCGAGCGTGGATGAGCGCAGTGCGGCTTATATCGCTTGCGGCATGGCGGCGGAATCGGGTGAGCCGGTTGTATTGAGTTGCACGGGAGCAACGGCCTCCCGTAATTACATCCCGGGCTTGACAGAGGCCTACTACCGTAAATTGCCGGTATTGGCCGTCACGAGTACGCAAGATATTTCT
The DNA here is from genome assembly GCF_011038785.1 of Parabacteroides sp. ZJ-118. Lineage (GTDB taxonomy): Bacteria > Bacteroidota > Bacteroidia > Bacteroidales > Tannerellaceae > Parabacteroides. The sequence goes on from NZ_JAAKDT010000074.1 coordinate 3,484, forward strand.
CGGATCGGCCATCATATCGCACAGGTGATAGACCGTCGTGTCATACAAAATGACATTGCTCTTTTGAGTGAGCATATACCTGTGACCGATGACATCACGACGGAATGGAGTAACACCATAAAGATAAACCGGGCGCTGTTGGAACTTCGTCACAGGGGCGGCGGTCCGGTGCATATCAACTTGACGACGACGTATAGCCGCGACTATTCGGTAAAGGAGTTACCGCAGGCTCGAATGATCCGCCGTGTTATGCCACAAGACATTTTTCCGGAACTACCCAAAGGGCGTATAGCCGTCTTTGTTGGTTCGCATAGAAAATTCACGGAGGTTGAGGCGGAGGCACTGGACTCCTTTTGCGCTTCGCATGACGCGGTTGTGTTCTGCGACCATACAAGTGGGTATAGGGGAAGATACCGGGTGTTGCCTTCGTTGATTACCGTTCAGGAAAAGAGCATGAGCGATGTGGTCGCGATGGATTTGTTGATCCATATCGGAGAGGTATCCGGCGCTTACTTGTCGTTCCGCCCGAAAGAGGTGTGGAGAGTCAGTCCTGACGGAGAGTTGCGGGATCCTTATAAGCGGTTGACCTCCGTGTTCGAGATGTCTGAATGGTATTTCTTCAAACATTATGCTTCCGGACAAGAAGTCGCCAGTCAAAAATATTTGGCTTGTTGTCAAGAGGCTTTGAAGGATATTCGTTCTAAAATACCGGAGGATCTTCCTTTCTCGAATATATGGATGGCTTCACGTTTGGCAGCCCAACTTCCTAAAGGGTGCGTATTACATTTGGGTATATTGAATACCTTACGGTCTTGGAATCTTTTCGAGACGGAGGCCGACATATATGGATATGCGAATACGGGAGGCTTTGGTATAGACGGGGATATCTCATCTTTGGTGGGCGCCTCTTTGGTCCACCCGGATCGTTTGTATTTTGGTATCTTGGGGGACTTGGCTTTCTTCTATGACATGAATGTAATAGGCAACAGGCATGTGGGGAACAACGTGCGTATTATGCTTATCAATAACGGAAAGGGAACAGAATTTCGTAATTATAATCATCCTGGAGCGGCTTTCGGAGAGGAGGCTGATGCCTATATCGCGGCAGGCGGTCATTATGGCAACAAGTCACGTCAATTGGTAAGGCATTATGCGGAGGATTTGGGTTACGAATACTTAAGCGCAAATGGAAAAGAGGAGTTCTTGAGTGTGTTAGGGCGTTTTGTGGAACCTCGTATGGTGGATCGACCGATGCTGTTGGAGGTATTTACCGATAACAAAGAGGAAAGTGAAGCATTATTCCAAATGAGCAATTTAACCATCTCCGCTAAAGGCATCCTTCGACAAGTAGCCAAGAAGTTGCTGAATGAAAAAGAAATACAATCGCTGCGTAATAAATTGAATCTATAAAGTGACAATAGTTCGTTAAAAATAAAGATATCGGCTAAGCGGCATCCGCCACAAGTCCAAAGAGTTCTTTGACAAGTTTAGCATTTAATGGGTAAACCACCGTTGTAGCGTAAGGCAGGTTCCTTGATTCTCGAATACTTTGAGAAAGTGATGCAAGACTACAATCAGCATCGCAAAGGTCGCAGCCTGTAAGCGTCCAAGCACAGCCTGAGTAAAACCGACTACATTCGCGGCTGTAACATTAATCTTGATAAATTATGTATTACAGCAACGAAGATTTTGAAAACTTTTACATTCGCTACAAGGCGGAGGGTC
>NZ_JAAKDT010000075.1 GCF_011038785.1 Parabacteroides sp. ZJ-118
TCAGACGATTTTTAGCGAGGTCCGGTCTGCGACCGAACAGAACTTTAAATGCTAAACTTGTCAATGAACTCTTTGGCCTTGTGGCTGATGCCGCTTAGCCGATAGTTATATTTTTAACGGACTATTGTTTTGAAAATCAGCCTTAAAAGTCCTCTTTATCGAGGCAGACCAAAGGCTTCTTTGATGAATCGTTCGATTCGAGGTGAAATTTCGCGTGCTTTTTGCATAATTCTTATAAAAACATACGGCTAATTTCAAAAAAAGCCGTATCTTTGTCGTGTTATGAGAAAAGATGTAGTGACAGATATATCAGCCGCTGGCGGGATGGTCACCAAACGGGAACTGAAAGACGGTACCGGATATTACGCCATTAACAAAGCGATAGAAAGCGGCGAGGTAGTAAGGCTAAAAAACGGAGTATACGCGCTGGATTCAGCTCTTGCAGATACTATGATAGATGTGGAGCGCATTGTCCCGCGCGGTGTGCTGTGCCTCTATTCCGCATGGTCGTATTATGGTCTCTCCACGCAAATACCAGATGCTTTCTATATAGCTGTAGAGAAGCACCGAAAAGTGGTTGTTCCGGCATTCCCGCCTGTTACGCTATGCTACTGGCTGAAAAAATACTATGAAATGGGAGTAATCGACGTCGAGATCTCCGGATATAAGGTGCGGATATACGATATAGAGAAATCCGTATGCGATGCTATCAAGTTTCGAAACAAAATAGGCAAGGAGGTATGCGCGGAAGTGCTAAAAAACTATCTTTCAAGGAAAGGCCGAAACATTGCCGTACTTACCGCATATGCAAAAAAAATGAGAATCGCTACGACGCTGTCGCAATATCTTGAAATTGGACTTTAATTATGGCTGTAAAGAATTACGCTGCTTCAAACAGAGCAAAACTGCTGAACATTACAAAGCAGAACGAAGGATTGACCTATATGCAGGTTCTTACCCGCTTCCTTCATGAACGGTTCCTGTATCGTCTGTCAATAAGTGCCTATAAGGATAATTTCTACCTGAAAGGCGGCGCACTGATGTATGCCCATGAACGATTCAAGGCCAGACCGACCTTGGATATTGATTTTATGGGAGACCGGATAGACCGTGACAAGGCGAATATCAAGCAGGCGATTCAGGCCATTTGTCGAATGGAATGTCCGGAAGATGGTGTAACCTTTGACAGCGGCAACGAGCAGATTGAACTGGAGGAGATCTCTCTTGAAAGAGAGTACAACGGTCTGCGAATCCATCTTACCGCCCACATGGATACTATCACTCAAGCCGTCTCTATGGATATTGGTTTCGGTGACATCATTATCCCGGAGGCTGTGGAACTGGATTACCCGCTATTGATAGAGGGCCTGCCGCCGGTTAATATCGAAGCATACTCACTTGAAACGGTCGTGGCAGAGAAGTTTCAGACGATGATTGACCGCGCCGAATCAAATAGCAGAATGAAGGACTTTTTCGATGTATACGGCATCCTTTCCAAAGGAAACATCAATATGGGGTTGCTTGCGGAAGCTATCCGGGAGGTCTTTGCCAACAGAGGAACAGGTTACACATCGAATCATCCGCTGTTTAATCCGGATTTCGAAAAAGACCCTATGAGGTTGAGAATGTGGGCTGGCTTTCTGAAGAAAATCAACTATCGGGAGGACCTGCCTTTTAATACCGTAATATCATTGATAAGAGAGAAGTTAGGTCCTGTGTGGAACACTCTAATTGGTCCGGAATAGACCGTCCGAAACAGCAAAGCCCTCCACATGGAGGGCTTTAATACTGTACATATGTTAATCTCAATGACTATCGCTTCTTGTCGCGGATACAGTCATTCAAATCCTTGTATTCGGAATAGCGCAAGGATTCATCGGTTACGCGGCCTTCATACAGGCTCGCAATGGTCTCGACTGTCTTCTGACCGGCAAGGTCATTGTCAAGATAGCAATGGATATGCTTATACTCGTCCAACTGCATTAGCGTCTTTCCCAAGTTGCTGATGGAGTTCATTACGATATGATCTGCAGGATATGCGATACATATTTCATTGTTCTCGTGCCGCATCATTGTCAGATAGCTGAGGAAATCCATAAATCCTTCGAACACGCAGACATGACGTTGCCTCTGATTTGCCTGATGCCGGATCAATGTTATATCCTTTCGTTCAATGCAGCCTTTATAATACGGATTGCGAACTTCATAACCGCCCGACATATTACCGAAAGCAATGCCGAAATAGTGCCGCCGCCTCAATTCATAATGCACTTCACAGCAGAACATCTGTCCGACTTCCGTGTCAATATGTCGTGTGCGAAGGTATGAGAGCAGCGCATTGTGTCGAAGTGGAGCGACCATAACCTTTTTCATCAGACGCTCCACCGGAGGGGCATCTGTCTCTGCCGTGAACACCCTCGACACAGCAGGGTTGCGGGCGTGTACCTCGATGTGCGAAAGTATCTCGCTAATGTTTTCAGTCTGATAAAGATATTTGCCCAGTTCCACCAAATCGCCACCCGCTGCTTCGCCGAAATCATACCACACATTAAGCCGGTCGTTGACCGAGAATGACGGTGTTTTCTCTTGCCGCAGAGGCGAAAGATACCAGTATTCTCCGTGTTTTATATACTGCGGCTTATGCCCAAGCTGCTGCAAATAATCAATGATTCGAATTCTTTTTGCTTCTGATATAGTCATTGTTCATTCCTTCCAATTTACATTCGAGAATCGCTTTACTTTAATTTAGTACCATATATACCCACCCAATGTAAAGTGAAGAACTTTTTATCCTTCGGCTTCCTGATTGTCGTCGAACAGAAGGGCCTCGGTCGGGGTTATATCGTAATAGAACAAATTGTCCATTTTCGAGATGAGATTCAGTTCGCTCATAAGGTACTGCAACATCTTGGCGGAAACGCTTCGACCCCGCTTAAACCCCGTCGCTTCATAGGCTTTGCTCAATGCGGACACGACATTCTCATACCCTCGTATGGGCTTGTCATTAAAGGCAAGCGACAGCGCTGACCGATGCTGTTCGATAGACAAATCCCGATAGTTGAGACGCCGCTTCGGTTTCGCATCCTTTTCGTCGAGTTCATAGTCCTTTGTCAATTCTGGCAGCCCTTCATTATTCACGCAGAATGCAAACGGTTGAAACTCTTTCTCACGGATATGCAGTGCCCGAACCTCGCTTATCTGCGGCATAACGGTGCTTTTACTTACGACAAGCACCGTCTCTGCCTTGTTGCCCATCTCCGTACCGATATGGCCGCGAACATTATTGTCACCCTTGTTCAGATGCAATACACAATGGATATGCAGGTTGTATCGGGATGACCACTCCATCATCTTGTTGATGACGACGACCGACTCTGCGGCGTTGTTGATGTCAAGCATCAGGTCGCGCACACCGTCGATGATGACAAGACCGTAGCCGTCGTTATGCCGCAGGGCATAGTCGATGACCTGCATACGAACTGCCGCGCTGTATTCCCGCAGACAGATGAAATCGAGATTTTCACTGTCGCAAGATGTCGGCAGGTTGGCAAGACGCAAGATGCGCTCCAGTACATTATGACAGTGAAAGCGGCTCTGCTCCGTATCTACATACAATATACGCTGCTTGCCTTCAGGCAGACAAGCACGGTAGTTCAATACCGTTCCGTTCTTTAATGCCGCAGCGACGATAGCCGATACGTTGAATGTTTTTTTCGACTTCGCCTTTCCTGTCGAGGCACTGAAATTACCCAGTGTGGCTATTGCAGAACTGTCAATCCAGATAATCTGCGGCGGTGTCTGATAGGTGTCGGTAGTCTTTATCAACGCCGTAGATAGGATGCCGCATAAAAGTTCATCTTCAATTTGGTCATTATGCGTACCGCCTGTTCTTATATCGTCATCCATACTACTGCTTATTATTGGGCACCTTTTTCCTGTTCGCCATATACTCCTGCGACCGGCGCATCATTTCGTCGACCGTGGGCGACGGATTGCGCTGCATCCACTTGTCTAATTCTGCTCGCACGAAATATATTCTTTTCCCTTCCGGCTTGTAATAGGGAATCTCCTTTGCCGATGTCAGTTTATACAACATACTCTTTTTCATATTCAGATACCTGCAAGCTGCATCTGCCGAAAAGGTGATATTGCTTGCGTCGCCCGTCTCCAGCGCAGCGACACGCTCCAAAAGATTGCTTGGATCGAGTTTCCTGATAGCTTTTTCTATGATGCAGATACGTTCATCCAAACGTTGCAAAGCCGTTTTTTTGTCTTTGTTCATCTTTGTTATCACAATTGAAATTAAACATTCGGAGGCGTCCCTCCGTTTTCGGCACGTACCGTCTGTGAGCAAAGGTATACCGTCACCCGCAATGAGATGGCAAAGCGGCCGTGAGAACCGGCGCGTATCACGCCAACTCTCACGGTTTTTGATTTCGTTTGATGCTACTTTTTTTGACCGACGCTAATATTTGCTCAATATTGCGACTGCTCTGCGTATGCTTTCGTTAACCGATGTCGGGCATTTCCTCGATGCAGACAGGGCTGTAGACAGACTCGTCTGTGAGACAAAACTATTACCCATCTTTACTATTAGCAGCCTGCTGTGCCAAAGTACGCTCTGCCAATTCCATTGCACCAGATTGTTTTCAAGCAGCGCATCGAACAATATGGTAATGCGTCGAAGATTATTCACCTTAATATGGAATCCCGGCTTGCAGGCGAACAGGTTTCCCATATCCTGCGCAGTGACCTCAGGCATACTGAACAAGTCGTATGTATTGGCACACACAGCAAGGGCGTCGAGTTGCTTGTGCGTAAAGTTGCAGCCAAAAGAGATGACAGAATGATTTTGGCCGGGTATTTTGGCGGCAATCGTGGAGAGACCGGAGCATGCTGGGACAGCATGAGGGCTGAAAACGAATGCCTAAAACGGCAATTCGCCGTTGGAAGGCATAGCTGATTATCAGTTATTTGCATTTTTCGTTTATGGTATCAGGCCATAAAAACCGGAGTATGTTGGGACAAATGCCGTTTCGAGTGCCGTGCCGC
>NZ_JAAKDT010000076.1 GCF_011038785.1 Parabacteroides sp. ZJ-118
TAGCGAGAGCCTTCGGATTGCTGGACGAAGAAGTCTATGATGCGGTGATTAATCATTCTGATGAGATAGCTCATATCGCTAAATTCTACAATATGGAATCAGCAAGTTGAACTTGCGAAACTTGAATTGACTGACATACAGATATGACTAATTACCCGATTCGAAATGAACCGGGTAAGGGATGATATGCTTGTTCTTTTGGCTTAAATGAAAGAGCCGTGTGCCATACAGAAAAATACTTGTCTTGGAATTTTGTATTATGCTACAAAAACATTATGTTTGTATTGTATAATAAATATTAGATATGAACTTCGTTGATAGAATAGAAGAAATAGCACGACTGAGGGACGCTCTTTCAAGAGAGAAGTCCTCGTTGGTCGTAGTGTACGGTCGCAGACGGTTGGGTAAGTCAACACTTATTAAAAGGGTGTTGTCGGACAGTGATGTATATTTCCTTGCCGACCGTTCGGAAGAACAACACCAAAGGACTTTACTTGCGAAGGTAGTAGCACAAGTATTTCCTGATTTTGATAAGTTGACTTATCCGGATTGGGAGTCTCTGTTTCGTGCGGTCAATTATCGCACAGACAAACGTTTCACGCTATGTCTGGATGAATTTCCGTATCTGGTGGAACAATCCCCGGAACTGCCGTCAGTGTTGCAGAAACTAGTTGATGAAAAACAGTTGAAGTATAATCTTGTACTTTGTGGTTCATCGCAAAATATGATGTATGGACTGTTTCTTGATTCTACGGCACCTCTCTATGGCCGTGCTGATGAGATTATGAGACTTATGCCGATACGCTTGCCGTATATTCAGGAGGCTTTGAACCTTGATGCTGTGGGTGCCGTTGAAGAGTATGCTGTATGGGGAGGTGTGCCCCGTTACTGGGAACTGCGAGAAAACAGAAACTCACTTTCCGATGCGTTGTGGCACAATATCCTTTCTGTAAATGGCACTCTTTACGAGGAGCCGATAAAACTGTTTCAAGATGATGTGAAGGATATTGTCAAGACTTCTACAATCATGTCCTATATCGGCTCTGGTGCAAATCGTCTTTCTGAGATTGCTGCCAGATGTAATGAGCCTGCAACTAATCTGTCACGTCCATTGAAGAAACTTATTGATCTCGGATTTTTAGAGAAAGATGTTCCTTACGGAATTGACGAAAAGAATGCAAAAAAGAGCCTATATAAGATTGCAGACCCTTTTATGGCATTCTACTATCAGTTTGTCGTGCCTAGCCGTTCGTTCATCGAATTTGGTCGTCGTTTGCCATTAGAACAGGCATTGGTAGCCCATTTCTCGGAGTATGTGAGTATGCATTGGGAAAAACTATGCAGGGATGCTGTAACGGGAAATATGGTCAATGGAATTGTTTACGGCAAGGCAAAACGCTGGTGGGGTTCTGTTCTCAATGAGGATAAGAAGCCTGAACAAGTGGAATTTGATGTAATGGCTGAATCTCTTGATAAAAAGTATCTGCTGGTTGGTGAGTGCAAATGGACAAGTCAAGAGAATGGTAAACAGTTAACAACTGAACTTCTTCGCAAGGCTAATTTATTGCCGTTTGCCAAGAACTATACCATCGTTCCGATGTTGCTCCTTAAGAGTGCTCCGAAAGATGATTCCGAGAATGTGATGTTGCCGGAAAATATTGTCAGATTAAGTTACTAATGTTTAATTGGTTTTACTGTATAAATTTTATGCCTGGAACACTGAATTATCAAAATCGTGAAGATATTTATAATGCTTGCGATAGAAGACACTTATCTAGCACGGATTTAAATAGAATATCGGATAATTTAGAGGATATACTTGTTAATCACTTCAAATTCCATGTTATACCACAAACAAAACAATGGCAAGGGGAAGCAAAATTCAGCAAGGAATTTTCTATAATTCGCAAATATAGAAATACGGACAAAGCAGCGTTGCATGATGCTATGGCTTTGGTTTATGTTAGGGAGAAGCGAGGGGAAAAGTATATCCAAGAGTTTGGTAAAGTTAACTGTTGGTTTGTTGGTTATTTTGCTTGTATTAGGAATAGTACTTTACTGCTTTTTTGTGGCTGAAAAAGATACAATTAAAACAATAAATGACTTCTGTAATTTCAAACCTGCCTCTATTGTAATAGGGTTTATTGTTTTGATTTCTAATACTTTTACTGTATTGAATTTTTATAATTGGCATTATAATCCCTCATTTGTTATTAATAAAAAGAAGTTGGTCAAAATCCCTAATAATTATGAATATATTAGCTTCGAGGACTATATGAGCACTAAATAAATTGATTGATGATGATTGCATGATGTTTTAGGTGCAAAATAATATGTAGCAGGTTGAAATTTAGTAGGATTAAAACAACCTGAAAGTTGTGTAATCTCGATTATTTATAGTACCTTTGCCTACAAAATAGGACAAAGGTATTTTTGATTCATACAATGGCTGAAGAAAAGATAGACAACGCTTTAGGAGAAGTAAAGAATATAATGGAAAACAAAAGAGAGGATTGGGTTTGCCATTCACAGGCTATAGCTGCAACTATGTCGGACCGGATGGAGGAACTTGGCATGACACAACGAGTGCTGGCTGAGAAAATGAATTGTACCCAGCAGTATGTTTCTAAAGTGTTGAAAGGTCGAGAAAATTTGTCGTTGGAAACCTTATGCAAAATAGAAAATGCATTAGGTATCAAGATATTGCAAGCTAGAATAAATAAATAATAACACCACAGCAGGACAAGAATATGTCAACACAAAGCGAAGCGGCATTGGAAGCCGGGCTGATAGCCACACTCCGACAAATGGACTACGAGTATGTCCAGATTGTCGAGGAAGATAATCTTTATGCCAATTTCAAGCGGCAGTTGGAGATTCACAACCGCAAACGATTGGAAGAGCACGGACGTACTGAGTTTACGGCAGAAGAGTTTGAGAAGATTCTCATATACCTTGAAGGTGGTACTCGCTTTGAAAAGGCAAAGAAACTCCGTGACTTATATCCGCTTGATACGGCTGATGGACAGCGTATATGGGTGGAATTTCTAAATAGGCAGCAGTGGTGTCAGAATGAATTTCAGGTTTCCAACCAGATTACAGTGGAAGGACGTAAAAAATGCCGCTATGATGTGACGATTCTAATCAATGGTTTGCCACTTGTGCAGATTGAATTGAAACGTCGTGGCGTGGAACTTAAACAGGCATACAACCAAATACAGCGTTATCACAAGACTTCGTTTCACGGATTGTTTGATTATATTCAACTGTTTGTCATATCCAACGGTGTTAACACTCGCTATTTTGCCAATAATCCCAATAGTGGGTATAAGTTCACATTCAACTGGACAGATGCCGCCAATCATCCGTTCAATGAATTGGATAAGTTTGCCGGATTCTTCTTGGAAAAATGTACGCTTGGCAAAATCATAGGAAAATATATTGTGCTGCATGAGGGCGACAAGTGCTTGATGGTACTTCGTCCTTACCAATTCTATGCGGTAGAGAAGATTTTGGATCGTGTACAAAACTCCAATGATAATGGTTATATCTGGCATACAACAGGTGCCGGAAAAACATTGACTTCATTCAAGGCTGCACAACTTGTATCAGAATTGGATGATGTGGATAAGGTGATGTTTGTTGTTGACCGTCATGATCTTGATACTCAGACGCAATCGGAATATGAGGCTTTTGAGCCGGGTGCAGTGGATAGTACCGAAAATACGGATGAACTCGTGAAGCGACTTCAAAGCAATTCCAAAATTATCATAACCACCATTCAAAAACTTAATGCGGCAGTTAGTAAGACGTGGTATAGCAGCAAGATTGATGCTATCCGTCATTCACGCATCGTGATGATTTTTGATGAGTGTCACCGTAGTCATTTCGGGGATAGCCATAAAAAGATTATGAAGTTTTTTGACAATAGTTCGTTAAATTTAGAATGAATCAGGCAGAATCTCGGACTCCGAAAAACAACAAGTTAGGCGGAATCTCATCCGTTAGGATTTGTTTATTTTGCGGATTGCCCGATTTCTGACCCTCAATAA
>NZ_JAAKDT010000077.1 GCF_011038785.1 Parabacteroides sp. ZJ-118
GCGGCACGGCACTCGAAACGGCATTTGTCCCAACATACTCCGGTTTTTATGGCCTGATACCATAAACGAAAAATGCAAATAACTGATAATCAGCTATGCCTTCCAACGGCGAATTGCCGTTTTAGGCATTCGTTTTCAGCCCTCATGCTGTCCCAGCATGCTCCGGTCTCTCCATCATTGATATCGAGGATATCATTGCTTGATGTAGGAGGATTTGATGAGTCTTTGTTTATTGATGGTGTAGACCATGAATGGTGTTGGCGGGCATGGCATAAATCGCAATGGCGATCTTTTGTCGTTGAAGACGCTAAGATTAGCCATCAATTAGGGGAGGGAGATAAAAAAGTGGCTTCAAGATCGATAGCCGTTGCTTCTCCGTTTAGGGTGTATTATCAGTTTAGGAATTATTTGTGGCTTTGCCGAAGAAACTATGTCCCCGGATATTGGAAAAAGAAGAATGGTGTAAAATATTTAGTGAAATTATTTTATTTCCCGATTTGTGTCGCTCCAAGGGCAATGTATTTAAAGCATATTATACATGGGGTTATAAGAGGATTAAACCCGCTTAAATCTAATTGGCCTATATTCTTAATATTAAGCAGTTCAATTAAGAACTTAGCCGGGGGGGGTAAATGCCTAATAATAAGCGATATATCAAGAAGTAATCCTGTTGTTTCATCTTATCCATTGGCTGCATGATGGATAAGATTTCTGTTTGTATAGCTACCTATAATGGGGCAAAGTATATTAAGGATCAGCTGGAATCTATATTGTACCAGTTATCGGAAGATGATGAGGTGATTGTGTCGGATGATAGTTCTACTGATGGAACATTACAACGAATAGCAGAACTTGATGATGACAGAATCCATGTTTATATTTTTGATAGGGATAAGAGTGGTCTGTCACTGATTAATCTAGTAACAACAAATTTTGAGAATGCATTGAAGAAGGCTACTGGAGATATCATTTTTTTAGCGGATCAAGATGATGTATGGTGTGAGAATAAGGTTAAGGTAATGTCATTGATACTAAGTCAATATGATTATGTAGTAAGTGATTGCTATGTCACGGACTCAAATCTTGTCGTTATAAGTAACACTCGTTTTGATGGATGTGTAACATTGAACCGCTGGAAGGCACTTTATAAGCCCACTCCATGGCAGGGTTGTTGCGCAGCTTTTAGACGGAGCGTTATGGAAAAGTCTTTGCCTTTTCCTAAGGGAATACAATCTCATGACCGTTGGATAGGTTATGTTGCTTCTTTCTTTTTTACTTATAAAATTCTTGAAGATCCACTTATATTTTATAGGAGACATGATACGAATGCTTCTACATCAACAGGTAAATCTAGAAATGGTATAGTCTATAAAATAAGAACACGGTTGAAATATATTTATGAACTTATAAAATTGAAATTTCGGTAATATGGCGAACTTTTCTACAAAGGAACGATTAATAGCATCGTTTCTTTCTGCTACACCAGGATTGAAAAGATTGGTTAAGCAGATATATATAACAATTAATGCGGTTATTTATCATAAAGACTACAACGCAAAGATTCTGGATTCAAGAGTGAATGAAATAATTTCTTTTTATTCTGATTCGGAAAGTTTTGGCGGTTATTATGATAAGACTTCCATTAATAATAAAGGAGTTGTGCTAGTGAATATTCCGACACAATCAACCGCCGTTAAGCCCAATCCTAGATTTCCCATAGGAATAAGGGCTGTTGATTTGAGAACGAGGCAAGCGGTGAATTTAATAGATAGCGAAACTTATACGTGGCAGCAAGGAGCACGATCTCAATGGATTGATGATGATGTCGTTATTTTCAATGTCTTAAAGGATAATAAGTATAAGGCATTAGCATATTCATTAGATGAACGGATTGTAGCAAAAGAATTTGAGTTTCCTGTGCAAGATGCTTATCTCAAAGATTATTTCTTGTCAATAAATTATAGCAGGATAATGGCGTTACGTCCGGATTATGGATATCGTAGTCTTGCTATTCCATCAAGGACAGAATTAGAGTGTTTGGATAATGATGGTATTTGGTTTGTCTCATATAAGGATGGTGGGAGTAAATTACTTTATACTTTGCGAGAGATTGTATCCGTCGAGCCTAAAGATACTTTTGATGTGAGTCTTCATAAAGTAAATCATTTAATGATAAAACCTGATGGGAAAGGATTTATTTTCATACATCGATGGTATAGAGGGAAACGCAGGTTTGACCGTTTGATGTATTCGGATTTCAAGAGAATGAGAGTTCTGGCTGATGACGAAATGGTCAGTCACATGTGTTGGGTGGACGATAATACAGTGTTTGGTTATCTTCGTTATGAGGGTAAGGAAGGTTTCTATTTTATAGATATAAATACTGGAAAGTTTACTATGTGTGACAAGATGACGGAATTGGCTACAGGCGATGGACACCCGACAGTATATGGAGAGTGGATCGCATTTGATACTTATCCGGATAAAAGCAGGATGCAGCATCTTTATCTTTATCATATAAAAACGTGTGAGCTGTTTCCTTTATTAGAACTATATCATGGACTGAAGTATACGGGGGAGTGTCGTTGTGATTTGCATCCTCGTTTTTCTAAAGATGGACAATATGTTTTTTTTGATACAGTTTATTTGGGTAAGCGGATCCTTTGCTATATAGATATATCACGGATTGTAGTATGAGTATTTCAGTGTTAATGTCTGTCTATAAGTCAGAGAAAGCAGACTATCTGGATCGAGCTTTGCGGAGTGTTTGGACGGATCAAACCTTGAAACCGGATGAGATTGTTTTGGTTGAGGATGGATCGTTGGGTGATGAATTGATACGTGTCATTATTGATTGGAAGTCTTTGTTGATGGAACGCTTGGTTTTATTGCGGAATGATTGTAATTTGGGATTAACTAAATCTTTGAACAAGGGCTTGAGTGTAGTAAAATCAGATCTTATCGCTCGTATGGATAGTGATGATATATCACATCCATTGCGATTTGAGAGGCAGGTGGAGTATCTGAAAGAACATCCAGAGGTATCGGTGCTTGGAGGTGCTTTGCAAGAGTTTGACGCGGAACATGAGGATTTGGGTATACGTCATTATCCTCTGACAAATAAAGATGTGAAAAATTCTATTTGTAAAGCATCACCTTTGGCTCATCCGACTGTGATGATGCGTCGTTCTATGTTCGATAATGGATTAAGGTATGATGAGCGTTATCGAACAAACCAGGATCTCGCTTTATGGTATGATGTGCTCTGTAAAGGGTATCAGATCGGAAATATCAAGGATGTAACGATTTATTTTCGCCGAGAAGTAGATGTCTTTAAGCGGAGAAATAAGAGAAAAAATACTTTCAATGAGTTTAAGATTTATGTCAATGGGATCTCTCGTTTGTATGGCCGTTTTTCTTGGCGTTATATTTATCCGATAGCTCGTTTGATGTTTCGGCTGTTTCCTGTCTCGATAGTGAGAATGATTTATGGAAGCAATATTCGTAAAAGGGTCTTAGAATAAATCCCTACACAAATCTTTTTTCAACATACATATTCATGAAGGTTTTACTGACCGGCTCTGCCGGCTTTATCGCTTGTAAGCGTCCAAGCACAGCCTGAGTAAAACCGACTACATTCGCGGCTGTAACATTAATCTTGATAAATTATGTATTACAGCAACGAAGATTTTGAAAACTTTTACATTCGCTACAAGGCGGAGGGTC
>NZ_JAAKDT010000078.1 GCF_011038785.1 Parabacteroides sp. ZJ-118
CCAAAATCGTGCGCGGGTGCACCGATTACAGCAGCATGCTCCCCATGAACATGGGTTTGAGTACTAATAAATACTAAATGTTTAATGAAAACAAAATCAGGGGATAGAAGCTAACAGCCATTGAATCCGTGATTTGCAATTTCGTCCGGCTGTGCTTGGACGCTTACTATGTCTACTACATCTCATCCGATGGGCGCAACTACTACCAGGCGACCGACGAGGCGAAGATGCAGGGCTGCGAGAGCGTAACCATCAGCGTTACCTGCTCGGACGGCGCCACGCTCGGACAGGGCACAACGCAGTACAAGTGCCGCAGCTGCGGCGGTTCGCTGGGTGCCCACACCAAGCGGTGTGCGATGCAGACCTCCGTGTCGGAGAACAACCTCGACCTCTCGGAACTGGATGCACAGCAGCGCGAGGCGGACAGTCAGGTGGCGGCGCTCCAGTCGCAAATCAGCCAGGCAGAATCGGAGAATGCCGCGCTGCTGCGGCTGATTGCCGAGTCGAGCATCGAGGATGCCGCGGTCTACCGCCAGCAGTACAATGCCAACAAGACGCGCATCGACCAGTTGAAGACGGAACTTGCCGTGTGGCAGCAGAAGCAGTCGGAACTCGCGCAGGCGAAAGCCGAAGCCGCCGGCGATAACGATGTGCCGACGGATGACTACTACCGCATACCCGCCATTATGCAGGACTGCAAATCGGCGTACAACCTCTCGTGGCAGGACGGCGGCTCGTGGAGCGGCTACACCTTTGTCCGCAAGGCGACGATGCCCAACGTGAACGGCATCGTAACTTTCAAGGCGACCATAACGATTGCCCGCAAGCCGAAATACTTTTTAGGCATCAAGATCCACCGCACCATCGTCCAAATCAGCTGGGAGCTGACAACGGAGTACACCGATACGCACGTCGCCGATGTGCTGACCTTTGACAGCAGTATGTCCGAGGCGGAGAAGGCGCGGCAGGTCAACGACCGCATTGCGGAGCTGGCACGGGAGCATCCGACCTGCAAGATAACGACGGAGTATGCCCGAACAGCCCCGATGGAGGATGCGGCGACGGACGATGTCTGGCATCTGCTGTGGTCGAGCGACCGACTGGAGATTGCCCGCGAGGTGGATTCGCGCCTGACGAAGATCTATGCCGACTTGGTGTCGCTCGAAAAGATGATGCACTACAAGCGCAGCATCGTCGATGTTTTGAAAGATGTGCTGCCGCCGCTCGATGACAATCAGGGCCGCCGGTTCACGCTTGTCGAGGAGTGCCACCGGCGATGGATGGAGAATGCCCGAAACGGCGGAAAGGAGGACGGACTATGAAACGGATGCTTTTGATTGTCGCCGTGCTGCTGACGCTCCTGCCCGGAGCGGTCAAGGCGCAGTTGATGTTCGATATTCCGTCGGTCGAAGCCTACATCAACGACCACAAGCAGCAGCGCAGCCTGCTGCTTGCCCGCAGCACCTTGGAGTACAGCAACAGACTGCTGCACGAGTACAGCCGCAAGGAGGTCGGTGAATATAAGGAACTGAATGTCGATCTTGACAAGTACACGCGGGCATTCGATGTCATAGACGTGATGTACCAGACGCTGCGCACGGCTTTGAACGTGAAGAACACCTATCACACGGTAAGCGACCGCATCGGCGACTACAAGACGATGCTCGAAGCGTTCAACGACAAGGTGCTGCGGCGCGGCAAACCCGAATGGGCCGACCTGCAAATCATCACCATCAACGCACAGGCCATCGAGAACATCGCCAGCGAGGGCGAGCAGCTCTACAGGTCCGTGAGCGATTTGGTGCTGTACGCTACGGGAGCCGCCGCCTGCTCGACCGCCGACCTGCTGTTGGTCTTCGAGTCGGTCAACAGGTCGCTCGACAACATCGAGCGGCATCTGAACCGCGCCTACTTCGAAACGTGGCGATACATACAGGTTCGGATCGGCTATTGGAAGAGCCGGATCTACCGCTCGAAGATGCGGCAGGAGATCATCGACGGCGCATTCGGCAGGTGGCGCGGCGCCGGCAGATTGGATTATTAACAAGCAAAGGGAAAAGTAAGATGAAACGATTGATTTTACTTGTGGTACTGCTGGCGGGCGTCGCGGGCGCCCAGGCGCAGACGGTAACCTACAACCACGACGCAGCCAAGATGAATCAGATCACCGTCATGGAGACAGGGGCAGGAGTCCTCAAACCGGAATTGTACTATCGGCTGTTCCACAACAGGTACAGAAAGAGAGCCGCATCCACAAACAAACTCTCATACCGCACGCTCTCCGGTGTTCATCTCTACAATCAGGTCGATGAAGCCAAGACCATCGACACAGCGCTTGTCAAGCGTGCCGAGATCGAGGCGCTGAATATGGCGGACCGGCAGATAGACCTTGCATGGCTGGCCGAGGGCGACAAGGTAAACAAGACGATGGAGCGTTTCAAGCGCAACATCGACCGCATCGTCTCGGCGGGCGGCTCGCCCTCGGACAGGGAGCGGTGGACGGAATACTACCGAGTGTATGAATGTGCACTTTCGGCTGTGAAGGATGCCTATATGCCCAATGCACAGCGCAAGAAGGAATATCTGCGCATTTACGACGATGTATCGAAGCAGAACGAATTGCTTGTGCGCTACTTGGTCAGTCGTCACAACGCCGCACTTGCAAGCGACCTTTTGGCGGCGACAGACAGCAGGACGGTGAACAAGTCGAGCATTGCCTCCAATGCGCTGGGCCGCTGGAACAGCGCGCGCCGTATGGTGCGCAGCTCGAACTCCAGCGGCAGCGATGACGACGGCAACGGTGAAGAAAGTGTAAACAGATAAAAATAAATACAATGGCAAGCGAAGGAATACTTTCGGATTTCGGCATCGACCTGCTTGAAGAGGAGATCGATGATGTCATCTTTCAGACGAACGAGTTTCTGACGGATGCCACCTTCACCGGCTCGCAGGGGCCGTTCTGGTGGATACTCCAGATGTGCATGGCCTTGGCGGCTCTCTTCTCCCTTATCGTGGCGGCGGGTATCGCCTACAAGATGATGGTCAAGCACGAGCCGCTGGATGTGATGAAACTCTTCCGTCCGCTGGCCGTCTCGATTGTCCTCTGCTGGTGGTATCCGCCGGCAGACACGGGTATGGTGCGCAGCGGCAGCAACTGGTGCTTTCTGGATTTTCTCTCCTACATTCCCAACTGCATAGGCTCCTACACGCACGACCTCTACCAAGCGGAGGCGGCGCAGATAACGGACAAGTTTGAGGAGGTGCAGGAGCTGATTTATGTGCGCGACACGCTCTACACCAATTTGCAGGCACAGGCGGATGTGGCGCACGCCGGCACCTCCGACCCCAATCTTATCGAGGCGACGATGGAGCAGACGGGCGTGGATGCCGTGACGAGTATGGAGAAGGACGCGGCGGAGCTGTGGTTTACCTCCCTAACGGCGGGTGCTGTGGTGGGCATCGACAAGATCATCATGCTCATCGCGCTGATCGTCTTCCGCATAGGCTGGTGGGCCACTAAACAATATGTTGTTGCAACTGATTTATAATTACATAATTAAACTCATAACACACCATGTGGGTAACAATTCAGTCCCCCACACAGGCACGCCCGTGAAATAAACAGAGGTAACAGTTGGCCATCCGGGCACACAAGTCACCTCTGTCCGCAAAATGGCTAACGCCGTTTTGCTATCGAAAAAGATGGTATCTTT
>NZ_JAAKDT010000079.1 GCF_011038785.1 Parabacteroides sp. ZJ-118
CGCCATTGAGGAAACGGGAGGCGTCACTGTTATGGTTAAACTGCCGGTGACGTATCAAGTCAATGACGCTCTTGTAATCCACATTGGCCCGGGCCGCGACCTCGGCCACCTCTTTCGCCCCTCTCAGAGACTCAACCTCAGCTTTAAGGGAAGATATCTCTGTATCCTTACCCTTGGAAGACTGTTCGAACCGGTCCGCACGCTCATTGGCCTCCTCGACAGATTGCAGCGCGGATTCGTACAGGGATTTCCAATGTTCGATCTCAGCCCTGCTCTCTTCACGGGTTTCATCCTCGACGGACCTGTTCTCCTCCGTAAGGAAGTCGACATGGGCCCTCAAACGCGCGTTCTCGTTCGTGAGCCTGACGTTTTCCATCACCAAATGGCGGAATTGTATGTCCCTGTTATCTTCCTTTTTCATAGTATAAAGATACCGAAATTCCGCGAATCAGGCAACTTTAAAGAGTTAATAAAAGTTATCAATTATCTGATTCACAAATATTTATACCATAATTGGATTTCAGGTCTTCTTTCAACGCGGCAACCTGTTTCCTTAACTCGGAGGCTTCCTTCTCCTTGCGCTCACACTCCAGCGCGAGACTGTCCGCATAGGCATTCACTTGGGCTGTATAACGCTCAATCGCGGCAACAAGGGCTTTTAACCGTTCTATCTCTGATCGTGCATCCTTATCAAATGATTAGTTTATGTTGGACTGCCGTGGAAAGCAGCAGTATCAAGGTTTCACGACTTATATGGTGCGAGGACCTGCTTTCTTCAAAGGCCGGCTTGAGGAAGCGGCCCTCGTCGAACCATTTCTCATATATCACGTAACCGTTGAGGTCATAGTGCAATATCTTGACTTTCTTGTAATCCTTGGAATAGAAGATGAAGGCCTCGTCATAACACAGCGGGTTACGTTTCATCGACTCCCTTACAATCCGGGCCAATCCGTCACGCCCTTTACGCATATCAGTGGGACAGGAACTGATATAATAGTTGGTACGGTTGGTGAAGTTTATCATGGCCGGGACATTTTACGGAGCAGCTCGGCTGCCACCAACAGGTTGTTACTCTTTATCTCAATCAGGTCACCCGCGGGAGAGGACAGCACCAATTGCGCAACCCGCCAAACAGGAGGCTCCGGCTTTTCCTCTTCCAAAGACAGGGGAATGAAGCCGGGGGCTTCCGATACGGCTTCCTCCTTGCGTGGCGGATAGTTCTTCTTGTACGCTATGAGCCAGGCATAGTCAACCCCTTCATCCTTGCAGTACTTTCTCAGGCTGCGACCGGTACGGTGCTGATTGTAGTCTTGCATCACTTTCTCAAAGTATTCTTTCGTCTCCATATGAATTGTGTTTTGATTCGCAGAGGCGAAAGTAGAGAGAATCAAGGGACCTGCCTTACGCTACAACGGTGATTTACAGATAAACGCCATGAAAGACGAGAAGAAAGGTGATTATATGATTATGAAAGACCATGTATCACAAACCCTAGAAGTTGGAGGAAAAAACAAAAATCCTAAAGGAGCGGACTATGTCTTGAGAGACAACACCGACTACCCTGTAGGCAACGCTATTCCATTCTGGCTCATGGGCATGATGTGGTAGTCTTCTGTGGGATACAACTACATTTCAGAGGGGGTACTGCAACAGTCTGTCCATGTCGAACAGGCAGACGATAAAGTCAACCACAGACTTCTGCGGTTACCAAGAATGAGCTTCATGTAAAGCAAGTCCATCGGGGAGTCGGCTTTCACCGAACGCTTACTTAAAGTCTATTCTTCCACAATATACCGCTCTACATTCCGAGTCTCCTTACTAAAGTTCACACCGACCTTCACGAGGCGTTTCCCGTCCAGCGCATAGGGTATCAGATAGCCTTTCCCGTCAATCTGTTTCAAGGCTTCCTCGGCACTGCCGTTCAGCTTGAACTCGAAGACATAGACAGCGTCTTTGGTTTTCACCACTGCATCGGCACGGCCCCGGGCGCTGCGTACTTCCGTCCCGATGAACTGCCCCAGCAGCGTGAAGATAACATAGAAGATGGCTTGGTAATGGCGCTCGGTATTGTCGCTCAGTTCGTAGGGAATGCCGGCGAAGAACACCTTCAGGCGCTCCATGAACGCATCCACATTCCCGGCACGAAGCTCGCGCATGAATTGGGCGATGAGGAAACCCGTCTTGTCGTCGGTGACCTTGGTGTAAAAAGGCACCAGGAAGTTCAAGAAACCGTAGCGGACTTCGTTGTTGGGGAAGCCCAACGTATAGAGGTTGACCTCTTTGTCATAATCCTTGATGGTCAGGTAGCCGCTCTGGTAAATCATCGGGAGCGGATTGTTCGCCTCCGCACGGTATTCCGAGAAGGCGGAAGCGGGCACCTCCATCCCGTCTATCAAGAGGCGCAAGTCGTAGTCGCTCTGTTTCAGCAGATCTACCAGGTAGGTGGGCGTACCCGTTTGGAACCAGTAGTTGCCCAACTCCTCCGCATCGAAAGCGTTCAGCACGCTGAACGGATTGAACATGCCGACACTCTCCGGGTGGAAATAATACCCATCATATTGTTGCCCCATTCTGTCCGCCACTTCCTGCGGCGATATGCCACTGCGCAAGGCGATGCGCTCCAGTTCCGGCCGGAAATTCTCCACCAACTCCTCCTTCGTAATGCCGCACAACGTAGCATAAGCGGGTTTCATGCTGATGTCGTTCAGCTGGTTCAAGTCGCTGAACACGCTCACCTGGGCAAACTTGGTGACACCTGTCAGGAACACAAAGCGCAGGTAGCGGTCGGAGCTTTTCAGCACCCCATAAAAGGCTTTCAGTATCCGACGGTATTCATCCAGAAGCGGCTCATCGAGGAGAGCCTGAAGCAAAGGCTTGTCGTATTCATCAATCAAGACAACCGCCTGCTTGCCGGTCTGTTCGCAAGCACGCCGGATAACCCCGGAGAAACGTGCGGAAAGAGAAGCTTCCGCCGCATCGCTGCCCCAACGATCCTCCCATAGGCTGAGATTACGTGAAAGCATCTGCTCCAAAGCCTCTTTACAGTCATATTTCTCCGCGTTCAAGTCCAGATACAGCACCGGGTATTTTTCCCACTTGCTCTCCAGCTTCTCTATGGCAAGCCCCTCGAACAAATCCTTGCGCCCCTCGAAGTAGGCCTCGAAAGTGGAGAGGAGCAGACTCTTGCCGAAACGGCGCGGACGGCTCAGGAAATAAGGTTTACCGACATTCGCAATCTGATAAACCAAATCGGTCTTATCTACATAAAGATAGTTATCCTTACGTATTTCCTCAAAAGTCTGTATGCCGATAGGCAATTTACGCAACTGTTCCATTTCCATCCTTCCTTCTATTTTCCCCGTACGGGATTCCTGATTTCACAAAGTTAGGAGAATTTGCCGAGATGGCAAAGAAAGCAAGCGTGATTTTAATTGTCCTGTTACCTTGAATCATAATAGTCCTATTTATCAAGGACCTCATATTTTGAGTGCTGGCTTCTGAACTCGGGCACTATCGCTTTCATGTCTGCGACAATCCCCATGTCATCCTTGTCCTTGGCCGTGT
>NZ_JAAKDT010000080.1 GCF_011038785.1 Parabacteroides sp. ZJ-118
GTTGACCACGCTCTCGTAGGGGTTGTCCTCCATCATCGGTACGTGCTTGTAGGCGGCCGCATGGAAGACATACTCCGGCTTGTACCGGCTGAAGACGCGCTCCATGATCCTTCGGTCGGCGATGTCGGCAACGATTGTCTCCGATTCTATCCCCGGCCACCGGTCGTGCATCATCATCCTGATGCCGTGCATCGGGGTCTCCGCCTGGTCTATGAGTATCAGCTTAGACGGTGCGTATGCCGCTATCTGCCTCACCATCTCAGAGCCGATGCTCCCGGCTGCCCCCGTGATCATCACCGCATGCCCGTGGAGCAGGCCGGCGGCGGCTTTCATGTCAACCTCTATCTTCTCGCGCGGCAGCAGGTCCTCAACATCCACCGGATGGAAGGCGCTCAGCCGCAGGTCGCTCTTGCCGTCCCATTCCCTCGCCTGAGGCATGACGAGGATCCTGACCCCGCTGTCGACCAGCTCATTGATGAGCTCCGCTGCCTCCTTCTCCTTCAGCGCGTCCATCTTGAGGGGTGAGACTATCAGCGTGCTGACGCGGTTTCGTCTCATCGTATCCGGCAGAGCGCTGTCGAACGGGTACACCCTGACCCCCATCAGCACACGGTTCTCCATGTCCCCCTCATCACTTACGAAGCCCTGGAGAGCATAGGGGGAGTCAGCCGACGAGCGTATACTCTTGGCGAGGGCCACGCCGCCGTCCCTGACGCCAAGGATGTATGCCCGGCTGGTGTCGGCGCGCTTGGCGGTCTGCTCGAAGACGGTCTTCACCCACACGCGGACAGTCCACATGAAGGCGACCGCGAACAGCCCCATGAGGATTATGTCGGCGTATCCGAATGACACGATACAGTCGGAGGCGTTGAAGAGCCACAGTACGCCGCAGCACAACACGGCCCCGAGTATCACGGACGAGCCGACCCTCTGCAGGTCGGAGAACGAGGAGTAGCGCATAACCCCGTTGTAGGTGTGGAAGATGCGGAACCCGATGATGAAGCAGGCAAGGAACGCGCAGAGGGTCTGGCAGAGAGAGCCCAGGACGCTGAGCGTCTGTTCCGAGCCGTGGTGAACGGTGAAGGCCAGCAGACCCGAGAACACCACAAACACGCAGTCGAGGAGCAGTATGCTCCAATACGGCAAGGCCGACCGGGAGAAATACCAGCGGGCCAGTTTCCTGATGGATTTCATAGAATGGTAGTAAGCGTTCGGTGAAAGCCGACTTGTTGTATCACAAACAGCCTGCACCACTTATTTTTATAATTGATAACGATTAAATATCACAAGGGTGACCTTGATAGGATTCAGATCATATTTGATAAAGTTCTGTCCCTTGCCCGACATGTGCGCCAGGCAAAGCAATATTCTCTCTTTTCTCATCTTTCTAATGTTTCACTTGCCACGTTCAGAAATAATGGCTAAATTTGCGCTAACTTAAAATTGCATTTTAATTTTACACTCATTGTTATGGAGTACATCTTCAGGAATATTACACCTGCCGTGATTCGCGGCTCACAATACTTTCCTGTGACAGTTATCACAGGCCCGCGTCAGTCGGGTAAATCCACCTTTTGTCGCAATACATTTCCCGACTATATTGAATATAACCTTGAGGATATTGCTCTGCGTGAGAGAATTGCTGACGACCCCAAGCTCTTTATCAGCGAGTGTGGTGAAAAGGTCATCATTGACGAAATGCAACATGTGCCGTCTTTATTCTCATATATTCAAGTAGAGGTTGATCGTCATCCGAATCGTCGTTTTATCGTCACAGGTAGCAGCAATTTCTCGCTTATGGAGAAGATCACGCAGTCATTAGCCGGCCGCGCAGTACTTTTCACATTGCTACCCCTTGCTCTCAACGAAATTCCCGAATATGCGGATACAGACACCGATTCGTTGCTTTTCAACGGCTTATTCCCATCCGTTGTCACCGGCCAACGTCCCGCCGATCTTTTTTACAGTGCTTATAACACAACGTATGTTGAAAAAGATGTGAGACAGCTTAAAAACATAGGCGACTTACGCCTGTTTCAAAAATTCATGCGTCTTGCGGCAGGCAGGACGGGAAGTGAAATCAACGGAGTACAGTTCGGCAATGAACTCGCTATAAGCTCCCCAACGGTAAAGTCGTGGACCTCAATACTCGAGGCATCCTATATATTGTTCCCGTTGCAACCTTACTACGCAAATATCAACAAACGACTTACGAAGACACCGAAGATATATTTCTACGACACCGGCTTGTTATGCCATCTTTTGGGCATCGAACGTTCCGAACATCTCTGCAATCACCCGTTGCGTGGAGCCATCTTTGAGAATTTGGCAGTTATAGAGCTATTGAAACAACGATTTAACGAAGGTAAAACAAACAATCTTTTCTTTTACCGCGAAAACAAAGGTCGTGAAGTAGACATCATCAGAGCCGTAGGTGAATATCTCGACATTTTCGAGGTGAAATCAGCCCACACGTATAACACTGGATTATCCAAGAACTTACATTATCTGAAACAACTCTTCAACGAAAAAGTAAAGACATCTGCCATCATATACGACGGCGACTTTATTCCTCCCGATGTAGTGAATATCCGTCAACTCACTGAAAAATTCTGTTAGCAGTGTCACGTCTCAAATAATGTCATCACCATAGTAAGCGTTCGGTGAAAGCCGACTTGTTTGTATCACAAACAGCCTGCACCGCTTATTTTAATAATTGATAAAGATTAAATATCACAAGGGTGACCTTGACAGGATTCAGTACATACGTAAGCCATTCCACCTCATTGGCTCCCACCACACGACACGCGCCGAAGAAGGAGTACATCATGGCCGCTCTTTGACAGGAATACGAAAACCTCGTCTCCTATCAGGTAACGGCCGAACTGTTCCACAACCAGTCCCTCCAGACCATGAAAGGACTTGCGCATGTCTACCGAACGCTTACAGCAAATTTAAATCCGCCAAAATTCGCTTTTTCTCAGCCTCCGGAAAGTGGGGGTCCGACAGTAATCGCCTTACCTCATCTTCCAAGGCGGAAGCGTAAGCATTCGTAAGCGTCCAAGCACAGCCGGACGAAATTGCAAATCACGGATTCAATGGCTGTTAGCTTCTATCCCCTGATTTTGTTTTCATTAAACATTTAGTATTTATTAGTACTCAAACCCATGTTCATGGGGAGCATGCTGCTGTAATCGGTGCACCCGCGCACGATTTTGG
>NZ_JAAKDT010000007.1 GCF_011038785.1 Parabacteroides sp. ZJ-118
CGACTTCGGAATCAAGAAGCTCAATAACGAGCAGATACTCGACCTGATGGAAATCATCGAGGACCGCCACGGGCGCAAATCAACCATAATCGCCTCGCAGATACCGGTCGCAGACTGGTATGACTGCCTGGAGACCAACACCACCGCCGCCGACGCAATACTCGACCGGATGGTGCACTCTGCCATACGTTTTGAACTCAAAGGCGATAGTCTGAGAAAAAATCATTAACTTTGCCGCATCAAAAGTGTCCCAGCCTCCTCCGGCGCACTGTCCCAGTCTGCTCCGGTTTTTCCAGTTTGAGTTGCTTGGCATTCAACAGGTACTCACGGAATTTTTTGCACAAGTCCACATTCACATCGCCAAAAGTACATTGCCCTTTAACGAAATTGTAGAAATGCTGATAGACAAACTGCCATTTCTGGTCTTTGCTTCGTGACATCTTCTTGAAGTAAGCAAGGAAATCGGCTTTCTGCTTGGTCTTATCCAAGAAGCCGAACTCTTCATTGATAAGCGATTGCACTCTGATACAACGGATAGCCTCTGCCTTGTTCAACATATCGTTGTTGAACTCTCGCTCCATCTCGTTCTTCGGACGGGCATAGATGTAGATGCCGAGATATTCCCGGCGGCTCATCTGCATCGTTTCGGGGTTACGAACTGCCGGATAATAATCCAGATACAAGGAGATGCGATTATTCCGAATCGCTCTCTGACGAACTGTTACTTTTGTACACGTGTGTGTCATACTGTTTATATTTAGAGTTTTACATTTGTTTGGTGCAAAGGAATAAGGTGATTCAATGGTGGCAACATTCACCGAAAAATAACTGACCTTCGGAATTATTCAATCTTTGGGGCTGCAAATAGCTTATCCAATTCGGGCTTGGAGATAAGCGTGTACTTGCCTTTCTTCACCTTGGGGATATTATGATACTTTGCATAGTGATAGAGCTGGTCACGAGTGAGGCTGAACTTCTCCATTGCTTCAGGTACAGTATAGTATTGCGGTTCTTCAGGCGCAACAACTCCTTTGGCTATATCCACATGCTTCTTGGAATAGTACACCATGATGCCTTCTTTCTTCTTTGGAATGGCATTCTTGGAAACAAAAGTGTAGATGGCAGATAAGCTCATGCCGAACTTCTTCTGCATCTCTTGGACGCTATACCATTCGGTAATGTCGGGGTTTGGGGCTTTCTTGGCAAAGTAAGCGTCCATGTGCTTCTTGCTCCAGTAGGTTTTGCCACGATTGAAAGTCCGGGGGATGTTATTCTTCTTGGCTACCAAGAATATCCATGACTCGTTTACATGGTATTTCTCTTTCACTTCGGCAGTAGTATAGAAGTCGGTGATAGGGGCTTTCTCTTTTGTAGGAGTATGGAACTCTGTCGGATTATTGAATAACTCATCAATATCCTCTTTCTTCAAAAGGTATTTGAAGCCCAATCGAGTGACCTTTAATTCACCTCGTTTAATGTATCCGTAAACGGTAGGTCGGGTTACTCCGAGATAGATTGCGGTCTCGGTAATTGTGAGAAATGGTTTGTCTTTGATTCTTTCGATAGGCTTTTCTTCAATCTTCTTCTCCACGAATTGATTGTTAGCCTTGATTGCTTCATCACGCCTCTTCTTTTTATAAAGAGCGTTGGCGCATTGTTTGGAACAACACGCTGTTGTTGTCTTTTGGGCGATAAACTCTTTACCGCACCAAACGCAAATTCGCTTAATTTTCAGGTTACTGCTCATTTTAATACATCTTTATTTCTCCATTATTACTGTAAATTCCCGTAAAACCGTGTAAAATGGCGTAAAGTTTCTCCACGACCTTTCCACCCGAATTCCGGATAGCAACAAGCGAGCAACAAATGCGGTACAAAAATGAGCTGAAAAAGCCCTATAAACGATAACTATCGCTTATAAGGCTAAAAAGAAAGACGCTCAAAATGAACGCCTTAATAATCATTGATGATGTATGCTAATCGTTGGTAATCACCATTTACTTGCCGATGCAAAAATGCTGGAATATATTCCGCAGCACCTGATCTGTCGTAACTTCTCCTATGATATCCGACAAGTGGAATATGCACGCTCGTAGATCTTGCGAAATGAGATCCCCGGAAAGGTTGGAGCTCAAGCCCTCTTGTACGTTATGTATAGCTTCCAGCGCATGCGTAAGAGCCTCGAAGTGGCGGACATTTGTCACGATGATGTCGCTTTGGTGGAGGGTGGGGATGGAAGCGACTTCCGTGAGGAGTTGTTGCAGCTCCGCGATATGCAGCTTGCGCTTGGCGGAGATCGCGATTTGATGCCAGTCGCCGGTGGGGAAAGAGAAGGCGGGGAGAGAGGGCGCGGGTAATACGTCGCATTTGTTCATCGCCAGGATAACAGACTTATCCGTCAATCTCGGAGCTATTGCCTGATAAAAAACCTCGAAATCCTTGAGGTCGCAGGTCAGGTCGTACATGAGGATGACGATTCGCGCTTGCTCTAGGGCCCTGAAACTGCGTTCGATGCCGAGCGCTTCGATCGTATCGCTTGTCTCGCGGATACCGGCGGTGTCGATGAAGCGGAAGAGCTGGCCGTTGATAAGGATCGTATCCTCGATAACGTCGCGGGTCGTCCCGTGGATGTCGCTGACGATCGCTTTATCCTCGTTCAGCAGCGCATTCAGCAAGGTGGACTTGCCAGCGTTCGTCTCACCGATGATGGCGACGGGAATGCCGTTCTTGATGGCGTTACCTACGCTGAAAGATTGGGCGAGCCTGGAGATGACCTGCTCGATATGATCTGCGAGCGCGCGAAGCTCGCTACGATCTGCGAACTCCAATTCCTCGTGATCGCTGAAATCCAGCTCCAGTTCCATGAGGGAGGTGAAATGGAGCAGCTGGTCCCGGAGTCCGGTGAGCTCCTTACTGAAACCGCCTCGCATCTGGCTTAGGGCCAAACGATGCTGACCCGCCGAAGTGGAGGCGATCAGATCCGCGACGGCCTCCGCTTGACTGAGGTCCATCTTGCCATTCATGAAAGCGCGTTGCGTATACTCACCCGGTCGCGCCATACGGCATCCGTTGGAGATAAGGGATTGCAGGATTTGTTGTTGGATATACGTCGAGCCATGGCAGGTGATTTCCACCGTGTCTTCCCCCGTGAAAGAATGGGGGGCGCGGAAAACGGCGGCGATCACCTCGTCTATCGTTTCGTCATCGTTGCCGCTGATGGAACCATACGTCAAGGTAGAAGCCTTTTGGGTAGACAAACGCTTACCCGCCCTCTTGGGGCGGAATATCCGGTCACAAATCTCGAGGGCATCCGGCCCGGAGACGCGGATCACCGCGATTCCTCCCACTCCCGGAGCCGTAGATATAGCGCAAATGGTACTCATCCCGTCTGTCAAACCGTTATCAATTCATACGCTTGAGAACCCAGCCCGATTTCTTCCGCGTAACGCAGGCCGGCTTGCCAGTTCGTGTCCGGGTGGATCAGATGGAATTTATCCGCTCCCGCCAGATGCTCGTGCGGATGAGCCTCGGCCAATTTGTTGCCTCCGATAATAGGCGCATTGATCACCATATCAGCGCAAGCCTTATCCAAGGCCACCGGATCAAAAGAGGCGGCGATGCCCAGATCCGGGATGATGGCGGCGTCGTTATGGTTCCAGCAATCGCATTCCGGAGATACGTTCATGATAAAGCTGACGTGGAAATGGGGCTTGTCTGACAATACGGCTTTCGTGTACTCGTCGATCTTGTAATTCAATCGCTCGGAGGTGTCATCTTCGCCCATCACGGCGCCATCGTACTGGCAAAGAGCCACGCACTGCCCGCAACCGACGCAACGTGCGTAATCGATCTCGGCCTTTCGGTTGTCGCTCAAATGGATGGCCTCGTGCCGGCAATGCTTGACACATAGGTTGCATCCCTTGCAATGATCGGTGTCGATTCGAGGTTGCGATGCCGAGTGAAGCTCAAGTTTGCCGCCTACGCTGGCGCATCCCATGCCGAGGTTTTTCAGCGCGCCGCCGAAGCCGGCCTGCTCGTGGCCTTTGAAATGGTTCATGGAAATGATGATATCGGCATCGGCGATGGCGGCGCCGATTTTCGGGGCCTTGCAATAGCGCCCGTCGATCTCGATTTCCCGGTAGTCCGTGCCTTTCACGCCATCGGCGATGATAACGTCGCAACCGGCGGACAGGGGATTGAACCCGTTCTCCATGGCGCTTTGAAGATGATCGACAGCGTTGGAGCGGCGGCCTGAGTATAGGGTGTTACAATCGGTGAGGAACGGTTTCGCACCGAATCCGCGCAGCAGGCGCGCCAGGCGGGCGACGTAATTCGGGCGGATGTATGCCAGATTCCCCGGTTCGCCGAAGTGGATCTTGATGGCTACAAATTGATTCTTGAAGTCGATATTGGCGATACCGGCACGTTTCACCAGGCGCTCCAGCTTGTCCAGCAGGTTGCTGCTGGGGGTCGTGCGTAAATTCGTAAAGTAGACGTTGGATGTGTTCATCTTTTTATTGGTTTAGTGCTGGCAAAGGTATGAAAAACACGGAACATTTTTTACATTCGCGCAAGACAGATTGATAAGGATCCCCATTCCGCTGTGGAATCTCTTGGCCCTCCTCCGGTTGGGCGAGGGGGAGGGGAGGACGCGGGCTTGACCGTATGGCCGGCACGGGTCGCAGGATTTAGTCATTGAGAATTTTAAAAATAGGATCGCTATGTCAGAAAGCATGAAGAACAGAAGAAGTATCCGTACCTATACGGATCAGGATATCCCGGAGTCTTTGCTGAATGAGTTGCTGGAAGTGGCTGCTCGCGCCTCGAATACGGGGAATATGCAATTGTACAGTGTCGTGGTCACCCGCGACCCCGCGAATAAGGAGAAACTGGCCCCGGCTCATTTTAACCAGCCCATGGTTACGGGAGCGCCGGTGGTCCTTACGTTTTGCGCGGACGCGAACCGTTTCGTGAAGTGGGCGGAGTGCAGGAAGGCGAAGGCCGGATTCGACAATTTGCAGACATTTATCGCCTCGACGATAGACGCGATGCTGTTTGCCCAGAGTTTCTGCGATGCCGCCGAGGAGAAAGGCCTGGGCATTTGCTACCTGGGCACGACGGCTTACAACGCGGACCGGATTATCGAGGTGCTTTCTCTTCCTCGTCTGGTTGTCCCGATCGTTACGGTCACGGTGGGCTATCCGGCAGCGCCTATACCCGCTCAAGTAGAGCGTTTGCCTCTGGCGGCCGTGGTACAGCACGAGACCTATACGGACTTTACCCCGGCCTCCATCGATGCCCTGTATAGTGAGAAAGAGGCATTGGCGGTGAACCGGCAGTTTGTAAGGGAGAATAATAAGGAGACCTTGGCTCAGGTCTTTACGGACGTACGCTATACGAAGCAGAATAATGAGTATTTCTCTGGCGTATTGCTTGGCGTGTTGAGGCGGCAGGGTTTCTTGCCGGAGGAATAGGTTCCCGGAGGGTCGCCGGGGGAGTCGGAAGCCTCGCGAGACGCGCGGCGAGGGGTCGCCGGGCATCCCGCACGCGTTTGAAACCAGATCCGCTAGATGCGCTCCAATACCTTTTCGATCAAACCTCCCAGCGAATCCTTGTAATCCGTGTTCATCCGGTGATCCACCCGCCCGGCGATGATACAGCATACGGTCATCGCCCGGTGCCCCATAAGGGCGGCCAGGCCGGCCAAAGAGGAGCTCTCCATCTCGAAGTTCGTAATCTTTCGCGCCTTGTAGTCGAAAGCCTCTATTTTCCGGTTCAACTCCGGGTCGGCCAGGGGCAGGCGGAGCTCGCGTCCTTGCGGCCCGTAAAAGCCATTCGCCGCGATAGTCGTCCCCCGGACCATGTCGTCGCGGGTGATTTGCTCGATCAACGACGGATCCGCCGATACGACATAGGGGCGGATGCCGTTAAGCCGCCAGTCCAGCTGTTTCACGAGTTCGGATTCCAGCTCTGCGTCGCGCACGGAGTCACTGTCCGCGTAGAAATAAATGACGCCATCGAATCCGATCGATTTCTCCGCCGCCACATAAGTCCCGATCGGGATGAACGGCTGCAACCCTCCGGAGGTCCCGATACGGACCAGGGTAAGCCGCTTGAACGCCGGCTTGACCGTACGGGTCGCGAAATCGATATTCGCGAGCGCGTCCAGTTCATTCAATACGATGTCGATATTATCCGTGCCGATGCCATGGGAGACGACCGTGATCCGTTTCCCCCTGTATCGGCCTGTGATGGTATGAAACTCCCGGCTGGAAATCTCGCATTCCCGGGAATCAAAATAGGAGGCGACGGTCGTGACCCGCGCGGGATCACCGACCAGCACCACGCGGTCCGCGAGTTGCTCCGGTCTTAGACGCAGGTGGAAAACGCTGCCATCCGAATGGATCGCCAGTTCTGAGGCGGGGATTGTTCTCATATTCGATCAGTTGATTACGTTTGTCTTATTCAGGAGGGGCAAGGCGCGAACCCCGCCCCCTCCCCGTGCGGGCAGCCCTGTCTCAGTCCTTTAAGGGTCTTGACGGAGCGCCGGCCGGTTTGGCGATCGCTTCGCGCATGGAGGTGTCCGCCTCGATGTTCTTCATCTTATAATAGTCCATTACGCCCAGGTTTCCCGTGCGGAAGGCGTCTGCCATCGCCTTGGGAACCTCCGCCTCTGCCTCGATCACCTTGGCCCGGGCCTCCTGCGCTTTCGCCTTCATCTCTTGTTCGAGGGCGACAGCCATCGCACGGCGCTCCTCGGCCTTTGCCTGGGCGATGTTCTTATCCGCTTGCGCCTGGTCCATTTGCAAGAAAGCGCCGATGTTCTTGCCTATGTCGATATCGGCGATGTCGATGGAAAGGATCTCGAAAGCCGTCCCGGCGTCAAGTCCCTTGCGAAGCACTAGCTTCGAGATGGAATCCGGGTTCTCCAATACGGTCTTGTGGCTTTCGGATGAGCCGATGGAAGATACGATACCCTCGCCCACGCGGGCCAAGATCGTCTCCTCCCCGGCGCCACCCACCAATTGCTTGATATTTGCGCGAACGGTGACACGTGCCTTGGCGATTAACTGAATGCCGTCTTTCGCCACCGCTGTCACCGGAGGGGTATCGATCACTTTCGGGTTCACCGACATTTGTACCGCCTCGAATACGTCGCGTCCGGCCAAATCGATAGCGGTGGCCATCTGAAAGGGAAGGTCGATATTCGCCTTCGACGCGGAAACCAGCGCGTGCACCACCTTCTCGACATGTCCACCCGCCAAGTAGTGCGCCTCCAGCTCGTCACGCGTGAGCGTCTTCAATCCCGCCTTGTGCGCCTCGATCATCGCGCGCGTGATGATCGAGGGAGGGACCTTGCGGATACGCATCAAGAATAACTGGATCAAGGAGATATTGACTCCCGATACTTTGGCCGAGATCCAGAGCAGGAACGGCACGTAATAGAAAAAGATCGCCAGCAGAAGCACCGCAGCTCCCAACAGGACAAGGGGTAAAAAGGTTATTTCCATATACAAAAAAATTTAAGCGTGAATAGTTGTCTCTTCTCTCGGGCGGACAACCGCATCGCGGCTGTCTGCCCTGATCACTTAGTTCAGTTGGGGTTGTCTCTCAGGTATGCGATCTCAGCGTTGCGCGCCCGCTTCTCCCATTCGTCCGGTTGGTCGAGCAGGTTGTCCAGCCTCTCTTCCGCGTCAAGAATCGTAGGCTTCAGCTGTTCTCGCCTCGCCTTGTCCCCTTTGATGTAGCCGGCTCGCAAGCTCTCCAGCCTCTCCTTCAACTCCTGGATCTGCTTACGGAGGGCAACCGCCTTCTCGTAGCAGTTCTTCGCCTCCGGGCTTCGGATATCGTCCAGCGTGTAATAAACGATATCCTGATGGATCGGGAACGTGAAATCTTTCCGTATCTCCACACGTCCATAGGGTATCTCGGCATGGGCCAGATGAACCAGCTCTTCGTAATTCGATCCGGGTTCCCACGAATCCTTGATCGAGGCGATCGAGGCCCGGGCGCGTTTCAGTTCGATGTCCTCGCTATCTACCCGCTCGCGGTTGTCATTCGGGATGAACAGGTATACACAGACTTTCCCTTCCGGCTGGTGGCGATCGGAAACGAACCATCCCAATTGCTTGGCTTCGTCGATCACCATCATATAATCGTTGGACGGGGAGTTATAGGGCATGCCCAGCTGCTCCGGTGTCAGGTACGTATCGGAATTGATGTTGTAGCGGGTGACGAATAAATCATATCCGCCCAGGGAGCCGTTCCCTTTGGACGCGTAATAAATCGTCACGCCATCGGCAAGTACGAAAGGATACCCGTCGTCGGCGTCACTATTGATATTCATCGGCAGCTGTTTCTCGTCTCCCCATTGGTCCATGAGCTTGGATTGGGTAAAAAGACAATTGCGGCTGCCGTCTGTCGGGTGGGCGTAATAGATCTTGTCCCCCTTCTGGTTCATGTATACCGACGCATTGTCCGGATCCTTTGTCCGGAAGAAATCCTGGTAAGTGGTCAGCCTGCCGCTCTCCTCGCTCAAGGTATAAGCGGACAAGAAATCCTCTTTGTCAACGACCATGCTATCGATGATCCGGACATTCTCTACCTTATCAAGCATGCGGCTTGCCTTGCTTGCCAAATCCATACGGATCCGGTAAGGCTCCACCTCTTGTTTCTTTTTCGTCAGGAGGGTGATGTATTCCTCGAACATCTCCTCGGCCTCGTCAAAACGATAGGTCCGGTAGTAGATTTCTCCAAGGTATCGATAAGCCTCCTGTATCCTACGCTTCGCAGCGATCTTGAGGTGTTTCTCCGCTCCCGCTAAGTCTCCGGTCTCGAAACAGCAAACGCCATACCACTGATTATAAGAGGCATTACTTGGCACTCGTTTCACCAGCCTCTCGAACACCGGTTTGGCTTCCGCGTAGTTCCCGTCGTTATAGAATTTCTTTGCCTGATCAAGATTTTGCGCATGTAGCTGCATCCCTCCGCATACGAGTGTGACTCCTAGCGCGTAAAGCAGCTTTTGGGATAACCGTTTCATTTTTTTTCTGTTCTGGATTATGTAGTTATACAGTCTCAAAGGTAAGAATATTTTTGTAGAGGCATGCAAATCGAAAAGATAAATATATAATTTCGCGCCTATGAAGAGGGTATATACCTCGAAAAATAAGATAATATGCAAAGTGTTTATACGATTTTGTTGTTGATCGTGTCTAATGTTTTTATGACATGCGCCTGGTACGGCCACTTGAAGATGAAGCAACAATTCAGTTGGTTCGAGCATCTTCCTTTGTTTGGCGTAATCCTGTTCAGTTGGTTTCTCGCTTTTTTCGAGTATTGTTTCCAAGTGCCGGCGAACCGTATCGGTTTCCGGGATAACGGGGGACCGTTCAACTTGATCCAATTGAAAGTGATCCAAGAGGTGATTACGTTGGTGGTATTCGTGGCCTTCAGTACCATCGCCTTTAAGGGGGAGTCGTTTAAATGGAACCATGCGCTCGCCTTTGTCTTCTTGGTAGCCGCGGTCTATCTAGTTTTCAAGAAATAAGATCGGCGCGTTTGATGGTGATAAGCGACGCTACAGGACCTGTTGCCCCAGGTGCGCGAATATCGCTTCGGTGTCCTCCGGATGGAACCATGTTATCTCCGGGTCCCGTTTAAACCAGGTCATTTGCTTCCGGGCGTAGACCCGGGAGTCTCGTTTGATCTTCGCTACGGCGAGGTCCAAGGTCCATTCTCCGCTGAGATAATGGAACAATTCTTTGTAACCGACCGTGTTCAAGGAATTCAAATGACGGAAGGGATAAACCCGGCGGGCTTCTTCCAATAAGCCCTCGTCCATCATTTGGTCCACACGTCGGTCGATACGTTCGCATAGTTCGTCGCGGTCTCTGGCAAGCCCTACTTTGATGATCCGGAACGGACGCTCTTTCTTGCTGTTCGTGCGAAAGGAGGAGTAAGGCTTGCCTGTCATCCGGCAAATCTCTACGGCATGGATCACCCGTTTGTAATTATCGCGGTCCACCTCCTCGTAATGAACCGGATCCGCTTCTTTCAACTCGGCGAGGATAGGGGCTAGTCCCTCGGTCTCATATTGCCGGTACAAGGCATCCCGGATCTCCGGTGTAACCGTCGGGATATCATCAATGCCCTTACATACGGCGTCGATGTACATCATAGAGCCTCCGGCCATTACGACGGTCGGTATCGTTTTATGTAATTCGGATAAAAGGGAGATCACGTCTTTCTCGAAGTTGCTGGCGCTGTAATAATCGGTAAGCGAGAGCGTGCCTACCATGTAATGCTTGACGCGGGCCCTTTGTCCCGGTGTGGGGGCAGCCGTGCCGATCGGGAGGTCTTTATAGAGCTGACGGGAGTCGGACGAGATAATCGGAGAGCCGAAACGTTCCGCCACCTGGAGGCTCAACTCGGTCTTTCCGACTCCTGTCGGCCCAAGCAATACAACGAGCGAATTCATCAAAAACGCTCGTCGTCGTAAGGATTATCCATCGGGCCTTCGCCTAAACCGTCGAAGCCGCTTTTATCTAACTCATCGATATCGTATTCGGAATCCCCGTAAAAATCTTCTCCCACATCCGTGCCGTTGTTTCTCGTCTCGAACTCATCCAAAGAAATCATCTGCGCGGGAGGGGTACCTGTCGATTTGCTACAGATAGGGGCATCCAGGTTTTTCCCCGGAACGATCTCGCGAAGCTCCATGAAGAACGCACGTTCAGTCATATAATCGAAAACGAAAAGTAGTTTTTGGCGCTCATCTTCCAATAATTCTTCCAGTTGGGTATCGGCCATGACATAGCTGTCCTCCTCGGAGGAGGTATCCATCTCCACTAACGTGATCTCTGTTTTCTTACTCCAGTCATCGTCACATATAAAGAAAGAGGTCATTTGATCTTTTGTATAGCCCACAGAGTCGAGGATGGCGTTTTGCAAATCCAAGAAAGTAGCCTCGGAATCAATCTTGATCTCGCGCTTGAAGTTGTCTGCTTCATCTGATAGGATTAGAAATCTGAATAGCATAGTCGTTTAGTTTTATTGTCGCCTCAAAAGTAGTAAAAATATGGATATGCCCAATAGGCGTCGCTATAAATAATGAAGGGGGGGCGCGCTTCCGATCCTTCCGTCTCGATCGCTTTCAGGGTAAGTTTCGTGCCGGTCGGAATATCCATGCCCGGGGTGTCTTGGAAGGTCACCCGGTGGTGTCTTGGGAGATCACCGGGTGATACCGTGTCGTTTATACGTCGATCGAGCCTCTTACGATACCCCGGCTGGAAGACTTGATGAAATTAAGGATCAAGTCTCTTTCCTCGCTGGGTTCGTATTCCGTCTCGATCGCCTTCAGCGCCTCCGTATTATTCAATCCTCGGGTATACAGCGTGCGGTAGATGTCTTGAATCAGGAATACCTGCTGATTCGTGAATCCCCGGCGACGCAAACCTACGATATTGATGCCGCAATAGACGATTGGATCGCGGCCGATCAAGGTATAAGGCGGAATATCTTTCCCGATACGGGAACCGCCTTGTATCATCACGTGCTTGGATATACGCGAGAACTGATGTACCAAGGAACCTCCGCTTACGATGGCGAAATCGTCAATCTCCACCTCCCCGGCGATTTGCGAAGCGTTTCCGATGATAATATGATCTTTCAAGACGCAATCATGGGCCACGTGCGAATAAGCCATGATTAAGCAATTGCGGCCTACCACGGTCTTTCCTTTGGAAGCGGTACCCCGGTTGATCGTCACGCACTCGCGAAGCGTCGTGTTATCTCCGATTTCCGCCGTCGTGGTTTCTCCCGCGAATTTCATGTCTTGAGGGATACCGGCGACGACCGCTCCCGGGAAAACAGCGCAATTCTTGCCAATCCGCGCGCCATCCAAGATGACGGCGTGAGGATATAGATGGCAATTGTCACCGATTACGACATCTTTCTCAATCACGGCAAACGGATCGATAGTTACATTCTGCCCGATCCGGGCTTCCGGATGAACGACTGCTAGAGGAGATATATTCATGATCGTACGTTATCTTATTATTTGTTTTTTACAATCTGAGCCATGAACTCGGCTTCACTAACCAATTTATCGCCAACGAATACATACCCTTTCATGGTGGAGATGCCGCGACGGATCGGCGCCAGCAATTCCAGACGTAAGATCAATGTGTCGCCCGGAACGACTTTCTGACGGAATTTCACGCCATCTATTTTCATGAAGTAGGTAGAATAACGCTCCGGCTCATCTACGGAATTCAAGACTAGCAAACCTCCCGTTTGTGCCATGGCCTCAACCTGCAAGACGCCCGGCATGACCGGCTCCTGCGGGAAATGCCCTTGGAAGAACGGCTCGTTGGTCGTGATATTCTTTACGCCTACGATGTAATTTCCTCCGATCTCGATGATCTTGTCGACCAATAAGAATGGATAGCGGTGTGGCAACAGCTCGCGGATACGATTGATATCCATCACCGGCTCGCGGTTCGGATCGTATACAGGGGCTTGCACCTCGTTTAACTTGATATCCTTGCGGATCATACGGGCCAGCTGGTTATTGATCTTATGGCCCGGACGGGTAGCGATCACACGTCCGCGGATCGGCTTGCCGATCAAGGCGATGTCTCCGATCACGTCGATCAATTTATGACGTGCCGGCTCGTTATCGAATACAAGCGGTTTGTTATTGATATAGCCTAACTCCCGTACGTTCTTGTGAGGGATGTTCAGCATATCCGCCAATTTGTCCAAAGACTCTTGAGGGATTTTCTGGTCGTAGATGACAATGGCGTTATCCAAGTCTCCACCCTTGATTAAGTTGTTGTTCAACAACATCTCGACCTCGCGGACGAATACGAACGTACGTGAGGCCGCCAATTCCGCGGGAAATTCGCCAAGATCGTTCAACGTGGCGAATTGGTTGGAAAGCACGGGCGAATCGAATGAGATCAATACGTTCGCGCTGAACTTATCATCCGGAAGGATGATCAGCGAAGAACCGGTCTCCTCATCTTTTACCTCGATCTTGTGCTTTACGATGTAATAATCCTTCGGAGCGTTTTGCTCAACGACCCCTGTCTTTTGGATTTCCTCGGAGAAGAAGCGGGAGCTTCCGTCCAGGATCGGAAACTCGGGCGCGTTTACCTCGATCAAGCAGTTATCGATCTCATAAGCGTATAAAGCCGCCATCGCGTGCTCGATCGTACTTACTTGAACGCCATTCTTGCTGAGTACCGTACCCCGTTGTGTATTAACCACGTTCTCCGCCAAGGCATCGATCGTCGGTTGGCCTTCCATATCGACACGTTTGATCTTGTATCCATGGTTCTCGGGCGCGGGATTAAACGTAATCTCTATATCTAATCCGGTATGCAACCCTTTTCCTTTCAAGGAGAAACTTGCCGCGAGCGTTTTCTGTTTTTGCATAGGTCTTTATTGTTTATTGATTTCTTTCTTGAGTTGTTCGATCTCCCGTTGCATTTGCCCCAGCGAGCGGTATATATCCGGAAGACGGTTGAAGATTGCGCTGGAACGCATGAAATTCTTCGCGTTGATCGCCGGCGCCCCAAGCAATGTCGCGGCCTCCTTTACGTCGCTGATAACGCCGGCCTGAGCTCCGAATACGACATGGTCCGCCACACGGATATGTCCGGCCAGGCCCGCTTGCCCTCCAAACATGCAATGCTTCCCTATTTTTACGGAACCGGCGATGCCGACTTGCGCCGCCATCACGGTATTCTCGCCTACCTCTACGTTGTGAGCGATTTGTACGAGATTGTCCAGCTTAACGCCTCTACGAATGATCGTGGAATCCATCACCGCGCGGTCGATCGTCGTATTGGCTCCGATCTCTACATCATCCTCGATGATAACGTTGCCTAATTGCGGGATTTTCTTGTAAGTCTCCCCTTCGGGAGCGAATCCGAAACCATCGGCCCCGACTACGCTGCCGGCATGCAGGATACAATTATTACCGATCGTGCAATTCTCGTAAACGGTGGCATGCGGATAGAATACGCAGTTGTCTCCTACCGTCACGTGGTCGCCGATATAGGCGTGCGGGTATACCATACAGTTCTTACCCATTGTCACGCCTTCTCCGATGTAGGCGAAGTTGCCGACATAACAATCGTCGCTCACGGTCGCGGAAGCGGCGATAAAAGCGGTAGAATCAACCCCCTTCTTTTTGCTCTTCGATTGCTCTACCCGATTCAATAACACTGCGAGCGCCGCGTAAGCGTTCTCTACTTTTACAAGTGTGGCTTTTATCGGTTGTTCCGGTTTAAAATCATGATTCACCAAAACAATGCTTGCCTCGGTAGTATAAATATGATGCGCATATTTAAGATTCGCCAAAAAGGTCAATGTACCTGGCTTTCCTTCTTCTATTTTAGAGAAGTTGCTGACTTTGATGTCCGGATCTCCTTCGATCGTCCCGTTCAGGAAGTCGGCAATTTGTTGGGCTGAAAACTCCATTACTTATTCAATTATATATGTATCTTCGTCGACCGTCCGCTGTTTATGGACAGTTCGTTTGCAAAAGTGGTGAAAATTCTTTACATAGCCTATGCTTCGCGGGGAATAATTCCCTTATCGCGTAGATAACCGGCCATTTCTTTCTGTACGGTATGCGCTGCCTCGCCGGCTACGTTGGCGAAAGCCTCCGTCTGGTCCGCGTAAATAATCGCACGGGAGGAATTGACCAAAAGGCCGCATTGGTCGTTCATCCCGTATCGGGCTACTTCCGCCAGGCTTCCGCCTTGAGCGCCCACGCCCGGGACTAACAAGAAATGATCCGGGGCCTGCTTGCGGATGTCCAGGAACATCTTGCCTTGGGTAGCGCCCACTACATACATCATTTGCTCGTCGGTCGCCCACGCCTGCGATTTCTTCAATACTTTCTCGAAAAGACGTTCGCCATTCGCGTCTTCCGTCAATTGAAAGTCCTGTGAGCCTTTATTTGAGGTCAAGGCCAATAAGATTACCCAAGCCTCCGGGTAGATCAAGAATGGCTTCACGCTATCCTCGCCCATATAGGGAGCGACCGTTACGGCATCTACCTTGATATGATCGAAGAAAGAACGGGCGTACATCTCGGAGGTATTCCCGATATCGCCGCGTTTTGCGTCGGCGATGATAAATTGATCGGGATAATTCTCCCGTAAATAGGCCACTGTTCGCTCAAAAGCCATCATGCCCTTTGTGCCGAGGCTCTCGTAAAAAGCCAGATTCGGCTTGTAAGCGACGCAATAATCGGCGGTAGCGTCGATGATCGCTTTATTGAACGCAAAAATAGGATCTTCCTCCGACAATAGATGCCGCGGGATCTTTTTTATATCGGTATCTAATCCGACACAAAGGAAGGATTGTCTTTTTTTTATATTCTCGAATAGTTGCTGCTTGTTCATTTTCTTATTCCGTATGAAATGATTGGTGTGTTTACAATTCAGACTCTTTCAGTCGCTCGGCGTTCTCCGCTACGATCAGGTGGTCCAAGCAGTCTTGAATTTCGCCGTCCATAAAGGCTGAAAGATTATAGATCGTGTAATTGATACGGTGATCCGTAATACGTCCTTGCGGGTAGTTGTAAGTACGGATCTTCGCGGAACGGTCACCGGTAGATACCATGGTCTTGCGCTTGCTGGCGATATCATCCAGGTATTTCTGGTGTTCCTTGTCATAAATAAATGAACGAAGACGGGTAAGCGCCCTCTCTTTGTTCTTCGGCTGGTCTCGTGTCTCCGTACATTCGATCAGGATTTCCTCACTCACACCTGTAATGGGGTTCTTCCAGACATAACGCAGGCGAACACCGGATTCCACCTTGTTTACGTTCTGGCCTCCGGCGCCACCGGAGCGGAAGGTATCCCATTTAATCTCCCCTTCATTGATCTCAACATCAAACTCATCCGCCTCGGGCAATACGGCGACCGTGGCGGCGGAGGTATGTACACGTCCTTGCGTCTCCGTAGCCGGTACGCGCTGTACGCGGTGTACGCCGGACTCATACTTCAACGTTCCGTATACTTTCTCGCCCGATACCGTGAAGATGATTTCCTTAAAGCCGCCGGACGAGCCTTCGCTAAAGCTAGACACGCTTATTTTCCATCCTTTCAGCTCACAATACTTCACGTACATGCGATACAGATCGCCGGCGAAAAGGGCGGCTTCGTCACCTCCCGTTCCTCCTCGTATCTCAACGATCGCATTCTTGTCGTCTTGCGGATCAGCGGGGACGAGCAATAATTTTATCTCTTCTTCCAAAGAGGGAATACGTTCGTTGCAGGTATCCAGCTCTTCACGGGCTATTT
This sequence comes from Parabacteroides sp. ZJ-118, assembly GCF_011038785.1. GTDB lineage: Bacteria > Bacteroidota > Bacteroidia > Bacteroidales > Tannerellaceae > Parabacteroides. The sequence continues at coordinate 16,329 of NZ_JAAKDT010000007.1, forward strand.
CCCGCATTTCCGGATCTTGCTCGGACTCAAGCAAGGCTCTCGCTTCCTCGATCCCGTTCAAGACTTTCACGTATTCCGAACGAGCTCTCACGATTTTCTCCAAATCGCGGTACTCTTTGTTCAGCTTTACGAACCGTTTCATGTCGGCGATCACCGCCGGGTCGGTAATAAGGGTACCGACTTCCTCAAAACGGCTCACTAATCCGTCTAATTTACCAAGTAAACTATTTTCGGCCATTTATCTGTATTAATAGGTGAAGCGACCTTTCTCGCTTTCGATAATCAATTCATTTTTATCGGCTTCCTCTACGAAGCCCACGATTCGTGCGTCAATGCCAAAGCTTTTTGAGACGCTGATTACTTCTTCCGCGTACTCGGGAGCGATGTAGATCTCCATCCGGTGTCCCATGTTGAATACCTTGTACATCTCGCTCCAGTCCGTACCGCTCTGTTCCTGAATCGTGCGGAACAGCGGCGGGATAGGGAAGAGGTTGTTCTTGGTCACGCGCTTGTTCTCTACGAAATGCATAACTTTTGTCTGGGCCCCTCCCGAACAATGTACCATGCCGTGGATTTGGGCGCGCAGCTTATCAAGCAATACCTTGATTACCGGCGCGTAGGTACGTGTCGGCGAAAGCACCAGCTTTCCGGCGTCGATCCCTAATCCTTCGATCCGGTCCGTAAGTCTCAATCCTCCGGAGTATACCAATTCCTCGGGGACGGCGGCATCGTAGCTTTCCGGATATTTTCTCGCTAAGTACTTGGAGAAAACATCATGGCGGGCGGAGGTCAATCCGTTGCTTCCCATACCGCCATTGTATGCTTTCTCGTAAGTGGATTGTCCGGAAGATGCCAGGCCTACGATCACGTCCCCTCCCTGGATATTCTTAGTATCGATTACGTCCGAACGTTTCATGCGGCAGGTAACCGTGCTGTCTACGATGATGGTACGAACCAAGTCGCCGACATCTGCGGTCTCGCCACCGGTCGCGTAGCAGCCAACGCCCATCTCGCGTAATTCCGCCAGCAACTCGTCCGTCCCGTTGATGATCGCCGAGATCACCTCGCCCGGGATCAGCAGCTTGTTACGTCCGATCGTGGAAGAGACCAAGATGTTGTCTACGGCACCTACGCAGAGCAGGTCGTCGATATTCATGATCAGGGCGTCTTGGGCGATACCTTTCCACACCGAGAGATCTCCGGTCTCTTTCCAGTACAGATACGCTAAGGACGATTTGGTGCCGGCGCCATCCGCGTGCATAATATTGCAATATTCGGGATCACCGCCTAAGATATCGGGGATGATCTTACAGAACGCTTTCGGAAAAATTCCCTTATCGATGTTCTTTATCGCGTCGTGAACATCTTCTTTCGAAGCGGAAACGCCTCGCAGGTTATAACGTTGATCACTCATTGTACTGTATTGTTTGAACCGCGAAGGTAATACTTTTTTATGTTACTTATCTAAGTTTTAAGACATCTCCTTCTTCCGGGATGTAATCTTTGTCTTTTTTATTCATTTTATACAGGCTCTTGATCCGGATCCCGTACATCTGCGCGATGCTGTGCATCGACTCCCCGACTTGTATCACATGGTCGTAATTCGGTTTGTCCGCCTTCTTCTTTTTCTTCTCCAGGTATACGATATCGCCCGCCTGCAACGGGAAGTCCTCGGGCACCTCATTGAATTTCATCAACTGCTTGGCCTTGAATCCCAGGCTTCGGGCGATCCGGTCGAAACTGTCGTTGTCCTTGGCGTATACATAGATCAGGCCGTGGGTCCGATAGACTTGATAATCGGACACCGGAAGATCTCGCTGCTTCTTCGCGGCGGTTTTCTTTGTTCCCTTGCCGGAGTCAAAGCGATATAACTCATAATCTTCGATAACCTTGATTAGTTTATTCGCGTAAGCACGGTCGGTCGCGTAACCGCATTTTTGCAGTCCTTTGGCCCAGCCTTTGTAATCCTTGATGCTTAACTTGAACAGGCGTTCGTAGCGGGAGCGTTCGGCGAGGAAGCGGGAATGGTCATCGTAAGAGTCCTCTACTCGTTTGTATTTCCGGAAACACTCTCCCCGCAGGTCGTCGTCGTGATAGACCCTGCCTCCCCGCCAGTCTGAATGGCATTTGATACCGAAGTGATTGTTGGAACGCCTGGCCAAGTCGCTTTGCCCGGCTCCGGACTCCAGTAATCCTTGCGCTAAGGTGATACTTGCCGGGATGCGATATTTCTTTTGGTGTTGAACCGCCAAGTCACTGTATTTATTGATGTACTTCTGATAGAGAGTCAGCTTCCGCTGGCTTTCCGCCCCCGCGCTTAAACAGACGAGGGAGAGGCATAATATGCCTAAAAAATGAAGGGATAAACGCATACTTGTTCTTTTTAATCGAGGGGTTAAAAATAGGAGATACGGGCTAGATAATCGTAATGCTCCCCCTCTTCTATTTTCTCCGCTTTGAAGCCGGCTTGCCTCGCGTATAGATAGAGGGTGTTGAAATCGATATAGAGCCAATCGAACGAATCTCCCCGGATACTCTTATATTGCATACGGAAGTCGATCTCTCCGAAATAATCGTCCTCGGGGGCGATATCCAGATTCCCGTCTTCATCCTCAAATAAATAGCTTAAATCACTGGAGTCGAGTAGAAGTTGTCCGTCTCGGGCTAGCACCTCTTTCAAGCGGTGAAAGAAGGCCGGGAGATTTTCCAGTTTGCCGATAATCCCGGAGCCGTTCATCAAGAGAAGGAGGGTGTCGAATGGCCCGGTTAAGCGCTTGTCGAAGAAGTTCTGCAAGCGGGCCTCTTTCACGCCCCGCGCGCGCATGGCCTCTACGGAAAGAGGGGATATGTCGATAGCGGTGACCGCTTTGCCCATCTCTTGCAAGGCCAAGGTGTGACATCCGCTTCCGGCACCGACATCCAGTATCTTGCCTGTACTGAGTTGAAGGGCCTTCTGTTCCAGGGAAGGCATTTCCTGGAAAGTCCGGAATAATTGATTCACCGGGATCTCGTCCTCGTCGAACATGGAGGAGAATACGCGGAGTTTGTCCGCTTTCCCATGCGCGAGATAGTCGGTGATCGCGGCGCCCATCGGGTCTTTATCGGAGGTCAGAAGCATTGAATGCATAGGTGTTTGTTTTATATATAAGGTGTGTTTTAGGATATGGGTGCGAAATTAATATATTCTTTTTACATTTATGGCCTATAAGAAGTATAGTTATGTTTCTTTCAAAACCGTAAAGCAATCAAGAGAATGAAAGCATTGAGATTAGAGACCCGGGTAGAGCTCTTCGAGGTAGGAGAGTTGGACGCGGTATACAAGCGATTGTACGAGGCCGCCTTTGAAGCTTCGCGGAAGGCCTACGCTCCTTATTCCAAGTTTCATGTGGGAGCGGCGGTCCTGTTGGAGAATGGCGAGATCCTTTCCGGGAATAATCAGGAGAACGCGGCCTATCCGTCCGGGCTTTGCGCGGAACGGACCACCTTGTTCTACGCGGGGGCGCGTTACCCGGACGTGCCCGTCCGGATTTTGGCGATCGCCGCTATGAAGGATGGGGAGCGTGTGGATCTTATCACGCCCTGCGGCGCTTGCCGGCAAGTGATGTTGGAAACCGAGCAGCGTTACGGCCAACCGATGGAAGTCCTTCTTTGTGGAAAAGAGGTGGCGTATCTCGTTCCGGGCGCGGCGACCCTGCTGCCGTTCTGTTTCGGTAAGTCGGATTTGATCCGGTAGCCTAAGAAGCGGCGAGGACGATTCCCGCCCTCGCCGCCATATGCCCGATCATGAAGTCCGGTTAGATTCCTAAGGAGGCCTTGATCTGGCGGATCTTTTCTTCCGCCGCTTTCTCGGCCTCCGGCAATTCATCGACATGTTTTACCTTGGAGTGAACCTCGCAATAGAATTTGATCTTCGGTTCCGTACCGGAAGGACGGATGGATACCTTTGTATTGTCTTCCGTGAAGTATTGGAGCACGTTGGAGGTAGTAGGCATGTCTAACGTGACGGTCTCGTTCTCCGCGTAGTCCTTGCCTTTCAGGGTGGAGTAATCGTAGAAATAGGTTACCTTGGAGCCGGCGATCTCAGTCAACGGGTTCTCGCGGAACTGCTTCATCATAGCCTCGATCTCTTCCGCTCCGCTCTTGCCTTTCTTCACGACAGAGATGCCTTTCTCCTTGGAGAAGCCGTATTCTACGTAAATCTTTTGAAGCAATTGGTACAGACTCAAACCTTGATCTTTTGCCCAGGCCGCGATCTCGGCCAAGATGACGCAGGCGGAGACGGCGTCTTTGTCGCGAACGAAGTCCTCGCAAAGGAATCCGTAGCTTTCCTCGCCACCGCCGATATAGTTTTTCTTGCCCTCGTTCTCGCGCATCACGTTGGCGATCCATTTGAAGCCCGTGTAGACATCGTACAGCTCTACGCCATTGCGCTCGGCGATCGCCTTGATCGTCTCTGTCGTGACGATTGTCTTTACGATATATTCCTTACCGTTGATCTTGCCCAACTCTTTCCAGCGGGTGATCAGGTAGTAAACGAACATCAAGGCGGTCTGGTTGCCATTTAAAAGCACCCATTCGCCCGCGTTGTTCTTGACGGCGGCACCGACACGGTCCGCGTCCGGATCGGAGGCCATCACCAATTCGGCGTCGGTCTCTTTCGCCTTCTCTACGGCCATCGCCAAAGCGGCCGGCTCCTCCGGGTTCGGCGAGATGACCGTCGGGAAATCACCGCTGACGACATCTTGTTCCGGCACATGGATGATGTTCGTGAATCCGTAAGCTTTCAAGGCGGCGGGAACCAATTTGACGCCTGTCCCGTGGATCGGGGTATATACGATCTTCATATCCTTATGGCGGAAAATAGCCTCCGGAGACAAGGAGATCGTCGTCAACGCCTTGATATATTCATCATCGACGGCTTGCCCGATGATCTCGATCAGGTCTTTATTCCCTTTGAACTTAATCTCGCTCGCGTTGCGGATCTTATTGACCTCGGCGATCGTATTCTTGTCGTGCGGGGCGATCATTTGCGCGCCGTCATCCCAATACGCCTTGTATCCGTTGTATTCTTTCGGATTGTGGGAAGCCGTCAAGATGATTCCGCTCTGGCATCCCAGCTTACGGATCGCGAATGACATTTCCGGGGTCGGACGCAGGTCCTCGAATAGATAGACCTTGATGCCGTTGGCGGAGAAGATATCGGCCGATATTTCCGCGAACTTACGGCTGTTGTTCCGGCAATCGTGGCCGATGACGACCTTTATCTGTTCCAGGTCCGCGAATTCCTTTCTCAGGTAGTTGGACAACCCCTGGGTGGCCGCGCCAACCGTATAGATATTCATGCGGTTCGAGCCTACGCCCATGATTCCCCGCAATCCACCCGTGCCGAATTCCAGGTCTTTATAAAAACACTCGATTAACTCGGTCGGATCTTCGTTGTCCAGTAACGCTTTCACTTGCGCGCGAGTCTCCGCGTCATAACTTTTCGTAAGCCATCCTTGTGCCTTACCTCTTACCATTTCCAATAAGTCGTTGTTTTCCATGTTTATAATATTATTGTGTTTATTGTTGAGTAACCTACTCAATACGATAAATATACGAGAAACAAATATACGAATTTATTGAAGTAAAGCAATCAAAGGGCCTATATTTTGCCTAAAAAAACGCGATTTATCGCGTTTTACCACGTAAACGGGTGTGTGTAAACCGACTCGTTCCCGCAAGCATCCGTCACGGTCAATTTAAGTTCGTGCCTGCCTCTTCGCAGTCTCTCTTTGTCGAAGCGATAGGTGACGACCGATTTATTGTTCATCTCGAACAGGGCGAACTGCCCGTCTATCTCTCCCCGGTAGCTTTGTACTCCGCTCAGGTTGTCGGACAAACGGAATACGAAGCGCTCTCCGCGGATCCACGCCTGCCGGTTGAGCGGTGTGATGACCGGGGCCTCCGTATCGGACGCGATCTTGTAACTGCCCAGCTCCCGGATCTCCGCGTCGATCCAGCCGTCGCGGTAGGTGCCGCCTATCCAGGAGGCACGCCCGTCTTGCAAGCGGATCACGCCATATTGCCGCCTGTCCGCGCACGTGTCGCGTCGCGCGAATAGCGATAGCCGGGCCCTTCCATGCAAGGGGACGGGTTTGTCGTGCAATAGGTGGGTGGCCGACAACGCGGCGCTATCTTCTTTCACCGAGTAGCGGAAGTAGAGGTCATTGTACAGATTGCCTCTCGGCAGGACGAGACGGATGCCCTTGGCGCCGAACCGGTTCTCGCTGCCCCAGTGGAAGAATACCGCGCGGGCCGTGTCGATCCGGGGGATCTCCTGCTCCTTCCCCTCGATCCGGATGGATAGGCGGGTCGTGTTGCCGAAAGCGTCGGCGAGTGTATAGGCCAGCTGATAGGTGCGCGGTTCATCGACGCGCAAGATCCCCCGGTTTACGCTCTCAAGGAAGCGTAGCCGGTTTCCCGGCTCGATGAAACTGCGCGTATAGAAGGAGCGGCGCTCTTTCCAGGTTTCGTAGTCGGTGAAGCTGTTCAGGTAGCGGGTCTCGTCAAACGAGAAGGTGTCGAGATGGCTACGGAAGATCACTTGGCTGTCCGCCGTGAGCGTGATGTCTCGTACGCCATAGGTGTTGGTCGTGTTATCCATGTAGTCGCAGGCTTTTACGGCGAGTCCGATCTCTCCCCACGCCTCGATTTTCCCGGCGATTGTCAGTTCCCCCTCTTTCGTCGCGACGGCTTTTCGCTCAAGCTTCCCGCTTTTGCCGTTTACTACGCCTTTCCCTTCGATGGGGACGATCTGTATGCCCTGGATTTTAGGAGGGCGGGTGTCGGTTATCCGGTCCAGGAAATAATCCAAGGGGTCCAGGAGCTCCTCCGTCTCCGTGTCTCGTACCTCGAAATGGAGATGAGGCCCGCCGGAGCTCCCGGTATTGCCGCTCAGCGCCACGACCTCGTCTCTCTCCACGGGAAGCAAGTCCGGCGTGAGGCGGAGATCCACGTTGAAACTTTCTCGCTCGTATTGTCGCGCCTTCACGTAATCCGCTATTTTCTTCGAGAATTCCCGCAGGTGGCCGTATACGGTAGTCGTCCCATCCGGGTGTGTGATGTAAAGCCCGTTGCCGTAGCCCCAGGGACTTACGGATATACGCGATACATATCCCTCTTGTACCGCGTGTACGGGTTTGCCTTCCGCCCCTTGGGTCTTGAAATCGATCCCGGAATGGAAATGGTTGCTTCTTAACTCTCCGAAATTCCCGCTCAGCAGGATCGGGAAATCGAGGGGATTCCTGAGTCGCTGGGCCTCTGCCTTGGCGAGGATGCCGCCGATCAGGAGGAGTAGGAGTGATGTATAGGGGATCTTCATGCCGCTTTTCTGTTTGAGAGGGCAAATATAGTGAATTGCCGGCTGTTTTTTCGCCGTTTTGGGGCTGTTCATCGGATGACCGGGCTGTTTTTTCGCCGTTTTGGGGCTGTCCATCGGATGGCCGGACGATTTTTCGCCGTTTCGGGGCTGTTCATCGGATGATCGGGCGATTTTTCGCCGTTTTGGGGCTGTTCATCGGATGACCGGGCGATTTTTCGCCGCTTCGGGGCTGTTCATCGGATGACCGGGCGATTTTTCGCCGTTTTGGGGCTGTTCATCGGATGACCGGGCGATTTTTCGCCGTTTTGGGGCTGTCCATCGGATGACCGGCTGTCTATCCGGAAGTCGGCGATGATCGGCAGGTGGTCGCTGAAGCCACCCTCGTATTTAAAGCCGTGATAGGTCCGGAAAGGACGTACGCCCCGCCAGGTCTTGTCCCGGGTCAGCAAGAAACCGGGGGCGAATAGCCGGATGCTTTCCGGGATGAGGCGCAGGGAAGAGCCTGGCGTGACGAGATCGCGGTTTACGATGATTTGATCGAGCTGGCTCCATTCGCCCCGGTATTTGTGGCTGCCCGGGAATTGGGTTATGCGGGGGTCCGCGAACAGGTTGTAGTAGGCGCAAGACGCGGGATCCGCGCTCCGCGCCTCCTCGGGAAGGGCCCGGGCGGCGAGTACCTCGGAGATGCTCCGGTCTTGAGGCGTATCGTTGAAGTCTCCCAGCATGAGTATCCGCGGTTTCTCCCGCGTCCGGCACAATGAGTCGCCAACCTCTCGTAACGTGCGGGCCGCGTCGAGGCGATCCCGCTCGCTCTCCTTCTCCCCTCCGTAGCGGGAGGGGAAATGACACACGAGAACATCCAGGGTATCGCCTGTCACGATCTTCCCGGATACGTGCAGGATGTCCCGGGTTAATTTGTGCCTCTCCCCGGAGAAACGAACCGGGATGGAGGCGTGGCGTAAATAGCCGAATTGATCGCGTTGATAAAGCAGGGCGACGTTCATCCCCCGGGGATCGGGGCCTCGCGTGATGATGTACCGGTACTCCAGCCAGCGGAGCGGGGTGCGGCGGGTCAGGTGAGAGAGGACGGAATCGTTCTCGACTTCGCAAAGGGCGATCAGGGCCGGCGTGCCCCACTCCCCGGCGGCGCTGATCACTTTCGCGATGTGTTGTAGCTTGCGGTCGTAGCGGCCGGGCGTCCAGTAGCGGTCGCCGGAGGGCAGGAACGCGTCGTCGTCCGCGGTTGGGTGATCCCTCGTGTCGAAAAGGTTCTCCACGTTATAGGCCATGACCCTGAAGGTCGCCTGGGCGAATAGCCGAGGGGCGGCAACGGATAGGAGAAAAAGCAGGAGAATCTTCATTGTCAAGGCTTGGGGGGATGCTGCGAGGTCTCTTTACTCGCCCGGATCCTCGGTCTCTTCCCGGACGAACTCGTAGGCGCCTATGGTCGGGCCGTCCGAGGCGGTCAGCCGGTCGACGCCGTAGCGGTCGACCGGATAATTCCTCGTCACCTCGGGGTCCGCTTTCCCGACCCCGGCGGTCGACGCGGAGTCGGGCCGGAAATCGTAGGCATATTGGTTGGGCTTGCCTCCCACTTTCCGGTAGGAGGGCGTCTCCTGGATAAACAAGACCTCCCGGAAGTGGTCGCCGGAGGATTCCCGGGCCTTGAGCACGCAGTGGTTGAACCGATAGTCGAAATCCGTGCCGCCATCCGCTCTCGGGGTGAGCGGCTGGCCCGAGGCGATCCCGATCTCGCCCGACGTCCCGATCTCGCCCGCCTCATAGCTTCCGTCGATAACGCAATTGTCGAAATGGGCTCGCGCGATGGGATAGGGGCCGCCCCCGTCTACCGTCACGTTATCGAGCAGGTACAGGCATTTGCTGTCCAAAGAGACGGTCTCGCCGGCCATCTCCCTTTGGGTCAGGCTCATGTAATTGGCCATCGTGCAGTGGGCGAAGTAGTAGCTGCCGCCGGCCAGGGTAAGTACGCTTCCCGCGGCATTGCTGAATTCCGTGTTCGCGGCGATAACCTCACAATTGACGGCGAGGAACAGATCGCCTCCCATATTCGTGATCTGTGAGTTGTTTATCGTGATCTTCGGCCGGTCCGGGGTGGAGGGCTCGCAGTAGACACCGGAGGTGCCATTCCGTACGATCACGTTGTCCCAGACATTCCCGTAGCTGTCCGCCTTGAAGGTAATGCCTCCCCATTGCCCGGGAGTCCGGTCGTAAGGCAATAGATCATCGAGTATATAATCCAGGCGGTCGCCCCGGAACGTGATCGGCTCATCCAAGGTGCCCGAGGCGTTCATGGAACCGTGAACGATCAGGCTCGCCTTGTCGTGCATGTAGAAAGTGGCCCCCTTCTCGATACGCAGGGAGACACCCTTCGCGATAACCAGGCTGTCGTAGACCAGGTAAGGACGGCGGGCCGTGAGGATCGAGTCTCTCGTGATCGTGACACCGCCTTTGCAAAGGTTGACATCCTGCCCGTAGGCTTCCAGTAACACGGATTGCCGGACGCCGTTCACCGTGAACAGCACGGAGTCCTGTATCAACAGCGGTTGGTCGCCTCCGTTCGGATCGACGGTTACCTCCACGAATACATACATGCTGTCATGGGCCAGTATCCCTACATTATTGAACAGGCTGCCTCTGCGCCCATCCACGTTCATCCGGAAGCCGGTGGCCTCACCTCCGGCCAGCAGGATGGACTCGATGCTCAGCGGCTCATCGTTCTCATTGTAGATCATAAATTGGCGGGTGGTGGAACCGATCGTGCTGAAGACCGTGTCGAAGGCGAGCGTGTCTGTCGAGAAGCTTAGCCGGTAGGTCGGGTTGGCGGAGTACGGCTCGTCCAGGCCGTCGCACGCCGGGAGCAGGTTCAACAGAAGCGTCGCGAGTATGAATAGTGTTGTCGTGAATCGTCTCATTTCCGTAAATTAAAAAGAGGACAGACACGGCTCTCGTGTCTCTCCTCTTCCTCTAACGCAAAAAACGCGGGTTTATTTTGCGGGGATGCTCTTTAATAACTCAAGAAGGTGGCTCCACCATAAACCGACCGTGGCGATCTCGATACGCTCGTTGGGTGAATGCACGTCACGCAAGGTCGGCCCGAACGAGATCATATCCAGCCTCGGATATTTCTCCAGGAACAGGCCGCACTCCAATCCGGCGTGGATGGCCATGATCTTGGCCTCCTTGCCGAACAGGCGTCTGTAGGTCTCCCGCGCGATCTTCAAGATCCCGGAATCGGGATTCGGGGCCCATCCCGGGTAGCCGTCGCCCTGTCTCACGTCGGCCCCGGCCAGCAAGAAGGTGGAGGCTACCGTGTTGGCGGCGGCGATCTTGCTGGACTCGATAGAGCTGCGCTGGCTGGTGCCGACCAAGATCGTGTGGCCCTCTTTCATCTTTACGGAAGCGAGGTTGGTGGAGGTCTCCACCAAGCCCTCTATATCGTGGCTCATACCGATCACGCCGTGCGGGCAAGCGTGCAAGGCGTAGATTAATTTCCCGGCGGTGGCGTTGTCGATATGATACTCCGGACGATCCGTGGATTCCATGGTGAGCTGAACCTTCGGATCCACATGCCTCAGCTCATTCTCTACGTCGGCGGCGAGATGGTTCAGCAAGACACGTACATCCTCCTTGTCCTCCGGGCGCAAGCCGATCACGGCGTGTGCCTCGCGGGCGATCGCGTTACGCAAGTTCCCTCCATCGATCGCGCAAAGGACGAAATCATAGCTCTTTTTCAACAGGAACAGGAAACGGGTCAATATCTTGTTGGCATTGCCCAGCCCCTTGTGGATCTCGCCACCGGAGTGACCGCCATTCAGCCCCTTCACATCGATGCGGAAATAGAGCATCTCGCCGGACGTAGGAACCGGCTCGTACTGGAAAGTCGCCTGCGTGTCCTTGCCTCCGGCGCAGCCCATGAAGATCTCTCCCTCGTCCTCGCTGTCGAGATTTAACAAGATATCCCCGGTCATGAAGCCCTCTTTCAAGGCTTTCGCCCCGGTCAAGCCGGTCTCCTCGTCTACCGTGAACAGACATTCGATCGGGCCGTGTTGGATATCCTCCGAAGCAAGCAAAGCCAACTCGGCCGCCACGCCGATACCGTTGTCGGCTCCCAAGGTCGTGCCGTTGGCGCGCAACCACTCGCCGTCGACGATCGTCTCGATCGGATCCTGTTCGAAATCATGTTTCGTGCCGTTATTTTTCTCGCAAACCATATCCATGTGAGACTGCAGTACCACTACCGGGCGATCCTCCATCCCCGGAGTGGCAGGCTTCGACATTAAGAGGTTGCCGGCTTCATCCTTCTTGATCGCTAGGTTATACGCTTTCGCGAACGATTCCAGGAATTCAATCATTTTCCCTTCCTTTTTTGAGGGGCGAGGCACTTGGGTTACCTGATGGAAGAATTTCCATACGATAGCAGGCTTTAAATCAGTAATCTTCATAATGTTACAATGTATTATAGATGTTACTCCAAAGTTAATAAAATCGCAACCGGAAGAGCTTAGTTCGAAAAAAAGTAGAATAAAATGCCAAAAAGACACTTAGTAATCACTTAAACTCTTATATTTGCGTCCACAAATATAGAGAAAATGCTTGCAACGTTATTATTTACGATCATAATTCTTGTTATCAGTGTCGCGTTGCTGTCGATAAAGGTGCTGTTGAAAAAGGGAGGGAGGTTCCCGAATACGCATATCGAAGGAAACCGGGCGTTGGGCAAGAGAGGCATATTTTGCGCGAGGACCATGGATCGTATGGCGGCTAAGCAAAAGGGGCTCTATGAGATCATGAACGAGATAAAAGAATAGAAAATAAGATTTAAATTGCACTTTATGAAGAACATTAACTACGTTATTAACGGTGTGCTGGCGGTGGCTGTCGTAATCTTGTATATTATGCAATTTTCCGGCAAGAAAGAATCAGGCGTGACAAGGACATTCGCGTCAACGGGGGACACAACGGCCTTGCTCCCGGTCGCTTATGTAAATGTGGATTCCCTGTTACTCAATTACAATTATTCCAAGGATCTGAACGAGATCATCTTGAAGAAGCAAGAGAACTCTCGCGCTAACATCACCCAGAAGGCTCGTAGTTTACAAAGCGAGATGCAAGATTTTCAGCGGAAGGTAGAGAACAACGCTTTCCTTACCCGCGAGAGAGCGGAGCAAGAGCAGCAACGTTTATTGAATAAGCAACAAGAGTTGCAGGACTTGGATAACCAACTGGCCCAAGAGTTGATGCAAGAGCAACAGAAGCTGAACGAGCAGCTACGCGATACGGTGGTTTCTCAACTAAAGGCATTCAACCAGGGTAGAGGTTACCAAGTGGTATTCAGCAATACGGTAGGAGACAATATCCTTCTGGCCGGCGATTCCTATGACATCACAAGCGAGTTGCTGGAATACTTGAACAAGAATTATTCCTCTCCGGCCAAGTAGGCTATTCCTGAAGTCAGGAGAGCGGAAAAAGGGTGTATCAAAAGAGCGTTTGATACACCCTTCCTTTTGTGGGCGGTTACTCCTTAGGCGTGACGAAAGCGGTATATACCTGCAAGATAGCGGCTACGCTCAAGCAAAGGATCCACTCGGTACGGTCGTTGAACATAAAGCCGGAAGATACGACCATCAGAAGTCCGGCGAATACGTTGAAACGGTGGAGCCGACGGCGGCGAAAGTCCAAGTCCTTGACCGGGAGGGTCAGGTAGCAGACCGCTATACCCGCCGCGCCGATAGCGAATAAATAAGGGGCGACAGCCCAATGGGTAAGAAACAATCCCGCGCCGGCTAAGACGAGCAATCCCGCTACGCCGAAAATAATCGATCTGATCGGTTGATTCATCTATTTGTCCTTGATAATAAAAACATCCTCGTTCGACCTTTTCATGAAATACTCTTCACGGGCGAAACGTTCCAGCCCCTCCTTGTCCGTATGAAGGTCGTTTAATTTCTTGCTGTTGATTTCGATCTCCTTTTGGTAATGATGGATCTCTTTCTCCAGACCGCGTATCTTCTCATCGTACGTATAGCGTTTATACAGGCTGCTATCGCCTACCGTAAAGGTGACGATAAGGAACACGATGGTGACCAACCAATAAGCGTTGATCCACGATAGGTACTTTAGGTAAAACTCTTTTATGCGTGACATCGGAAAATCGTTTTCGCGAAGATAATGAATTTTTTTGCCTATCTTTGCCAAAGTCAATAAAAAGCAGAGAATGGATAATTACATTGTATCGGCGAGAAAATACCGCCCGTCCACTTTCCGGAGTGTAGTAGGGCAGAAGTCTCTTACCACTACGCTGAAAAACGCGATACAAAGCAACAAACTGGCGCATGCCTACCTGTTTTGCGGTCCTCGGGGCGTGGGAAAGACCTCGTGTGCCCGTATCTTTGCGAAGACGATCAACTGCTTGAATCCGACGGCGGATGGCGAGGCTTGCAACGCGTGCGAGTCCTGCCGGGCTTTCAATGAGCAGCGTTCCTACAATATCCATGAACTGGATGCCGCGTCGAATAACTCGGTGGATGATATACGCACCTTGATCGACCAAGTGCGTATCCCGCCCCCAATCGGTAAATACAAAGTCTTCATCATAGACGAGGTCCACATGTTGACAACCGCCGCTTTCAACGCGTTCTTGAAGACATTGGAGGAGCCTCCGCATCATGCTCTTTTTATCTTGGCTACGACCGAGAAGCATAAGGTGCTTCCTACGATCCTTTCCCGTTGCCAGATCTATGATTTCTCCCGTATATCCATCGCCGATATGGTGGAGCATTTGCAATATGTCTCTTTGCAAGAGGGGGTTACCGCGGAGCCGGAAGCCTTGAACGTGATCGCTCAGAAGGCGGATGGAGGTATGCGCGACGCCTTGTCCATCTTTGACCAAGTGGTAAGTTTCACGAATGGCAATATCACGTATCAGGCGGTTATCAATAACTTGAACGTGCTGGATTATGAGTACTATTTTCGTCTGACGGATGCGATCTTATCCGGTAATGTGCGGGCATCTCTATTGACCTTGAACGAGATATTGGGTAAAGGATTTGACGGGCAGAATATTATAACCGGTTTGGCCGGGCATTTCCGGGATTTGTTGGTATGCCGGGATGAGTCCACCTTGGCGCTATTCGAGGTGGGAGCTTCTATACGCGAACGATATAAGGAGATGGCGAAACACTGTCCGGATCAGCTTCTGTTCAAAGCGATAGAGCTAGCGAATACGTGCGATTTGAATTATCGTGCCAGCCGCAATAAGCGTCTTTTATTGGAATTGACGTTGATTCAGCTCTGTCAATTAACACAGATGGCCGCCGACGATAAAAAAAAAACACAGATTGAGCCGATATCCGCCGGGGCGAACCCGGCTCCTCAAACGGTAAGTAACGGGCAGCTTCAACAGCCGCCTCGAGCACCTCAAGCCGCCGCCGCGCAAGTCATGAGCACGCGCATGCCGAGCTCGGCTCTTACGCCACCTCCGTCTCCAGCGCCTAATCCGGCCCGGAAAACCGCTCGTCCGATGGGAATATCCATGAAGGAGATCGGAGTGGAGAAGCCTAAGCAACAAACCGTTCAACAAACGATAACGACCGAAAGGGAGGTAGTAACTCCCTTCGACAATGACACCTTGGTCCGTGAATGGGATAGTTACGCCGCTACGATTGACAAGAAAGTGTATCTTAAGAATACGATGATCAACTGTAAGCCCACCTTGCAGGAGAATTACTATTTCGAGGTGGCTGTACACAACCCGGGGCAGCAAGAGGAATTGATCAATAACGCGATCCATATCTTGCCATTCCTCCGTCAGCGTCTTAATAATAGCCGCATCCAGATGCGTGTCCGGATCGTAGAGGAAAATGAGAAACAGTTGGCTTATACATCCACGGAGAAGTTAGCGTTGCTGATGAAGATAAATCCAACCTTGGGCCGTTTGAGGGATGAGTTTAATTTGACGTTAGATTAAAATCACTATCTTTGAGGCGAATCAAAAACCGAAGGCTTATGACTCTAATAGCGAATCCCATTTATGACTCCGTCTTTAAGTATATGATGGAGGATGAGAAGGTGGCGAACATCTTATTATCTGCGTTGCTCAAGAAAGAGATCTTGGAGTTGCAGCTGCGCCAGCATGAATATACGAATACGCAGCGGACAAATATTTCCTTGTTTCGCATGGATTTCTCCGCCAAGATAAAGGACGGTAACGGCGAGGAACATCTTGTTCTCATCGAGTTGCAAAAGACATGGTTGCCAACTGAAACGCTTCGTTTTCGTCAGTATTTAGGGACCCACTATTTGAATAAGGATAATGTATGCGAGGATCCAGACTCTCACTTTGGGTTGCCGATAATCTCCATTTATATATTGGGGCATACCTTGGGCGAGTTGAAGGAACCGGTTATCTATGTACGTCGTCGTTATTTGGATTACGAGGATAATGTGATCGAGGGAAAAGACAAGTTCATTGAGAGTCTGACGCATGATAGTATTATCGTACAGATTCCTTTTTTACAGAAAAGAACTCGCAATCGCTTGGAGCGATTACTTAATATCTTTGATCAGAATAGTTGTTTGAAAAATGATGGCCACTTATTGGAAATTGACGAGAACTTGTTTCACAAGGAGGATTTTCCTGTTCTGACTCGTTTGCTTAAAGCGGGTGTCGCTCCGGATGTCCGTCGCTCTATGGATGTGGAAGATGAGATCCTTTCAGAGATTGAAGCCCGTGATACGGCGCTCATGCAGAAAGATCAACTCATTCAGCAAAAGAATCAACAAATAGAACAAAAGAATCAGCAACTAGAGCAAAAGGATCAGCAACTAGAGCAAAAGGATCAGCAACTAGAGCAAAAGGATCAACTCATCCGTTCCATGATACGGATGATGGAGCAAGAAGGCTTGAGTGAAGAGCAAATCGCTCGAAAATTAGGGCTCCCTGTTGAACAAATCAGATCGCTAAAGTAAGAAACAAAAGAGGGGTAGTACTAACCACCCCTCTTTCTTCTCAATACTTTCATTGGAGGAATGCCATACGAGGGTTCGGTTGGCGTTCTCTTCTGCGTCAGATGTCACGAACAGTTGTTCGCTTTGCCCGATCTCTAGCGATAGTGTTTGCTTGTCCAAGCGGATACTAAAAAGAGCTGTCCCTTACAGGATTGTTCTTTGCGGGGGCAACTTCTATTTGATTAAAGCGCAAGCCCTACTAGCAGGCTTTGAAGCTCATGTCTAAGCTCTTGACGGAGTGAGTCAAGGCTCCTACGGAGATGAAGTCTACGCCACATTCCGCGTAATCACGTAGTGTGCTGAACGTGATACCGCCGGAAGATTCCACCTCGAAACGTCCGTTGATGCGTCGAACCGCTTCTTTCGTATTTTCTATATTGAAATTATCCAACATGATACGATCGATACCGCCTACTTTCATGGCTTGTTCCAACTCGTCGAAGTTACGAACCTCGATCTCGATCTTCAGGTTCTTTCCTTTCTCTTTCAGATAGTTTTGCGCACGTGTGATCGCTTGCTCGATGCCGCCGGCGAAATCCACGTGATTGTCTTTCAATAAGATCATATCGAATAAACCGATGCGATGGTTCATGCCGCCACCGATCCGTACAGCCTCTTTCTCGATCATACGCATGCCGGGAGTTGTCTTGCGGGTATCCAAAACGTGAGTTTTGGTACCTTCCAACGCCTTGGCGTATTTACGGGTCGTAGTAGCGATACCGCTCATGCGTTGCATAACGTTCAGCATCAATCGCTCGGTCTGCAACAAGGATTGGATCTTACCTTCCACTACGAACGCGATATCTCCTTTTTTTACTTCGGCTCCGTCTTGTATAAAGACCGTCATTTTCAGTTCCGGATCAAAGTCGCGGAAGATGCGTCTCGCCATTTCCACGCCGGCCAATACGCCATCTTCCTTAATGATTAGCTGGCTTTTCCCCATCGCTGTCTCGGGGATGCAGCATAAGGTCGTATGATCGCCATCGCCAATATCCTCGGCAAACGCTAATTTGATTAAGTCGTCAATAAGCTTGTCCATGTTTTATTCTATTCTGATTGATTGTATGATCGCTGTATTCCCTTCAGCCCGGTACGTGATGTTTACGCGGTACTCACCGGAAGAGGTCGGAAGCTTTCCGACAAGGAAACCGCTTCCCTTTTTATCTGCGTGATGTACGACCGAGAATCCGGAAGGTTCGTTCGAACCGAAAAATGAGGATAACATAGAGACGGCCTCACTCCCGTTGCATTTCTTAGAGGAACCGGGCAAGGCTACATCCACCTCCTTATCCATCGCCCCGGATAGGGAGGAGGCATTTCCTGCCTTGAAAGCATTTGATATATGGGCAATATCCGCCGCCTGCGCGCATACGAACGCGAATACCAAGACGAATGTAAGTAAAAGTCGTTTCATAAGCTCTCCTTATTTAAATAGTTTCTTTCATTTTTTTGAAGAACAGAAGTTCTCTTGTTTTTGCAAAGGTATGTATTTTTCTCGTAACTTAGCCCTTCTAAACACGTAAATGTAAGTAGATGAAGATTGGATTGATTGTGATTGGCAAGACGGATGCCGGTTATTTTGTGGAGGCTATCCATGAGTATAGAAATCGCTTGACGCATTATATACCTTTCGAAATGGAAGTCATACCGGATATAAAGAACGCGAAGAACCTCTCTGAGGCGCAGCAAAAGGAGCGGGAGGGAGAATTGATTTTAAAGGCCTTGCAGCCTGGCGATTATTGGGT
This sequence comes from Parabacteroides sp. ZJ-118, assembly GCF_011038785.1. Taxonomy (GTDB): domain Bacteria; phylum Bacteroidota; class Bacteroidia; order Bacteroidales; family Tannerellaceae; genus Parabacteroides. The sequence continues at coordinate 34,464 of NZ_JAAKDT010000007.1, forward strand.
GTTGCTGGATGAGAAGGGGAAAGAGTTTACCTCCATGCAATTTTCTGCTTATCTGGAAAGGAAAATGCATACGGTCCCGAAACGCTTGGTATTTGTGGTGGGCGGTCCTTACGGTTTTAGTGAGGCCGTGTATAAGGCCGCGTCGGAAAAGATTTCGTTGAGCAAGATGACTTTCTCCCACCAGATGATCCGATTGATCTTTATCGAGCAGATTTACCGGGCGATGACGATCTTGAATAACGAGCCTTATCATCATGAATAACCGCGTCGCCTCACGGCGATGCGGCCGCTAAACGTTTTTCCGGGTCTTTTGGATCAATAAATAATCCAATAGGGTCAGGGCGGTCATAGACTCGACAATAGGTACCGCACGAGGCAATACGCATGGATCATGACGTCCGCGTGCCTTTAGTATTGTATCCTCTCCCGCCCTATTAACCGTTTCTTGTTCCATCAGGATCGTAGCGACCGATTTAAAGGCTACCCGGAAATAAATATCTTGCCCGTTGGAGATCCCTCCCTGGATACCGCCGGAATAATTGGTGCGCGTATTGATATGCCCATTATCATTGAAGAAGCGATCGTTCCTTTCCGATCCGCGGAAGAGGGCGGCATTGAACCCGTCTCCATACTCGAAGCCCTTCACGGCGTTGATCGTAAGCATCGCATGTCCCAACGCGGCATGCAACTTGCCGAATACAGGTTCTCCCAATCCGACGGGAACCCCTTTCGCCACACAGGTAATAACACCGCCGATCGTGTCTCCTTTTGATTTGACCTCGGCGATCAAGGTCTCCATTTCCGAGGCGGTCTTCGGATCCGGGCAACGTACGTCGCTCGCTTCTGTCAAGCTTAAATCGTAATCTTGGTAACCTCCCGCTAATCGGATCGGACCGACCTGCGAGGTATAAGCCTGGATCTGTATGCCGTATCGCTTAAGAGCGAGTTTCGCGATAGCCCCGGCCACGCAACGAGCGATCGTCTCCCGGGCGGACGAACGTCCGCCTCCGCGAGGATCGCGGATTCCATATTTTGTTTGATAAGTGTAATCGGCATGCGAGGGACGGTAAACCGCTTTCATATCATCATAGTCCGAGGAATGTTGGTTTTTATTCCAGATGATGAAACCTATTGGCGTACCGGTTGTCTTTCCCTCGTAGATACCGGAAAGAAACTGTACCTCATCATCCTCTTTACGGGGTGTCGTGATACGGGATTGTCCTGGTTTACGGCGATTCAGCTCTTGTTGGATGAATGCCGTATCCAATTCGATTCCGGCCGGGCATCCATCGATCACGCCGCCAATACCGGGGCCGTGCGATTCGCCGAACGATGTCAGTCTATAAATAGTACCAAAAGTATTCATCACTTTGTCTGATTGAGAATCGAAAATTGAATATTGAGAACCAAAAGCCGATGATTAGGCATTCCTCCTAAGTCTCAATTTTCAATTCTCAATATCCCTTTATTTAGTGACATCCACCACAACCGCAACCACCCTCGTGGTCATCGCCACAATCACCACCGCAATCGCCGCAACCGCAACCGCATCCACCGGCGGGAGCGGAGAAGGCAGCGATCTCTTCCGCTGTCGGTTCGTGTACGTCGATTACCTCGCCGCTGAAATGCAAAGTCTCGCCGGCCAACGGATGGTTGAAGTCCATTACCACGATATCATCCTTCACTTCCAATACGGAGCCGTTCATGCGGTTACCGTTAGAATCCATCATCGGGACGGTATTACCTTCCGTGATCATCTCGGCGTCGAATTTACCATCTACCTCGAAGATATTCTTCGGAAGATCCAATACGTGCTCCTCGTTATATTCGCCATAAGCCTCGGCCGGCTCGATGGAGAAGTTGAACGTGTCGCCTACTCCCAGCCCGTTCAAGGCTTTCTCGAATGCCGGAAGCATCATGCCTGTCCCGTAGATGAATTTCAAAGGAGCCTCGACCGTCGCTTTTTCCATTAACTCACGTTCTTCACCTTCGCCAACGTTCAGGTCGTATGTAACCGCAACGTATTTGTTCGCTGTAATTTTCATGTGTCTTGTATTTTAAATATGTATAGAAATGCTCGCGAAGATACGATTTTATTTCTTATCCACCGCCTTTTTGAGTGCCTTCATCGCTTTGTCTAAAACAGAGCGGGGGCAACCGATGTTCAAACGCATGTGGCCCTCTCCTCCGGGGCCGAAGATACTTCCGTCGTTCAACGCCAGTCCGGCCTCGTCTTTGAACAGGTGTACGAGCTCCTCTTGACTGAATGCCAATTCTCTGCAATCCAACCAAACGAGGAAGGAGGCTTGGGGTTGGTAGACTTTTATCTTGGGGAGATGCTGTTTCATGAATTCTTCCACAAAACGCACGTTTTCCATGATATACATTCGCATTTGTTGCAACCATTCGGCGCCATAGGTGTAAGCGGCGGTCGTCGCCGTATAAGCGAAGATCGTGCCCTCGCCAAACTCTCCGGCCTCAAGGAAAGCATAAAATTCTTCCCGGATGAGATCGTTGGGTACGATTGCGTAGGAAGTCACGATACCGGCGATATTGAACGTCTTGCTGGGGGCCATGAAGGTCACGCTGCAAGAAGCGGCGGTATCCGATACGGAGGCAAATGGATAATGCGTATACTGAGGATAGGCCATTTCCGCATGAATCTCATCGGAGATAACCAATATATTGTGCTTGGCGCAAATCTCGGCCAATCGGACTAGGCTCTCCTTTTTCCAGACGATCCCACCCGGATTGTGAGGGTTGCAGAGGATCAGCACCTTACATTGATCATCCAGAATAGACTCAAGATGGTCAAAATCCATCTCATAGATGCCGTCTACCATCTTTAGCGGATTATAAACGACTTCACGCTTCATTTTCTCCGGTACGATGCGGAACGGATGATAAACAGGGGGCTGGATGATGACCTTATCCCCTTTTTGCGTAAAGCATTGGATCGCGAACGCGATTCCCTTTACGATTCCCGGGATATAGCTGATCCATTCCCGTCGCAGTTTCCAGTTATGTTTGTAATGCACCCAATTAATAATGCTTTCGTAGTAATCGTCGGAACCGAATGTATAACCGAAGACCTCATGCTCACAACGCTTTTTCAGGGCATCTACGATAAAGTCCGGTGTACGGAAGTCCATATCCGCCACCCAAAGTGGTACCAGATTCTCATCACCGAACATCTCTTTCAAGCGGTCGAATTTCACGCAACCCGTCCCATGCCGTTCGATGACCTCATCAAAGTTGTAGTGTTTCATATTTCTATTAACGATCAGTTTCTTCATTGTTTTGGGGGTCAAACTTAATAAAAAAACTGCGATTATAAAGCGAAACGGGAATAAAGATACCCTATTTCCCGATTCTTAAGCAATACACCCTTGCTTCTGTTAAAATACAATCCCAGGATGGCGTTTGCTTGAGAATTGAAAGAAAAAACGGAATTTTCTTTTAAATCCTTTGCGCATATCAATTATTGTTCTACATTTGCGGCGTCGAATAAATAAAGACAACCGGAAAAGATGATGAACAACGTATTGCATATTATTCTCGTGGTGGTCCTTCTAGTCATTAGTAGGTGAGGAGAAAGGTGTGCAAGAAGTTGTGAAGTCATAGAGATATTTCTTAAGCCTTTCTCCATATAGGGAAAGGCTTTTTTAGTATAAGTAAATCAAGGTAGAGGTGTGGATAAAGCGCCCTGCGAATAAAAAACAGGAAAGAGATGAAGAATCCGTTAAGAAGCTCATTTAGCACCGAAGGTCGTAGGATGGCCGGGGCTCGTGCGCTATGGCGTGCCAACGGGATGAAAGAGGAGCAGTTCGGTAAGCCTATTATCGCTATCGTAAATTCATTTACCCAGTTCGTGCCGGGTCATACGCATTTGCATGAGATCGGGCAATGGGTCAAGGCCGAGATCGAGAAACAGGGTTGTTTCGCCGCTGAATTCAATACGATCGCTATCGACGACGGTATCGCTATGGGGCACGATGGCATGCTTTACTCGCTTCCCTCGCGCGACATTATCGCGGACAGCGTGGAATATATGGTAAATGCCCATAAGGCGGATGCGATGGTTTGCATCAGCAATTGCGACAAGATCACGCCGGGTATGCTTATGGCTTCCATGCGATTGAATATCCCGACGGTGTTCGTGTCCGGAGGCCCGATGGAGGCCGGAGAGCTGGAGGGTCGCCAGCTGGATTTGATCGACGCGATGATTGAGTCCGCCGATACATCGGTAAGCGACGAGCGTATCGAGCAGGTAGAACACCATGCGTGTCCGGGTTGCGGTTGTTGCTCCGGGATGTTTACCGCCAACTCCATGAACTGCTTGAACGAGGCGATCGGTCTGGCGCTTCCGGGTAACGGGACGATCGTGGCCACCCATACGAACCGTATCCAACTTTTCCGCGACGCGGCTAAGCAAATCGTTGAGAACGCTTACAAATACTATCGTGACGGTGACGATTCCGTGTTGCCTCGCAACATCGCTACCCGCCAGGCCTTCCTGAACGCCATGGCGTTGGATATCGCCATGGGAGGCTCTACCAATACGGTGCTTCACTTATTGGCCGTGGCACAAGAAGCCAGCGTCGATTTCCGTATGGAGGATATCGACAGGTTATCCCGCAAGACGCCCTGCCTGTGTAAGGTAGCCCCGAATACGCGCACGTATCATGTACAAGACGTAAACCGTGCCGGCGGAATCCTCGGTATCATGAACGAGTTGATGAAGACCGGGCTTGTGGATGGCCGCGCGAGACGTGTGGACGGGTTGACCTTGGCCGAGGCGGTTGATAAATACGCCGTTACCTCCCCGAACGTAACGGAGGAGGCGATCCGTAGATACAAGAGTGCTCCCGCTCATCGATTCAGTGTCCGGATGGGTTCCCAGGACTCCTATTATAAGGAATTGGATACGGATCGAGCCGGAGGCTGTATCCGTGACGTGGAGCACGCGTATTCCAAGGATGGCGGCTTGGCTGTCTTGAAAGGGAATATCGCCTTGGACGGATGCGTCGTAAAAACCGCCGGTGTGGACGAGCGTATTTGGAAATTCGCCGGCCCGGCGAAAGTCTTCGATTCGCAGGATGCCGCTTGCGAGGGTATTTTGGGCGGCAAGGTCGTTCCCGGCGATGTGGTCGTCATCACGTATGAGGGTCCGAAGGGGGGGCCGGGCATGCAAGAGATGTTATATCCCACCTCCTATCTGAAGAGCCGTCACTTAGGCAAGGAATGCGCTTTGATCACGGATGGCCGTTTCAGTGGCGGCACGTCCGGCCTTTCTGTCGGGCATATCTCTCCCGAGGCCGCTTCCGGTGGCGCGATCGGATTGGTGAGAGACGGGGATATCATCGAGATCAATATCCCGGAACGTTCCATCAACGTGCGGTTGAGCGACGCGGAGTTGGCCGAGCGGCGTAAGGCGGAGGAGGCATGCGGGAAGAAAGCCTTTACGCCGCCGACGCGTCAGCGTGAGGTATCGAAAGCGTTGCGGGCGTATGGGAAGATGGTTAGCTCCGCCGATAAGGGAGGGGTAAGGATTGTTGAAGATTAAAGCCAATAATACACATTAAACACATTATTTCTTATGGAGAAACAAAAGATCACCGGTTCGGAAGCTTTGCTGAAAGCGTTGATCGCTGAAGGAGTAGATACGATCTTCGGCTATCCCGGCGGACAGGCGATACCGATTTACGACAGTTTATACGATTATAGAGACCGGTTGAGGCATGTATTGGTGCGCCACGAGCAAGGCGCTACCCATGCGGCTCAAGGATATGCCCGTGTATCCGGCAAGGTGGGGGTGGCATTGGTTACTTCCGGCCCGGGCGCTACGAATACCATCACAGGTATCGCTGACGCGCTGATGGATAGTACGCCGATGGTCGTAATCGCCGGTCAAGTACCCTCGCCGTTGTTGGGAACCGATGCCTTTCAGGAGGTCGACGTGATTGGCATCACGCAACCGATCACCAAATGGGCCTATCAAATCCGCAAGCCGGAGGAGATCGCGTGGGCTGTTTCTCGTGCTTTCTACATCGCTTCTACAGGCCGTCCGGGACCGGTGGTGCTAGATCTGGCGAAGGACGCGCAAGTCGGGTCGGTGGACTACGAATACAAGAAGGTAGACTACGTCCGTAGTTACCAACCGGAGCCGGATATCAATACGGATCGCGTCAAGGCCGCCGCCGATTTGATCAACGGGGCGAAGAAACCCTTCTGCCTGGTCGGGCAGGGCGTTTTGTTAGGCGGCGCGGAAGAGGAATTGAAAGCGTTTCTCCGGAAGAGTGACATACCCGCCGGATCCACGGTATTGGGCTTATCCGCGTTGCCAACCGATTTCCCGCTGAACAAGGGAATGCTCGGTATGCACGGCAACGTGGGGCCGAACCGGAAAACGAATGAGTGCGATGTGTTGATCGCGATCGGTATGCGTTTCGACGACCGCGTGACCGGCGACTTAAAGACCTACGCGAAGCAAGCCAAGGTTATCCATCTGGATATCGACAACTCGGAAATCGGCAAGAACGTCCCCGTAGACGTAAAGGTGCTGGGCAATGCCAAGCACACGATTCCGATGATCGCGGCGTTGCTGGAAGAACGTAAACGCCCGGAATGGAACGCCGAGTTCGACCGGGACGAGCAAGAGGAATACGATAAGGTAATCAAGAAGGAATTGTATCCGGCCGGAGGCCGGCTGAAAATGGGCGAGGTCGTCCGTAAGGTTTCCGAGGCGGCCGGTAACGACGCCGTATTGGTAACCGATGTCGGGCAGAACCAGATGATGAGCGTCCGCTATTTCAAATACAAACGAACCCGCAGCGTGGTGACTTCCGGAGGGTTAGGCACGATGGGATTTGGCCTGCCCGCCGCCATAGGCGCTAAGTTCGGAGCCCCGGACCGTACGGTTTGCTTCTTTACCGGCGATGGGGGTATGCAGATGACGATTCAGGAATTGGGTACCATCATGCAGGAGAAACTGAACGTGAAGATCATCATCCTTAACAACAACTTCCTGGGGATGGTACGTCAGTGGCAAGAATTGTTCTTCCGCGAGCGTTATTCGAACACCGTCATGGCGAATCCGGATTTCGTGGCGATCGCCAAGGCCTACGGCATCGCCGGCCGTGCCGTTGAGAAGCGGGAGGAATTGGACGACGCGATCACCGAGATGCTAGACTGCGACGGCGCCTACCTGCTGGTCGCCAACGTGGAGGCTTGCGGGATGGTATATCCGATGGTCCCGGCCGGAGGAAGCGTGACGAACATGATCATGGGAGACGAGCGATAAGGAGAGGAGGAGCAGCTATGACAACAAAGAAACTATATACCGTTATTATCTTTTCAGAGAATATCGTCGGCCTTTTGAACCAGATAACGATTATCTTCACGCGCCGACAGCTGAACATCGAGACCCTCTCGGTCTCTCCGTCCGCCATCAAGGGCATCCATAAGTTTACGATCACGACCTTCGCCGATGAGGATATGATCGATAAGGTAGTGAAACAGATCGATAAACGGGTGGATATCTTGAAGGCCTATTACAATACGGATGAGGATCTGGTGTATCAAGAGATCGCCCTTTATAAGCTAAGTACCGAGCTTTTCATCAAGATGGGAACCGTGGAGGGCTTGATCCGTAAATACAACGCCCGGATCTTGGAGATGAACGATACCTGCGTGGTATTGGAGAAGAGTGGCCACTACGACGAGACACAAGCCTTGTTCGATGAGTTGAGCGAGACGATCGGTGTCCTGCAATTCATCCGTTCCGGGCGCGTGGCTATCACGAAGAGCAAGGTGGAGCGCTTGAGCGATATGCTGGCCGATATGGAGCGGAAGTTACAGGAAAAGCAACAAGCATAAGATATGGAGAAAGTAGGATTATTTCAGTTCGCGGCGGAGCCTTATTTAATGGATTTCCGGGGGCGCGTAACGCTCCCCATGATCGGAAACTACCTGATTCACGCCGCTTCCGGCCATGCCGCGGCGCGCGGGTTCGGTTTCAACGACATGTCGGAGCGCCATACGGCTTGGGTGTTGTCCCGTCTGGCTATCGAGATGGAGGAATACCCTACAGCCTACGATAAGATTCAGGTATACACTTGGATCGACGAGGTCGGACGCCTCTTCACCAGCCGTTGTTTTGAGCTGGCGGGCGCGGAGGGGAAAACTTTTGGATTCGCCCGTTCCATCTGGGCGGCCATCGATGTGGCGACCCGCCGGCCTACCCGGTTGGATATAGAGGCACTGAGCCAATACATCGACGGGCGTCCGTGTCCGATCGAGAAGCCGGGCAAGATCATGCCGGCGGAGAATAGGGCGGAGGGAATCCCGTACGCGATCAAATACAGCGACTTGGATATCAACGGTCACCTCAATAGCGTGAAGTATATCGAGCATCTGCTGGATTTGTTCGATATCGACCGGTTCAAGACCCGCGAGATCGCCCGTCTGGAGATCGCCTACCAATCCGAGGGCAAACAAGGCATGCCGCTTACGCTCCATAAGGCGGAGTCCGGTCCCGATAAGCAAGACCTGGCCATCTGCCACGCGGGAAAGGCGATCTGTCGTGCGGCGGTGACTTGGAGATACGAAAAGAGAGACACATAAATAGGATTTTAAACATTAACAGTTAAAAAGAAAATGGCACAAATGAATTTTGGCGGTGTCGTAGAGCATGTAATGACCCGCGAGGAATTTCCGTTGGAAAAGGCAAGAGAGATACTGAAAGATGAGACAATCGCCGTGATCGGCTATGGCGTACAAGGACCGGGACAATCGTTGAACCTTCGCGACAATGGTTTCAACGTAATCGTAGGCCAGCGCCCGGGCAAGACCTACGAGAAAGCGGTCGACGACGGATGGGTTCCGGGCGAGACGCTGTTCGGTATCGAGGAGGCTTGCGACAAGGCCGCGATCATCATGTGCTTGTTGTCGGACGCGGCCGTAATGTCCGTATGGCCTACGATGAAGCCCTATCTGACAGCCGGCAAGGCCCTGTATTTCTCTCACGGTTTCGCGATCACTTGGAACGATCGTACAGGTGTTGTCCCTCCCGCGGACATTGACGTGATCATGGTCGCTCCGAAAGGCTCCGGTACCTCTTTGCGCTCCATGTTCCTGGAAGGCCGCGGCTTGAACTCCTCTTACGCGATCTATCAAGACGCTACCGGCAGGGCGATGGACCGTACGCTGGCGCTGGGTATCGGTATCGGTTCCGGCTATTTGTTCGAGACCACCTTCAGCCGCGAGGCCACTTCCGACCTGACCGGTGAGCGCGGTTCCCTGATGGGCGCCATCCAAGGTCTGCTGTTGGCGCAGTATGAGGTATTGCGCGAGAACGGACACACCCCTTCCGAGGCCTTCAACGAGACGGTCGAGGAGTTGACCCAATCCTTGATGCCTTTATTTGCCAAGAACGGCATGGACTGGATGTACGCGAACTGCTCTACGACGGCCCAGCGCGGCGCTTTGGACTGGATGGGGCCGTTTCACGACGCCATCAAGCCGGTGGTCGAGAAATTGTACGCGAACGTGAAATGCGGCAACGAGGCTCAGATCGCGATCGACTCGAACTCGAGGCCGGACTATCGCGAGAAATTGGAGGCCGAATTGAAGGCATTGCGCGAGAGCGAGATGTGGCAGACCGCTGTTACCGTGCGCAAGCTTCGTCCGGAGAACAACTGATCCGATCCGGATCCGGATGGATCCGCGAAGGAGGGCGGGCCGCTTGGAGGGCTCGCCTTCCTGAAAAATAATCATTTATATTTTGTTGTATTGGATTTAATACGTACTTTTGGCCCTTGTATTATGAAAACCAGATGAAACAGCTTACGATAGATAGTATGTTAACCTTTTTTACCAATATACATTTGGCAAAACGGGATAATTGTGTAGCAAGCAAGCAAGCAAGCAAGCAAGCAAGCAAGCAAGCAAGCAAGCAAGCAAGCAAGCAAGTAGTATCTACATACAATGTATACGATCCCGCATGCGGAGGATTTCCTCCGCATGCGGGATCGTTGCGTTTGGAGCAATCCGCGTTATCCCGGGACGGCTTGTCCCTGCGTTCGAAAAGTGATGGAATACATTTATTCAAATTTTTATGCTTATGAATACATTTTTACGAAGATTCAGTTTGAGGTTGTCGCTGGTGGCGATGATCTTGTGCTTGTACGCCGCCTTGCCGGGGCAGGGCTTGGCGTGGGGGCAGACGGGTGAGGAGGTAGGATTTAGAACTACTCCTGATCCGGTTTCCTATGCATTTGTGTATAATTCAAATGAAGCGACCCACTACTCTTATTTTAGTGTGTCCGGCTTTACGGAAGGCATGGCCGTCCGGGTACAGTTGGCGGACAAGGCGAACCCTAACGGGATAAGGATGAGTTACTGGGCGAATGGCTCGGAATCTATGCTTGAGTTGGTGGACGGTGGATGTTGGATACCGGATGAAATGGTGTCCCACAATTTTGAATTGACGTTGACAAGTTCGAAGGTATGCGACGTGGATTATACCGTGAGCCTGTACGCATCGAAGGATATGAGCGCCGCTCCTTTGGCTACTACCTCGCATACGGTGCAATATAGAGATTCCGACGATAGGCCGCGCATTGATACACCGGATCGTATAGCCGGCGAATTAAATACGGATATTCCCTTTACGATTAATGTATCGCAGACCGGATTTTTGCAAGGACAACCGGCGCAGCTTAAGATCTTATTGAGTGGTTCGTATGAGGGCTTGACGCTTTCCGGACAAGGTTTGGAAAAAGATCCTGTCGGTACGAATGTGTACGTGATGAAGATCCCTTCGTTCACCGCCACCCAATATACGTTTACCGCCCGCGCTACGGAGGCTTGTAACGGTACTTACCACGTGTCCATTTATGACGGGGATGGCAATGACGTACGGGGGGGGACAAGTGCCTCGTTCGTCATCCCGGTGGAATATTCCGCGGCAGATATCGCCGCTTTGGAGGCGATCGCCGCGGCTAATCCATCGAGCAACGACTTGCGGAATTTCATCGCGAACAAAGACTATTTGAAAGATAGGTCTCCTTATAATAACTACAATGTGGGCGTAGCCTGGAATACGGAGACACCGAGCCGGGTGAAATCCTTCTTTATCGATGATTATAGGACGCAGACAGTCTCTTCTTTGGACGTGTCGGGGCTGACCGGGCTGGAAGAGCTACGCTTGAGCGGAACTCGTGCGAAATCTTTGGATCTATCGGCATTGACGAAGTTGGAGCGTTTGGACTTGAATGGAAATGATTCCCTCACATGGTTTACCGTGAAATTCCCGGATCCATTGCCCGAGAATTTTTGGGCAGGCGGCTCTACGCAGATCATGGCCGGTACCCCGGTAGACGATTCCAATTCATACGCTACCTCCGGCACGGAAATCGACCTTTCCGCTTATGCGGAGGTAAATGGCAAGAAGTCTACGTATCAATGGTTTCGTGTGACTCGGAGGGAGCCTTATAGCTCTACGGAAGTTACCTTGAAAACCGTACCCGGTAAGGAGGGCGCTTTTATCTTTGAGGGGGCGCCGGGTGAATATTACCAGTGCAGGATCAGCAACCCCGCATATACAGGTTGGAATATGCGTACGCCCGAGATCAAGGTAGCCCGGGGTTCGGATGATTACTCTCCGGTCGACATCGCCGCCTTGGAGAAACTGGCCGCCGACAATCCGGGTGTCACCCAGTTGCAAGAGTTCGTGAAGAGCAAAGGCTGGGAACATGAGAACTGGGATACATATAAGGACGCGGTTGCTACGGACTGGAGCGTGGGGGTACCGAGTCGATTGACGCATCTACGTATACAGCTCGATTGGAATTCAAAAGATACGATCTCCTCCTTGGATTTGAGTGCCTTTACCGAATTGAAGTACTTCGAGTGCGAGCGTTTCATGAATATTGAGCAGCTGGATCTCTCGAAGAATACGAAACTGGAGCATTTGCACCTATTCAGTGCGAACCTGGCTTCGTTGGATCTCTCCCATTGTCCGGATCTGCAATATTTCTGCTTTGGTACGCAAAGTATAGGAGAGGGAAGCTATCGGAAGACAAAGCTGAACACGGTCAACTTGACCGGTTGCACGAAGCTGAGGGAGCTTTACCTGGAGCATTCTCCGATGGCTTCGCTGGATATATCCTCCTTTAAGCAATTGAACCGATTGGAGATCGAGTGGTGTCCGAACTTGAAGGTACAAGGCTTTGAGAGCGCTACACAATTGGAATACTTGGCCTTGCCGCATACAGACCAGTTCGCCGATCTTTTGAAGAACTTGCCCGCTAACATCCATTATTTGTATTTGCAAGATACGGAGTATACGCTTCCTACTGCCGAGGTGGCGAAGAATTTATGGACATTAGGCCTGCCAAGTTATGTGGAGAGCCTGGATATGGCTCAATATCCGAATTTGAGGACCTTGGAGGTGGGTTATGGCGATTCCCGCTTGAGATATTCCACCTTGAAGAATTACCGGCAGATACGGTATAACGGAAGGAGTGAATATCAGCTTACCTCTCCCTCTCATCCGCAGACTCCTTATCGCTTCGAGAACGGCGATACGATCGACCTCTCGTCCGAGGCCGTGATCGATGGCGTAGAGACGGTCTTCCTTTGGGTGAACGCAAAGTATAGGACGGAGGAGAAAGAGGCCTTGGTGAAGGTACCGGGTCGTCCGGGCGTATTCGTGCTGAATAGCAAGGAGGAGGGATACGGCGAATATTATTGCAAGATGATGAACCCGAAATTCTGCGAGATCACGGAGATCAACTATCGCAATGGTTGGAATGTCGAGACCACATATTTCCGTGTCGAGACCTCCGTCCCGGTGGTATTCGCCGAGAGCGACGTGGCTACCTTGGCCCGTATCGTGGATGCTTCCAGCAACAAGGCATTGCAAGAGTGGTGGCGCAGCGGCGCATGGCAGACGAACGAGAACTCCTCGAACGCGCAAGCCGTTTGGAATAACGAGAACCCGCGCCGATTGACGGAATTGTATTTGTATCAGATGGGCAACAGCTTTGCGACGGAGGTAGATCTCTCCGCATTGGATAAACTGGAAGTCCTGTCGTTGTTCGGCAATCGGGTGGAGAAGTTGGTCTTGCCGACGAACAGTACCGCGTTGCGATGCCTGATGTTGGGCAACAACCCGACGCTGACATCCTTGATCGTATCGGCCTATTCGGAATTGATCCATTTGAATGTAGCCAATACGGGCTTGACGGCGCTCGATGTGTCTAACAACAAGCAATTGACGGAGCTGTTGCTGAACGGGACGGCGCTCGACGGGGTAGAGGAGAGCGCCCCGGATATTGCCGCTCAATTAACCGCGTATGGCTTGCCGAAGTCCGTGACCGAGATCGATTTGGCAAACTTCCCGGCCTTGACCTCTCTCAATGTGGATGGCTCGGGCTTGGAGTTCGCCAACGTGAAGAACCCGCGGCAACTGAAGGCTGACGGCATCGTCAGGTTTGCGGTAGGTACGGTGCGTCCGGGCGGTTATGTGGCTTATGGGGAGACCATCGATCTCTCCTCACAAGCGATGGTAGGCACATCCGCCTCTCACTTTACTTGGGTAATGGAGGGGGATACGATCGACCATGCGGACAGCCGCTATCCGATTGTCGATAGTTTGGAACCGGATGCTCAAATTACCGGTCATGTAACCAATCCGTTATTCCCCGGCTGGACGGTTCAGTACACCGCACGGATTTACACCTGCGATGGCGACGCGAACCTGGACAAGCTGGTGAACGTGCAAGACGTGACGGCTACCGTAAGCTACATCTTGAGAGACTCGGCCAATATGATACCAAAATTCGGAAGGGGCGAGGCAGACGTGAACTATTCGAATCATGTAGAGATCGCCGACGTGGTCGGTATCGTCAACATCATCCGCGACCAGCCTATTACCAAGGCCGGCATGCTACGTGCCGAGACCGAGGCTCCCGTGTGGGTGGAGCTGGATACGGACAACTTCCTGACCCTCTCCAGCCAAGTGCCGATAGCCGGTATCTACCTGGAATTGGTAGGCGCTACCGAGGAGCTTCCGCTCGTGGGCGAGGCCGCCAAGTTCCTGCAAGCCGCTCACCTGAATGGCGACACGTTGCGTGTGATCGGCTATAGCCTGGACGGACGGACGATTCCTTCGGGCAAGACCCGCGTCTTGCGTATGCCGGCGGGCGTTACCTTGGTGGGTGCATCCTTCTCCGACGCGAAGGCCGGCAACTTGCGGGCCGGTGGTGACGCGATCGTGACTTCCAACGCCCCGATCGAGGCGATCGAACGGGTGGATGCCATATCCAACTACCCGAACCCGTTCTGCGGCAGCACGACTTTCCGCTATCAACTGGCTGAGCCGGCCGATGCGGTGACGATCCATGTGTTCTCCGCCAACGGAGCCTTGGCCGCCGTATTGAACGGTCTGCCCGGCGAGGTGGGCGAGAACCGGCATACCGCCGCGCTTACGCTTCCGGCCGGTGTCTACTACTACCGCTTGACAGCGAAAGCCGGTCGCAGCGTGAAGGCAAGTAATACTAACATCTTAATTATTCAGTAAGTTATGAACGTGAATCATATAAAACAATTATTCGTAGCCCTCTTCCTGCTGTTATCAGCGGGAACGGCTACCGCCGCCAATTGGCAATTGCGGAAGACGGAGTTGAACGCCGCGGGCAGCAAGGATACGCTCGTTTTGGTTGTGGCCGGTAATTCCTTTGGTTTCTCCTCTTTCCAAGTGGAGTTCACTTTGCCGGAAGGAATCTTGCCGAATGGCACGCCGATCTTGGGGGATATCGCGGTCGATCACGCGCTTGAGTGGAAACAGGAGAAGGGCAGCTACCGTTGTGTAGTCTACAGCCCGAAGAACACGGAAATGAAAACCCCGGAGGGGGATCTGCTCTATATCCCCGTGGAATTGGCCGCCTCTTTTAAGGAGGGCGATTTCAAGGCGAAGAACGGCCTCTTGTCCAACAAAAAGTCCGAGGGTGAACAGGTGTCGGAGATGACCGCTACCTTGAAATCCTACAAAGAGAAGGCGGATTTGGTGGTGAACGTATGGGGCTTGGAGCAGATGGTAAAAGAGAATACAGCAGCCGAGCTAAGCTACACGACCGTACCGGAAGGCAAGGAATTGGAGGTCACTTACTACACGGACGGTTCTTGTACGGATACGGCTACCGTCGATGCTCGCAAGCAGGAGGGCACACTGTATGTAAAACTCTCCTATCCGGGCGATTCGGTGTATAACGCTTTCGAGAAAGTCTATGTCATGAGTCTGACCAGCAAGAAGGTGATCACGGCGGATAAAATCACTCTGCCTGTGGCCAGTCCGATCAAGAAGGGACAATTGCTTTCCGCTTCCTTGCTTACGGGCGGTAGCGTTACGGATGAGGGCTATTCCGTAGCCGGTACGTTCGCCTGGACGGATGGGAGTATCGCGGTGCCGGCCGGTAAGCGAAGTTACTCGGTGACTTTCTATCCGGAGAATGCCTCTTATTACGCTACGGCACAGGACTCAGTGGAGGTTGAGGTGGCCGAGACCTATACGATTACCGCCGTGGCAGCTACCGGAGGTACGGTGAATGTAGTGGGCAAGACGGAGGATAATAAATATGTGGCAGGACAGACGATCTCTTTGAAAGCGATCCCCCTGCCGAACTATCAGTTTGACGGCTGGGCGGTGACAGGCGCGAGCGAGACGTTGGGCAAAGCTGATACGATCGTTGTCAAGGCGGATAGGGACAAGACTTATTCCGCCAACTTCTCACCGATTATGCACTCGGTGTCAATCGCTGTGGAGGGCAATGGCCGCTTGTCGGTTACGACAAATGAGAATGAGAATGAGGTGACCGACGGCGGTTCCCTGCAACAGGGGACGGTCTTGCAGATCCTCGCGGATCCCGATACGAATGCTCAGTTGACGAGATTGACGATCAATGGCGACTCACTCAAGGGAGATAAGGTGACACTTATGAAAGCGTTAAATATTCAGGCCGTGTTCGAGGCGAAGCCGGCAGAGCAGGCGTTGGTGACCATCGAGAAGGTTGACAACGGATCTGTCCTGCTGTATGACGCGGCAGGTTCGCCGATCGCTTCCGGCTCTACGGTAGTGAAGAACACAAAGGTAAAGGCGATTGCCCTCGCGGATGCCGGGTATCAATTGGCTGGAGGCACGATCTCCCTGTCGGGTACGGCGGTGAAGGATGGCGGGGAATATACCGTGACCGGTGATATTAAAGCGAAAGCCACTTTCAAGGAACGGACGTATAAGGTGACCGCTTCTGCCGTCAGCAGCAATCCGAACGAGACGAAACCGGCCGGAACGATCACCTTGGAGCCTTCGGGCGATCAGCCCTACGGCACGGAGGTGCGCATAACCGGTATCAAGGGACAAAATGGAGCGCGCCTGCTGACCATCCTGGCGAACGGTAAGGAGGTTGGTGAGAAAGATGTCTTGACCGTGACCGGCGATTTGACCGTAACGGCCGTATTCGACCACCGGGTGGATATCAAGAAGGAATATATCATGTGGCCTTATCAGGAATACTACTACAATGGCGTATCGCGTAACTTCGTGCCTTTCGCCTCGCAGACCTATGCCGGCTTCTCGTTCGAGGTTAAGTATAAAGATCCTAGAGATACGACTAAAAGACTGACGGCGGCGATCGACGCAGATCATTATACCGTTGTGTTGCATCGCAAGGCGGATGGCCTGTACAATGAATTCTATGCGGAATACGAGGATGGCTTGATCATCAAGAAGTCCAAGATCGCGGTGACGGAGGCCCCGGCGGGTGAGAATGATAAGCCGAAAACGCGTCCAGGTGAGGAAGAGGTGGATATAAAGATTGATAATACCTATCCCGTTGAAGGCGTGAAAAAATATGTGATTTCTCCTAAGGAGAGTACTTCTGCTTATAAGAACTATGATAGTACGGTTTATTACCATTCTACGAAACCTAAGATTTCCCTATCCTTCGGCTCTTCCATCTTACGCTCGGGCGATGAGGCGAATGGCTCTGTCCGTGTTACCAACGGCGGTATGCCGTACGGCGTGACGGATAAAGGCATGGTGGATGTTCCCGCAGGAGTAACCGTGACATTGGAGGCCGTGCCTGCCAAAGGTTATACCTTCTCTAAATGGTCGGATGGCAAGACGGAAAATCCGAGAGAATACGAGGTGGAGGAAGGAGCGAAGGGTGTAAAGCCGATATTTGTCGGCAAGCCGGGGGCTTCCTATACCTTGGTCGCTACGACCTCGGTTTATGACGGTACGGCGCAGACCGTATCCGTAACGGGTGAGGGTAACGAGCAGTGCCAGATCTCCTTCTTCTTTGATAAGGATTGCAAGCAACCGGCTGTCTTGAAGAACGTCGGCACCTATTACGTCCGTGTATACCGTCCGGAGGATACGGTCTATAAGGCTTATGATGAGACCTTCACGTATACGATTGAGCCGGCCGAGGCAAAGGTGACATGGCCTACCGCATCCGCGATCTTGTCCGGTCATGCGTTGGCCGAGTCTGTCTTGCAGGGCGGTCACGCCGGTATCGTGGCCGGAACGTTCACTTGGAGTAAGCCGGAAACCGTGATGACGGCCGAGAGCGAACAGGAGGTGATCTTCACGCCGACCGATCCGAACTATAAGCCGCAACGTAAGAAGGTGAACGTAAAGGTGGTTTCCCCGGTTACCGCCTCTACGGGCTCCGATATTCCGGTGACGCCGGTGGATCCGGTGACTCCGGTAGATCCGGAGAAACCTGAGAATCCGGACACGCCGACCGGCGTAGCCTCTATCGAGGAGGGTATGACGTTGTACACCGCGAACCGGTCGATCTGGGCGAACCTGCCTCGACAAGCCGCGCTGACGGTGATAGACGTAGCCGGTATCGTCGTTTACAAAGAGACGGTAGCGGGCGAGGTGAGGATCCCCGTAAGCCATACCGGCGTCTACTTCGTGCGCTGCGAGGCCACCGGCGAATCGTTCGTGCGGAAGGTCGTTGTGCGCTGATTCTGACACTGCCCATCGTAAGCCGACTACAATGGGCATTGTAAACACCTTATACTGCCCATCGTAACCCCCTTACGATGGGCAGTGTTATTTCGTAACGGATGGGGATGTTTCGCTTACGTTTTATAAGGAATGTCCCGTAAAAACCTCGAATTATATTTGGCGGTCTCGAAAAAGGGCGTATCTTTGCAGCGTTCAAACAAAAACAATACAGCAAGCACAATGATACGCGACTCGCGAAACAGTCTCATGATTTCTCTAGACATTATTCTACTCCGGAAACGGGATGGGAAGTGAGACGGTATGCGTCGCGGGCATTACGATGGATGAAAGAGCCTTTCTCACTTCCCGGTGAGAGAGGCTCTTTTTAGTGCGTATGGAGATGATTCGTAAATTAAGCATGTAAGATTATGTCAGACAGATTATTTATTTTCGACACCACCTTGCGCGATGGTGAGCAGGTTCCGGGATGCCAGTTGAATACGGTGGAAAAGATTCAGGTGGCCAAGGCGCTGGAACAACTTGGCGTAGATGTGATCGAGGCGGGGTTCCCCGTATCCAGCCCGGGTGATTTCAAGAGTGTGGTCGAGATCTCGAAGGCCGTGACCTGGCCGACCATCTGCGCCCTGACCCGCGCGGTGGAGAAGGATATCGACGTGGCCGCCGAGGCGTTGAGATTCGCCAAGCGCGGACGTATCCATACCGGGATCGGCACGTCGGACGCTCATATCCGATACAAGTTCAACACCACGCGGGAGGAGATCGTCGAGCGCGCGATCGCCGCCACGAAATACGCCAAAAAGTATGTGGAGGAGGTGGAGTTCTACTGCGAGGACGCGGGGCGTACGGATAACGAATACCTGGCCCGCGTCGTGGAGGCCGTGATCAAGGCCGGGGCTACCGTGGTGAATATACCGGATACGACCGGCTATTGCCTGCCGGATGAGTACGGGGCGAAGATCAGGTACCTGATGGAACATGTGGAGGGCATACAGAACGCGATCCTCTCCACGCATTGCCACAATGACTTGGGGATGGCTACCGCGAACACCGTACAAGGCGTGCTGAACGGAGCCCGTCAGGTGGAGGTGACCGTGAACGGCATCGGTGAGCGTGCGGGCAACACCTCCTTGGAAGAGGTCGCCATGGTTTTCAAGAGCCATAAAGAGCGCGGTATCACCACCCACATCGCGACGCATAAGATCTATGGCGCGAGCCGCCTGGTCTCCAGCTTGATGAATATGCCGGTACAGCCGAACAAGGCGATTGTCGGGCGCAACGCGTTCGCTCACTCCTCCGGTATTCACCAAGACGGCGTCTTGAAGGACGCGCGCACCTACGAGATCATCGACCCGAAGGAGGTGGGTATCGACGATAGCGCGATCGTGCTGACGGCCCGTAGCGGTCGCGCGGCGTTGAAGCATCGCCTGCATCTCTTGGGCGTGGACCTGGAGCAGGAGAAATTGGATAAGGTGTACGACGCGTTCCTGAAACTGGCCGACCGGAAGAAAGATATCAATGACGACGACGTGTTGATGTTGGTCGGGAAGGATCGCACGGCCACCCACCGCATCCAATTGGAATATTTGCAGGTGACCAGCGGCGTCGGCGTACAATCCGTCGCGAGTGTGTGCCTGAATTTGTCGGGCGTGAGAAGGTATGAGGCCGCGGCCGGCAACGGACCGGTCGACGCGGGCATCAAGGCGGTGAAAAAGGCCATCAGCGACAGCGACATGACGATCCAGGAGTTCCTGATCCAAGCCATCAACAAGGGTAGCGACGATACGGGCAAGGTACACATGCAGGTCGAGTACAACGGGGCTGTCTATTACGGCTTCTCCGCGAATACCGACATCATCGCCGCCTCCGTGGAGGCTTTCGTAGACGCTATCAATAAGTTTATCGTAAACTAAAACATAGACAAGACCATGAGCAAGACATTATTCGAGAAAATCTGGGACAAACACGTGGTGGATACCCTGTCCGACGGGACCATCCAGTTGTATATCGACCGCCTGTATTGTCATGAGGTGACCAGCCCGCAGGCCTTCGCCGGATTGCGCGCGCGGGGCTTGAGGCCCTTCCGTCCCGGGCAAATCACCTGCGTGCCGGATCACAATATCCCGACCCGGAACCAGGACAAGCCCATCGAGGACCCCGTCTCCAGGAAGCAGGTGGATACCCTGGAGGAGAACGCGCGCCATTTCGGCCTGGCCTATTACGGCCTTCGGCACCCGAAGAACGGGATCATCCACGTGGTCGGCCCGGAGACCGGCCTGACGCGGCCGGGCATGACGATCGTTTGCGGCGACTCCCATACCTCCACGCACGGCGCCATGGGCGCCATCGCCTTCGGCATCGGCACGAGCGAGGTGGAGATGACCTTGGCGACCCAATGCATCCTGCAACGTAAGCCGAAGACGATGCGTATCACGATCGATGGCGTACGCGGGCCCGGGGTCACGGCGAAGGACATCGCCCTCTACATCATCCGTGAGATGACGACCGGTGGCGCCACGGGCTATTTCGTGGAGTATGCCGGCGAGGCGATCCGCCATACGACCCTGGAGGAGCGGCTGACGATCTGCAACCTCTCGATCGAGATGGGCGCCCGCGGCGGTATGATCGCCCCGGACGAGGTGACCTTCGCGTACCTGAAAGACCGCGAGTTCGCCCCGAGAGGCGAGGAATGGGAGCGGAAGGTGAGCGAGTGGCGCCGGTTGTATAGCGATCCGGACGCGACCTTCGACAAGGAGATCGCTTTCCGCGCCGAGGATATCGAACCGATGGTTACCTACGGGACGAACCCGGGCATGGGTATCGGCATCCGCGAGAGGATCCCCTCGTTGGAGAGCCTGCCCGAGGCCGGCCGGATCTCCTTTCAGAAGTCGTTGGATTATATGGGCTTCAAGGCCGGCGAGCCGCTGTTGGGCAAGCGGGTGGATTATGTCTTTTTAGGCAGCTGCACGAATGGCCGCGTCGAGGATTTCCGCGCCTTCGCCGCCTTGGTGAGGGGGAAGAAGAAAGCGGAGGGGGTGACGGCTTGGCTGGTTCCCGGCAGCTGGCAGGTGGAGCGGGCGATCCGCGCCGAGGGGATCGACCGGGTCTTGGCCGAGGCCGGCTTCGCGCTGCGCCAGCCGGGATGTTCCGCTTGCCTGGCGATGAATGAGGACAAGATCCCGGCCGGCAAATACGCGGTCTCTACCTCCAACCGTAACTTCGAGGGCCGCCAGGGGCCGGGCGCCCGGACGATCCTGGCGGGACCGCTGGTGGCCGCCGCCGCCGCCGTGACCGGCAGGATCACCGACCCGAGAGAACTGATGTAAAGAAGAACCTGATAAAAATAGCATACGATGAAAACAAAATTCAACAGCATCACGAGCACTTGCGTGCCGCTTCCACTCGAGAACGTGGATACCGACCAGATCATCCCGGCGCGCTTCCTGAAGGCGACCACCCGCGAGGGCTTCGGCGAGCACCTGTTCCGGGATTGGCGATACGACAAGGAGGGGAACCCGATCGAATCGTTCGTCTTGAACGATCCTACGTATGGCGGGCAGATCCTGGTGGCGGGAAAGAACTTCGGCTCCGGCTCGAGCCGCGAGCACGCGGCCTGGGCGATCGCCGATTACGGTTTCCGCGTGGTGGTCTCCAGCTTCTTCGCCGATATCCATAAAAGCAACGAGCTGAACAACTTCGTGCTGCCGGTTGTCGTCACGGAGGCCTTCCTCGCCGAGTTGTTCGATTCGATCGCCCGCGACCCGAAAACGGAGATCGAGGTAGATCTGCCGGCGCAGACGATCACGAACAAGGCCACGGGCAAGAGCGAGCGTTTCGAGATCGACGCCTACAAGAAGGATTGCCTGATCAACGGGCTGGACGATATAGACTATTTGTTGGCGAACCAATCAAAAATCGAGGCCTTCGAGGCCGCGCGCGAGGTATGATAGAGATCATGGATACCACCCTGAGGGATGGGGAGCAGACCTCGGGCGTCTCTTTCTCCGCGCACGAGAAGCTGGGCATCGCGCGGGTGCTGCTGAACGACGTGGGGGTGAACCGGGTGGAGATCGCCTCCGCCCGCGTGTCGGACGGGGAGTTCGAGGCCGTGAGGCGCGTGGCCGCCTGGGCCGCCCACTCCGGGAACCTGGAGAAATTGGAGGTCTTGGGCTTCGTGGACGGCACGGTCTCGCTCGACTGGATCGAGGCCGCCGGCTGCCGTGTCGTGAACCTGCTCTGCAAGGGCTCTTACAAGCATGTCACCGAACAGCTCCGCAAGACGCCCGAGCAGCACGCGGAGGACATCCGCGCGGTCGTGCTGGAGGCGGAGCGGCGGAAGATCGACGCGAATATCTACCTGGAGGATTGGTCGAACGGGATCAAGGACTCGCCGGACTACGTCTTCCGGATGATCGACGCGCTGCGCGGGCTTCCGATCCGCCGCCTCATGCTTCCGGATACCCTGGGTGTCTTGAATCCCGGGAATACCTATCAGTATTGCAAGCTGATGGTAGACCGCTACCCGGACTTGCGCTTCGACTTCCACGCGCACAACGACTACGACCTCGCTGTCGCGAACGTCTATTCCGCCATCCGCGCCGGTATCCGGGGCGTCCATACGACCGTGAACGGCCTGGGCGAGCGCGCGGGCAACGCGCCCTTGAGCAGCGTGCTGGCCGTGATCAAGGACCAGCTGGGCGAGCGGACGAGCCTGCGGGAGGAGAAGATCAACAAGGCCAGCCGACTGGTGGAGACCTATTCGGGGGTGCATATCCCGCCCAACAAGCCGATTATCGGAGAGCATGTGTTCACGCAATGCGCCGGCGTGCATGCCGACGGCGACAGCAAGAACAACCTCTATTGCAACGACCTGCTCCCCGAGCGCTTCGGCCGGGTGCGGGAGTATGCCCTGGGCAAGACCTCCGGGAAGGCGAATATCCGCAAGAACCTGGAGGCGCTCGGCATCGACATGGACGAGGCCTCGATGCGCAAGGTCACGGAGCGGATCATCGAGCTGGGGGATAAGAAGGAGGTGGTTACCCCGGAGGATCTCCCCTACATCATCAGCGACGTGCTCCACCATGACAACGCGCGGGAGAACCAGAAGATCCGGCTCCTGAACTACTCCCTGTCGCTGGCCCAGGGGCTGAGGCCGGTGGCCGCCCTGAAGATCGAGATCCATGGCGAGGCGTACGAGGAATCGGCCTCCGGCGACGGGCAGTACGACGCGTTCGTCCGCGCCCTGCGCCGGATCTACTCCCGCCTGAACCGCCCCTTCCCGATGCTGACGAACTATTCGGTCTCCATCCCGCCGGGAGGACGTACCGACGCGTTCGTGCAGACGGTCATCAGCTGGAATTACGCCGGGGTCGACTTCAAGACCCGCGGCCTGGACGCCGACCAGACCGAGGCCGCCATCCAGGCGACCCTGAAGATGCTGAACAAGATAGAGGATTGATAACTTATAATTAATAAACCATTACGATGAGACTGAATATAGCTGTACTTCCCGGAGACGGGATCGGGCCGGAGATCTCCGCGCGAGGCGTGGAGGTGATGCGTGCCGTTTGTGAGAAATTCGGGCACGAGGCCCGCTACGCGTATGCCCTTTGCGGCGCTGACGCGATCGACCGGGTGGGCGATCCCTTCCCGGAGGAGACCTACCGGATCTGCCGCGAGGCCGACGCCGTCCTTTTCTCGGCCGTGGGCGACCCGAGGTTCGACAACGACCCGACGGCGAAGGTGCGCCCCGAGCAGGGCCTTCTGGCGATGCGCAAGCGGTTGGGCCTGTTCGCCAACATCCGCCCGGTGCAGACCTTCAAATGCCTGTTGCACAAATCGCCCCTGCGCGCGGAATTGGTGGACGGCGCGGACTTCCTGTGCATCCGCGAGCTGACCGGCGGCATGTATTTCGGCGAGAAATACCAAGACAACGACACGGCCTACGACACCAACCGCTACACCCGCCCGGAGATCGAGCGGATCCTGAAAGTGGGCTTCGCGTACGCGATGCGGCGGAAGAGGCACCTGACGGTGGTCGACAAGGCGAACGTGCTGGCCTCCTCCCGCCTCTGGCGACAGATCGCCCGGGAGATGGCGCCCGCCTACCCGGAGGTGACGACCGATTACATGTACGTGGACAACGCCGCCATGCGCATGATCCAGGAGCCGCGGTTCTTCGACGTGCTGGTGACCGAGAACACCTTTGGCGATATCCTGACGGACGAGGGCTCCTGCATCAGCGGCTCCATGGGCCTGCTGCCTTCCGCCTCCACCGGCGAGGGCACGCCGGTCTTCGAGCCGATCCACGGCTCCTGGCCGCAGGCGAAGGGGCTGAACATCGCGAATCCCTTGGCGCAGATCCTTTCCGTGGCGATGTTGTTCGAGCATTTCGGCCTCGGGGAGGAGGGGGCCTTGATCCGCGAGGCGGTGGACGCCTCCCTCGACGCGAAGGTCCGCACGCCGGAGATCCAGGTGGAGGGCGGCGCGCGCTACGGCACAAAAGAGGTAGGCGACTGGATTACCGCCTACATCGCCGCGAAATAACCGCCGCCGGACGGCGGAGCGACAGGAAAAGCGCTTTTCTCCCCTCAGCGGACGGCGGAGCGACAGGAAAAGTACTTTTCTTCCCTCAGCGGACGGCGGAGCGACAGGAAAAGTGCTTTTCTTCCCTCAGCGGACGGCGGAGCGACAGGAAAAGTGCTTTTCTTCCCTCAGCGGACGGCGGAGCGACAGGAAAAGTGCTTTTCTTCCCTCAGCGGACGGCGGAACGACAGGAAAAGTACTTTTCCTCTTTCAGCGGAGCGGCGGGAGCCGTTTCTCAAAGCGCCATCTTCATCAACTCGTCGATAACCGCCGGATCATACCCCATCGCCTCGGCTTTCTTGAAATCCAGGGCGGCCGACGCCTTCTCGTATTGGGCGAGCTTCACCTTGCCCCGCAAGACGTACAAGTCGGCGGTCGGGGTGCTCTCCGCGAAAACCCGGTTGATGTCGGCCATGGCCCGCGCGTTCTTGCCCATCATGAAGTAGAGGTCGGCGCGGCCCTCGTACAGGCTCCACGCGCGGGGCATCTCGTCGATCAGGTAGTTGAAGATGCGCTCGCTCTCCGCGTAATTGCCCCGCAGCTTCTCGAGGATGGCGTGCCCCAGGCGTCCTTTCACGGACCGCTCGTTGACCGCCAGGATCGCGTCGAGGTCCCGCTCGGCCGACAGGTAATCCTTCCGCCGCAGGTGAAGCATCGCCCGGCAATACAACGCCTCCTGGTGATGGGGGTTCAAGAGGAGCAGGGCGTTGTAGTCGCTCGTCGCCTTCTCGATCTCGCCCATCTCCGCGTACAGGCTGGCGCGGTTCTCCAGGATGACCTCGTTGTCCGGATGGCGGCTCAGGGCGGCGGTATAGGAGAGGAGGGCCTCCTCCCGTTTCCCCTGCCGGCGCTGTATCGTCCCGAGGTTCATCAGCAGGGCGTAGTTGTGGGGGTTGCCCGGCTCGAGGCGCAGGGCGGCCCGGAGGCTCTCCTCGGCGGAGAGCAGGTCGTTCTTGTCCAGGAAGTCAAAGCTCTTCTCGACAAATCGCGCGTAGGTCTGCGCGCGGCCGGCGGCGGCCGAAAGGAAAAGGGCGGCGAGTATCGCGAGGATTTTCATGCTGTCGTATACGTTAAACCTGTTCGTTGATGGCCGCGAAGCTACATATTTATTTCCTGATTTCACCGGATTGAAAAAACTTTATACCTTTGCTACACTTTCCGGTACCCGCGGGAGGAGCGGGACGCGATACGAATCATTACTAACTTAAAATAAAACAGATATGGTATTATTAGCAGCTGTGGAAGCAAGTTCCAGATTGGAGGAGGCGATCCGATCCTTGATCGAGCAAGGCTCCCAATTGGGCTTCACGATCGTGAAGGCCCTTCTTGTCTTTTTAGTGGGACGGTTGGTCATCAACTTACTGAACAAACTGGTCCGGAAGATATTGAGCAAACGGGATATCGATCCCTCTGTCAAGACCTTCGCCGGCAGCCTGGTGAATGTCAGCCTGACCATCCTGTTGATCATCTCCGTGGTAGGGGCGTTGGGCGTCCAGACCGCGTCGTTCGCCGCCCTGTTGGCCTCCGCCGGCGTCGCTGTCGGCATGGCGTTGAGCGGTAACCTGTCGAACTTCGCCGGCGGGTTGATCATCCTTCTTTTCAAGCCCTACAAGGTGGGCGATTACATCGAGGCGCAGGGCGTCGGGGGGATCGTGAAAGAGGTCCAGATGTTCCACACCGTGTTGGATACGCTCGACAACAAGGCGGTCTACATCCCGAACGGCGCCTTGAGCAGCGGCGTCGTGACGAATTTCAGCAACCGCCCGACCCGCCGCGTCGACTGGACGTTCGGCGTGAGATACGGAAGCGATTACGAGCAGGTAAAGCAGGTGATCGCGTCCGTGCTGGCGAAAGATGCCCGCGTCTTGTCCGAGCCGGCCGCTCCCTTCATCGCCCTGACCTCCTTGGCGGACGGCAGCGTGAGCGTGGTGGTACGCGCGTGGGTCAACAGCCCCGACTATTGGGATGTCTATTTCGATACGAACAAACACATCTACGAGGCCTTCAACGCGGCCGGGATCGAGTGCTCGTTCCCGCAGCTGATCGTACGTCAGGCGTAGGATCGAGGTCGCGCGCGCAGACGCCGCCGACAAGCGGCGTCTCTACTCCTCCAGTTTCTGCCTCAGGTAGGCGATCTTCTTCTCCGATTTCTCTTTCAAGCTCCTCATGCGCCGGATATCGCTCAACACGGTGGCGAGGTTGAAGGTGGCGACGACCGCCCGCTTGTCCGCGTCCGCCATGTACAGGCTGTAGGGCTTGCCCCCCGTGTATTCCACCCGGATCCGCTCCTTCCCGTTGTCGTAGATGAACTTGACGGCATCCACGCAGTGCTCCCCCTTGTAGGTCACCACCTCCGTGGTGCTTCCCATGTCCCGGAAGCGGTAATTCAGCCCGCCGTCGTACGGGATGGAGGCGGTCTCGGCGAATTGGCCGTCCCGCAGGCTCAGCCGGATGCCCGTATGCGCGATGGGGCGCCCGCCGTAGTAGACGCTGGCCAGGTACATCTCGCCCTCCTCGCTCGCGCCGCAACGCACGTAGCAACGCTGCACGTTGCGCTCGATCGTCTGCTGCTTCCAGATGTAATGGCCGATCTCCTCGTAGGCGGAATCCCTCTCGAGGACGAAGCCTTTCCTCAACCCCTCCGCCTCCTCCAGCTTGACGGGGAGCAGGCTGTCGCAGAAAGCGATGTTGCGCTCCGCCTCCTTTATCTCCACCTGGCGCATAAGCGTCAATCCCTGCCTCAGCACCCTCACCTCCCGGGGATAGAGCGCCCGGAGGCTGTCTATCTCGTTCTTCGCCCCGAAGAACTCGTCCCTCTCGTACATGGCCCGGGCCTTGTCCAAGCGGGCCCGGGCCGCCTTCTCGTCGCCGCCGCAGCCCGTCAAGAGAAGGGCCAGGAGCGTCACGCAGATCGCTGACTTTTTCATATCTTTCTCGTTCTATGTGTTTGATGCCGCGAAAGTACATGAAATTTGATTATATTCGCGCTCTTTGTTGGAATTGGACTACACAAATTATGTATATAAGCGAGGAAGAGATAGTAAATCACATCTCCGCGAAGCCTTTCCGTTTGATATCGGAGGCGGCGGAGGAGCTGGGTGTCGAGGCGTATGTGATCGGCGGATACGTGCGGGACATTTTCCTGAACCGCCCCTCCAAGGATATCGACGTGGTGGCGGTGGGCAGCGGCATCGAGCTGGCCAGGCGGGTCGCGCGGAAGATCGGGCGCGGCGCCCGTCTTTCCCTCTTCAAGAATTTCGGGACGGCGCAGGTGAAAGCCGGCGACCTGGAGCTGGAGTTCGTGGGGGCGCGGAAAGAATCCTACAGCCGCGACAGCCGTAAGCCGGTCGTGGAAGACGGCACCTTGGCGGATGACCAGAACCGCCGCGATTTCACGATCAACGCCCTGGCCCTTTGCCTGAACAAGGCGCGTTACGGGGAATTGGTGGATCCCTTCGGCGGGCTGGCGGATATGGACTCGCTCACGATCCGCACGCCCTCGGACCCGGATGTCACCTTCAGCGACGACCCGCTCCGGATGATGCGCGCGATCCGTTTCGCCGCGCAATTGGGCTTCTTCATCGATCCCGACACCTTCGACGCGATCGTCCGGAACCGGGAGCGTATCTCCATCATCTCCAAGGAGCGCGTCGCGGACGAGCTGAACAAGATCGTCCTCTCGCCCAAGCCCTCGATCGGTTTCGAGCTGCTGGACGCGTGCGGGCTGCTGTCCCTGATCTTCCCCGAGCTTCGCGCCTTGAAGGGCGTGGAGACCAAGGAGGGGATCGGGCATAAGGACAATTTCGCCCATACCTTGATGGTGCTGGATCGCCTGAGCAAGACCTCCGAGAATCTGTGGCTGCGCTGGAGCGCCATCTTCCACGATATCGCCAAGCCTGTCGCGAAGCGTTTCGACCCGCGCCTGGGATGGACGTTCCACAATCATGATTTTATCGGCGAGCGGATGATCCCCGGTATCTTCAGGAAGATGAGACTCCCGATGAACGAGAAGATGAAGTACGTGCAGAAGCTGGTAAGCCTGCACATGCGTCCGATCGCCTTGTCGGACGACGAGGTGACGGATTCGGCGATCCGCCGCCTGCTGTTCGACGCGGGAGATGATATCGACGACCTGATGAAACTCTGCGAGGCCGATATCACGAGCAAGAACCCGGAGAAGGTCCGCCGTTTCCTGGACAACTTCCGCAAGGTGCGCGAGAAGCTGGCCGATATAGAGGAAAAAGACCGCGTCCGCAACTTCCAGCCCCCCGTATCCGGCGAGGAGATCATGGAGACGTTCGGCCTGGCGCCCTCCAGGCCGGTCGGCGTGCTGAAAGAGGCGATCAAGAACGCCATCCTCGACGGCGCGATCCCGAACGAGTATGAGGCGGCCCGCCGGTTCCTGCTGCGACGCGCGGAGAAGATGGGGCTGAAGCCGGTCGCGCGGCAGCGCTGACGAGAGAAGCCTCCGTTCGTCAGGCGTTCAATCGCTCTACCGTTTTCACGCCGTTCACCGCCTTGATCTTTTTGGTCAGCAGGTTTAGCGCGGTCGTGTCTCTCACCGACACGGTGAAGCTCCCTTGGAACAGCCCGTCCACCGAGTGGATGCTCAGGGAGCGGAGCGTGACGTTCGGCTCCTTGCCGATCACGGAGGTGATGTTGGTGACGATCGCGATGTCGTCCCGCCCGATCACCCGCAAGTTGACGGCGTAGCCGTCGTCTCCCTTGCCGCTCCATTTCGCGCGGATGATCCGGTAGCCAAAGCGGCTGAACATCTCCTGGGCGTTCGGGCAATCCATACGGTGGATCTTGATCCCCTGCGTGGAGACGAAACCGAAAACCTCGTCGCCATAGATCGGGTTGCAGCATTTGGCGAGTTTGTATTCGATGCCTGTCAGGTTCTTGTCGATCACCAGGACATCCTTGCTCGTCGACCGCTCCTCCACCGGAGTCGTCGTCACGAACTCCTCGGCGCTGCGCACCTCGGCGCGCGCGCTCGTCTCCGTCTCCTTGCGGACGGCCTCCAGGTATTCGTCGATCACTTGGTTGGGGTCGAGGCGCTCCTCGGCGATCTCGATGTAGAAGTCCGTGACGGTCTTGAAGCCTCTCTTCTTGATAAAACGCATCAGGGTCGGCTCGTCCGGGTCGATCTTCCGGTTCTTGAAGCGGCGCTGCAACATCTCCTTGGCGAATTCCACGGCCTTCACGGTCTCCTCCTTCAAGACCTGCCTGATCTTCACGCGGGCCTTGGAGGTGACGACGAAGTTCAGCCAGTCCCGCTTCGGGCTTTGCGCCGGCGACGTGATCACGGATACGCTGTCGCCGTTGCTCAACACGTGTTTGATCGGCACGTTCTTCCCGTTCACTTTCGCCGATACGCATTTGCATCCCAGCTTCGTGTGGATGGCGAAGGCGAAATCGAGCACGGTCGCTCCCTTGGCCAGCTTGATCAGCTCGCCGGTAGGGGTGAAGACGTAGATCTCATCCTTGTAGAGATCCATCTTGAAATCCTGCATCAAGTCGAGCGGATTGTTCTCCTTGGCCTCCAGGGCGGCGCGTACGGTATTGAGGAACTCGTCCAGCCCGCTCTCCGCTTTCACGCCCTTGTATTTCCAGTGCGCCGCCAGGCCTCGCTCGGCGATCTCGTCCATCCGCTTCGTGCGGATCTGCACCTCCACCCATTTGTTGCGCGGTCCCATAACCGTGATGTGCAGGCTTTCGTAACCGTTGCTCTTCGGGATGGAGATCCAGTCTTTCATGCGCTTCGGGTTGGGCTGGTACATGTCGGTGACGATGGAGTAGACTTGCCAGCATTCCGAGCGCTCCTTCTCCGGCGGTGTATCCAATACGATCCGGATCGCGAAAAGATCGTAGATGCCCTCGAACTCCACCTGCTGCTTTTTCAGCTTGTTGTTGATGGAATGGATGGATTTGGTACGTCCCTTGATATCGAACTTGAATCCCGCCGCCGCCAGCTCCCGCTTGACCGGGGCGATGAACTCGGCGATATAAGCGTCGCGGGAGCGTTTCGTCTCATTCAGCTTCCGCTTGATGAAGTCATACTGTTTCCGGTCCGTGTATTTCAGGGAAAGGTCTTCCAGCTCGCTCTTGATCGTATACAAACCCAGCCGGTGGGCGAGGGGAGCGTATAAGTAGGAGGCCTCGGTAGCCAGCCGGATGCGGTCATCCTCCTGCATCTGTTTCCCCATGCGCATGAGGCAGAGGCGGTCGGCGATCATAAGCAGGATCACGCGTACGTCCTCGGCGAACGAGAACAGCAAATGATGGAAATTCTCCGAGTTGATGGCGGTGTTCCGGGCATATAAGTCGGAGGTCTTCAAGAGGCGGCGGATGATCAAGGTCACGTCCGTCCCGAATTCCCGCGTCACCTCCTCCGGCGTGATCGCCTTCTTCAATACCGGGCGGTATAACAGGAGGGCGATGACCGAGCTGCGTCTCAAGCCGATCTCCGAGGTGGCGATCAAAGCCGTGTCGATATTTCGCGATAAACCGTTGATACCATTCTTGTCCCTGCCGTAGCAATCGAGGGCGACAACCCGTTTCATCAGCTCCTTCATCTTCCGGATATCCTCTCTCTCCAGGGAAGCGTAAAGGTTTCGTAACAAGAGCCTGTATTGGGAGAAGAACCGCTTCTTTTCCTCAGGCGTAAAGAATCCGATTGTATCCATAAGTCGTATCATTTTTATAGCCCGGTTGAGGACAGGCCGCAAAACATGCTGTAAAAATACTTTTTTCTAGGAATTTTCAACACGTATCTTGCGGTTATTTTATACATTTGCGATACGCACGGCGCATGAGCGCCCGCGGCGTTACGGATGAGATTATTCACATTAAATACTATACTATGTTAAACGCGAACGATTTAGAACAGCTGAAAGCCAAAGGAATCAGCGAAAAACAGATTGAAGAGCAACTCGCTTGCTTCGTAAAGGGTTTCCCCTTTCTTGAGATAGCGGCCTCCGCTTCGGTAGAAAAAGGGATCCGGGTCGTAACGAAAGAGGAACAGGCCTCTTATATGGATGCCTGGGACGCTTACCTGGCTAAAAACAAGAAGATCGTGAAATTCGTGCCTGCCTCCGGCGCCGCCAGCCGTATGTTTAAGAATCTGTACGAGTTCCTCTCGGCGGATTATACGGAACCTACGAACGCTTTTGAGAAGAAGTTCTTCGGCGAGATCGAGAAATTCGCTTTCTATAAGGCTTTGGACGAGAAGTGCGTGGAGAATACGGGGAAGGACATCCCGACGTTGGTGGCCTCGGGCGAGTACAAGGAGGTGGTATCCACTTTGTTGGGGCCGAAAGGCTTGAATTACGGGCAGCTGCCGAAAGGCCTGTTGCTTTTCCATACCTATGCCGATACGGTTCGCACGGCGATGGAGGAACACCTGGCCGAAGGCGCCATGTACGCCAAGAATAACGCCGGCGAGGTGAATATCCATTTCACGGTGTCTCCGGAGCATCAGGCTTTATTCGAGCAATTGGTGGCCGATAAATCCGGCGAGTACGAGAAGAAGTTCTCCGTGAAATACGAGGTCTCTTTCAGTATCCAGAAACCGAGTACCGATACGGTGGCGGCCGCGATGGACAACACGCCGTTCCGCGATAAGAATGATCAGTTGTTGTTCCGCCCGGGCGGGCATGGCGCCTTGATCGAGAACTTGAACGATGTGGATGCCGATGTGGTATTTATCAAGAACATCGACAACGTGGTACCGGACAGCTTTAAATGCGCTACGGTTATCTATAAGAAGGTGATCGCCGGTGTCTTGGTGACCCTGCAGGAGAAGGCTTTCAAATATCTGGAACAGATCGAGACCGGTAAATATACCCATGCCGAGGTGGAGGAGATGATCCGTTTCTTGCAAGAGGATCTCTGTATCAAGAACCCGGATACGAAATTGCTGGAAGACGCCGAGTTGATCCTGTATATCAAGAGCAAGCTGCTTCGCCCGCTGCGCGTATGCGGTATGGTGAAGAATGTAGGCGAGCCGGGCGGCGGCCCCTTCTTGGCGGAGAATCCGGATGGTACGATTTCCTTGCAGGTGCTTGAAAGCTCCCAGATCGACAAGGACGATCCGGCCAAGCGGGCGATGTTTGAGAAAGGCACTCACTTCAATCCCGTGGATTTGGTTTGCGCCGTCAAGAATTACAAGGGCGAGAAATACAACTTGCCGGATTACGTGGACAAGAACACGGGCTTCATCTCCTATAAGAGCAAGGATGGCCGTGAGCTGAAAGCGCTGGAATTGCCCGGTTTGTGGAACGGTGCCATGAGCGACTGGAACACGGTCTTCGTGGAAGTCCCGATCGAGACATTCAATCCCGTGAAGACGGTGAACGACCTGCTGCGCCCCGAACACCAATAAATAGCCTGTCTCGCGGAGGCGGGGCGCACCGCCCCGCCTCCGCGAAGATACTTATCCGCCTCCGCGTGATGGAAAACCCGTTCCATCCCCAGATCCTCTCTTCCCGATCGCGACGCCCGCATAGCGATCATCCCCCGGGGTGTGAGAAAAGATCCTTGTAAAAAAGTTATTAGAACGTATGGGGATACGACGTATCGCATAATAGATTATCTTTGCTCCCCGTTATAGGTGCTCGAAAGAGACCGCTATGAAGCATAGGAAGGTGTAATCCTTTTTCAATATGAATTATAAAGATTTCGAAGTATGAAGGTACAAAGTTTAGTTGTATGCGCTCTGTTGACGCTCCTCTCCGTCGCTTGTATCCGGGAGGAGGCGCCCAACGCTGAAGCGGATATCCTGTCGTGTACGGTAGATGACGATCTGTTGAAAACCGAGCCGGAGATCGAAAACGAGTCCGTGACGCTGACCGTGAAAAGTGACGCTGATATTACAAACCTGGCCCCGGTATTCACCTTGACTCCCGGCGCTACGATCGAACCGGCCAGTGGATCCGCTTTTGATTTTACGACACCGAGGACCTATACGGTTACTTCCGAGGATGGCCACTGGACGAAGACCTATACGGTACGTTGCATCGTCTCCGGCGTAAGCACGGAATATCATTTCGAGCATATAGCGATGGAGCCGACGGAAGAACGTTACCAGATATTCTATGATTTCACGTCGGAGGGAGATTCCGTGACATGGGCGAGCGGTAACGCCGGTTTTGCTTTGACGGGTGTGCCCAAGACGCCGTGGGACTATCCCACCATGCAGGATGATAACGGATATGTCGGTAAATGCGCCAAGTTGGTGACCCGCAGCACGGGCAGTTTCGGTAGCGGATTCGGTATGCCGATCGCCGCGGGAAACCTGTTTATCGGTACGTTTGATTTGCTGAACGCGATCCCGGACGCACGGAAAGGCACGAGATTGGGACGTCCTTTCGATCATGTGCCGACGTACCTGAGCGGCTATTATAAATACAAGGCGGGAAAGTCGTATAAAGTGAATGGCGAGGAGGTAAAAGGCAAGAAAGACCAATGTGATATCTACGCCATCTTCTACGAGACGGATGAGCATGTGAAATATTTGGATGGTTTCAACGGGTTGACAAGCCCGAACCTGATATCCGTTGCCCGGATCAGCGATCAGAAAGAGACGGATGAGTGGACGCATTTCTACATCCCGTTCGTGGCCAAGCCCGGTAAGGTGATCGATAAGGAGAAGCTGGCGAAAGGCGGCTACCAGTTATCCTTGATTTTCTCCTCGAGTTTGAAAGGCGATGTCTTCGAGGGAGCGGAAGGTAGCACGCTTTGGATCGATGAGGTGGAGATAATCCAGTCCGGTGAGAATTAAAAAAACAGTGGGTATGAAAAGATATATAGTATTAATAGGTATACTGTGTCTGTCGGGTGTCGTTACGTTGAAGGCGCAGCAGGAGAGAAACCAAGGAATAATCTGGTCTTCCCTCAGGGGATTGGAATATACGGTAAAAGCCGGCTTCAATGTGGGCGGGACCGCTCCGGTGCCATTGCCTCGCGAGATTCGAGCGATAGATAGTTACCGTCCTACGCTTTGCGTCTCCATAGAGGGCGATATCAAGCAATGGTTCGGCGAGCGTAAGGAATGGGGAATGATGATCGGTCTTCGTCTGGAGAATAAAGGTATGGAGACGAAGGCGACGGTTAAGAATTACAGCATGGAGATCATCGGCTCCGGTGGCGAGAAGCTGAAGGGAAACTGGACCGGCGGCGTGCAGACGAAAGTGGAGAACGCTTATTTCTCGATCCCGGTCGTGGCTCTTTACCAATTAAATAACCGGGTGAGTTTCTCGGCGGGGCCGTTTGTCTCGTTCGCTACAAACCGGGACTTCTCCGGCTATGTGTACGACGGTTATCTGCGCGAGATCAATCCGACCGGTGCGAAGGTGGAGTTTTCCGGCGACAACCGTGCTTCCTATGACTTCTCGGATAACTTAAGAAAGTTCCAGTGGGGAGCGCAGATCGGTACGGAATGGAAAGCATTTAAGCACCTTATCGTATACGCTGATTTGACATGGGGGTTGAACGATATCTTCCAAAAGGATTTCGATACGATTACCTTCGGGATGTATCCGATTTACCTGAACGTAGGCTTCGGATATGCGTTTTAGAATTGATTTTAGTCAAAATGAGACTATCCTTTAAAAGGTGGTTCTTTTTTTTAAAAGGATTATTATGGGAATAAATTATTTTTCTATAACTTTGGGGCAGTAATTCTCAGACCAAGTTACAAATTATCTTATATTATTAACAAAATTACCATGAAAGAAAACACTAAGAAAGGCGTAAGCCGCAGAGAGTTTTTAGGCCTTTCCGCTCTAGGATTGGCGGGTTTAACAATTCTTCCCAGTTGGGCCATGAATGGCGTTCGTATCGCTCCGAGCGATCGGGTAGTCTTGGGCTTTATCGGCCTGGGGCAGCAAGCGTTATCGGATTTCAAGGGGTTTGCCGCATGTCCGGGCATACAGGTTGCCGCATGTTGTGATGTGGATACGATGAAAACAGAGCGTTTCAGAAGACGCGTCGCTGAATGGCAAGCTGCGAAGGGAATGAATCAACGTTGTGATCAATATGAGTTTTACGAGGATTTGCTGGAGCGTAAGGATATCGACGCTATCGAGGTCGCTACCCCGGATCATTGGCATGCTTTGGCTACTATCCATTCTTGCCAGTCCGGAAAAGACGTATATTGCCAGAAACCGTTGGCTTATACGATCTCCGAAGGTTTGGCTATGGTGAAGGCCGTACGTGATAACAAGCGTGTGCTTCAAGTAGGTAGCCAGCAACGTTCCAGCAAAGAGTTCCAAGCTGCGATCGATATGGTTCAGCATGGCGCCATCGGTCATGTAGAGAAAATATATGCACGTGTAGGTGAGCCTCCTACGCCGCTGAACTTGCCGGAAATGCCGGTTCCCGCTAATTTGAACTTCAATCAATGGATGGGTCCGTTGAACGATCCGAAGATCCATTATCATCCTGATTTATGTCCTCCTATTTCTCTGGATCCGGAAGAGAACGAGAAACTATGGGGCGCATGGCGCTGGTATCAAGAGACCGGTAATGGCTATACCGCTGACTGGGGCGCTCATATGTTCGATATCGCCCAGGCCGCTATCGGTATGGATGGCTCCGGTCCGGTTGAGTTTACACCCAAGGGATACAATGGTACACAATATTCAACCATGCGCTATGCGAATGGCATTGTCATGACGGAACAACCTTACTTGGAGGACAATCCGAATGCACAGGGTATCAAGTTTATCGGTGATAACGGTTGGATCGAGGTTGCCCGCGGCTACATCAACTGCTCTGATCAGTCTAAGATCCCTGCTGATTTGAAGAATCTGATCGAAAGACGTCCGAAGATGATGACTCCGGAAGAGCGCAAGAAGATGTATGAGGAATACATGAAGAAATTGAAAGATAAGAAGAACAAGCAGGGTGGAAACAATGGAAACTATGAGACAAGCGCGCCGCACATGCAGAACTTCGTTGATTGTGTCCGTTCGCGTGAGAACCCGATCGCTCCGGTTGAGGTAGGTTGCAGTACGAATACACTTTGCTGCTTGCAGAATATCGCTCGCGAGCTGGGCCGCCCGGTTAAATGGAATCCGGCTACGTTGAGCTTCGGTAATGATAAGGAAGCTGCCGCTCATCGTCTGTACTGGTATCAATACCGCAAACCGTATACATTGCCTTATTTCTGTAAGTAAGTCTGATTTAACAAGATAACGTTTATGGGTAACAGACGGGATTTTTTGAAAAATATGGGCCTTTTTACCGCTGGCGGACTGCTGGCGGCTAAAGGGGCTTCCGCGAGTGTGGTGAACCATGTGCCGGAGACGGTGGGTGAAGTTCATGCCGGTAAGGAGATGGGCTTGCAAATCTATTCATTGTCTCAAGAGCTGTATAAGGGTGATGTGGCCGCTAATCTTCGGAAGGTAAAGGATATGGGATATTCCAAACTGGAGTTGGCGGGTTATGGTAAAGGTGCTATCGGAGGCGTTCCTATGATGGAATTTAAGAAGATGGTAGAGGATGCCGGCTTAAAGATTGTCAGCTCGCATGTAAATCCGGTTGATGCGTCGGCCTCAGATCCTCGTCGGGCTATGATTCGTAAATACTCGAAGGAGATTACACCGAAAATAATGGAGTATTGGAAAGCTACGGCCGCCGATCACGCGAAGTTGGGTTGTAAATATCTGATCCAGCCAATGATGCCGACGATTACTACGCATGATGAGGCTAAATTGGTTTGCGATGTTTTCAATCAAGCCTCGGATGTTATCAAGGCTGAGGGTATCGCTACCGGTTTTGGTTATCATAATCATAATATGGAGTTCAATCGTGTCGCGACGAAAGAACAGCAGGAAAAGATGAAGGGAAATCCTTTCGCTGCCTTCATGAAAGTTGGAGACCAGATTTATGACTTGATGTTGAAAAACACGGATCCCGGCAAGGTCTTCTTCGAGATGGATGTTTATTGGACTGTCATGGGACAGAATGATCCTGTCGAGTATATGCAGAAACACCCGGATCGTATCAAGGTATTGCATATCAAGGATCGTGCCGTATTCGGCCGAAGTGGTATGATGAACTTTGAGATGATCTTCAAGCAAATGTACGCGAACGGAATCAAGGACTATTTCGTAGAGTTGGAACGGATGCCGGACGGACGTACTCAATTTGAGGGCGTGAAGGATTGCGCCGACTATTTGATCAAGGCTCCTTTTGTAAAATAAAGTAACAAGCGATAGATCGTAAGCCCCGGGGTTGTATAAACTCCGGGGCTTTTTTAGTAGATGGAAGGCAACTTATGGTCGCTCTTTGCAAGGGAACCATATCCGGGACATACACCTTCGCTTTCTGGTTCAAAAGTGTAATTTAGTTCAGAAAGGGGCTTGCCGTTTTTTCTCCCTACTTGCTTTTCGGGCGAAATCGAATAGTTCCGGGCTTATATGGCAATAACCATCCGGATGCTTGCCTAAATAATCTTGATGATATTCTTCTGCCGGATAGAAATTAACTAACGGCTCCACCTCGATAACGATAGGTTTAGAATACTTTTTAGCCAATGTCTCTATAGCCTCTTTGATGATAGGCAGATCAGTGGCGTTGGTGTAAAAAATGCCGGTACGGTATTGCGATCCGATATCATTACCCTGTTGGTTGAGACTTGTAGGGTCTATCGTCTTGAAGTATAGCTCCAACAGTAGGTTTAAATCAGCTTGTTGCGGGTTGTAGCTTACTTCAACGGTCTCGGCAAATCCGGTGTTATCGTTACAGACCTGTTCGTAAGTCGGATTCTTGATACTTGTCTTTCCGTTGGCATAACCAACCTGAGTATTAGTAACCCCATGGATTTGTTTCATGAAATGTTCTGTTCCCCAGAAACATCCTCCGGCGAAATAAATTTTACTTTGTGTATTCATTTTAGTTGTTCTAGATAGTTGATCATTATTCATGATGTTTTTCTTATTCCTCCACCAAAGGTACGGAGAAAAGCTTAAAATTCGGGGATTTTTGCGTAAGTTTGCCTTCCGATTTGAATTTAAATAAGAAAACATGATAAGTTACCTTCAGGTAGATAAGCTGACCAAGAGTTTCGGTGATTTGGTTCTTTTCGAGGATATAACGTTCGGAGTCGCGCAAGGACAGAAGATCGGGTTGATCGCTAAAAACGGTACGGGCAAGACTACCTTATTGAATATTATCGGTGGCAAGGAGGATTGCGACTCGGGTGAGGTGGTTTTTCGGAAAGACCTGCGGGTCGGGTATTTGGAGCAATCACCTTCTTATCCGGAAGAACTGACCGTGCTACAGGCTTGCTTCCACTCGAAGAACGAGACGGTTCGGTTGATAGCTGAGTATGAGGAGGTGATGGAGAAAAAGGATCATTCGAATCTGGAGGACATCCTTACCCGTATGGATAGCTTCAAGGCGTGGGATTATGAGCAGAAAGCGAAACAAATCCTCGGGCAGTTGAAGATACAGAATTGCAACCAGAAGATTGGGGAATTGTCCGGCGGGCAGTTGAAACGGGTTGCCCTGGCAAATGTCTTGATCACGGACCCTGAATTGATTATCTTGGACGAGCCGACGAACCATTTGGATTTGGAAATGACCGAATGGCTGGAAGATTATCTGAGCCGGGCCAATATCAGTATCTTGATGGTGACGCACGACCGTTACTTCTTGGATCGTGTTTGTAGTGAGATCATCGAGATCGATAATAAGCAAATCTATTCGTATAAAGGTAATTATAGCTATTATCTGGAGAAACGCCAAGAGCGTGTCGAGGCGATGAACGCCGATGTGGAACGCGCAAAGAACCTTCTCCGCACGGAGCTGGATTGGATGCGTCGCCAGCCACAGGCGCGGGGTACAAAAGCGAAGTATCGTATCGATGCCTTTTATGAGTTGGAAAAGAAAGCGAAGCAACAACGGGATACTGGAAAGGTGAACCTGGACGTGAAGGCTTCTTACATCGGGTCTAAGATTTTCGAGGCGGTGAACGTGAGCAAACGTTTCGGTGACTTGAAGATTACGGAGGATTTCAATTATATTTTCGCCCGTTACGAGAAGATGGGTATTGTCGGAAATAACGGTACGGGTAAATCTACCTTCATCAGGATGCTGATGGGCGAGGTTGCTCCCGATAGCGGCTATTTCGATGTGGGCGAGACCGTTCGCTTCGGCTATTACAGCCAAGATGGCTTGAAGTTCGATGAGCAAATGAAAGTGATCGACGTGGTGCAGGCGATCGCCGAATACGTGGACTTGGGTAACGGACAGAAGATGGGAGTCTCCCAGTTCTTGAACTATTTCCTGTTCACGCCGGAGAGACAGCATAATTACGTTTATAAGTTGAGCGGTGGCGAGAAGCGTCGCCTGTATTTATGTACGGTATTGATGCGTAGTCCGAACTTCCTGGTACTCGATGAGCCGACCAATGATTTGGATATCGTAACCTTGAACGTCTTGGAAGAATATCTTCGTAACTTCAAGGGGTGCGCTATCGTGGTTTCCCACGACCGTTACTTTATGGATAAGGTAGTAGATCATCTGCTGGTTTTCCGGGGTAACGCCGATATCAAGGATTTCCCCGGTAACTATACGCAGTACCGGGACTGGAAAAACGTGCAAGACCAACTGGAAAAAGAGCCGGAGGCTGCCTTGCAAGCGAAGCAAAATCCGGCTCCGGAGAAGCCGTCTCGTCCGGTGGGTGAGCAAAAGAAGAAACTCACTTTCAAGGAACGGAAAGAGTTCGAGGCCCTAGAGGAGGAGATACCGGCTTTGGAGGCAGAGAAAGCAGAGTTGGAGACTGCGATGAGCAGTGGTACTTTATCTACGGATGAGCTTATGGCTAAATCTCAACGGATTACCCGGGTCATGGAGGAGATCGACGAGAAAACGATGCGCTGGCTGGAGTTGAGTGAGCTGGCATAAGTAATAAAGGGGAATGAGCGAGACTAAACCTGTACTTTGGAACCGGAATTTCGTCCAATGTTGTATCTCTTACTTCTTGATGAATTTTGCCTTTTATATGTTGATGCCTACTATGCCGGTCTATCTGGTAGAAGAATTGGGCATCAGCACGTCGGAGGTGGGGGTGGTCGTGTCTAGTTATACGATCGGGTTACTGTGCGTGCGCCCCTTCTCGGGGTATCTGGTGGATTGTTTCTCCCGCAAACCGCTATATGTATTTGCTTTCACGGTATTCGCCTGTTTGTTCGCGGGTTATTGGTTTGCCATGACGATCTACACGATCATGGCGGTTCGTTTCATCCAAGGTGGGTTTATGGGATTGACCTCTGTCTCAGGCAATACGATTACGATAGACGTGATCCCTTCCAAGCGAAGGGGAGAGGGCATGGGCTTTTACGGATTGACGATCAATCTCGCTATGTCGTTAGCTCCTTTGGTGGCGGTCGGGCTATACGATCGGCATGGGTTCTTTTGGATCATAGGGGTCGCTTGGGTGATCGCCTTGATCGGGATCGGCTCCGTTGGGCTGATCTGTTATCCGAAACGGGAGGAAGTGCCTCGCCCGGCCTTCTCGTTGGATCGTTTTATCTTGGTGAAAGCGCTTCCTGCGGCTTTAGCCTATCTGCTGGTCGCTATACCTTATGGGATGTTGCTCTCGTTCGTGGTATTATATGGCAAAGAGATCGAGGTGCCGAGCCCCGGCTATTTCTTTATATGTATGGCGATCGGTGTAGGGACGGCCCGTTTGATTTCCGGGCGGTTGGTGGACCATGGCAAGATTCATGTCGTGTCCGTCGTATCCTTGATTTCTTTAGCGATCTCGTTTTCCGTCTTCGCTACCGTACATACATCGTTTGTTTTCTTCGCCTGCGCCTTGGCGATCGGTGTCGGTTTTGGCGTGAGTGTACCGGCTTTTCAATGTCTTTTCGTGAATGTCGCTCCGCATCATATGCGTGGTACGGCTACTTCTACCTACTTGACCTCTTTCGATTTCGGGATGGGGATTGGGATGCTATCCGCCGGCTTTATCGCTACCCATGCCAATCTGGCTACCGCCTACGGAGTCGGGGCGGCTTGTTGCCTTCTTTCCTTATTTGTCTATATCCACTTGGTAAAAGCCTCATACGAGAGGAATAAGCTGATTCCTTGATCGGTTTGATTCCCGGTTTCGTCTAACCCCCGGCGTACTTCGTCATATCTAGGTCTTTGTTTGTTTATAAACGGCATCTATGATAAAATAGATAGTGTTTATCGTAATATATGCTACAAAACGATTGCGATATACCTTGATATATATTAATAATGTCAATTGTTTGCAATAATTAACGTCATTAAAGAGTGATGTTATAAAACATGCTTTTATATTTGCAGCGGCAAAAAGAGAAAGCGTAGAAGATGCGGAGACGCCGCGTTTAATTAGTTAAGATTTTTGTTTAGGTTTAACAATTTAAGGTTATTAGGTATTATGAAACGTTTTGGAATGGCAGTCGCAGCCTTACTGATGTGTGCGACAATGAGCTTTGCTCAGAAACCGAGTTTGAGTAGAGAACCGTTCGTGATAAGTACAGAGAGGTTAGCAAACTATTTGCAATTGACTCCGGGCCAGTTGGATGAGGTCGCTAATATCAATGAGTATTTTATCGAGATGCAGAATGCGAGTGTGAGAGCTAGCGCCAAATTGCAGGGTAAGAAGATGTATCAGGCGGTTTATGGAAACTTGAAATTGATGAAGAGGGCCTTGAACCCGGATCAATATCGTAAGTATGTTACTTTACTGAACATCACGAACAACAACAACCGTACGATGGGTGTTGATACGTTCCCGGAAGTGTACTTGGCCGATAACGCGAGTAAGTAATTTATCTTATAAGAGAGAGTCTCTTCCCCATTATTTCCTGTCAAAAGGTAAATAGTGGGGATACTTTTTTTTGAGGCCTGCGTATAAATCGGAGAAGATTGTGTAAGTTTGCGGCGTTTTACAAATAACGCTTAATTCGAGTCATGACAACGCAAAAACTTTTGGCCCTTTCTAACGCTACTTTGAAGAGAAATGTAACGGACTATTCCTTAATCGTGGTAGGTTCATTTTTGCAGGCACTTAGTTACGTGCTTTTCCTAGCTCCTTACAAAATCGTACCGGGAGGTGTGTATGGTATCTCTATCGTAATCCACTATGTGACAAAGAATTTGTTCCCGTTCTTTCCGGATGGTTTGCCGATGGGTGCGACGGCGCTTTGCTTCAATATCCCGTTGATGATTTTGGCCATGAAAAAGATCGGATTGTCTTCCGGCCCGAAGACGATCGTTACTTTCTTGCTGATCTCTATATTTACCGACTCATTGTCTTATTTCCTCACCGATCCGTTGGTGGAGAACGATGCCTTTATCGCCGCCTTTTATGGAGGAGCTATTTTAGGATTGGGTGTGACTTGTGTTTTCCGGGCGCAAAGTACGAGTGCCGGTACAGATGTATTGGCACGCGTAATCGCGAATGACTCCAACTTGAAGGTCAGCAATATGATCATCGTACTGGATTCCGCGATCGTATTGTCGGGTTTGATCGTGTTTAAGGATTGGGCGGTACCATTGTATTCATGGTTTACTATTTTCGTGTATGGAAAGATCGTGGAGATGTTCCAGACGGAGAATCCGAACCGTGCCGTCTTCATCGTCTCTCGTAAGACCCGGGAATTGAAAACCCTGATAGTCGATAAGATGGGTATGAGAGGTACTTTTATCCACGGTAAGGGAATGTATCAGGGAAATGAGACTGAGATTATATTCACGATCGCTGAACGGAAAGATATGCCCCGTTTGAAAGATGAGGTGAAAAAGATCGATCCGAATGCTTTTGTCTCTACGATGCACGCCAGCAAAGACTCGCCGCGGCCAGGCATTTAAGAGAAGCAAGAATTGAGTGTAAGTCATAAACGCTTGAATCGGGTGCAACTGTCAACTAAAATACCTATCTTTGACGTTCAAAAACAAATAAACATAGAATAATAATGCCCAACATCTCACAAAGAGGAGTCGAAATGCCCGCTTCCCCGATCCGGAAGCTGGCTCCATTGGCCGATGCTGCCAAACAGAGAGGAGTTCATGTATATCACCTGAATATCGGTCAGCCCGACCTTCCCACTCCGCGAGTGGCACTCGATGCGATCCGCAACATCGATCATACGGTGTTGGAATATAGCCCTAGTCAGGGATATCGCAGTTATCGCGAGAAATTGGTCGGGTATTATAAAAAGTATGATATTAACCTTACGGCCGACGATATTATCATTACTACCGGTGGTTCGGAGGCTGTGTTGTTTGCCTTCTTGAGTTGCTTGAATCCGGGGGATGAGATTATCGTCCCGGAGCCGGCTTATGCCAATTACATGGCATTCGCTATCTCGGCGGGAGCCGTGATCCGGACAGTGACGACTACGATAGAGGAAGGATTTTCTCTCCCGAAAGTAGAGAAATTCGAGGAGTTGATCAATGAGCGTACCAAAGCGATCCTGATCTGTAACCCGAACAATCCTACCGGTTATTTGTATACGCGTCGTGAGATGAATCAAATCCGGGATATCGTAAAGAAATATGATCTTTATCTTTTCTCGGATGAGGTGTACCGAGAGTTTATCTATACCGGTTCCCCGTATATCTCGGCATGTCATCTGGAAGGTATCGAGCAGAACGTGGTATTGATCGATTCTGTCTCCAAACGCTATTCGGAATGCGGTATCCGTATCGGTGCGTTGATTACGAAAAATGCCGAAGTGCGTAGTGCCGTCATGAAGTTCTGCCAGGCGCGTTTAAGTCCGCCTTTGATCGGACAGATCGCTGCCGAGGCCTCTTTGGATGCTTCCGAGGAGTATGCCCGTGAGACTTATGACGAGTATGTGGAACGGCGTAAATGTTTGATCGATGGTTTGAACCGTATCCCCGGAGTTTATTCTCCCATACCGATGGGCGCTTTTTATACAGTGG
Source organism: Parabacteroides sp. ZJ-118 (assembly GCF_011038785.1). GTDB lineage: Bacteria > Bacteroidota > Bacteroidia > Bacteroidales > Tannerellaceae > Parabacteroides. The sequence goes on from NZ_JAAKDT010000007.1 coordinate 79,024, forward strand.
CTAAACTTCCGGTGGATGACGCCGATAAGTTCTGTGCTTGGTGCCTGGAAGAGTTTGCGTACGAGGGTCAGACGGTCATGATGGCGCCGGCGTCGGGTTTTTACACGACACCGGGACTTGGTAAGAATGAGGTTCGTGTGGCCTATGTTTTGAAAAAGGAAGACCTTGCGAAGGCTTTGACAGTGTTGGCAAAGGCGTTGGAAGCTTATCCGGGAAGAATGGTATAAATGAATTTAGAACTGTTTATCGCCAAAAAGATACATTTCAGTAAGGAGGGGGATCGAGAGGTTACTCCTCCCGCTGTTCGTATTGCCATGATCGGGATCGCCTTGGGATTGGCGGTGATGATCCTTTCGGTGGCGATCGTGATAGGCTTTAAGAAAGAGGTCCGGAACAAGGTGATCGGTTTCGGCTCGCATATCCGGATCACGAATTTCGATAGTAATTCTTCTTATGAGTCGCAACCGATAGCGATTAGCGATACATTATTGGATGCGCTCGACGCGTTCCCGGGGATTCGCCATGTCGAGAAATTCGCGACGAAGCTCGGTATCTTGAAGACTGACCAAGATTTTCAAGGGATTGTCTTGAAAGGCGTGGACACGGATTATGACTGGACTTTCTTCAAGGATAATTTAAAAGAAGGCGAGATCTTTACGATCCGGCCGGATAAGAACTCTACGGATGTTATTATTTCCAAGTACTTATCAGATCTGCTAGGACTCAAGGTCGGGGATTCTTTCCTGACTTATTTTGTGCAAGACGACGTGCGTGCCCGTAAGTTCACGATCACGGGGATTTATGAGACGGGCTTCCTTGATTATGACAAGCTGTTCGTAATCGCTGATATCAAGCAGATACGTCGCTTGAATGGCTGGGATAAAGATCAGGTAAGCGGACTGGAGTTGCAGGTGGACGACTATGATCGTTTGGATCGAGTGGCCGAGGATATTTATTTTGATCTGGCGGAACGGCAAGATAGGAATGGCAATACGTTCTACGCTCGCTCGATCAAGGAGTTGAACCCGATGATCTTTAATTGGCTGGATGTGCTGGACATCAATGTCGTGGTTATCTTGGTGCTGATGCTTTCTGTCGCGGGGTTTACCATGATCTCCGGATTATTGATCATAATCTTGGAGCGTACCCATATGATCGGAATCTTAAAAGCCTTAGGGCAAAATAATGACAGTATTCGCAAGATCTTCTTGTATGTCTCTTTCTTCTTGATTGGCAAAGGAATGTTGTGGGGGAATATCATCGGTATCGCCCTTTGCCTGCTTCAATCCCATTTCCATACGATCCGATTAGACCCTTCCATTTATTACTTGGATGCCGTGCCTGTCGACCTGAGTCTGTTTTCACTGCTCCTTTTGAATATAGGGACATTGGCCGCCTCTATGTTGATGATGCTGGGACCTTCCTGTTTGATTACGAAGATTGATCCGGCCCGGAGTATTCGTTTTGAATAAAAGCCCTATCTTTGGCGCACGTTCTAGTTTTGCCGGATTGATATGACAGATCTTATCTCTAAAGAAAAGCGTAGCTATATCATGTCTATGATTAAGGGCAAGCATACAAAGCCCGAGATTATAGTCCGTAAATACCTGTTCCATCGCGGCTTCCGCTTCCGTGTGAATGTGAAACGCCTTCCCGGTACCCCTGATATCGTATTACGTAAATATAAGACCGCTATCTTCGTGAACGGCTGTTTCTGGCATGGGCACGAGGGTTGCCCGGAATTTCGTCCTCCCCGTACCCGGGTAGAGTGGTGGGCCGAGAAACTAAACCGGAATAAAGCGCGGGATGCCCGTGTACGAGAGGAATTACGGGCGATGGGCTGGAATACGATGGTGATCTGGGAATGCCAGCTTAAACCCAAAGAACGACAAGCCACCTTAGAGAATGTCGTTCGTTTATTGGAAAAGAGGTATGTGGAATCTACCTATCACGCGGAGTTTACCCCGGTTTACCCGCTATTGGAGGAAGAAGAACTTCCCCAAGTGGCGGAAGAACAAGAGCGCTATTGAATTTCCTTCATTCTCAATATAAGTCTGTTCCCGCTGTTCGATCAGCGCGGGAACAATGCGAAGATGATTGCTGACTATTTGCTTCTTTGAGGGCTGGTATCGTGACACAACCCTTTTGAAACGAGCGCGAAATAGCGGATAAAACAAGGGGATAAGCGGTCGTTTTTGCTCGAAAACGGCTGTTTTTATGCAGGAAAGTTGCTGTTTTGGGGTTTGAAACCATGCCGTTGGGCATCGTAAACCTACAAGGATTGAATCATAAACCTACTTGAGTGGGCATCGTAACCTACTTGCTTCCCCATCGAGAGCCGATAGAATAGCCTAAAAGAGCTTGTCTTGGGTACTTTGGCAACTGTTTTTTCGCTAGAATGAAGGGACGTTTTTCAGTATATTCTTAATCATGAGTGGATTAAATATATTTTAACGCGAATTTAGGAGCGGGAAGAAAGAAAAACAACTCGGTAAGCGGGCTGAAAACAGCTTAGTAAGTAGAGGTCGCTCTACTTACTAAGCTGATGCCGGTCAGCTTGGGGAGAACGCATAACCCTTTGTGTTTTATATTGGCATATTGGCACATCGATCGATGGGCTCATTGTTATATCGTATCGGAATAATAGGCTTTCGGTAAACGGCGGCAGTTGTATTGGGAGGCCATGACCTCGCCATAAGCGCCGGCGGAACGAAGGGCGATCAAGTCGCCGCGCCGCGCCTTGTTCAACTCTACATCTTTACCGAATACATCCGATGACTCACAGATCGGACCCACTACGTCGTAAGCCTCTGCTGCCTCGTCGCTGCCGATGTTCTCGATGCGGTGATAAGCGTCGTACATAGCCGGGCGGATCAATTCCGTGAAACCCGCGTCAAGGATAGCGAATTTTTTCGTCTCTCCCTCCTTGACATATAATACCTTAGCGATTAATGTACCGCATTGGGCGACGATCGAACGTCCCGGCTCAAAATGTATCTGTTGACCCGGACGTACTTGAAGTAGTTTATGAATAGCCGCGAAATAGTTATCAAAATCCGGGATCGATAAATGATTCGGGTGATAGTAATCGATACCTAATCCACCTCCGAAGTTCAGGTGCTCTACCGTAACCCCATGAGCCTCCAATTCCTCCTGTATCTCGTTGAAGCGGATTACCAAATCGCGGAAGCTGGACATATCCGTGATCTGTGAACCGATATGGCTATGGATACCGATCAATCTCACATTCCTCATCGCCTTTAATTTATCCAGTACGTCCCCTAATTGGCTGAGGTTGATACCGAATTTATTCTCCTTCATGCCCGTCGTGATCTTGGCGTGCGTATGGGCATCCACTTCCGGGTTGATACGAAGGGCGATAGAGGCCACTTTATCCTTGGCGGCTGCCAGTTCATTGATGATTTCCAGCTCGACGGCAGATTCTACGTTAAAGCAGAAAATATCATTGTCCAGTCCTAGGTTGATCTCCCAGTCCGCTTTGCCTACACCGGCAAAGACAATCTTATCGGCAGGAAAACCGGCATCCAACGCCGCCTGCACCTCGCCACCACTCACGCAGTCAGCGCCAAGGCCATTCGCCGCTATGATGGAAAGGATACGGGGATTGGCATTCGCTTTCACGGCATAATGCACATGGTAACCATATTCCCCGGATTCGGTTTTTACTACGTCCAACGTGTCTTGCAACAGCTTGACATCATAATAATAAAAAGGCGTAGAAAGCTGCTTGAACTTTTCTACGGGAAATGTTCCTTTGAGCATATTATATAAGAGATTATATGAAGATAAATAAGGGCAGTCCGCAAAAGGCCGCCCTCGTTTGTTTTTAGTTGTTGTTAAATAGATGATCGCTCAGCGCTTGCAGCGCTCTTCGCTTGTCCGAGGCCTTGATCAGCAAGGAGACGTTGTAGTTGCTTCCTCCGTAGGAGATCATGCGGACCGGGACATCCTTCATGGCCTGTACGATACGAGCCTCGAAGCCGATGTTATCCCATTCCAGGTCGCCAACCACGCAAACGATAACCATATCCTCGTCTACGGTCACGGTCCCGTACTTCTTCAAATCGTCAACGATCTCTTCCAGATGCTTGCGGTTATCGATCGTAACGGAGACACCCACCTCAGAGGTCGTAACCATATCGATCGGAGTCTGGTAGTTCTCGAAAGTCTCGAATACCTTACGCAAGAAACCGGTAGCTAGCAACATACGTCCGCTCTTGATCTTGATAGAGGTGATATCGTCTTTGGCGGCGACCGCCTTGATCTTATCTCTCTCGATCGCGTTAGAGATCAACGTGCCCGGGGCGTCCGGCTGCATCGTATTCAACAAACGAACCGGGATGTTGTTCAATTTAGCCGGCAATATACAAGTCGGGTGAAGGATCTTGGCGCCGAAATAAGCCAACTCGGCAGCTTCCTCGAAATGCAATTGACGGACTGGAGACGTTCCCTGTACGATACGAGGATCGTTATTGTGCATGCCATCGATGTCTGTCCAGATCTGGATCTCTTCCGCACCGATCGCCGCGCCGACCAAGGATGCGCTATAGTCGCTACCACCCCGTTGAAGGTTGTCGATCTCGCCGTAAGCGTTGCGGCAGATATAACCTTGCGTGACGTATAGGTCGGCATCCTTATTATCGGCGAGTAATTTCAACAGTTTCTCTTTGATATAGACCGGATCCGGTTCCGCGTTCTTATCCGTGCGCATATAATCCAAAGCCGGGATCAATACGGACTTCACGCCGCGTTCGTTCAAATAAAGATTCATCATACCCGTAGAGATCAACTCTCCTTGCGCCAAGACAGCCTTTTCCTCGAACAAGGTAAACAGATCCTTCGTGAACGTACGGATATATTCGAAATGAGATTTTATCAGTTCTTTGGCCTTCTGTTTATATTCCTCGGTGCTGTATAGCTCCTCAACGTGGCTCATGTACTTCATGGCAAGCTTGTTGATGATCTCATTCGCTCCGTCCGGGTTCTTTTTGTACAGGTAGTCGGAAATCTCGACTAACGAGTTGGTTGTACCCGACATGGCTGACAATACGACGATCTTACGGTCTCCCGTGATCAGTTTCGCTACATCTTTCATTCTCTGTGCAGATCCCACAGAAGTACCGCCAAACTTTAAAACTTTCATTTTCTTTTGTCCTATATTAAATTGTTTCCTTTTTCGATCGAATGCGACCGCGAAGTTATAAAAAAATTATTCTCTGACATCACTTAGACAGGCATTCTCGCATTTTACGACGCGAGCCGGATAATTATGAACGATCGTGTAATTATGAGTGGTCATAATCACCGCTGTTCCCTGCTGGCAGATGTCGTGTAAGAGTTGTACGATTTGTCCGCTCGTCTCCGGGTCTAGGTTGCCGGTCGGCTCGTCTGCCAGGATCAACTTGGGGCTGTTCAGGAGGGCACGGGCAATAACGATACGCTGCTGTTCTCCGCCGGATAGCTCATGCGGCATTTTATAGCCTTTGTCTTGCATGCCTACTTGACGGAGCACGTTGTCTATCCGTTCCTTGATCTCTCTTTTCTTTTTCCATCCGGTGGCTTTCAGCACGAATTCCAGATTCTTGGAGACGGAACGGTCGGTCAACAACTGGAAGTCCTGGAAGACGATGCCGAGTTTCCTACGCAAATAAGGGATATCCTTTCGCTTCATCTTGGCGAGGTTGTAATCCATGATACGCGCCTCACCTTGCCGGATCGGTATCTCGCAATACAAGGACTTGAGCAGGCTGCTTTTACCGGAGCCTACCTTCCCGATCACATATACGAACTCCCCGTTACGAAGCGTGAGGCATGCGTCGTGTAATACCCTGTTTTCCTCACGGCATATCTCCACGTTCTCCAACTTGAGTAGAATATCTTCTTCCATAGAATTTATCAGCCTTTATGTCTTTTCTTTAACTCATGGGCGAGGTCTTCCAGACGAAGTCCCTTGCTTGTCAATAATACGATTAAGTGGTAAACCAAATCGGATGCTTCATAGATGAATCCGTCCTCGGTCCCGTTGGTCGCCTCGATAACGGTCTCTACCGCTTCTTCGCCGACTTTCTGTGCCATGCGATTCACGCCTTTCTGGAACAAGGTCGTCGTATACGAACCTTCCGGCATTTCTTGACGGCGACGCTCGATGAAGTTCTGCAAGTATTTCAAGAACAGGATCTCCTCTTCGTTTTTCTCGCCGAAACACGTATCCGCTCCCGTATGGCAAACCGGTCCGGCGGGAATCGCCTTGATCAATAAGGTATCATTGTCGCAATCCGCCGTGATACTAACCACCTGCAACGTGTTGCCGCTACTCTCTCCCTTCATCCACAAACGGTTTCTCGTGCGGCTAAAGAATGTAACCTTACCCGTACTTACTGTCTCATCATAAGCTTCTTGATTCATGAAGCCCAACATTAATACCTTACTCGTGTTGTTGTCTTGTACGATAGCGGGAATTAGTCCGCCCATTTTCTCGAAATCTAGTTTCATCTTCATATAGAATGTGTTATATCCTTACATTGATCCCCTCGTCCTTGAGGTATTGCTTCAAGTCGCCAATCCGTATCTCTCCGAAGTGGAAAACGCTGGCCGCTAAAGCCGCGTCTGCCTTCCCGTCGGCGAATGTATCCCGGAAATGTTCCCGCTTTCCCGCTCCACCGGAGGCGATAACCGGGATATGCAATGTTTCGGCCAAGGTAGCCAAAGCGTCGTTCGCATATCCATCTTTTACGCCATCGTGTGTCATGCTAGTGAAAAGAATCTCGCCGGCACCACGGCTTTCCGCTTCCGAGGCCCATTGAAATAAATACTTATTTGTCGGGACACGCCCTCCGTTTAGATAGCATAGCCAGTTATTGTCCTCAAAATTAGCGTCGATGGCGACTACACATACCTGACTGCCGAAGTGCTTGGCGATCGCCTCGATTAATGCCGGGTTCCGTAATGCCGCCGAGTTGATCGATACCTTATCGGCGCCAGCGCTAAGCAAACGATCCACGTCCTTCAACTCATTGATGCCCCCACCTACGGTAAAGGGGATGCTGATATGAGCCGCCACTTGCTTTACCAGTTCGGTGAAAGTCTTTCGCCCCTCGTGTGAGGCGGTAATATCCAAGTACACTAATTCGTCGGCCCCCTCACGACTGTACCGGGCGCCCAGCTCCACGGGGTCTCCCGCGTCGCGAAAGTTCACGAAGTTGATGCCTTTTACAGTCTTTCCATCCTTTATATCCAGACAGGGAACAATTCTCTTGGCTAGCATATATCTGTTTTATTATTTCAAGTAAAACGGAGCAAATCTTTCAACCGGATCTTTCCCTCATAAATGGCCTTGCCGAAAATGACGGCGGGAATCCCTGCCCCGGACAATCTCTCAATATCTTCGATCGAGCTTACGCCACCGCTCGCTATGATATAAAGAGAGGGGATCTCGTCCCGTATCTCTTTATATAAATCGATAGCCGGGCCTTGAAGCATGCCATCCCGTGCGATATCCGTGCAGATCACCTTGGTAATCCCCTTGTCGTAATATCCTTTGATAAAGGGAATCAACTCTTGGCCGGTTGTTTCCTCCCAACCGCTGATGGCGATCTTCTTCTCTTTGGCATCGGCCCCCAATATGATTTTCTCGCTACCGAACTTGTTGATCCAAGAGGCGAACATTCCCGGATTCTTCACGGCGATACTGCCCCCGGTTACCATCTGGGCGCCGCTTCTGAAGGCGATCATCAGATCCTCCTCTTGTTTCAAACCCCCTCCGAAATCAATGATCAAGGAAGTCCGGGTCGCTATCCGCTCAAGGATACGGTAGTTGATGACGCGTCCTTCACGGGCTCCGTCCAAATCTACCACATGCAAACGCCGGATGCCGTTACCCTCGAACCTCTTGGCCACTTCCAAAGGATCTTCGTTGTAAACCTTCTTCGTAGCGTAATCTCCTTGCGTCAACCGGACGCATTTGCCTCCTATTATATCTATAGCGGGAATAAGCTCAATCATATCTTTAAAAAGTTTTTCAATATAACTTCTCCCACCGATCCACTTTTTTCCGGATGGAACTGTGTCGCGTAGAAGTTGTCTTTATGTAATGCGGCGCTGAATGGAAGGATGTAATCGGTCGTGGCTGCCGTGTATTCATTTACGGGTACATGATAACTATGTACGAAGTAAACAAACTTGTTCTCCAATCGCTCATTGAACAGGTCGCTTTTGATGTTGGTCAAGGTATTCCAACCCATGTGAGGAACCTTATCCTCATGCTTTCGCGGAATGAAACGTTTCACTTCCGTGGGGAAGATCCCGAGGCAATCAGCGTTTCCCTCCTCCGAATGCATGCACATCAATTGCATGCCGAGGCATATCCCGAGTACCGGTTGCTTTAGGTTCAAGATCACCCGATCCAATTGATGCTCCCTTAAATACTTCATGGTCGTGAAAGCCTCACCTACTCCGGGAAAGATGACCTTATCCGCTTTATGTAGTAACTCCGGATCAGCCGTGATGATTGGGGTAACGCCCAACCGCTTCAAAGCATAATCTACCGAGTAGATGTTTCCCGCATTATATTTAATAATGGCAACGTCCATTGTTGTTAAGCATTTATATTGAGTCGCAAAAGTAACAAATTATCATTACATAATTCTGAATGGCGAATGAAAAGTTCCAAAATGAAATGTATTTGTGATAAATTGGTGTGATCGGGAAGGGGATAGGGACGGTATAATTAGGTGGCTTCCGAGGTCTCTCCCGATATTTTTGATGTCAAATACGATATTTTTTCGCATCAGCTATTGCAGGTTTAAAAATAATACTTACCTTTGCACCGCAATCGAGAGAGATCGTGATAAAAAAAGAGGTTCGGTAGTTCAGCTGGTTAGAATACATGCCTGTCACGCATGGGGTCGCGGGTTCGAGTCCCGTCCGGACCGCCTCTTTTTTAGGTCTTTATTGATTACAGAATGGTTCGGTAGTTCAGCTGGTTAGAATACATGCCTGTCACGCATGGGGTCGCGGGTTCGAGTCCCGTCCGGACCGCTTTCAAGGGAAGCAAGATAAAGTGAAGTCCTGAAGTTAAATACTTTGGGGCTTTTTTCGTATCCGGCGGGCATAGCAAAAAGCAGCAGAATTCCCCGAAGAAAGTAGATTAATAAAATAAGGTGTGGGAACTATATTAGTTTTATCCTGTTTCTTTGGCTTTTCGCATTGCCTTTGGTACGGATAAAACAATAGCAACCCACACCAATATTGACAATATCTAAGAGCCTTATGCATATAAGGTAGGTATATATCAAATGGCGTGGTGCTATTGTTATCATCTTCGTACCGTTTTTAAACTTTGCGAGAATCTAAGAAACAGAAGATAATCTCAATAACACCTTTCGTTAATATGTCCTTCCAGAGTATCTAAATCCCCAAAATTGCTGCAAACTTAGCAAATTTATTTGAATAGCAACATAAAAATACTGAAAAATGTGGTTCTAAGTGTTCCAAAACATGTCTGTAGCTGATAATTAGTATCGATTTCTCTTCTTCGCAACTACGAGGATCCCCAATTACTCAATATAGATGGGACAATGCAGGTAGTTCTTGTTAATCTTATAGATAAAGATCAGTTTCGGGTACCTGCCCAATA
>NZ_JAAKDT010000081.1 GCF_011038785.1 Parabacteroides sp. ZJ-118
GGTAATTATGTGTATGCTGATAAGACGGATTTGGTCTATCGGTTGACGCATTCAGACTCGAAATATATCTTCTTGAGCCGTCCCCGCCGTTTCGGTAAGTCGTTGCTGACCTCCACGCTCCGTAGCTACTTCGAGGGTCGTAAGGAGCTGTTCGAGGGTCTGGCCATCGAGAAATTGGAGAAGGAGTGGACGAGTCATCCGGTGCTTCATTTCGACATGAGTACGGCCAAGCACACGGACAAGGATCGGCTTCTGAACGAGTTAGAGAGGAAATTGTATGATTACGAGCAGATATACGGACGTGATGAGAGCGCTGTTTATACGAACCAACGATTGGAAGGTCTTATCAAGCGGGCTTATAAGCAGACGGGGCAAAAGGTAGTGGTCTTGATCGATGAATACGACGCTCCACTCTTGGATGTGGTGCATGAGGAAAAAGACTTGCCCCAGTTGCGCAACGTGATGCGCAATTTCTACAGCCCGTTGAAGGCCTGCGACCCCTACCTTCGTTTCGTCTTCCTGACCGGTATCACGAAGTTCTCCCAGCTGAGCATCTTTAGTGGGCTAAACAATATATTGAACATCAGCATGTTTCCGGAGTATGCCACGCTCTGCGGCATCACAGAGGAGGAGATGCAGGAACAGATGGGCGAAGGCATTGACCGGTTGGCTGCTAACCTCGGCGTTACCCCGGAAGAGGCTTTGAAATCATTGAAACAGAATTACGACGGGTACCATTTCGCATGGCCGTCGCCTGATATATACAATCCGTTCAGTTTGCTGAACGCATTGGCCAACGGTCGGATCGACTCCTACTGGTTCGGCAGTGGAACGCCTACCTACCTGATCGAGATGTTGCGTAAGTACCATGTGATCCCGCAGGAGATCGGCAATCGAAAATGTGTGGCAGCCGATTTTGACGCGCCAACGGAACGGATGACAAGCATCACGCCGTTGCTATACCAAAGCGGCTATATCACGATCAAGGGCTATTCCCATTTTTCCGACCTGTATCAGTTGGACATCCCAAATAGGGAGGTGCGAATCGGCTTGATGCGCAGCCTATTACCCAACTACGTGCAACGTCCCGCCGAACTGAATACGCTGGTGGCGGAAATGGCGGAGAAGATCTACAACGGTGACATGGAGGGTGCGTTGCGTTTGATGCGCACGGTCCTCTCTACGATCCCCTATTGCGAGAATACGCATTATGAGGGTCATTACCAGCAATTGCTTTATGTGATTTTCACGCTGCTCGGCAATTATGTGGATGTAGAGGTCCGTACGCCGAAGGGGCGCGTGGACATGGTGCTCTGCACACCTTCCACGCTTTACGTGATTGAGTTGAAACTGGATCAAAGCGCCGAGGCTGCCATGGAGCAGATCGACCTGAAGGAATATCCCGAACGCTTCGCCCTCTGCGGCCTTCCGGTGGTGAAGGTAGCTATCAATTTCAGTACGGAGAAACGTACGATTGAAGAGTGGAAGATAGAAGATGGGTGTATTAAAAATTAATGAAGATTATGAAAGGGAGACGATTATATCCGATAGGAATCCAAACATTCTCGGAAATCCGGGAGGGTGGTTATGTGTATGCTGATAAGACGGATTTGGTCTATCGGTTGACGCATTCAGACTCGAAATATATCTTCTTGAGCCGTCCCCGCCGTTTCGGTAAGTCGTTGCTGACCTCTACGCTCCGCTGTTACTTCGAGGGGCGTAAGGAGTTGTTCGAGGGGTTGTCCATCGAGAAATTAGAGAAGGAGTGGACGAGCCATCCTGTGCTTCATTTCGACATGAGTACGGCCAAGCACACGGACAAGGATCGGCTTCTGAACGAGTTAGAGAGGAAATTGTATGATTACGAGCAGATATACGGACGTGATGAGAGCGCTGTTTATACGAACCAACGATTGGAAGGTCTTATCAAACGGGCTTATAAGCAGACGGGGCAAAAGGTGGTAGTCTTGATCGATGAGTACGACGCCCCGCTCTTGGATGTAATGCACGAGGATAGGGATCTTCCCGTTCTTCGCAACGTGATGCGCAACTTCTACAGTCCGTTGAAGGCCTGCGACCCCTACCTTCGTTTCGTCTTCCTGACCGGTATCACGAAATTCTCCCAGTTGAGCATCTTTAGCGAGTTAAACAACATATTGAACATCAGTATGTTCCCGGAATATGCCACACTCTGCGGTATCACGGAGGAGGAGATGCGGGAACAGATGGGCGAGGGCATTGACCGTTTGGCAGTCAACCTCGGCGTTACCCCGGAAGAGGCTTTGAAGTCATTGAAAAAGAATTACGACGGATACCATTTCGCCTGGCCGTCGCCTGATATATACAATCCGTTCAGTTTGCTGAACGCGCTGGCAAACGGTCGGATCGACTCCTACTGGTTCGGTAGCGGAACACCAACTTACCTGATCGAGATGCTGAGCAAGTATCACGTGAAACCCCAGCAAATAGGCGCACGTAAAGTGTTGGCTGAGTCGTTTGATGCTCCCACGGAACGGATGCTCGATATTACGCCATTGCTCTATCAGAGTGGTTACATCACGATAAAGGATTATTCCTCACTCACGAATTTGTACACACTCGACATTCCCAACAAAGAGGTGCGTATAGGGTTGATGAAGAGCTTATTGCCCAATTATTTGCGTCAATACACGGCGGATGGACTTACTACGGTGGCCCTTCTTTTCGAGGCGATTGCGGGAGAGCGGATGGATGATGCCCTGCGTCTGTTGCAGACGTTCCTGTCCACCATCCCCCAATGTGACAATACGGATTACGAGGGTCATTACCAGTCCTTGCTTTACACGATCTTCAGCCTGTTAGGCATGTATGTGGATGTGGAAGTCCGTACTCCCAGAGGCCGTGTGGATATGGTGATGCGCACACCGACAACGCTCTACATCGTGGAATTGAAGTTGAACAAGACCGCAGGCATTACCCTCGATCAAATCCATCTGCGCAATTACCCGGAACGCTTCGCCCTCTGCGGCCTGCCCATCGTAAAGGTCGCCATCAACTTTGACAGTGAGCGGCATACGTTAGG
>NZ_JAAKDT010000083.1 GCF_011038785.1 Parabacteroides sp. ZJ-118
ATGGCACGAGGGATCCACCTCTTCCCATTCCGAACAGAGAAGTTAAGCCTCGTCACGCCGATGGTACTGCGTAACAGTGGGAGAGTAGGTAGCCGCCGTCTTGAGTGAAGGCGATAGCCGGAAGAGAGGGGAGTCAATCCGAAAGGGTTGGCTCCTTTTTTGGTATTCCTTATTTTTGTATTAAATTTGATGTGTTAAATCTATTATCTAATATCATGAAGAAAATCTATTTATTCCTATTCAGTCTGTTTATCTGCAATATCCTTGCGGCGCAAGAGCAAGGCTATACAATAGTCGGAGATATCTCTTACACCCAATCGAAAGATCCGTATGCGGTGGAACGTTGTAAATTGGATCTTTATTATCCCGAGAACGCAAAAGACTTTCCTACGGTAATCTGGTTTCACGGAGGCGGTTTGTCGGGAGGTAGCAAATTCATCCCGAAGGAATTGAAGAACTGCGGGTTAGCTGTTGTCGCCGTAAATTACCGCCTGCTACCTAAAGCCACCTTGAGCGATTGTATCGATGATGCCGCCGCTGCTGTCGCTTGGACATTTAACGAGATTGAGAAGTTTGGTGGAGATAAGCGTAAAATCTTTGTCTCGGGTCATTCCGCCGGAGGTTATTTAACGAATATGATCGGACTGGATAAGAAGTGGCTGGCTAAGTATCGGATAGATGCTGATTCCATCGCCGCCTTAATTCCTTTTAGCGGTCATGCGATCAGCCATTTCGCTTATCGACAGGCGAAGGGAATGAAAGATACCCAACCGAGTATTGATGAGTTCGCCCCTTTGTTCTACGTACGTCCCGACGCTCCCCCATTGATTATCATCTCGGGCGACCGGGAGATGGAGATGCTGGGTCGCTATGAGGAGAACGCTTATTTCTGGCGTATGATGAAAGTGGCCGGGCATAAGAATACGTACATCTATGAGTTGGATGGATATGATCATGGATCGATGGCTGTCCCTGCCTTCCATATCTTAAAGAGTCATGTGAAGGCTTTAATTTAAGGATGTGTTGGATTTGATTAATTAGTTCATTTAATACGTATGGTTCTCTTTTCGGTATTAATGGTCCTGATTTGCTTGAACGCATGTTCTGGAGCGAAGACCTCGGGCCATGTAACAGTGTATGTCACGACAAACGATCGTTCGAAAGATTTCGTGAGAAGTGAGATCGCCTTGGAGGATAAACAAGCCGACTCGCCTTCCGTGATCACGATAGACCCTTCGCTGCGCTATCAGACGATGGATGGCTTTGGAGCTGCCGTAACGGGTTCTACCAGCTATAACTTGATGCGGATGGCTCCCGAGGATCGGGCCGTTTTCTTGAAGGAGACTTTCTCTGATACGGAGGGGATGGGGTATAGCTATATCCGTATCTCGATCGGTTGTTCGGATTTCTCTTTGAGTGAGTATACCTGCTGTGATACGAAAGGTGTTGAGAATTTCGCCTTGCAGAGCGAGGAGAAGGAGTATGTGATACCGGTCTTGAAAGAGATCTTGGCAATCAACCCTTCTCTAAAGATCTTGGGATCGCCTTGGACTTGTCCAAGGTGGATGAAGGTGGACAACTTAAAGGATTTACGCCCGTTTGAGTCGTGGACCAGCGGACAGCTGAATCCCGCCTATTATCAAGATTACGCCACCTATTTCGTGAAATGGATACAGGCGATGGAGGCCGAGGGGATTCCTATCGAGGCGGTAACTCCCCAGAACGAGCCTTTGAACCGAGGAAATTCCGCTTCCTTGTTTATGGGATGGGAGGAACAACTCTCTTTCGTGCGTGATGCGTTAGGTCCTAAATTGAAAGAGGCGGGTCTCAAGACGAAGATCTACGCTTTCGACCATAATTACAATTACGATAATATGTTGGAGCAGCAAGGTTATCCGATGAAGATCTACGAGGATGAGAATGCCGCCTCTTTCCTGGCAGGTGCCGCTTATCATAATTACGGAGGCGACCGGGAAGAGTTGAATAACGTGAACGGCAAGTTCCCGGATAAAGAATTAATATTTACGGAAACTTCTATCGGTATGTGGAATGACGGACGTAACTTAGAGAAACGCTTGATGGAAGATATGGAGGAGACAGCCTTGGGTACGGTAAATAACGGGTGTAAGGCAGTTATCGTATGGAACTTGATGCTGGACAACGAGCGGGGACCGAACCGAGAGGGTGGTTGCCAGACTTGTTATGGTGCCGTGGATATCGATCGCTCGGATTATAAGACGATTACCCGAAATTCTCATTATTATATTATCGGTCATTTATCTTCTGTGGTGAAACCGGGAGCGGTACGGATCGACTCCAAAGGGTATACGGCTGACGGGATTATGTATTCCGCCTTCGAGAATTTAGACGGAACAGAAGCACTTGTTTTACTGAATAATACAGACGGGGCTAAAAATATAACGGTAAACAGCGGCGAACGTTCATTTACCTGCGAGGTTCCCGCTAAAGCAGTCGCTTCTTTCCGTTGGCCTCTTTTTGACCATCCGATTCACACGAAGCAAGATGCTCCATAGGGTGAAGAGGGACAAGGCATCAAGGGGGTTAAAGTCTCATTCCATTGAACCTTTTTTTGAAAGCCTTGTTATTATAATACTTCGTTAAATTTTTATTCAATCCGTTGAAAATAAATGAGTTAGTTAACAAAGTTTAGCTCAATAAAATAGGTCAAGTAGCTGAATTTCAGTATCTTTAATGATATTCGACCACACATTAAA
>NZ_JAAKDT010000084.1 GCF_011038785.1 Parabacteroides sp. ZJ-118
CTGTCGTTGCAGAGCTTACAGGGGCGGAAGAGGAATGTCTCATGACACAGCTTATCATGAACGACAAGAGATTGGAGGCACTACAGGCTTATGCTCAAACAGCTTAGAGCTAAATCCGAAACTTGAGGTCGTAATAATCCTTCATGAACTGCGGCGCGTCGTCGGCAGGCTTCGGGTTCATCACGGTACGTGGATAAGTACCTGTACGGTAGTCTTCCGTGCGCTGGGCGTTGAGTTCCTGACGCATCTTATAGCGTGCATCAGCATTGTCATTGGCATCGAAATAACCATTTGCCGAACAACGGCTCATGTCGTACATCGTGGAAGCCACCGTTGCTTTGATGCGTGTGTCGTTGGCAGCCGCGTTGATGGCAAATCCGCCCCAGCCACAAATACCTACTATGCCGATACGTTCGGCATCCACGTCCGGACGTGTCGCAAGGTAGTCCACCGCAGCCGAGAAGTCTTCGGTATTGATGTCCGGCGAAGCCACGCCGCGAGGCTGGCCACCACTTTCACCTGTGAACGATGGGTCGAAAGCAATCGTCAGGAATCCCCGTTCGGCAAGAGTCTGGGCATACAGCCCCGATGATTGTTCCTTTACAGCCCCAAACGGACCGCTGACAGCGATGGCAGGCAATTTTCCTCCAGCGGTCGTTTTCGGTACATACAAGTCAGCGGCGAGCGTGATGCCGTAACGGTTGACGAAAGTTACCTTGCTGTGGTTCACCTTGTCACTTTTCGGGAATGTCTTGTCCCATTCCTGTGTCAATTTCAGTTCTTCCATATTTCTACTACTTTGAGTGTTCTGTGCCGGGCTCTCCGTCAGACCGAAGAGGCAGAGGAAAGCGGCAGTTAAAATTGTCATACGTTTCATAATCGCTGTGAATTTAATGTTTATCGTTTCTTGTTTTCTTTTCACTGTGCAAAATTACAGCGGATTACAGAGAACTCCGGGAAGTCGGCCAGCGCGATACCCAACAGATCCAGTCTGCGTAGCACGTCCGGTATGGCGTAGCGTTCGGATGATCTGACGGGGATGGCCGTATGGTTGTTTGCCGATTCAGGTTCCATAGGCTATCGCTTTTCGTTCCCGTCAATGTCGCGGAGATGCCTTGCCGGTACGCCTCCTACAGCCGTGTTAGCTGGCACGTCCTTTGTCACCACCGATCCGGCGGCAATAATAGCGTTGTCACCCACGCTCACACCCCGCAGGATGGTAGAGTTGGAACCGACCCACACGTTTTTGCCTAAACGGATAGGAGCCGGATACATCGCCCCACGGTCTTCGGGATCCATACCATGATTGAGTGTGGCAAAAACCACGTTGTGACCGATGAGGCAACCGTCGCCCAATGTCACACCGCCATGATCTTGAAAATGGCAACAGGCGTTGATGAAGACATTACGCCCGATGGTGATATTCTTGCCGAAGTCAGTATAGAACGGCGGGAACATCTTGAATGTTTCATCCACAGGCTTGCCGGTCAGACGCGACATCAACACACGCAACTCCTCCTGTGAATGGTACGAGTTGTTTATCTCGCAGGTAATGCGCCGGGCTTTGTCGCTCATTTCGTTCATCATCTGATAGATTTCCGGTGTATTGAGCGCACCGCCGGCCTTGATATGATTCAGAAAATCGTCCAGTGTCATAATTCCCTCCTTTTCCTATGCCTGTCTGCCCATTTCGTATGCCTCCCGCAATTTCGGGCTTCCCTTGATTTCTCCCGTGTGCCATACGCCGCCGCAAAACAGCGTACCCTTTACCGTCGGGTTCTCCAGACAATCGAGGAATCCCATGAAATTGGCAACGATGCGGCCCATAATTGTTTCATCCTCTTCGGCAGCCGTGGCTATGAAATAAAACTCCTTGTTCTTCATTTCGGTATAAGGTCCGCAGCAACGGTCTATCATCATTTTCATCTGTGCGCTCATGGCATAGAAATAGACCGGTGTCCCCATCACGATGATATCCGCGGCAAGCATCTTCTCAATTACTTCCGCTGCATCGTCTCTCTGCGGGCAGGGTTTCTTGTACTGGCTACATACACTGCACCCCATGCAGGGATGTATGTTCTTGTCACGCAGGAAAATCTTCTCTACATGTTTTCCACTCTCTATGGCTCCGCGCATGAATTCATCGCAAAGCGTGTCCGAATTGCCGCCACGACGGGGGCTGGACGATAAAATCAGAATATTCTTCGACATGGTTTATCTGTTTTTATATGTTACATCGCGAACGCGCTACGTAAAACCGTGGCATTCATAGATCTCATATATTTTTATTTTAGATTTCACTTATGGTAGGACAAAGGTATGGATTCTTCTCGACTTTTTTACCTTTGTGCGGCATAAAGCCGTATCTTGTGGAAAAACCGGAGCAGACTGGGACAGTGCGCCGGAGGTAGCTGGGACACTTTTGATGCGGCAAAGTTAATGATTTTTTCTCAGACTATCGCCTTTGAGTTCAAAACGTATGGCAGAGTGCACCATCCGGTCGAGTATTGCGTCGGCGGCGGTGGTGTTGGTCTCCAGGCAGTCATACCAGTCTGCGACCGGTATCTGCGAGGCGATTATGGTTGATTTGCGCCCGTGGCGGTCCTCGATGATTTCCATCAGGTCGAGTATCTGCTCGTTATTGAGCTTCTTGATTCCGAAGTCG
>NZ_JAAKDT010000085.1 GCF_011038785.1 Parabacteroides sp. ZJ-118
TCAACTATAAAGTTACGAAAAATTCGCCACTTGACCATCTTTTTAGGCGACTATTTTACTGATAATCAAAGGGTTTAATGTGTTTTGTAGCATATCTGCCAAGAATCAAAAAATTAACGAACTATTGTTATATACAAAAAATCAAGAGCTGTTAGATATACTTGCTGATAATGGTATATCAATGGTGTGTAACGATAATATGGATATCGTCATATCAGAAGATGACGCGATGCGTATCGAATCCATAGTTAGTGAGCTTGCCCCCTTTGCTTCTGGGGATTATGCTATAGAAGATTAGAATAAAAGACATGAAGTTAACATTACCAGAGTTTGCCTTTATAGAGGGATCCGGCCACGAAAAAGGCGGTGATCCCCTATATGGGAGGAATGTTATAATACACACACGTTCCGCGAGTATTATCGAGATATTTGTAAGGGACGATGTAGTATTGAATCCTGATGTACTTACATTAAGGTTTAGTTATACCAATAGATTTGGGATTAAAGAGCCAATGATTGCTGCGTTACATTATTGCTCCACGCTTGATGTCAAATATGATTACGAAATGATAAAAAATGAGATCATAAGACCAGCGGCTCAATGGTATTGCGATTGGGCTGATTGGCAAGATGAAAACATAGTAAGAGAGGCTGGATTGAAGTAGATTTAACATAACAAATATGAGCACATATAATTTTAGAACAAAAAACGGTTTCGATGTAACGATCAATACATCTAGATCGTATCCAATGGGATACTTTTGCATGTATGTAACATGCAAAAGTATGAGTGTCGATAATAAGTGGGTATCTATTTTAAATCTTGATGATAACAAAACGTTGAGATTTTACAACATGTATACTCGTAAACGCTGCGCTATTGAGATACCTGATCAAATATACAAATCTATAATTAAACATTATACAGAATCGAGTATTTGCTTGGATAAAATAATTATCGCCAAGATAATAAAAAATGGCGAGGTATGTAGGGAGCTATACGGGAGAGCTATAGCGTGTCCTATCAGCATTGATACATCATCAGGATACGACATTCGTTATACAGTAGAATACGGCATTTCAGAGGAGATGAAATATCGTATTCTTCGTTTTTCGTCTGAATGTAAGATATTTAGCTACTCTTTTGGAGGAGCTGTTATAGAGGAAGAGAAAAATATAACTGTCAGCGAAGGAAAGGTACTCCAAATATTTGTTAGGAGAATGGAGGATGGAGATTGTGACAAGGAATTGGTTACATACGATATAGAACTGCGTGTTGCAACACTTATGTAAATATCTTATGACAAGCAGGGAAAGAATAGGGACAAGGATAGCCAATATAAGAAAGGAAAAAGGCTATACGGTTCGTCGACTGGCCGAAATAGCCAACATCCGACCAGCGACAATCTCCAACGTCGAGAACGGAAAATTTTCAGTTGGGATAGATATACTTGCGAGGATATGCGATGCGCTCGAAGTGAAAATAGAAATAATATGATTACGACAAGCATGACAACATCCGAATTGTTGGAGGAGATCAAGGCTGATTATCAAAATATATTCTCAATATCCGACACAAAAGACGCTAAGGTTAGCCGGATAATCAATAAATCAGGCATCTTCCCTTTGCGCATCCACTCATTTGTTACCACTAAGCGTAAAAACAAGTGGCTGATATTATGGGAGGCTCACAATAAAAAGGATATAGGCGACAATTGCCGGATCTCTTTTGTGTGCTACCATGATACCAATCATGGTAAGTACGCCTATATGCCTGTATTTGTCAATGGTAAGATGATTCTTCTTGTGTTCCCTCCTCACTTCTTCAGACGGTTCGCCGATCGGATGGGTATTAACCTTACAGGAAAAGAGTTGATTAAGCGGTACTTCGAGATAAACAATAGTTATTCGTTCACATTTTCGCACGAAGAGGTGGACGGAAGGTACCGGGAGAATGTATCAGCCACCTGTAAAGAAGGAATTGCTATGGGATTCAAAGCCGTAGTGCTGGATGTTTTTCTGATGAAGACCTTTATCACCTACGATATGTGCAAGGGTGATCAAGTCGGTATCTTCGCCAAGAGCGAGGGGATCAGGAGAATTCAGCACGACAAAAGCATCACCAAAGTATAACGCCCGTGTTTTCCATTACACGGGCATGTTTTATTGGTATATTCATGAACTTTATATAATTTTACGTAATTGCTACCATTCTCGTACTGCCTCATTAATACCTAAGCCAAGACTACGAAGATAACGCATAGTCATTTTTATATCGGAATGCCTACATTGACGGCATACCACATATGGATCTCTTACTATATTATACAGCTCAACGCATCCAGTATGCTTCCATCCATAGAAAATCAACTCTTTTCGTAGGTTTAACGCAGAAATTACATCCCTGTGCCTATCAGAGAAATAAGCTACACGTGATATTCTTTTAGTAAGCGTCCAAGCACAGCCGGACGAAATTGCAAATCACGGATTCAATGGCTGTTAGCTTCTATCCCCTGATTTTGTTTTCATTAAACATTTAGTATTTATTAGTACTCAAACCCATGTTCATGGGGAGCATGCTGCTGTAATCGGTGCACCCGCGCACGATTTTGG
>NZ_JAAKDT010000086.1 GCF_011038785.1 Parabacteroides sp. ZJ-118
AAGTGTATTGACAAAACAAAATGGGGAATCCGGCAACTAATGCCGACTGCAACATATAGGTTCAACAAAACAATAGCGACTGCAACTATTAGCTTCATAGTGACAGTCGCTATTGTTATATATAAAGTTTAATACCTGTAGTTTATCAAATGCTTACACCTCACAATAATTGATGATATAAGAGCTAAAGCGGTATTAGAAAATTACATTCCACGCTCTTTAATGAAACCTGATGATGTTGTAATTCAATCCAAACATTGGATTGCATATTCTTCATTTGATGCACCTAAATATGTATGGATGTACCCGGAAAGATAAGAAGTGGAAATTCTAATTACACAATTTTCTTATCTAATTTAATTACACATTCTGATTCCGTATGCGACATTTTTCGCTCAATGGTAGATATCTCCGAATCACGGAGAGTATGGGCGAATACTTTTTTTATAAAGGTAGCTGTCTGTAGGCGTGGCTTGCCAAATGCTTTGCCGATATTCCATCCAAAGTGCATGATGTCAATGGATTTTAATTGAGCATCCACCTTTATAAGTTCAACTTTGGGCAGAGAATCAGACAAGTAGTATTCTATAATATATCCACATAAGCGATTGAGGTCAGTTTCGCTAAGATAGAGAGCCAAAGTTTGTTTCGTATATGTGAGAACCTTATCTAATTTTTGCTGAGATGCTCGTTCCTTCTCAGCCATAGCATTGGCACGGAATATCTCGTATTCTGATGTTTGGCTGGATTCTTCGATAGATGTATTGCTGATGGTAGAAGGGGTGGCTTCTTCCTTTGGATGTTCTGCTACGTCTTCATTGGATTCTGGAAGCGAAGGAGTAGAAACTTCTTCTGTTGTATCAGATGTAGTTTCGATTTCAATTTCGGACTCAGGTCCCGAAATGATAGGTTCCGGATTTATGGTGCTTTGAGCAAGTTCCGAGTGTACTATTGGAGTTTCAATTACCGCAGCCTTATTGCGATAGCATTCAAATCTCATAAAGCACTTCTCTATTGTTGGTGAAAGTAGTCGGCTGAATACCATTTGCAGGTTGAGGTAGATAGCTCCCATGACAATAGAGCATACCACGAAAATAAGGTTGCTGCTGAACTCATCCCAACCATAGTGTAAGAAGGTCTGACGGGCTAAAACACCAATGATAGCGATTGTACCGAAAACAATCAGATGCAAAGTAATATGTTCTATCTTTTTCTGCTCCATATTGATATGTATTTGTCGTTTGTGAGCAAATATATATCATTCTATGGATAGTAGATGCATTTTTGGAAAAGTGGCAGCATGATGCGTCGATACCCCAGACAACCTATGCCACTTTTTATAAATTGAAGCCCGAATTTGGTGTGATTTCAACTTCGGGCTTTTACTATACTGCTTCGGATTAACAATAGAACTTACTTCCTAAATGAACAAAGAATGATACGTTATCCTTTTGTGAGGATTGAACCTCGTTTATTATCCAGTTCCTAAATGTTGCGGAATGTCCTGTGTCTATTTGATAGGATAGGGCTATAACCATATTGAGATTATACACATCGGCACTGTTCCCATTCTCCAGCCTTATACATTGGCAAACTTCATACTTCTTTAAGATGTTGGCTTTCAATATTGCTTTTATGCGAGAATTGATTATTCCTGTCGTTGTATAAAACAAGTCGGCAATCTCCCAAGCGGTCATCCATACTTCGCCATCAGAGATATGGATGCCTTGTCCGTTGGTTGTTATGATTCCTCGTTTCATAGCTGTAATTTATTTTAGTGAAATCTTATTGGCTGTCTCTCGTTTCTTGGTATTGACCAAATCAGCATAGATTTGAGTTGTGGAAACGTTCTTGTGAGTTAGCATCTTTGAGACCGTGTAAATATCTGTACCTAAAGAGATTTGAATGACGGCGTAGGAGTGCCGAAATCCGTGAAAGGTTATCGGCTTCGTTATTCCGGCTTTTTTGAGCCAGTTTTTAAGTGGATAGTTAATCATGCTCCGTTTTAGTTCTTTGAATACTTTACCGGTTCCGGGCGTGCCACATAGTTCGTAGGCTTCGTAGCTGATGGGGAGTGTCGCCTCCGTTTGGGTTTTCTGTGTTCTGATACGCAGACAATAACCTTGGTCGGGTGCAAGGGCGAAATCTTCCCATTGAAGATTGAGGATGTCACTGATGCGTAGCCCTGTCAGACAAGCAAACAAAGAAGCGGCTTTCAAAACCGGGAGGTCGCAAGGAGTGGCTGCAAGTTGTTTCACTTCGTCCAGTGTCAGATACTCTTTCTTCACATCTTGCGGTTCAATCTTATCAAGGTAGTCGTTGATGTTCTCCCGAAGCCATTTGTCTCGGTAGGCTATCTTCAATAATCCTCTGAATGTGGAGTAGTAGCCGGATGCCGAATTGAGGGATATAGGGCGGTTGCTATGTTTGAGTTGGAGAGACCGGAGCATGCTGGGACAGCATGAGGGCTGAAAACGAATGCCTAAAACGGCAATTCGCCGTTGGAAGGCATAGCTGATTATCAGTTATTTGCATTTTTCGTTTATGGTATCAGGCCATAAAAACCGGAGTATGTTGGGACAAATGCCGTTTCGAGTGCCGTGCCGC
>NZ_JAAKDT010000087.1 GCF_011038785.1 Parabacteroides sp. ZJ-118
ACCCTCCGCCTTGTAGCGAATGTAAAAGTTTTCAAAATCTTCGTTGCTGTAATACATAATTTATCAAGATTAATGTTACAGCCGCGAATGTAGTCGGTTTTACTCAGGCTGTGCTTGGACGCTTACTGCGTAATCAGGCACAATAAAATGTACTTCTGAATAGTGATACCTTATTATATTAATATAGCGTTCTACCGTTATGGCACTACCTCCTGTTGTCGTTAGTAATATATAGAGCGTATTATGATGGTTCGCATTTTGAGCCAGTTCTTCTACTAATTTCAAGAACACATTTTCATTCAAATTACCAATAGGACCATAATACACTAGGACATCTGCTTCAAGATATTTTTCTAAAGCTTCCAATTTAGAATTGAGTAACAATCTTAAATTGCTTTCCAATTGAGATTCCATAGATGCCGTTCTTATATTATTGGTATTGTGATGTAAAGTCTATTTGTATTCTACGCTGGAAAGCTGGTGCATATTGCGCTTTCAACAGCCAATATGAGGCAAATATTGGCTGTACGTTAAATTCTTCTGCCAACGAATTAGCAGACATGAATTGACCTATGCATTTGCGGTCAAATACTGCTTTTCGCAAACTATCGCCATTAAATAGGTACTCATTAGCGAATTTATTCGCCTCCCTTTCCCTCTTATTCTGTTTAGCTTTTGATTCGTTTATGCCACCTTCATAAATCTCCACGTTTTTATGCTTTATCACATGACCTAATTCATGAAACAAGGTAAACCAACAAGATATAAGGTCATGTCCTCTGTCAGAAATCTGAATTAGCGGCTTATCATTGATCCAGCGTATTGCCCCATAAACTGTTTTAGGTAATGACGGAACAAAGACTAACCCCACACCAAAACGAGAAAATATTGAAGGTAATGATTTGAAATAATCAACATCCTCAATATGAGGCATCCATTCTCTTGCCTCAATCCAATCCATTAATCCTTTTTCATCATAATCGGAGAGATTGAGTACCTTGAAATCAAGCTCACCACGACGTAGCCAGGCATGGAGATTAATAGAATCGACTTCCATTTTGTTTTGAGTGCGGAACAACGCAGCTTGCTTCTCTGATGTTTCAAAGATTTCTTTTTCTGAATCTACTCCAAAGAAATCAAGGATATCATCAAGGATATCATATCCTTCAGTAAATTCACCCCTAAGTAAAGGAACTACTTTTTTTAGTTTGGTATATGTTTTTTTTGCTTGGGTATAATTAGCCATGTATCGTGGCTTTTCTTCTAAGTACTCTTTCTGAAAATCAGTCAAGTATTCCACGATATTGGGAGCGACTAATATCTCAGCCGCTTTTTTCAGAACCTTATTAGATAAACGTTCCTTACTCCTTAACTCTTCAATGCCGATAAGTTTTTCGAAATTCTCAATGCCGCGAGCCTCAAATATATCAGCAAGTTCCCCCCCAACAGTATTACGCAATGTCAAAGGGTTTAATACGGGTATTTTTTCAAGTGCAGCCATATTTATATGTTATTATAATCGTGGTTATTTACTGCAATAACGTATATAGTTATTATGGAATTGAAATCCCCTTTCCAATCTTGAGTCAAAAATAGGTTTCTTTCATCATCTATGATATGGTTAAAGAATTTTCTTGGTCCTCGACCTACACGAACTTTCAAAATCAAAGGTTCCTTCTTTCCACACCCTTGTTTTATCTCTATCCGATTATCTGTTCGCCCATATATAGCGTTGTATGCACCAGCCGAATCGTATTTTCTTAAGCGGTCATGGAGCTTTTTAGCAGGCTCCATAAGATTGACTCCAAAAGTTTTAGAAAAAGCTCTGGATGTACTACGATTATCGGGATTCAGTACAAAATCCCGATAACATTTGACCTCTTTGGAATTTCCATATTCAATAACCATTCCTACATAATTCGTTATACGGTTGCAAAGATAGTAAATTTTATTCAGTAAAGCCCTCGTTTACCAAATAAAATTTTGTACTTTTGCACTCGTTAAACAAGATGAAGCTTGTATGAATCGAATTAAGGAAGTATTAAATGCAAAGGGTATTAGCCAAACAGAGTTGGCAAGCAGACTCGGAAAAACCTTTAATATGGTCAATCTATATACTACAAACAGAGTCCAGCCACCCATCCACATACTATATCAAATAGCCGAGATTTTGGATATTGATGTTCGAGAGCTTCTTGTACCCAATAAACTTAAATAGAACCAAGCACGTAATACATGAGACTGACAGATATAATCAAGGGGTCTGAATATGAACTCAGCCTATTTACTGATTCTCAAATTTCTGAGTTGGAAGGTCGTTTAATAGAACGGCAGACAAAAAAAGGGTATGATTACTATTTTACATGCTCTGTGCGCAAAAAGGAAATTAAAGCCACTCCCGAAGAGATAGTGCGACAACTATATCTATTAGTACTTATTAAGGATTTGGGCTATCCGATGTAACAATTCAGTCCCCCACACAGGCACGCCCGTGAAATAAACAGAGGTAACAGTTGGCCATCCGGGCACACAAGTCACCTCTGTCCGCAAAATGGCTAACGCCGTTTTGCTATCGAAAAAGATGGTATCTTT
>NZ_JAAKDT010000088.1 GCF_011038785.1 Parabacteroides sp. ZJ-118
ATCCTCCCAAAAATTCGACACCGATTCCCGTCTTTCGTCCAACTGACGGAGAAGATTGCGACCGATATTCGGGTCCCGGTCAGCCACTTCATTCAGATACACCGCTGTTTCTACCGCCTCTCTTTGGCAGAAGAACAGTTTCTGAAAATTCTGACGCTCCGGATTGTTGAACCAAAAGTTGAGCAGTTCACGGGTAATGCGCGTTACCGTTGGGTAACCCTTCTCCCGCCAAGACTTAATCTCTCTGCGCAGACCATTAATGAAATTGGCGTCCGGATCACTATTCTCCAAATCCTCCGCATTGAAAAGTGCCTGAGAGGCACGATTGGGCGTAATCTGTATATTACCCATATACGGACGGCGGCCTTCCAAGATTGAAGCATAATCGAGATTGCCGTTGATATCCACATTGTAGTGGTATCGCGGCTCCTCATAAGGATTATTAAGTATCGGGTTATCGTTGCTCATATTCAACGCTATTTTATGCTGTCCGTTAGTACAATCCACCTACCGTCGCTTTTACGACCTTCGCGGGCCAAGATGCCTTGTTCTTTCAACTGTTTTATATTCTTATATATCGAAGAACGACCAAGATTCAGCTTCACACCAAGTTCATCCATCGTTATGGTCGGGCGCGCTGTGATAGCGGACAGTATTTCACGCTGGATCGTTGTAATTTGAAATGCTTTTGCTTCATTCTTTATTGCTTGTATTGCAGCTGGACGCTTAAAAATCACGGTAAACATTCCCTCCGTCTCAAATATAGGCTCAGGCAATCCGGCATCGAGCATATCTTTTTTCATTCGGGGAATGCCGGAACCTACGTGCTCAACCAAATGCATTCGGGTGAACAAACCAAATATCAACGGATTGCGCGAAAGGCTCTTGCGACCGAAATTTTTAGCCACGACCGGCAACAAGTCTCCGGGGTTGGTAATCTCAACACGGTCATCGTACATCTCAATCATAATGCTTGCACCCTGCTCGTAATAGTCGCGGTGCGACAACGCATTGATGATTGACTCCTTGAACACGCTCAACGGAATCTCCCAAATCTCCTTGCGTGGTCCCGTCCCTTCCATCTCGTAGGAGACCTGCAATTTGCCCATCAGCCACTCGATAGCCTTATTATACTGTTGAAGCAATGGGCCGCCAAAAGTTTTGTCGTCCAGAATATAGACCTTATCCGTCCCCTTGAACAACACACATCTTATGACGGCGTGAAAATAGATATTTTCGGGGTGCTTGGCAAAGAACAGCACACCGCCACTCTTCACATCGTTGTTCTCATCGTAGACTTGCAGGTTCTCCAATATCTGCTCATTGCTGATATCCATACCCAAGCCGGCAGCATATCGGAACTCGCAAAAATTATCTTCGTCCAACTCTTTGCGCAAGTTTACTTTCGGCAACGGAATCGCATCGAAATAGATTCTATCATTCCTTTGAAACGCATCACGAATTTCA
>NZ_JAAKDT010000089.1 GCF_011038785.1 Parabacteroides sp. ZJ-118
ATCGACATTGGTCAGCTTTTGGCAATTCGCACCCTCGCGAATATAGGTCGAACCCGAAAAGAAATAGGGCTTGTTCTTGCCCGACGGGACATCGATTACCCACACGTCTTTCCCATCCACATCCACTCGGTACATATTGTAGTGGAGCATCGGCGAAATCTCACCGATGGCATCTTGAATGGCGGAACGCTTATTGTTATCTATCTCGACCCCGACAATCTGATTGCCATTATCTACGCCAATCAACACATATCCACCGGCGGAGTTGGCAAAACTGCATACCTCCTCTGCGATATCGCGAACTTTTGATGGCACGCTCCGCTTAAAGTCCGCATTAAAGCCCTCTCCACTGTGGGCAAGTTCCTTTATATCATTTGCAGTCAACATACTATTTTGTGCTTTGGACTTCACAAATATAGTACTTATTTTTCAGATATCCGCTATAATCACCTCAAAAGTTTGCTAAAAGTTTGTCAAAAGTTTACTCTATTTGCGCACTTACAGTGAATTCTCGATAAATATCGAAAAAGATCTTGATAGCATACTCATTTTACCGATGCAACTTGACTTTATCGCCGTTTCATATATACACGAATAATAAAGTCAAATTAAGGGGAAAGAAAAGAAATTCTTTCTCTCCCCTCTTATCGAAATTTAACATCTTCCTCTGTTGCGACCATTGGGCGGAGCAGAGGAAAACACAGTAAAGTGAGAAGAAACGTGAAACAGTTAACCGAATAACGTTAAAGCAAAATACCCCCCAATCTCAATATATCATATAATAAATATTTTTGCTATCTTTGCAGCATTAAAAGATATATTGGATATGGCAAAGGACACAATGGGGACTAAGTTGCCTCGAAAGCTGGAACAAAAAATGGTGATTATGGGTGAGCAGATAAAGCTTGCCCGGTTGCGTCGCAACCTCTCTATTGCTCAGGTTGCGGAACGAGC
>NZ_JAAKDT010000090.1 GCF_011038785.1 Parabacteroides sp. ZJ-118
AAGTGTATTGACAAAACAAAATGGGGAATCCGGCAACTAATGCCGACTGCAACATATAGGTTCAACAAAACAATAGCGACTGCAACTATTAGCTTCATAGTGACAGTCGCTATTGTTATATATAAAGTTTAATACCTGTAGTTTATCAAATGCTTACGGATAACTCGTCTGCCCACAAGCATAACCCACGTTTGTTTTGCGCATGAATGAGGCTTAATCCTTCGGGCGTTACATCCGAAACCAAGAAGCGTTTGCGGATAGGTTCTTGCGGAAATTGCTCTCCACCGTTTTCTGCACGCTCCTTGCGGCTCATGCTCATCAGTTCATCATATTTTGCAAGTTCCTTTTCAAATTCTTGGTTCTGCTTGTAATCATAATCAAGAAAGGGTTTCATGGCAAAACTGAGGGGATGGCTTTTGTTTGCTCCCGGTCTCCCGATTAATGCCATATACAGGATGGGGCTTTCCATCCAGCCTTGTTTGATTTGGGCAAGGTGCGTGTTGCCTATACCAACTGCTATTGCCGTCAGGATGGCTGCGGCAATGTAGTCGGTAGGATAATTATGGCATTCGTGTACCTCATGGATGATGCGTTGGATTTTTGTCGGGAATATGCTAACTGGAAAATCTGTGCCAGCCAGTCTTGTACTCAAATCAATCACTTCATCAATGATAGATACCGGGTTAATAGAACTTGTGTCCATACGTCCGACCATTAAAAGTTAAAGGATGATTTAGGCTTATGACGGACACGGCTTTGCATATTGGCAAGCATCTCTTCATACGTCTGTTCCGCGCTCTTTCTACGTCCGTTGTCAATCCAAGCCAACAGTTCGTCTTCGTAGAAATAGAGTTTCTTGCCTTTCTTGTAAGCCGGAAGTAGCCCCTTGCGTACCAACGTATATATGGTAGGCTTGGCTTTTCTGATGATACGGCAAGCATCCTCGATTTCAACCAATACGTGTTTGTCTGATGCCGGCGGTTGAAGTTCCGACACCATTCTTTTCAACTCAATGACCTGTTCGGTCAGATAACCTACCGCTTCGGGCAGCTTATCAAATGTTACTGTTTCTTTTTGCATACATCGCTCGTTTTTAATTGTTCGACGGCAAAGGAAACAGGTGTTTCAATGGTGGAATCATTCACCAAAACATAACTGATGAATAACTTTTTGATGGTGGTTGATGCTGAATTCGAGTAATATGAGTACTTTTGTATATTTGCTATTAGCGTATGAGTAAGGTATATAAATATAGAGCAAACATTGCTTCGGATAAAAGAGACAAAGACTCTGTTCAATTATCAAAAAACATTCTTTATGCAGCAAAGTTGAATAAAATGAATGATCCTTTCGAGGGGTCTGTTGAGTTACCTAAATCTGATAGACACGAACATTGGGTAACACCATTAATTCAAGAGTTACATACTATTGGAATATGTTCATTGTCAAAACCTAAAGAAAACGAGACATTCCCTTGTAATGAATTGTTGTGGGCGCATTATGCTAATTCGCATAGGGGATTCTGCATTGAATATGATTTAGATGTACTAATGAATGGTCAGTCCACAAATTTCGATATCCGAAATCAAATTAATGTCACTTATGAGAATGAAAGACCTGAAGTGTTTGAAACAGATAATGTGTTTGATGTTCAGCGTAAAGTTTTTGGGACTAAGTCTTTAGCATGGGCGTATGAGAATGAGGTTAGACTGGTCTTTTTAACCGAAGGTGAAAAAATAATTCCTCCAAAAGCTGTTACTGCTATTTATTTGGGCTTAAATATCAGTATAGAGGATAGACGAGAAATTATTAAATTAACGACAAAGCACAATATTGATTACTATCAAATAGAGAGAGTTGAAAATACGTATGCTTTAAAAGCTACAAAATTATTATTTGATTATTCGTATGAAATAGTAGCCTTCGAGAAAGGATATTTGGTCGATAATTATATAATCTTATATAAATCACCCAATAAGGATAATAATACAATGTATGAGTTCGTTGAAAAATTTAGGTCTAGATTAACTCGCCCTAGTAACCTCACAGTAAGCATTCGAACAAATACACATTGTACAGCTTGAGGTTTGGTTGTTGCTTTGCAGTAGCATATACAATCCAACCTCAATTGTTATGAATAGATTAGAATTTGAAGAATTAGAATTGCAGGTGCAACAAAGTGGCCTGCCATTGAAGTCGTGCCTACAGCAAGTAGGTGTAAGTTATTCAACCTATCACTACTGGCGCAAGAAGTATTC
>NZ_JAAKDT010000091.1 GCF_011038785.1 Parabacteroides sp. ZJ-118
GTCCCTGTTATCTTCCTTTTTCATAGTATAAAGATACCGAAATTCCGCGAATCAGGCAACTTTAAAGAGTTAATAAAAGTTATCAATTATCTGATCCACAAATATTGTAAGCGTTCGGTGAAAGCCGACTTGTTTGTATCACAAACAGCCTGCACCACTTATTTTAATAATTGATAAAGATTAAATATCACAAGGGTGACCTTGACAGGATTCAGATCATGTTCTCCTGTTTACCCAATTTTGGGGCAAAAGATTCTTCAACATATCTTCGGGAGTACCCTTGACATGATTCAGTACATACGTAAGCCATTCCACCTCATTGGCTCCCACCACACGACACGCACCGAAGAAGGAGTACATCATGGCCGCTCTTTGACAGGAATCGTCATTCCCGCAGAAAAGATAGTTCTTCTTGCCCAATACCATGCTCCTGATCTCATATTCTGTTCGGTTGTTGTCGATAGGCATTTCCGGGATATCCAGGTAGGCCGTCAACTCGTCATGATGACGTAACAGGTATCCGCAAGCTTCCGCCATCAGGCTTCCTTCCGGAACCTCAAGCAAGGTCTGTGCCGCCCATAACTTGAACTCGTCCCATAACGGACCGCCCAGCCGTTTGCGGAAACCGGTCTTTTCCTTGCCTGTCAGACCGTCACGCTTGATGACATCCTCCACATTATATATCAGCTGATATAAAAGGATGGCTTCCGAGGCGCGGGTGGGATTTTCCTTCAAAGCCTGTTCGAACTTACGGCGCGAATGGGCATTGCAGCGGCACAACAGCACACCTGTCTTGGCCAGCCAGTCATAACCGGCATAAGCGTCACACAAGAACGCGCGACATGAACTGTCAGCCAGGTAACCCTGAATGACCTTCTTGCCCCTGCTACCGCCGGGGGTAGTAAGAAATACGGGAATGTCCGTCAACAAGTCACGGAACACGACCACATAATGTTTGACCGTCCGATGTCTCTCATTGTCAATCACCGGAAACGGAGAACCGTCGCCGGCGAGGAACCGGGCGCCCATCACATCCTTCTTGAAAAGTTCGTAAAGAGGTCGCAACAAGTCGCATACCGCGGCGTGCCAACCGTTGATGGTGGAACGGCTGACCGTCCATCCCGCATCCTTGAGGACTCTCGTAAAACGGTAGAATGGAAGATGGAGACCGTACTTGTCGTGCTCCATCACGGCCAGCGTCTCGGGAGCCGCGTCGCTCTTCCAGATGGGGCTGTCCACCATGCCATGCTGGATGGGGGAGGATTCCTTGTCCGACTTCAAACGGTACAAGGGACGGACAAGAACCCTCACCACGACAGACAAGTTGCGCACGACAACCCATTCCTTGCGGTCTTCACCTATCTTGTCATAAAGGTCCGGATTCTCAAGATACTCCTCGGGATAAAGATATTCAGGCTCAAGGCGGATCAGGCTCTCCGGTATCTTGTTCCTGCCATGCGAGGGCTTGGCGTTCCCCTTGTCCAAAAGGATCTTTTCCGCCTTTACCTTCTCGTAATATCCTTTCAGAAAAGCACGGGAGGCACGGGCCTGTTCACGGACCTCATCCGTCAGCCCAAGGCGGTCGGCTATGGCATCCGAATACTTCACGTCGTCCTCGAACAAATGTCTCTCGCTTTTCTGAAGAAACACCATACGGACCAGATTGTCCACCTGGCGATTCTTGGACAACGCTTTCCTGGCGACCGACTCGATGGACTTCCTCACGCTTTTTTCCATGGACTCCTTCGCGTCGTCGGCGGTCCGGTCCAGAGAATCAAGATATCGGGCGATAAGGGAAGGATCCTTTTCCTTGGCATAGAGGCTCTTGAAAGCGTCAATCCCCGATTTGACGAGGGCATAGAAGCCGGACTGCGCCTTATGGAGTTCCAGATCCACACGCTCCTGCACCTCGCGTTCAAACTGGGCCATCAGCCCCTCCCAGGTACGTTCCATGGTTTCAAGCACCTTGCGGCGCTCCTCGTCAAACTTCGCCTCCAGGCTTGCCTTATATTCTGCGCACCCACGTTCCACCAGCTCATTACGAAGCACCTGTTCGGCCATGAGCCGCTCGTCCTTCTCGGCGGCGCTGGAGAGCGCCGCCCGGTACAAGGCCATCAGTTCGGCATATTTGGCTTCCGAAACATAGCCTTGGGGAGCTGTATCTTTATGATTGTCCATGACCGAATCCCTTTTTTATTATGGCATAAAGGTACAAAAA
>NZ_JAAKDT010000008.1 GCF_011038785.1 Parabacteroides sp. ZJ-118
CATACTTATAGGTTGTGTTGCCATGGCTATATCCTTTTTTGCGGAAGAATATAACCGAAAATCACCAAAAGTGTCCCAACATGCTCCGGTTTTTATGCGGCACGGCACTCGAAACGGCATTTGTCCCAACATACTCCGGTTTTTATGGCCTGATACCATAAACGAAAAATGCAAATAACTGATAATCAGCTATGCCTTCCAACGGCGAATTGCCGTTTTAGGCATTCGTTTTCAGCCCTCATGCTGTCCCAGCATGCTCCGGTCTCTCCAACCAACTACCGAAAAAAATAATGTATAGCAAAAGAGTTATCTCCTTTTCATGGTGAACAGAGGAAGATAGAGGAATATGCCTATGACAGACATCACAAGTCCACCTATAGTTCCTGCAGCAAGCGGAAACCAGAATGCCTCCTTGTCGGCACCAAGCATGAATGGT
Organism: Parabacteroides sp. ZJ-118; assembly: GCF_011038785.1. Lineage (GTDB taxonomy): Bacteria > Bacteroidota > Bacteroidia > Bacteroidales > Tannerellaceae > Parabacteroides. The sequence goes on from NZ_JAAKDT010000008.1 coordinate 437, forward strand.
ATGAATCCCAATATGGTTGATATTACGGTCAATGATATCGGGGTTATCTTGGCATTCCATGCCTTGATGTAGGCTCGCAGTGGCGAGATTGAGGGCACACGCTCACGTATCTGGTTGAACTCATTCAGTATGTAGATGCTGGCGTTCACCGTGATACCACACAAAAGGACAAACGAGGCGAAACCGCCCTGATCAAAGTTGAGCTTGAATAGATAGAATGTCAAGAAGACACCTATATACGAGATGGGTATCACGAATATGACCGCCAAAGGCTGCCGCAACGAGTTGAACAGGATACTTGTGGTGAAAAAGATTATCACGATAATCAAGAAAAGCAAGGCGTACTGCTTCTTGTCCTTTTCGTCCCACGACCAGTAGTTGTTCTCCGATTTAGCGGTATAGCCCATAGGCAGCAGGCGGTTGATGGCCTTTATCTCCCTCTCCTGTATCTTCGAACCTTGCGAACCGGCACCAATATACTCATATTGCAGGCACAGCTTATACTGCTGGTTTACCTTCACTATCTTTTGTGGCATCTGGCTCTTCTCCACACTCGCAAGCTCAGATAGCTTATAACTCTTTTCTCCAACACGATGAGGCATGTGCCTCATGGCCCATATATCAAACTCCTTTGATTGACGGGATGAGAGCTTCAACCTCTCCTGCTCATTATCAACAATGATATAGCCCGTATTGATATCCTTGCCAAACACAGGGGCGATAGAGGAGAAGAGTTCTAGTGGGGATATTCTCTCTTGCGCCATTCTCCCCTTGTTCATGTTGAAATAGAACTCCTGATAGTCATCCTTCCACCATGAGAACTCCGAATTGATGAGCACCTCCTTGATACGGCGGTATGTGAGCAGCCTTTCCCTCAACCTTTCAGCCCACTCATATAGCTCATCATAGTTATATCCATACATCTCTATCCTGAAAGAGCCGGCATTCTCACGCACATCATTGCTGAAGCCCTGGTCCATCAATCCCCATACACCCCAACTGCCACCGCCAAGCTCCAGGGCCTTGCTGATAACCCTGCTCTTCAAGAGATATGGGAATCCGCTACGCTCGCTCTTGCGGGTGAAGTAGACGTTTATCATCGCCTGCCTGGCGTTGTTGATAGTGGTCTGGAACTGCCTTATCTCACTGAAAGTGCTCAGATAGGCCTCCATCCTACCGATAAGGTGGTTCATCTGCCCCAATGTCGTTCCATTGGGCATGGACGCGCTAATGGTCAGCACGGCCTCCTCATTACGTGTGAAATAGCTTCCCTCATATACCTTCTCGACAAAGAGGCGCAATGTCCCTCCAAGCCCCTTGTCGATAACCGGCTTTACCTTCTCTTTCCACACCTCACTCGAAGCCATCTCATTATATCTTGCGATCCACACCGAGTCGCATGGCGACAGCTCCTTATCATCAGGCTCAATCTTTTCAGGCAGGAGGAAGAGAGGCAATCCAAAAACCAGCGCCAACACCACGCATGCCAAACCCCTATGTCTCATCAGGAAAGGAATCTGCCAACGGTAGTAGTTGGAGAAATAGACGGGAAAGCGATATTTTAACGGTATGATGGTTCGCTCCTCCCCACTCTTCAGCCCCATCTTCTCGATAAGTGCGGGCACAAGGAAGAGCGCTATCAGCAATGAGACGGCAAGGTTGATTATCACCACGGCGGCGAAATCCTGAAGGTTAAGCCTTATCTTCTCATCAAGGAAGAATATTATCACCAGCGCGCCCATTGTGGTGAGCGTTGCCGTCAGTATGGAGAGGAAGGCCTTGCGATCGTTGTGATACCTGATATGGTCGGTCATCACTATGGTGTTGTCAATCACAAGGCTTAGCGATATGGTTACACCAGCCAATGAATACAGCTGCATCTCCAATCCCAGCAGATAGTATAGTATAACGGCAATACAGAGGTTGATTGTCAAGCTGATAACAATGAGGAAAAGATATTTCACACTCCGCGTGATAAGCAGCACGAAGAGCAGCAAAATCAATATTGTCAAGCCTGTGCGGACATAAATCTTATCCAGCTCCTCCCGGATATATTCTGTCGCATCATAGCTGGTATGGATCTCGTAGCCCGGAGGGAGAAGCTCACGAATATGCTCCATCTCCTCCTTCACCCTATCCGCCAGCTGCAGCTGGTTGGCGCTCTCCTCGGCACGGATGAAAAGATATATTGAGTTCAATCCATTAATACGGTAATAACTCTGCGGATCCTCCTCTTGGCGTGTCACCCTCACAAGCTGGTCGAGCCTCACCAGCTTACCGTCCCTGTTGCTGACCGTTATCAATGATGGATCGAAACCCACATTCTCGTTTTCTGGCATGAGCGCAAGCCTGATCCAATCCTCACCAAGCTCACCGCCACTGTTGGCGATACCCAGGAACTCCTTCTTATAAAATGGCTGATAGCCGACTGTATATCAGCTACAGCAATTTCAAGGTCGGCAAGCTGGCGGCTGTCATACTCCAGACGCCACTCCATTGGCGTGGCTCCGGTGACGTCAATGCGGTAAATACCAGGCAGGCTGCTCAACCTGGGCTTTATCTGATCCTCGGCGAAACGCTGGATGAATATTGGCGTGGCGGAGGCGTTAAGGGTATAGCTCAAGAAGGGTCTCGACTCCATATCGTCGGGACGGCTCATCTCCAGCACCGGATAGCTAAGCTCCTCAGGCAGGTCGGGCCATGTCTGCCTCACGATGGTTGAGGCCTCGAAGCGAGCAGCGTCGATATTGGTGTGCTTGTCCAGCTCAAGAGTTATCCTTCCCCAACCATTGCCAGATGTCGATGATATCTCCTTTATGCCCTTGATGCGGGCCAACATCGACTCAAGCCGCGATGTCACCTCCATCTCTATAACCCTGGCGGAATTGCTGGGCATATTATAGCTGATGGTAAGCTTAGGCAACGTACGTGATGGGGATAGCTTGATCGGCAACAGGGCACGAAAGCTATTCCCGCCAACGCGACACATAGGAAAGAGACTATGATCGTGAATGATGATATGTTAGGCTTATAACCCATGCTCGTAATCAAACTCGTTGGCTAGCGAAACGCCGGTCTCGAAATCATGCAAAGTGAGTTTACGTATCTTATAATAGCTCAACCAATAGTTCTGCAACGCCGTGATATAGTTGCGTTGCGCCTCCTGCTGCCTGTTTAGCGAAAGCGTCAGGCTGTTGATGTCGGCCTTGCCAATCATGAAGCGTTGCTTTGTCTCATTGTATGCCATGATGGCGATATCAAGTGCCTCCTCGGCGCTGGAGATAAGATCCTGCCTGACATTGAAGTCGCTCACAGTCATCACCACATCCTCCTCAAGCGACAGCTCGGTCTGTCTCGCCGATATGCGCGCCACATTGAGATTGCTTTTGGCCATATTGTGTTTGCCCCTCCTTACGCCCCAATCAATCAACGGAATAGATAGAGAGGTAGAGACAAGGTCCCGCTGTAGCGGATCCCTATAGACATCCTTGAACTTGGATGACACCTGGTTGAAACCTATACTGGCGTTGATCGAGGCATTGAACAAGGCCTCCTTCCTGGTCTTGTCCACCTGCTGCTCAGCCTCAAGAATATTCTGCCTTATCTCCATGAATTTAGGATTGTTGTCGCGAGCCAAGGCCAGGGCCTCCTCAACATTGATATCAAGACCGTGAGGTCGTGATGGAAGGCGTAGCCTGATCTCCGTGTTCTTGTCGAAATTGAGGAATGAGGCCAAACTGAACATGGCGCGTTCAAGCTCTATATCCGCGTTGCGCAAGGTGTTGCGTGCGTTTATGGCATCCAGCCTCAATGTCAGCAGGTCGGCCTGGCTGATAGCCGCGATCTTATGCCTCTCCTCCCCTGTGCGATAGAGGGTGTCGGTCGTCGCCACATTCTCCTTTGCCATGTCATACTCCACCTGCGCCATCGCCAAGGCGAAGAAATAGTTGGTCGCGTTCTCGCTTACATTCTCAATGTTATACAGGAGCTCCCTCTTCGCCCTCTCATATTTCAATGGCTCTATCTTTCTCTCCCATCGGAAAGGGTTATAGCCGATAAGATTCTGTGTATAGCCGATGCTGATAGGTACAGAGGTATACTGATTATATGTGTTTGTGCCGAAATAGCGCATATAGCCCAGGTTTGAGTTCACATAGAAACTACCGCCCAGCAGGTCGAAGTTCTGCTTGATCTGCAGGTTGCCACCAGCGTAGAATGATTGCTGCTTGCGATACTCATCGATATCCTTATCAGAGTCGTATCTCTTGGTTATGTCCCTGTAATACTCAACCGGGGTAAGGTTGAGTGTCAAGCTTGGCAGACGCTCAGCCTTATAGCTGCGAAACTCCCAGTAACCTGAAAGGAACAGGTTCTTGTTGCGGAAAGCCTCCAACGAGCTATCCGCCGCCAAAGAGATTGTCTTCTCCAACGTGAGGACCAACGGTTGGCTCATGGCCGTGCCTGCCAACAAAGTCCACAACGCGCAAATGGCGGGAACTACCCGCATGTATAATCTTCTACTCATGCCGATTCTCTCCTATAGATATACCAATAGACCAATGGGATTATAAACAGGCTGACCGCCGTACCGACAAGCATCGCCGATATCATGGCGATAGATAGCGGCTTCTGCAACTCGCTTCCCATATCGAACGAGAAGAGCAGCGGAACCATGCCGAATATTGTTGTCAAAGATGTCATTATGATAGGGCGAAGACGCCTGCGCCCTGCCTCATGGATGGCCTCCAACAGAGGGATTCCATCCTTGCGTAGCTCATTTATCGCGTCGAGCTTCAGGATGGAGTCGTTGATGATGATACCACAGGTAACAACGATACCGATGGCGCTCATAAGGTTCAGCGTGTGTCCGAATACCCATAGCACCAACAGTGATGCCGCCACGTCTATAGGTATCTCCAACAGCAAGATCAAGGGCTGGAGGAAGCTCTCGAACTGGGCGGCAAGGATGAAATACATCAGTAGTATTGATATGAGCAGGATGACGACAAGCTCGTTAAGCATCCGCTTGTTCGAGAAGAAGCTTCCGGAGAAGTCAATATCCCAGTTGGCCGAGCTGTCACCCTCCGATACAACCTCCCTTATGTCGCTCATCAACGCCTCAGCGTCATCCACGCCATAGAAGCTGAATGGGATGAACTCGCCATTCTTTCCCGCCGTCAATGTCTTCAGGTCCTCACCCGAAGATACCTTGACAACAGCGTTGAGAGGTACATAATGGCTCTCTTGCCTCTCGTTGGGAGTGGTGCGGACTAGCGTGTTACGCAATACCTGGTCGACACTCTGCCCATTACCGGCCAAGGTGATAGGCAGATACTGCTGATATGAGCGGAGTGTAGCCACCTCATTCTCCTTGAAGGCGGTCTTCAACACACGGTATACCTCATCATACGACACATTATATAATAGCAGTTTTCGCTGGTCTATCGACAGGTTCAGATGGTTCTCGAAAGCGACACCAACAGGAGAGATACCACTCTTATCCGTCATCTCCTTCTCCAGGCGGTGCAGCGTGGAGGCGTCGGGAGACTTCTCCTTATCACGGGCATAAAACTCAGCCACTATATCAGCCTCGCCAGTGACGAACAGCTTCTCGAAGACTGTCTCAGGCGGAGAGAATGAGATCACCGCCTCGGGGTATCGCCGCTTCACCCAGTTAAGTATGCTCTCTTGCAACGGCCCAATCTGGTCGGTCTCCTTGGTCTTGAGGTATAGCTCCGCCTCCGAGACAGACATCTCCCTGTCCCTGTTCAGCAGGAACTGCTGCTGTCCGATATCTGCGGTATGTCGTGCGCCAACCTTATCCGCCTCACCAAACAGCTCAGCCACCCTGGCCCTGTTCTCATCAACATGAATATTCTCGTTCCACTCAATATGCGCTATCAACTCGTTCTGGTCAATCTCCGGCATCCTGCTTTTGGGGATGATATAGAACAGCGCCACACAGAGCGGTAAAGTGAGCGATATGAACAGAAGGCTGGCACCCTTATGGTTGAACACCAGGTCGACTCCCCTGTCATAGAAGCGATCGAGCGTATGCTCCTTCACCAGGTTGTTTATCCTCATGTTCCAGAAGCCATGCTTTATATCAGGTATACTGTACACAAGCTTATAAAGCACCGGCAACAACATGATACCTGTGAAATATGAGACCATCAATCCTACCGTCACGGCAAACGCCTGGTCGAAGAATATAGCACCTGCGATACCACTCATGAATACCAATGGAGCGAACACCGCGATAGTGGTGAAAGTGGAGCTGAGCATGGGGGTTATCACCTCGCTAGTTCCCTTCGCGCAGGCATCCTCCAGCGAACAGCCATTTGCCCTATATTGGGCGATATTCTCGGTAACGACAATTGAGCTGTCTATCATCATACCCAGCGCCAGTATCAAACCTGAGAGAGAGATGATATTCAGCGACATGTCGAACAGGTAGAAAAAGAGGAAGCTGGTGATGATACTGGTTGTCATGCTCAGTCCAATCACGGCAGGGCTCTTTACATCACCAAGGAAGATTATTGCCACTATACATATAAAGAGGAATCCAAGCGACAGGTTCTGCTTGAGGTTCGATATGGTATAATCGAGCAGCTCGGTCTGGTTTCTGGTGATGGTAAGCTCGATATCAGGATAGATTGACTTGAAATGGTCTGTCACCTCTACAAGAGCCTCCTTCATATTCTCCATGTTCTCGTCGGCCTGCTTTATCACGGCCAATGTCACCGCGCGCTTTCCGTTGGCTAGCGACACCCCGGTCTCCCTCTCGGGCACTATACCTATCTTTGCCAACTCCTTCAACTGGAAAACGCGCTCACCCTTGCGGATAAAGATATCCCTCACGTCATCAACCGTTCGCAACAGCGTGGAGAACTTGATATTATACTCATAATAGCCATCCCTCACCACCATGCTGCCAGGTTCAACATTGTTTTCCGACAGTGCCTGCTCTATATCATCCAAGGTGATATTGGCCATCTCCAGCCTGCTCATGTCGGGCACTATCTGCAGCTCCCTGCCAACCACCCCGGTCATGTCCACCATTGCCACCTCCGGCAGCTGCTCTATCCTGCGCTTTATCACATTCTCGGCAAACAGGCAGAGGTCGAGAAACTCCTCATTGCCGCCATGCGTCTGCTCACTGCCCTTCAATGTGAGGTTGAGGCAAAATACCGGGATGTCGGTCGCGCTAGCCTTCACCACCCTTGGACGCTCCACCTCACGAGGCAGATAGTTCATGGCGGCATCTATCTTCTCGTTCACCTCAATGAACGCGAGGTCGGTATTCGTACCAAAGTCGAAACTGAGCTTTATGATTCCCGAGCCATCGCATGTCTCGCTATGTATATCCCTCAGCCCAGCCACCTGCATAAGCTGTAGACGGACAGGCTTCACGATGGTGTTCTCCAGCTCTCTTGCCGAGCTGTTTTGTCCCGACACCTGCACTGTTATCTCGGGGATGGCAATATCTGGCAATAGAGATACCGGGATGGTGAAATAGGTCACCAAACCCATGATGAAGCATGCGGTGAATGCCATCAATACGGCAATAGGACGATGTAGCAGGAAACGGACCATAAGGCAGCTATATTATTTGCTGTTTTCCACTACCTTGACAGGCGCCTCATGCGCAAGGTTGATGTTGCCACTGGTTATCACGACATCATTTTCCTTTAGTCCCTCAACAATGGTATAGCTATCGGCATTCTCAAGGCCTGTCGTCACGTAATTCCAGTAGGCCACATTATCCTTTAGCGTGAACACCACCTGCTTTCCGGAGCGCAACACCACTGCCGTCTTTGGCACAATAAGCTGTTTTCCCAATGAGCGCTGCACGCTTACCCGGACATTCATTCCCTCAAAGAGCTGGCCCTTGCCACTGACAGCGGCCCTCACCTGCACCATTCCATTCTCATCCACCAAAGGGTTGATCTCTGATACGCTCCCATGTGTGGTAAGCCCGGCGTTGGCGAATGGTGTCACCTCAACACGGTCGCCCCGCTTTATCAATGGCAACTCGCTCTCAAGCACGCTGAATGAGGCCTCAAGGCTATTGGGGTCGATTATCGTACAGAAAGGTTCAGTCGTGGAGGCCATATTGGCCTGTTTGTCGAAGAGGTTGGCTATAACGCCATCAAAAGGGGCTGTCATCACCGCTCGCCTCTCCTCATAAAGGGCCATCTCATACCGCGCCGTGGCCAAATCATAACCGCTCTTCACACGAGCCAGGTTGAGAGTGGCCTTAGGCACCTTTGCTGAATCCTCCAACATATACCCTTGGCCGATCAACACATCCTTAAGCTCCAGCTTGGCCTTTTCCAAAGCGTCCTTGGCCTGGGCCACCTTGTTGCTTAAACGGAACAGGTCGAGTTCAGCGATCCGCTCGCCTTTGGCGACACGCTGTCCATTCCTCACATATATCTTGGCTATAGGCTCTGCGGCCTCAAAGCGGAGGTCGGCCATCCTCTGCGCGGAGAGTTTACCGTTACTAATAAGCTCATGTTTGAAATCGGAGTATTTAAGAGTAGCAACAGTGACCTCGTTATCTTCGCTGTGCAACTGAGCCTCTACAGACTCTTCAGCAGGCTCTCTCTCCCGACTCTCTCCTCCACACGACGAGATCAACAGTATAAAGATTAACAAACCGTAGTATTTCATTTTTCGTACAATATATTTACATGTAATACCAGAACCACATCTCCAACGGCATGATGATGGTCATGACAAACCCAGCAGGGACAGGTGATTATAGTGCAGAATCGGTACAGCATTCAGCACTGTAAGATTCTTTGCAAATATATTTATTTTTTCTTTCGTCATCTCAATGCCCCGTTTTTTTATGTTGGGTTTACACGGCTCTTTCATTTAAAAACTGCCTCGTCCTTTCGGAGAGGGTACTATTTTATAGCGGGCAACCCACGGGAATGATGTGGCTTCTTGTGGTGGTGCTACATGGCTTCAAGTTGGATCTAAGGGTATAGAAGTTTCCCGTCACAGGGAGTGTATATTCCTTATTTTTCAAAGGAGCAAGTGCGTCAAAAATTTGGCCGGGTGGCAGATTCCTCGTAACTTTATAGGTAAAACTCAAACAGTTACACAGAAAATGAAGCCACTCGACCAAAAACGTTCGATTGAGGCATATACGCTCAATATCCGTCATCGTCTTGCCGACATCATCATACTGATGTCCTCGGCAGGGTCTGCGGACATGTCGGACGTACCGCAATAATGGAATTCGGTCGTCACAACCTCGGCAGATTCCGTAAACTGGGTATACTCAGGAACGGGATACCCTCGGAAGCGACCCTATGCCGTGTTGCAAACGGCATAGACGATCTGGCTCTTGCCGACAAAATGCGGGAGTTCGCAGAAGTGTTCCACAAAGAACTGCTCAAAGCGGACTGCGACAAAGAGATAATCTGTGTGGACGGCAAGGCTGAACGAGGGACTGTCCAGGAGAACGGGCGCAATCCGGATATAGTGTCGGCGTATTCGTATGACACCGGCATCATATTGGCAACCGAGGCCTGCCTGAAAAAAAACAATGAGATAAAGGCCGTCCCGCTACTTATCGACAAAATCAACATATCCGGAAAGATAGTCACCGCCGACGCCATGTCCATGCAGAAGGATATCATCGACAAAATCAGAAAGAAGGAAAGTGATTTCCTGATAGAGCTAAAGGCGAACCAACGTTCTCTGCGCTACGAAGTTGAGGACAGACTAAAGGAGCACACGCCGCTTTATTCATATACAGAAGGGCCGGAGCTCGGCCATGGCAGAAATGAAAAAAATCAAATTTTGATGAAAGTGTAATTGACTGACATACAGATATGACTAATTACCCGATTCGAAATGAACCGGGTAAGGGATGGTATGCTTATTCTTTTGGCTTAAATGAAAGAGCCGTGGCCGGAGCCACGGATATACCTTAGATGCCCTTGGAGTATATCTTCTCTGGGCATAGGATATATACTGCCTCGGCACAAAGTAAGTATATCTGGATAAAAGGGAACTCCCTCAAAAAAAACACGTATATCCGCAAGTGCCTCGCAAAGCTGGAAATAGAAACAGATGTAAAAATTATTCCCCAAAAAGAAGTACTTTTGTAATCTCTATTTAGTTAGCAAACAGAAGGCATGAAGATTGGTTCAATAGATTTAGGGGAGCGTCCTGTATTCTTGGCACCGATGGAGGACGTGACGGATATCTCGTTTCGTTTGATGTGCAAACGCTTCGGGGCAGACATGGTATATACGGAGTTCGTATCGAGCGACGCATTGATCCGTTGTGTGAACAAAACACAGCAAAAACTAAATGTCTCCGATGATGAACGTCCGGTCGCTATCCAGATTTACGGCAAGGACACAGCCTCGATGGTAGAGGCCGCACGTATTTGCGAGGAAGCTCGTCCGAATATCTTAGATATAAACTTTGGTTGCCCCGTAAAGAAAGTAGCGGGCAAGGGAGCCGGAGCCGGCATGCTACGCGATATCCCGTTGATGCTGGAGATCACGAGAGAAATAGTGAAAGCCGTGAACATCCCCGTCACTGTGAAAACCCGTTTGGGATGGGATGCCGACAACCGCATTATCGTGGATCTAGCCGAGCAACTACAGGACTGTGGTATCGCCGCCCTCTCCATCCACGGACGTACACGGGCGCAAATGTACACAGGCGAGGCGGACTGGACCTTGATTGGTGCCGTTAAAAATAACCCTCGTATGCGAATCCCTATCATCGGAAATGGCGACGTGACTTCCGCCGAGATATGCAAGCAGCGTTTCGAGGACTATGGCGTAGACGCCGTAATGATCGGTAGGGCTAGTATAGGCCGCCCTTGGATTTTCCAAGAGGTAAAACACTATCTTACGACCGGGGAATTATTGCCGCAAAAGCCATTCTCTTGGTATCTGGATATCCTAAAAGAACAAGTGGAGCAAAGCGTGGAACGATTGGACGAACGTAGGGGGATCTTACATATTCGTCGTCATCTGGCAGCTACTCCACTCTTCAAAGGCATTACTGATTTCAAGCAAACACGGATCGCCATGCTACGTGCGGAGAGCGTTAACGAATTATTCGAACTCATGGACAATATCCCTAAAAAGTACGGAATTTCAGAATAATGCGCTTGATATATATCAAATTGAAATCTCTTTGCGACATTTTTACAATAAAATGTTACAAATACTATTGCCACATATTATAAAACCCCTTATATTTGCATCGAGTTTTTTTCATAGTATTTTAGATCTAAGGTTAACAAGTCTTTGCAAGGGGAGAGTCGTGAGATTGTTTCATTGAGGAGCAAAAAAAGCCGCATCCATATTGGGATCAGCGGCTTTTTTATTTTTCCAAAGCCTATGTTCTCGCACACACGTATACATTATTCAAAATAAACCCTTACATTCGCGAGAAACATAATACTATACCGCCATGAGTAAGAAAGTCATAACTTTCGGAGAGATCATGCTTAGGCTAGCTACTCCGGACCATTTACGCTTTTGCCAAGCCAATCAGTTCAACGCTACTTTTGGCGGAGGGGAAGCGAATGTCGCCGCCTCACTCGCTAACTATGGCATCGAGACTGAGTTTGTAACCCGTTTACCACAAAATGACATCGCCCGTACTTGCGTCATGGAATTACGCAAACAGGGCATCGGAACTTCCAAGATCATTTACGGAGGAGAACGGTTAGGCATTTATTTTCTCGAGACCGGAGCGGTTGCCCGAGCCAGCAAGGTGATATATGACCGAGCTCATTCTTCCATCGCCGGGATCCAACCGGGGATGATCGATTGGGATGCGGTATTCAAGGATGCCTCTTGGTTTCACTGGACAGGTATCACACCGGCTATATCCGAAGGTGCCGCCAACGTGTGTTCGGAGGCAATACAGGCGGCAAGCCGATTGGGTATCACAGTATCCTGCGACCTCAACTACCGGAAAAATCTCTGGAAATACGGCAAGACAGCCAATGAAGTCATGCCAAAACTAGTGGCCGGATGCGATATCATCCTAGGAAACGAGGAAGATGCAGAGAAAGTCTTCGGTATCAAGCCCGAAGGTTTCGACGCCACCACCACGGAAGGAGAGGTACATGCCGCCTCTTTCCAATCGGTATGTACCCAATTAATGGCTCGATTCCCCCGTGCACAGAAAGTTATTATCACGTTGAGAGGTTCTATCAATGCCAATCATAACACGTGGGGCGGAGTGCTATACGCAGATAATCGGCTGTACGAATCCCGCCGGTATAATATCACTCATATCGTCGATCGTGTAGGTGGAGGCGATTCTTTTATGGGAGGTCTTATTTACGGCTTACTTTCCTATCCCGGCGACGACCAAAAAGCCTTGGACTTCGCGGTGGCGGCTTCCTGCTTGAAGCACACGATTTATGGAGACTTCAACCAAGTAACCGTAGAGGAGGTAGAAAAACTCATGTCCGGCGATGCTTCCGGCCGTGTCTCCCGCTAATTTTCAATTCCCAACTTTCAATTTTTAATTCCCAACATGGCTCAATTCAATAAAATACAAACATTACAGACTATCATCCAAACCGGAATGGTGCCCGTCTATTATGATAAAGATGTGGAGATCGCCAAACAGGTTGTAAAAGCCTGTTATAAGGGAGGAGTCAGAGCCTTCGAGTTTACTAACCGGGGAGATTTTGCCCACGAGGTATTTGGCGAGCTGGTTAAATACGCCGCCAAAGAATGTCCTGAATTAGTATTGGGCGCAGGTTCCATCGTAGACCCGGGCTCAGCCGCCTTATTCATGCAGCTAGGGGCAAACTTCGTAGTCGGTCCGTTGTTCAACCCGGAGATAGCGAAGATATGTAACCGTCGCCTCATCCCTTACACGCCCGGCTGCGGCTCCGTATCCGAGATCGGCTTTGCCCAAGAAGCAGGTTGCGATCTTTGCAAGATATTCCCCGCCGGAAATGTAGGAGGTCCCTCATTTGTCAAGAACATAAAGGCGCCCATGCCATGGAGCCTAATCATGGCAACCGGTGCCGTGGAGCCTACGGAAGAGAATCTATCCGCTTGGTTCAAGGCCGGTGTGACCTGCGTAGGAATGGGATCTAAGTTGTTCCCCAAAGAAGCGATAGCAGGAAACCATTGGCAATCCATTACCGATTTATGCCATAACGCCTTATCTATTATTCAAAAGTATCGCCAAGTATGAAAAGCTTTTTAGATCAAGATTTCTTGCTCCGGACCGACACGGCCCGCGAGTTATATCACGAGCATGCGGCGAAGATGCCCATTATTGATTACCACTGCCACCTAGATCCCCGGCAAATAGCGGAGAATCATCAATTCGAGGATCTTACGGAGATCTGGCTTGGCGGAGACCATTATAAATGGCGGGCAATGAGAGCCAATGGTATTCCCGAGGAATATATCACCGGAGATAAGCCCCCTTACGAGAAATTCCTTAAATGGGCCGAGACGATGCCTTACACGATGCGAAATCCGCTTTATCATTGGACGCATCTGGAGCTTAGCCGTATATTCGGGATCCATAAAGTCTTGAATCCGGCTTCCGCCGAAGAAATCTATGCGACTTGTACGGATAAGCTACGTACCCCCGAATATCGTGCGCAGGCCATCATGAGACGGATGAACGTAGAGATCGTTTGTACAACCGATGATCCTATAGATTCATTGGAATACCATCAAAAAATACGTTCAAACGGATGCCATACCCGCGTATATCCGGCATGGCGGCCGGACAAGGTACTCGCTATCGATAATTTCAAGGCACTAAATGACTATCTGTCCAAGCTGGAGGCCGCTGCCGATAAAGCCATCCTCACCTACAAGCATTTATTGGAGGCTTTACAAAAACGACATGACTTCTTCGCCTCCCAAGGATGCCGGTTATCGGACCACGGGTTGGATACTTTCTACGCCGAGCCTTATACCGAGCGGGAGATTGAGGAGATCTTCCTCAAGGCTCGCATGGGTAAATCACTCACGGAACAGGAAGTTCGCAAGTACCGTTCGGCATTGCTATACGAATTGGCAGCGATGGATGCCCGGAGTGGATGGGTACAACAATTTCATATCGGCGCAAATCGGAATAATAACAAACGGATGTTTAAGTTATTAGGACCAGACGCGGGTTTCGACGCCATCGATGATCAACCGGTATCTGTCTCCATGAACCGTTTTTTCAGCCGTCTGGACCAAGAAAATCTACTGGCGAAAACGATCGTCTACAATCTCAACCCTCGCGACACCGAGCTAATGGTAGCCAATGCCTACAATTTTAACGACGGCAGTGCCCCCGGAAAGATGCAATATGGGGCGGCTTGGTGGTTCCTCGATCAAATCAAAGGCATGGAAGATCAATTAAACGCACTTTCCAGCCTCGGTCTTCTAAGTCGTTTCGTCGGTATGTTGACGGATTCCCGTAGCTTCCTGTCATATCCCCGTCATGAGTATTTCCGCCGGATCCTTTGCGATATGTTAGGCAATGAGATTGAAATGGGTTTATTGCCCGCCTCCGAACGCTCCTTTATCGGTCAATTGGTAGAAAACATTAGTTATTATAACGCTAAGCGATACTTTGGTTGGTAGTTACAGAAAACATTATTGATTTCTCAGGAATTAGTTTTAACTTTGCCCATAAACTAGTTAGGACTAATTCCATGAATAATAAGGCTTCGCTGGTAGAAAGAATTAGAAAGGGAGACCGTATTGCCTTTAATGAATTATATAGGCAATATTATCTCTCTTTGCGTTCATACGCGGAGTTGTTTCTGGACGAAGAGGAGTCGGAAGATGTGGTGCAAGATGTTTTTCTGAATGTATGGTTACGGAAAGAAAGACTGGATGATTCTCAATCTTTACAAGGCTATCTATTGCGTTCCGTGTATAATTCGTCATTGAATGTACTGAAAAAGAAAGGGCGTTCTAATGACTACCAGTCTATGTATGAATTAGAGATCGAGGAAATCGGATACAAATATTATGACCCAGATGCCAATGACGTGATACGCAAGCTCTATAACCAAGATTTACGAGCGGAGATAAATGCCGCGATCAATAGTCTTCCCGCAAGATGCCGGGAAGTTTTCACCTTAAGTTACCTTCATGATATGCCCAGCAAAGAAATCAGCCTGCAACTAGGCATCTCATTAAGCACGGTCAATAATCATATTTATAGTGCCCTAAAGCTCTTACGTGAGAAGTTGAAGATACATTATAACATAAATAAAAAAGAGAGTTTTTTATAGGTAGTTTGGGTTGAATGATTGTATTTAGTGCAAAGGAGAGAGTTTATATTCGAGATGGACGATTCTATTATATACACCTATTTATCTGGTAAAGCGACAGAAGAAGAAAAGGCGCGATTGAGAGACTGGCTGAATCAGTCTCCCAAAAATCGTACCTATTTTTTTGATCTGAAAGCGATCCGGAATGCCCAACGAGTAACCAATAAGATCAATGCGGAAGGAATAGAAGATTCACTCGCACGTATGAATAAACGAATCGACTCTATTCCACACTCTTCCAAGCGGGCAATCCTAAACATCCGGTTAAGACGCGCCAGTATTGCCGCTCTCTTATTTATTTGTGTCAGCTTATTTTGTCTATATATCACCCATCCGAGAGATGTGGCCAATCCCGGTAATAACCTTGTCACTTATACGAACGAGGCAACCGGCCATTCCGTGAAGATGATCCATCTCTCCGACGGGACGGTCGTATGGCTCGGAAGCCGCACCGTATTAACCGCTCCCTCGGTCTTTACCGGAGGAAAACGTGTGGTATGCCTAAGCGGAGAAGCTTTTTTCGATGTCACGAAAGATCCCTCCCACCCTTTTGTTATTCAAACAAATCTACATGAAGTACAGGTTTTAGGCACTTCATTCGGGATTAATACGGACGAGGAAGCCGGTATTTGCAAGACGATCCTAATGAGCGGTTCCGTACGGATACAAGATCCATCCGGGAATAATCTTGCCGTATTGACCCCGGGACAGCAGGCGCTATATTCACAAAAGACCGGGAACCTAGAAATCGAGGAGGTAGATGTAAATGCGCTTACCTCATGGCGCTTTGGCTTGATATCGCTATCGAATGTCGCGGTCAAGGAGATTTTGAGATGCCTGGAGGAGACCTATCAAGTAAAAATCCAAATGAATACCGCCTCGCTGGAAAATCGCCGTTACAACTTCTCTTTCAAGCATTCAAAAGGAGTCGAGGCCGCATTGAAACAACTCTTTTACATAACCGGAATATCCGCTAGTATTCAGCCTCAGCGGTAAATCGTATCCTCATTTGGATGAGGAATTTGACAGTTTGACAATTTGACAATCTGTAAACGGAAGTCCCGGAGAATCGATTCTTCCGGGCCAAGGGACAAGGCCTCTTCAAATCCACGTTAAAATATATTTAATTAATTCATCCTTAGCTGTATGCAAAAAAACACCCTTTCATTCCAGCGAAAATCATTCATCCCAATGCATATCCATTGACCTCTTGGGGCGATTCCATAGGATTACGACAGGCTTCTGACTGGTTTACGATGCCTATTCACGGCTGTTGACAACCCTATTCATGATGGTTTACGATGCCCAACGCAACTGTACGCGTAGCCTTTCGCCGCTTTTCGTGCCTGAAAATGGGTATATTTTCACCTAAAAGCGCGTTTTGTGGCTCCTCTCGGCTTCCGGTTTGGCCAATCTCAGGAATATCGCTGTCACGATTTGCCTATAAAAAGAATCATAAAGAAAGGAATAGGGCGACTTGGATGTCTTATCGATAAAAGAATTTACTCAAAATATCGCGAGATGAAGGATTCTATAAATCCTAAAAAAAGATCGTTCTTTTATAGGTAGTTTCATTTTGCCAATTGTATTATAGCAAGTGAACGGAGGGAACGACAATTCTTTGCTGAGCACATTAAACCGAGGGTAACATGATTGTAATATTTTATTCATCTTTTGTTAACCTTGGTTCTTGTGAGCGTATGACAAAGATTATCGAATTTTGCGCCCAATAACAATGTGCACAAATCCCAAAGTTCATGAGGAACCGGGTTCGGGATCTAATTTGTGTGTTAATCTTACATAAAACAGCAAAAGTATGAAGAAAAGTTTTTATGATTTTACCTCCGTCAAACGTTTATGCGTAGGGATGTCTTTATGCTGTATGGTCGCGGGAGCTCAAGCCGCTCCGACTTCCAGTGCATTTGACCAACGGTTTGACGTTGAGTTCTCACTCAACAACGCCACACTCAAAGCAGTGGTTAATTCCCTGAGAAAACAGACGGATATCGTATTCTCATACGATACATCTTTGGAATCTTTACGAGTAAACAACGTGTCGGTCAAAGCAGAGAATGAAAAGATCGAAGCTATTCTAGACCAAGCGTTCCGTGGTACCGGGATCAAGTACAAGATTGAAGACCGGATCGTGATGCTCTACTCCGGTAAAGAGCCATTGGCCAAGGCGAACGCTACACAACAAAGTACAAAAAAGATTTCCGGTATCGTTAAGGATCCGATGGGCGTTCCTGTCATCGGAGCGAACGTGATAGTAAAAGGAACTACAAACGGCGTAATCACCGGGTTGGACGGTGATTTCCAATTAGAGGTCCCGGAAAACGCCACCTTAGAGATCAGCTATATCGGTTACGTGACACAAAGCATCTCGGTGAGTGGAAAGAATACCTTCAACATCATACTGAATGAAGATACTCAGAAACTGGATGAAGTAGTGGTATTAGGCTACGGTGCCGGACAACGTAAACAAGACTTATCCGCCTCTGTAGGTGTGTTAAATAATACAGAGGATTTGGTGGCCCGTCCGGTTACCTCTACCGAAAGTATGTTGCAAGGACAGTTAGCGGGTGTTACCGTACAAGCGAACGGTGGAGACCCGACGGCTACACCCTCGATCGTGATTCGCGGACAGGGTTCACAGAATGGCGATAACGTATTGTGGGTTGTCGACGGTGTTCCCGGCGCACCCATCGCCTCCATGAATGATATCGAAACGATTGTCGTCTTGAAGGATGCCGCCTCTGCCGCTATCTATGGAGCGCAATCCGGAGCCGGTGGTGTTATCTTGGTAACCACCAAGAAGGCGAAAGAGGGCAAGACCTCGTTGAGCTATGACGCGACTTTCGGTATTCGTAAAGCCAGCAACGTAGTCGAGCCGTTAAACGCGGAAGAGGAGCTCGAGATGCGAAAACTGTCTTACGCAAACGCAAGTCTTACATTGCCGACCGGTTGGGACTTGACCAAAAACCCATGGGTAGGTACCACACGTACCGACTGGATGGATGAGATATTCCGTACCGCTTTCTATCAACGCCACAACGTTGCCTTGAATGTTGGTTCCGAGAATGCCTCCAACCGTATTTCGTTCGCATACGATGACGATGAAGGTGTATTGATCAATACTTTCAACAAGAACCTTTCACTTCGTTACAACGGTAAATTCAAATTGAATAAATGGGTGACCATCACCGAAGACGTGGTTTGGAAGAACAACGAAAGCCGTTCAAAGGATACCGACAGCGGTTATACGGGAGTTGTCTCAGCGGCCATGTATATGCCTGCCAGCGCTACGGTTTACAATCCGCTGGATGGTACCTACGGGGGAACAACGACCGAAGACCCGGACTATATCGCTCAATATGGCTCCAACTTCGCTGATATCCACGGAGACGCTGTCAATCCGGTTCGCTTGCTGGAAGCGGAGAACCGCTATAACCGAACCAGCGACATCTGGAGTACGACCAGTCTGGAACTAGCCAATATCGTTACCGGTTTGAAGTTCACGAGCCGTTTTACTTACAACCTGAAGAATAATCTATATAAGAACTTCGACCCGATCCGTGACGAGGTGGGAAAACCCTCCTTGACAAATACTCTGGATGAAACGACTTACCGTGCGGACGCATGGAAAACGGAAAACACATTGACTTACGACCATACGTTTAATGACATGCACACCGTGGGTGCCTTACTCTCCACTACGGCCGATCATTACAGCAAGCGAGGGTTAGAAGCCAATGGAAAAGATCTATCTGACGAATCCGCTTACTTACAATATCTATCCTACGCGAGTTCCGTTTCCGCGACCGATTATTTGACCGGCCCTGACGCAAACGTATCCTTGATCGCCCGTCTGGCTTATTCATTCAACGATCGTTACTTCGTCACAGCCTCTTGGCGCCGTGATTACGCAGGCCGTCTACCCAAAGATAATAACTATGGCGACTTTCCTGCCGTAACAGCCGGATGGAAAATCTCCAATGAATCTTTCTTCCCGAAGAGCGAGACACTGAACTTGTTGAAGATCCGTGCTTCTTGGGGACGTGTCGGAAATCTGGGATCTATCGGTTACAATTATAAATCAGCCTTATTAGGTAAGACTTATTGGTCGGAACAAGCGCAGTATGGCGTAGAATCGAACAAGATTTGGGGAAACTTCGTCTATAACTCTACCGCGTTAAATCCCGACTTAACATGGGAAACTTCCGAGCAATGGGACTTAGGTCTAGATGTAAACATGTTCGATAATCGCTTGAGCATGGCATTCGACTATTTCGACAAACGCACGTTCAACTTGATCCAGTCGCAAACGATGAACTGGCCGGGAACGATCGGTATCAATGCCATGTTAGTCAATCAAGGCGAGATCCGTAACCGGGGCTTCGAAGCGCAAGTCAGTTGGAACCAACAAGTAAATAAAGATTGGTCGTACTTCGTTTCCGGGAACTTCTCTTATTTAAAGAACTGGGTTTCTGATATTGGCGTAAAGAACTCAGACGGGACTCCGGGGGTTTGGACAGGTGATGGTAGTTATCGTAACCTTCCTTACATGTATCAGACCGCGGAAGGAGAACCTTTAGGCTCTTACTACCTGATCAAGACTGATGGCATTTTCCAAAGCGACGAGGAGGCCGCCGCTTATGTAGACAAAGACGGGAAACGAATCCAGCCGAACGCTACGGCCGGCGATTTGAAGTTTGTCGATGCCAATGGTGATGGAGTAATCAATGATGAAGACCGTCAGTACTGCGGTAGCGCTACACCTGAAACGACATTCTCATTCTCCGGAGGATTCACTTGGAAGAAGCTTTCCGTAAGCGCGATGTTCCAAGGCGTAGGTGGAGCACAAGCTTTATATGTAGGTAAATATATGGCCTTAAGCGATGTAGAAGGGAACTTCAACCGTTCAAGAGAGATCATGAACGCCTGGAGTCCATCGAATACAGGATCGAACATTCCACGCTTATCGAAGAACGACCCGAATAGCAACTTTAGTACGCCGTCAGATTGGTATCTGGAGAATGCTTCTTACTTGCGTTTGAAGAACTTCACCGTATCCTATGATTTGAGTGATGTTATCCGGAAATGCGCTCACTTGCAAGAACGCAACAGCATGATGTCGGTTTACCTTAGCGGTGAGAACCTCTTCACGATCACGGACTATTCAGGAATGGATCCGGAAACCGGTGGTTGGGATGCCTTGAAGTATCCGGTCTCACGCATATTCTCTGTAGGAGTCAAGTTGACATACTAATGGGGTGTTTTAAATAATATTCAAATTAACAAAGGATCAAAATGAAAAGATATATTACAGCATTAGCATTATCCGCATTGGTTTGTAGCTCTTGTAGCGACTTCCTCGACGTTCAGCCGGAAGGAGACGCGGCTACAACCGCCTATTTTCTAAATGACCAACAAGCCATTGATGCCGTTGACGGATTGTATGAAAGATTCCACCAAGAAGGTTGTTACGGCCGTGAGTTATTTTGGGAGCAGGGAGCCGCATGCGACATCGTTTGGGGACGTACACGCGGTTATAACTCTTTGGCGATCTTAGCCTATACCGGTGATGAATCTCCTTTGAGAAGCGTATTTGGCCGTATGTATTCTACCATGTCTCGCGCGAATTGGATCATCCAGGAATTAGTGAAGAAAGAGAAGGAGACAACGCTGACCGCTATCGAAAAACGCAGCTTGGGCGAGGCCTATTTCAACCGCGGTTGGGCACATTACCTGATCGCCTATCGATACGGTACGGATAAACAAGGAGTACCTTTTGTGCGTTACGAGGACTTCCCCGGCGATTACGACAACTCCATACCTCCTCAGCAGGCTACCGTTATGGATAATTACAAACTGATTATCGAAGATATGGACAAGGCGATCGCCTACCTGCCAAGGTTCGAGTCCTATGATTCCGACAACCGCGGTCGGGCACACCAGGCCGCTGCCGTGGCGTTCAAAGCGAAAACGTATGCTTACTGGGCTACCTGGGATGCTAGCCAATGGAACAACGTGATCGAGATGGTCAATCAATTGGAGAGCAATTACAATCGGGACTTAGCTCCGACATTCGCCGAGATCTTCTCGTCAGACTTGAAGAATTACTGGAACGCCGAATACCTGTGGAGCATTCCGGGCATCGGTGGAGCGATACCGGGTGGTTCCGAATTCCCGGGTGTTGTCCTAGAGAACAAAGGCTGGGGCAAATACAATGGTTGGGGGCAGATGAAGCCTTCTTACGACATCTACGAAGAAATGGTGAAAGATGGTAAAGGCAATGACCGTTTGGTGCACTCTATTTTGGAATACAACCAAGAGTTCACGTTCTTTGGCGAGACACGTAAATTCTGGTCTACCTCCGACCTTGAGGCTGGTTTCATGATCAATAAATACATGGACGCATTCAAATACTCAGACCCTGTAGAAGAAGGAGCCGTGAGTTACAACGGCAACTGGCCTACAACCCGTGTCAATTTCCCGATCATCCGTTTCGCGGAAATGTTATTGTTCCGTGCCGAGGCCTATTTAATGACAGGGCAAGCCGATAAAGCGACCGCAGACATCAACCGCATCCGTCTACGCTCCAATTTGACACCGCTTGCCGGCACCGCCACGATGAAAGATCTATATCACGAACGCCGTTGTGAGTTGGCTTTCGAGTTTACAGATCATCTATTCGACTTAAAGCGTTGGAACCGTTCTTCCAATGCCGACATAAAGGCACTGGCCGATAAAGAGTTGAACGCACACCCGCGTATCCGCAGATATGAAGACCGGGCAAATCCGGAATCCCCATTCACGGTGATTGGCTACGAAGATTACACCAACAAAAACGCCTATCAAGCGTATATGATGGTATTCCCGTATCCGAGTGAAGAGGTTACTAAATCGAACGGTCAATTGAAGCAGAACGAGGGATATTAACCGGTTCCTTTAAACCGATCCAGGTACGAATAAGATTCAATTACGGGCTGTTTCATTTCCTGAGACAGCCCGTGTTATTTCCTACCGGGTAAAAACGCATATCTCAGATAGGTAGTTTATCCTTGCCAATTGTATACTATAATATTAACAAAAGAACACCATGAGATTCATTCAAACGCTTTCTTCTTGCTTGTGTACGGGACTGATAGCCTTATTCACGGCCTGTAGCCAAGCGCCACAATCCCCCATCGATTCCGTGAATCCATTTATCGGCACGGGATTTCACGGACACACGTATCCAGGGGCCACGGCTCCCTACGGAGCGGTCCAGCTCAGTCCGGATACCCGGAAAGGGAACTGGGACGCCTGTTCCGGTTATCATTACAGCGATTCCACCTTAATGGGATTCTCCCATACCCATTTAAGCGGTACGGGATGTATCGACCTTGGCGATATCCTGTTCCGTCCGTCTCTCCGGACACCTTTAGCCTTCTCTCACTCGGACGAGAAGGCCTCTCCGGGCTACTACTCGGTGAATCTCAGGGAGGCAGGCGTATTGGCGGAACTTACCGCGACCCCGCATGTCGGAATACACCGATATACCTATAAAAAAGGGACAGAGGCTACGCTGGTGGTCGATATGGATCATTCATTGGACAACGAATATATGTACGAAGGCTGGGTAAAGCGAACCGGGGAGAATGAGCTTACCGGTATGAGACGTACCCGGGGCTGGGTAGACAATCAATATGTCTTCTTTGTAGCGCGGTTCTCGCGACCCTTCTCTTCCATGGAACAGCCTTCCGAACGGCAAGCCGTACTTACCTTCGATACGGCCACCGGGGAGCCTGTCGTCTGCAAAGTCGGGGTATCGATCGTAAATGAGGAGAACGCCCGCCTGAACCTTGAGCAAGAGACGGATTCCTATGGCTTTGATTTCGATGCCATCCATCAGGCGACACGCTCCGACTGGGAAAAAGAGTTGGACGCTATCACGGTAGAAGGAGGCACCGAAGCCGAGCGCGCGAATTTCTATACGGCGCTATACCATAGCAAGATCATCCCGAATATAGCGAGCGACGCGAACGGACAATACCGCCGTCACGACATGAGCGTAGCGACGCTCCCGACAGGCCGCCGCCAATTCTCTACCTTCTCCACGTGGGATACCTTCCGGGCCTGGCATCCGCTGATGACTTTACTGGATACTACCTTGGTGAATGATATGATACAGTCTCTCTTGGATATGTACGACGCTAGCGGCGAGCTTCCGTTGTGGCCCTTATCGGCGGGCGAGACCGGAACCATGATTGGTTATCACTCCACATCGATTATAGCGGACGCCTATTTGAAGGGCATTCGCGGATATGACGCGGAACACGCTCTCGAGGCGATGAAAATCTCGGCGGAGAAGAACCAGAAAGGAGCGGATTATTACATAAGGGAGGGCTTCATCCCGGCGAATATCAAGAAAGAATCGGTTTCCTGTTTATTGGAATTCGCCTACGATGATTGGTGTATCGCGCAAATGGCGAAAGCTTTAGGACATATGGATGATTATGAGACATTCATCGAGCGCTCCCGGAATTTTATCCATGTATTCGACGGCAGTACCCGGTTCTTCCGGGGCAAACGGCAGGATGGGAATTGGGAGGCACCTTTCGATCCATTCGCCATCGGACGTTCCTATACGGAGGCTACGGCTTGGCAGTATCGTTTCTTTACGCCGCATGACGTATATGGATTGACCCAGTTGTTCGGGGGCAAGGAGGCGTTCATCGCGGACCTGGACAGCCTGTTCACAGTCACCTCCGAGGTAGTCGGTGATCTGGCAGACGTTACCGGATTGGTCGGTCAATACGCGCATGGCAACGAGCCCAGCCACCACATGGCTTACCTGTACAGCTACGTGGGCGAGCCGTGGAAAACCCAAGAATGGACCCGTCGCTTGTTGGACGAGATGTACCAACCGACGCCCGAGGGGATTGTCGGCAACGAGGACTGCGGGCAGATGTCCGCCTGGTACCTGTTGAGCAGCCTGGGCTTCTACTCCGTCTGCCCGGGCAGCAACCAGTTTATCCTGACTACACCGCTCTTTGACAAAGCGACCGTGAGACTTGGAAACGGGAAGAGACTTACGGTCACGGCGAACCAGCCGGATAAGAACACCTACATCACGAGCGTATCGCTGAATGGAGAAGAGATCAAGTACTGCTATATCACGTACGACCAATTGATGCAAGGAGGCACACTGGCGTTTACGCTCTCGGCGACACCGGACAAGCGTTGGGGAACCGCTCCCGAATGCGCTCCCTATTCCTATACGGAACAGCCCACCGTCTCCATCCCCTACATAGCGAATGACCTGGATCTGTTTGAAGGCGAGGTTTCGGCGGAGCTAAGATCCGCGACACCCGAGGCCGTTATCCATTATACACTTGACGGATCGGAGCCGGACGAGAACGCGCCTGTATACAGTGAGCCACTCGTCTTGAAAGAGACCGCGACGATCAAGGCCAAGGGATATAAAAAGGGATTCGCGCCCAGCCGTACGTACTCGATCCAGGCGACGAAAGCCGTATTACGCCCCGCGTTATCCATCCGGCCTACGAAGCATGGGGTAGCTTACACCTACTACGAAGGAGCGTTCCAATGGGTAGCCGATCTGCCAAAGGCGAAGGTAGTCGAGAGCGGGACGATGCCGGAGCCTTCTATCTCGAACGCCAAGCAGCCGGATCATTTCGGCTACATCTTCACCGGATATCTATACGCCCCGGAAGATGGTGTCTACGAGTTCAGTACCCGCTCAGACGACGGCAGCGTCCTTTATATCGGCAAGGAGAAGGTCGTAGACAATGATGCCTCCCACGCCGCGATCGACGCGACGGGACGTATCCCCCTGCAAAAAGGCTACCACCCCTTCGCCTTGCATTATTTCGAGGATTACGAAGGTGAGCACCTCAGCTGGAACTGGCGTACGCCAAGCATGTCTCAGCCGGACGCGATCCCTACGGAAAACCTTTATATAAATTGATAGACCTATCATTAAACACTGAATCATATGAGAAGAACAACTCTATCCGTGCTATCGGCCTTAGCCCTCCTGCTGTCCGGCCCGATCGTTCCGGAAGTTGCGGCACAAAGCCGCCGAGATAAAGAGCAAACGTATGTACTGGAAAAGCCATACGAGGTAAAGAAATTAGTCCCCCCTACCGGGAAGAAAGTAAAGAACGTGATCCTGATGATCGGCGACGGAATGAGCCTTATGCACATGTATTCCGCTTGGACCGCCAACCGGGGTAAACTCTGGCTGGACAATTCCCAATACACCGGCCTCTCGAAAACCTATTGCGCCGACCGCCTCATCACCGACTCCGGAGCCGGAGGCACGGCGCTGGCCACCGGCCATAAGACGAACTACCACATGGTAGGCGTAGACCCGGAAGGCAAGCCCTTGGAATCTCTGGCTGCCTTGGCGAATAAGAAGGGCCTGTCGAGCGGCATCGCCGTTACCTGCCGGCTATGGGACGCTACTCCCGCCGACTTCTGCTGCCACAATACGGATCGCGACGCCGAGGCCGAGATCGCGGCGGATTACGTGAACTGCGGCGTCGACTACGTATTCGGCGGTGGCTCCAAGCTATTCGAGAACCGTGCGGACGGACGTGATCTGTTCAAGGAATTGAGGGAGAAGGGTTACCAGACTCCCCGTAGCTGGGAGGAGCTGGCGAAGATCCAAAAAGGCAAGGTATTCTGCGTTACCGATACGGTAGACACCCCGGTTCCCGCCAAACGAGGCGACCTCCTGGCGCGTGCCTCGATGAAAGCGATCGATCTGCTGGGACAGAACCCGGAAGGTTTCTTCCTGATGGTAGAGGGCTCCCAATTGGACGATTACGGACATTTCAACGATATCGACCTGTTGATGCAAGAGACGCATGATTTCGACCGTACGATCGGGCGCATCTTCGAATGGGCCGCCCAAGACGGGGAGACCTTGGTGGTCGTAACCGCCGATCACGAGACCGGTGGCCTGACCCTCGTGGACGGCGACCTGAACGAGGGCCGTATCGTCTGTAAATTCTCCACCGGCAGCCACAGCGGCGTCATGGTTCCCGTCTACGCTTTCGGCCCGGGCTCCGAGCACTTCTCGGGTATCTTCGAGAACACGGACATCTTCTGGAAGATCAAAAAGCTCCTGAACCTATAATCAAACCGTATTCATCCCCACCTATAAATCGCATAAAGCATGACAACAAGACGAAACTTCTTAAAGCAATCCCTTCTCGCGGCAGGCGCGGCCTCCGTTCCCGCCGGGAGCCTTTTGGCGCAAGAGAAGACGGAAGAGAAACGACCCAAATACAACCTGCCTTACAAGAACACCTACCTGAAGGAACCCTTCGTGACGGAAAACGTGTTCCGGACGGCGAGGCCGGAGACCATCGTTCCCGGCACCTTCGAGGAGGCCCGGCAGATCCTCCCGAACCCGACCTGGAGCGGGCATGAGAAAGAGATCGAGATGTACTGGAAGGCTTGGCAGATCGGCATCGGCAACATCAAGGCGCCGGAGCCGGATTCCGGTTTCGTATGCAGCTACCTCGATGTCGCCTACAACGGCAACATCTTCATGTGGGACTCCGCCTTCATGATGATGTTCGCTCGTTTCGGTACCCGCTTCTTCCCTTTCCAGCGCACGTTGGATAATTTCTACGCCAAACAGCATCCGGACGGTTTCATCTGCCGGGAGATCAAGGCGGACGGGGCGGACTGTTTCGAGCGTTACGACCCGACCAGTACCGGCCCGAACATCCTTCCCTGGAGCGAGATCGTCTATTACAAGCAGTTCGGCGATATGGACCGCTTGCACAAGATCTTCCCGGCCCTTTGCGCGTATTACAAATGGCTGAAGCTGAACCATACGTGGCGTAACGGCACGTATTGGACCAGCGGCTGGGGTACCGGCATGGACAACATGCCCCGGGTGGAACCGAAATACAACCCGATCTACAGCCACGGCCACATGATCTGGCTGGACGTCTGCTTGCAACAATACTTCACCGCCGGGCACCTGCTTGAGATGGGCTTCTACCTGGAGCGTTGGCAGGAGATCGAGGAGTTCGAGGACGAGCAGAAGATGCTGAAGAGGTATATCAACGAGCACCTGTGGGACGAGAAGGCGCATTTCCTGTTCGATCAATACGCCGACGGGAGCCTCTCCTCCACCAAGGGGATCTACGCGTACTGGGCCTTGTTGACCGATGTCTTGTCCAAGGAGCGCATGGACGCCTTCGTAGCCGAGCTGGACAACAAGGAGACCTTCAACCGCCTGCACCGCGTCCCCTCCCTTGCCGCCAACCATCCCAAATACAAGGACAACGGCCGCTACTGGCAGGGGGGCGTATGGCCGGGGGCGAACTATATGGTGATTACCGGCCTGCTGCAACAAGGCTATCGTAAATTGGCTTACGAGATCGCGCGCAACCATTACGATAACGTCCTCAAGGTATATAAGAAGACCGGGACGTTCTGGGAATACTACGCCCCGGAGCATGAGGAGCCGGGCTTCATGGCCCGCCGGGATTTCGTCGGTTGGGGCGGACTGGCGCCGATCGCCGGCTTGATCGAGCAGATCTTCGGCATCCGCTCCAATGTGTACGAGAAGCGACTGACCGTAGACGTGAACCTGACGGAGGCGTATGGCATCGACCGCTATCCGTTCGGCCTCGACGGGCTGGTAGCGATCAAGGTCAAGGCCCGCTCTTCCGCCGGCCAAGAGCCGGAGGTGGAAATTACGAGCGACGTCTCCTTGGAGCTCACCGTCTCGTGGGGCGACAAGCAGAAGACGGCTCACGTAAAACCCGGCACGCAGACCGTATAAGCGCATCAACATCCAGACTCAAAAACAGTTCCTATATGATGAAACAGATTCGATCCTTATCCATCGCCACCCTTGTCCTCTGTACGGCTTGCGCCTCCCCGAGGGGCGACCGGCCGGAGCGCGACATGACCGTCGTCGTAGCGGGCGATCTTCATTTCGACCTCCTCCCGGAGAGCGACCAGTATTACCACGTAGTCACCATGAACCGCCTGCCCGGTCATTTCACCTTCCCGGCGGACGCGGCGCCCGGCATCGCCGGCGAGACGATCGGACGCGTGGATGGCGTGATCATCGCCGGAGACATGTTCGACAAGGCCCGTCCCGAGATCCTCTCCCTTTACCGGGAGCGATACGAGACCGGGCCGGGCGAGAAGACCATCCATTTCCCCGTGTATCCCGGCTTCGGCAATCACGACATCGATCCCGCCGTATCCGACAAGGGTGCCGACAACCTGGCCGGCCGCGCCTTCTCCCTGCATTACCTGGATTCTATCCTGCAGGATAAGCTGGCGAGGAAGGAGATCCTGAGCTTGCACCCGTCCAGCCGCAGTTACTCCTGGAATATCGGCGACGTGCATTTCGTGCAAGCGCAACGCTTCTCCGGCGACACCGCCTATTGCGAGAGCAATCTCGACTGGCTGGCGGACGACCTCGAGCGATATGCCTCCGCGGGCAACCCGGTGGTCTACATCCAGCATTACGGCGTAGACCCTTGGGCGATCCAATGGTGGCCGCAGGAGGCCCGCAACCGGTTGTTCGACCTGCTGGACCGGTACAACGTAGCCGCTTTCTTGGTAGGCCATACGCACGAACCCTCCTTGCGCCATTACCGGGGATATCCGATCTACCAGGTGAACAACGCCTGGCCGGACGAGGATGGCAACGGCTCGTTCGCCGTATTGCGCATAAAGGATAACGCCGTCGCCGCGGCGACTTGCCGCTGGACTGACGACGCGGGCCATTTCGAGGTGGTGGGCCCTTACCTGAACGATACCCTTCCCCGCCGGATCAATCAAGCGATCCATTACAACGCGTTCTCCCACAACGATTATTGGCGAGAGAACCCGTTGCGGGACGCCTTGGCCTTCCGGTATAATTGCGTGGAGGCCGATCTGTGGCTGATCGACGGCGAGCTGTACGTCTCCCACGACCGCCCGGAGCCCGACCCGGCCATCACCTTCGAGAACCTCTACCTCAAACCGCTCGCGGCCCGTATACAGGCGAATGGCGGGAAGGTCTATCCCGGCAGCGACCGTCCTTTCTACCTGATGGTGGATTGCAAGGCAGAGGGCGAGGCGATGTACAAGGTATTGAAGAAGCAGATGGAGCCTTACAAGGAGTACTTCTGCTCCGTCGATGAGGGGGTATATAAAGAGGGCGCCGTCCTCTTCTTCCTTTCCGGCGACCGTCCGAAGGAGAGCCTGCCGAAGGAGGAGAGCCGCCTCGCCTTCCTCGATGGGCAGATCAAGGACTTGGGACAAGGCATCCCGGCCACCCTCGCCCCGGTCGTAAGCGATAATTACGCCGCTTTCTTCACCTGGGAGGGCGACGGCGAGATGCCTGCCGACCAGCTGCGGAAGATGCGCGAGATCATCCGGCAAGTCCACGACGAGGGAAAGCTGTTCCGTTGGTGGGGCGCTCCGGATACCGAGGCGTTCAAGCGCTTCTTCATCGAGGAGGGCGTAGACCTGGTAGGCGCCGACAACCTGAACGGCTTATACAACGTCTTGAACGAGCAATAGATCGATTGTGCCGGCCCCGGCAGGAAAGAGAGAGCCTACGGGGATCTTGATATACAGGGAGAGCCGGAAACAGCTCTCCAAGGATAGAAAAGAGGGAGGTGTGGCAAGCCGGTATATACCGGTGTTCGCCACACCTCCCGAGGTTTTTTTGGGGGGTGTACCCTCTTGGGCACACCCCGCTTTGTGTCTAGAAGCTCAGTTTATAGGACCGCGTGCCTACCCGGATGATATAAGAGCCTTGCGG
The DNA here is from genome assembly GCF_011038785.1 of Parabacteroides sp. ZJ-118. GTDB lineage: Bacteria > Bacteroidota > Bacteroidia > Bacteroidales > Tannerellaceae > Parabacteroides. Next base: position 30,553 of record NZ_JAAKDT010000008.1, read on the forward strand.
CATCTGCTCCGAGTATTCGCCGGCAGACAAGGACAAGGTCTTGTACACACGGCCGTCGAAGGTAACGATGTAAGCCCTCTCGGCCTCCGGAGTCCGGATGAACAGGCGGCTGCCGGAAGCCCATACACGCAACTCACCGGCCTCGATCTCCTGGTTGGCGGTCGGACTATCCCCCTTCACGATACCGCTTACGGTCACTACCACGTTGCTACGGATGTCGGCGATCGTATAGCGGCCGGCGGCGTCCGGCGTAAGTATCGTGCCGTTGGCCTTCACCACCATGTTGTCGGCGTTGTAACCCGCTTTCACCTCCACGGTAAAGGAGAGGCTGTTCCCCTTCTCGACGGTCGTAGAACCTGTGGCCGCGATCGTAGCGCCCTCCACAACCGGCAATGTCACGGTGTAAGTGACAGGGGTGGGGACAGGGGTTGGAGTAGGCTCGGGCTCGGGTTCCGGATCGGGGATACGGGAACCGGAAGCCGTGATGACCAGCGTACCGGTGATCTTCTCCAGCGAGAACTTGCCGGTAGAGCGGTCGTACGTATAATCCGTACCGGCGTCCAGTGCCTTCTCGCCCATCACCACGGTAATGCCGGACGGGAGCTCGTAGCCGGAGGATGCGGTTAATGTCAGCTCGACCTTCTCATCCTGGGCTTTCGGCTCGAAGGAGGGGGGAGCGGAGGTGAGGTTGGTGAGGTTCAGCACTACCTCGAAGAAGCCCTCTTGGATCCCCTTGGCTTTGATGACAATCTCCCCGTCAACATTCTCTATCTTAACTTCTCCTGTCTCATTATTATAGGTATAATATTCAGTAATCGCGGCCTTTAAATTACCCATCTTCTGCTTTAATAACCGGCCACCCATTGTTACCTTGATCGCGTATGGAAGCTTATAACCTTTAGCCTTCTTCAGCGTAGCGGTGAAGGTCTCACCTTTCACGATGGTATCCTTCGAAGCTTCGATGGTCAGGTTCGTCACCTCCTCCTCGACTTTGTAGATCTTATCTGCCACGGCTGTTACCACTACGTCTCCGGTCACCTCTGTGATGGAGACCGTACCGTCTGCCTGTTTATAGGTGTCTGTCAATGTATTGCCTCCCATCGTCACCGTGACAGCTTTCGGCAGGTTGTAGCCTTCATCCGGCACCAGGGTGAATGTCAACGGATCGCCATGGGTCACGGCATTCACCTTCGAGGTGGAGGTCAGGTTCGTCAGGTGGAGGGTCACGTCATACTGTTTCAAGACACCCTCGGCTGTTACCACTACGTCTCCGGTCACCTTAGCGATGGAAACCGTACCGTTTGCCTTATCATAGGTGTAGCCTTCTGTCAATGCCTTGCCTCCCATCTTCACCGTGACAGTTTCCGGCAGGTTGTAACCATCATCCGGCACCAGTGTGAATGTCAACGGATCGCCATGGGTCACGGCATTCACCTTCGAAGTGACGGTCAGGTTCTTCACCGCCTCCTCGCTGAAAGTGTATTGCTTCTTTGTGCCGTTGGCGGTGATGGTCAAGGTTGCCGTCAGAGGTACGTTCAGCGTGAATGTTCCATTCGTGTATGTATACTCTGTACCGGCTAGGTCTTTATCTCCCATCTTCACAGTGAACGCGCCATCGTATTCATAGCCTTCAGAGGCAGTAAAGGCTACCTCGAACTGAGGTTGTGTATTGATCTTAAACGGACCTACGGAAGAGGGAGTGGCTACCACGCCATCCAGGTCAAATACTACCTGTATATCACTGTCATCCAAGGCGGTAGCCTGTATCGTAAGGTCGGAGGTGATGGAGAATATTACCACCTTGCCGCTCTCCTTGTCGTAAGTATAATCCTTATCGGCACCTTGTGTCAGCGGTGTCTCGCCCTTCAGGACCGTGATGGCATCCGGCAGCTTGTGGTTCGCTTCGGGTTTGAGGGTAATTGTATAGTCCTTGGCCTGCTCAGAGTTCTCCGTCACTTTCACCTCGTTGTCTTTGTCAGATGTCAAGTGCGAGAGTTCTTGCTTGATCGTAAAGATCTTAGGCTCCGGAACGCCGATGGCGTAGATCTGCAAGTCGCTATTGACTGCATTGATCTTGATCTCTCCGCTCTTGCGATTCTCAGAGACTGTATAGGTATAGTCCGTACCGACCGTAAGTTCCGTTTCACCTGCTTTCACTGTCACTGTCTCCGGCAGCAGATAGCCTTCCTTAGCGGTCAATTTAACCGCAAAGCCGGAGCCCTCCGTGACGGAGGTTTCTTTAGCCACGTTAACATCCAAATTGTCTTGCTGCTGGATAGAGACTGTATGCGTAATCTGTTCAGCTTTGGCCTCGATTACGATATTACCGGTCACGGCCGGGATATGGATCTTGCCGTTGCTATAGGTATAATCCGTTCCTGCGGTCAAAGTCTTGCCACCCATCGTTACCGTGATGGATGCCGGAAGGTTGTAGCCCTTTTGTGGCTTAAGTATAAGCTCGATCTTTTCTCCGGTCAACACTGGCGCATAGGATTGTGGATCAGAAGACAAATACTCAAGATCAAGAGAGACCTCATAATGATGATCATCTATACCAGAAGCTGTGATCTTTAAATCAGACGTAACGGCCTTAATAACAACTTTACCTGTAGCTTTATCATACGTATAATCCTTATCTATCCCTTGTGTTAAAGGTGTTTCACCATTTAATATCGTGATAGATTCTGGTAAACGATAGTCCTTTGCAGGAATTAAAGTGAACTCAAATGAATCTCCCTCCTTCACTTTTTGAACCGTAGAAAGATCCGGTGAAGTAGTTAAATTATCAAGTCTGACAGCCGTAATCGTATGAGTTGGCTTAACGGGGGAAGTATAGACTTGTTTAAACGCTATATTATAAATTGTTTTATTACATCCATTTTTAGAAGTGACTGTAATAGTCCCGACAGCGGTATCCTCAATCCAGGTTGGATTTGTTATCTCAACTTGGGCCCCAGAATTGGAAGCCGTTGCATTTAATGTTATCTCAGGAGAATCCTGTATATCAGAAGGAAGCACCACGGTATAAGAATCCCAGCCTTTTAACTTCATTTCATGGGATTCTCCGTTGAGCACGTAAGTAAGAGACGAAATCTCTGTACTTTCTAAATCCCTCATCTCCTCATCTGTAACCACTTGTTGTGGGCGCTGACAAAGAATCGAAACAGGTCCTGAGACAAAGGGTATCGTTATAATTCCCGTATTCTTATCCCAATAGATATCGTCATAATGGTCGAAAGGTTCGGTTACGGGAGCATCGTGTATAAGAGCACTCCAATATCCTATCTGCATACTAATATCTTTTGCTTCAGGTAACGCGAATCCTTCTAACGGTGTTAATTGAATAGTACCGGGTTTTCCATATTCGAGTTTTCCTATGACTTTGGCTTCAAAACCCATATGTCGAGGTTTCCATGTGTCCAAATCATAGTATATGGGATAATCAGAGATAGGTCCTTCCTGAGGTTTACATTTGTAGGCAATTTCAGGTGTAGCTCCCCGTATTAAATTCCAATCTTGCTTATCGGATGAATAAGCAAGCATTAGACACACATCGGGGTCTTTCAAGGTTACATGTGTGGTAATGCCACCAGCGTGGTATTCATCAAACGTCAGTTTATAATCATCCCGCATATCCAAAACCTCTACTATATTTTCTTCTTGATCCACTGACACGAGAGCGACATACCCTTCAAACGGGATATTCCCTCCACTGACAAGAGCACCATTCACACCTCCGTCCCATGCTTCTAACCAACTCTTATACATGAAATCCACGTTAAAGAGAGACGTTTGTAGTTGAAGAAAAGAGGTATTCTCTTCCGGATTATTGGGCTTTATATTTATTATCATGTTATGCTTTTGATTATATCCTCCCCAATACGAATCATTTTGAGGATCTAATGAGGAGAGTAGATAGAACCCGTTATGTAAACCTCCCCAGCCCCAATTGAAATGGAATCGACCATAAGAGTCATAACCATCGCATACAAACGCATGTCCTTTACCATTGAGTGGATCTACGTTTTCTTCTGTCGAAGACGAATACAACACCGGACGCCGGTTATCTAATTCATTACGCAATATAGACGTCCACTCTTCCCAAGAATATTCCTCTTCCCTTTGATATAAGGCTTTCATCTGTAAACTATATCCGAATACATCGCGCAAGGCCGTCGTTGCATCCGTGGTGTAGGCAGAACTTTCTCCCGAACCATAAACCATCTTGACATTCGCGCCGATGTTCCACATCAAGGCCGCCACCTGATTGGCCTGATCCTCCGTATAACTGCCGGGGATATATTCCAAAGGCATATTATCCCATAGATAAGGAGCGTATGAGACCTCATATTTCTGCTCATTCACAGTGTAGGTGGAGACACCATTTGTCACTACCGTCTTGGGATGCTCATGATATTTCATAATAATACCCATTGCGGTAGCCACGCAACCGGTAACAGCATGCTTTCCATCTATCATAGGCGTCTGCAGATTGTACGGCTCATATTGGCTCCACTTCGCGGTAGGAAGTACTATTCCCTCCGTCGCTCTCAGCGTTGTACCGCTCATGTGGCGGCTCCACTCGGCGGCGATCTCCGGGGTGGCTTCGATGTCCTTGCTTATCGCCCAGGTAATCTGGTCTTGATAGCCGGCCAGCCAGCCGCGGAGGTTCTCCGGCAGGTTGTCGGGGTCGAAGCTGCCTTCGTCGGAGTAGCCCAGGACGGGGCGCACGCGGTCGTCGCCCGACACGATGGCGAAGCCTTTCCCGCCGGGGAAGTTGAACACGAAATAGTCGGCCGCGCCTTCCACCTGCCCGCTACGCAGGGCCGAGCCGCTCTGACCGGGGGCCGCGGCATAGACCAACGCCAGCTCGCTTGCCGAGCGCAGGCCGCCGATGGCGCCTTCTCGTTGCGCCACGCTCTCCGCTACCTTGCGGGCCGTGGCCACGTCAATCCGTTCCGCCCACGTCAAGCCCTGCCCCGGCAAGGCGGCGTACAAGCACAAGATCATCGCTACCAGCGACAACCTCAAACTGAATCTTCGTAAAGATGTATTCATAAGCATATAAATTTAAATAAATGTATTCCATCACTTTTCGAACGCAGGGACAGGCTGTCCCGGGATAACGCGGATTGCTCCAAACGCAACGATCCCGCATGCGGAGGAAATCCTCCGCATGCGGGATCGTATACGTCGTATATAGATATTATTTGCTTGCTTGCTTGCTTGCTTGCTTGCTTGCTTGCTTGCTTGCTTGCTTGCTTGCTACACAATTATCCCGTTTTGCCAAATGTATATTGGTAAAAAAGGTTAACATGCTATCTATCGTAAACTGTGTCATCTGGTTTTCATAATACAAGGGCCGAAGGTATAGGTTAAATCCAATACAACAAAATATGAATGTGATTTTAACATTTGTTCATGGGTATGGGGTCGATCGGGAGATCGAGCGGGGGGTCGGTGCCGGGATCGATACCTATGTCGAAGCCTCGATCGACCCGGGTGCCGGCCGGGAGACCGGCAGGGGTATCGATCGAGGCTCCGGGGAGTGACCCGGATTAGAGTTCGTCGGGGCTCGCGTCGCCGCCATCTCCCTCGGGCCGCTCACCCACGGTGAGGAGGATCGGGAAGACGTAGGTGCGGGGCTCTTTCAGGAGGCTGTAGCTGGCTCCGGCCTGTGTCGTGATGCTCAGCTTGTACTGTCCGTCGGCCAGCCCCTCGGGTACCTCCACGATCTGCTCCGAGGTGGTGCTGCGGGAGAAGAACTCGACTTTCTGGGGCGCGGCTCCCGCGGCGTCTTTGGTGAAGAAGATGCCGTTGGCCGGGTTGTCGCCCTTTATCAGGAGGTTCGCTCCGGAGATGATGACATTCTTGCCCGGGGTGACCTGTAGGTTCACGCTTTGGGTGCGTACGTCAAGCACTTGGTTGATGACCGGCCCGGTGGTGGCCTTGTTCAGGTTGAAGGTGATGTTCTTCAAGGCATCCAGCAGCGGCTTGCCGGGGGTAAAGGTAACGCCCGCGGAGTGTATCTCCGGGTTGAAGACGGGAGCTTCTCCCTCGAACGAGCCGGAGAGGTTGAGCAGGTACTGCCCTACGCCGTCTACGAGGCTCTTGCCGTTGGCCACGGCCTCTACCTTCTTGCGGTCGGCCAGCGTGAGGATGTTCTCGATGGTCTCCGGGCGGTACTCGGTGCGCTCGGCCACGATGTCGGCGGCTACGTCCGTGTTGCGGTACGTGCCGGTGATGCGCGGTTTGGCCACATAATCGCCCGGTTTCTCGGTTAGTACGTTGTCATACAAGTCTGCGCTAAGGATAATTTTTCCTACCATAGGTTTTGATTATTTAAAGTTAATACTCTACTTGCCTCGTGCCGGGCGGGAAGGCGGTCAAGCGGGGTCGCCCCCCCTCCGCGCCCCCCTTCCCGGGGTAAGGCATCGGCAAATATAATGAAATTTTAATAGAACGCGCCCGATTCCCTTAAAATTAACCCAATAAAAAACAGGGGGGGCTGTGGGGGGTACTGCCGGCGCGGGGTTATTCCAACCAGGGCTGGGGGTTCAGCTTTGTCTTTTCCTTCCAGAGCTGGAAGTGGAGGATCGTGGAGTTGCCGTCCTCCGGGTCGGAATAGATCCTTCCGATCGCCTGGCGGGTGGAGACGCCGTCGCCCGCCTTCACGTAGACCTGGCTCAGGTTGCTGTAGACCGTCAGGTAGTTGCCGTGACGGACGATCACGGAATTGTTGTAGCCCGGCACCACGAATACCCGCGTCACGACCCCGTTGAACACCGCGCGGGCATCCGCCCCGGGGGAGGTCTGTATGTCGATGCCGCTGTTGTTGGTCCGGACATACCTCAGCTCCTCGTGCTGCCGCTCGCCGAACGCGGCGACGATCGTGTGCCGCCCGGCCACCGGGTAGGGCAGGCGCCCCCGGTTGCCCGCGAAATCGTCGGACAGCCGCTTCTCGGCCTTTGTCATCGCGTAGCCTCCTTTCGTATCCGCCACGCGCTCCTCGCGGGACGGCTCCTTCTTACGCGCGCGCTCCGCCTTGGCCGCCGCCTCGGCGCGGGCGATCTCCTCGGCGATCTGTCTCTCGATCTGCCGGTTCAGCGCCTCGGCCTGCCGGCGCTTCTTCTGGAGGTCCGCCTTCAGCTCTTTCTGCTTCTTGTCCAGCCGCCGGACCTCCGCCTTCCGCGAGGTCTCCTCGCTCTCCAGCTTCTCGCTCTCTTCCTGGCGGGTGCCCAGGAGGGCGCGCTTCTCGGCCCGGGTCTTCTCCATCTCGGCCTGCCGGCGGCGGATCTCGGCCTGCTTCTCGAGGATGTCGTCCGCCTGCCGCCTCTGCCAGTCCGCGTATTCCCGCAAATAGCGCATGCGCCGCATGGACTGGGAGAAACTCCGGGCGGACAGGATGAACAGCAATTTATCCTGCGAGCTGTGGCGCTTGTAAAGCCCCTGCATCGATTTGCCGTAGTTCGCCCGCTTGTCGGCCAGCTCCCGCCTCAGGAGGCCCAGCTGCTCTTGGATCCGCGAGATGTCCCGCTCGATCTCGTCCAGCTCTTGGTTCAACAGCCGGATGACCTCCTTGCGGGAGAGGATCTGCCGCGCGAGCAGGTTCAAACGGTTCAGGGAGGTCTTGGCGCTTTGGGCCGTCTCCCGCAATAAGCGGTCTGTCGCCTCGATGTCGGCCAACGCCTCCGCGCGCCGCTGCTCCAGCTGACGGACGGCGGCGGATTTCTGGCCGTAAACCGCGGCGGACAGGGCCCATGCCCCTAAAAGGATCCAGACGTACCTCATGACTGCTTAGGGATTCGGGTTCGTAATCGTTTTCAGTAGCTGCGCGAAGGTGACGCGCTTGTATTTGGAAGGGAGCGGGAAGTCCAGCTCGAGCGGCTCGTCCAGCCGGATCCGGGAGTAATGGATCGTCGCCCCGCCCTCGGGATGCCCGTTCTTCAGCACCCGCACGTCCATCCGCGCCGGGAATGGCTGCTGATCCACCCAGCGGAAGTCCTCGTACAGCCATCGCAGGCCGTAGCGGTCGGCGGGGTCCGCCACGTGGGTGGCGAGCAGTTTCTCCGCGCCGTCTGCCCTGAAGGTATAGCGCAGCCCCATGGCATCCTCGGCCCGGATCTCGGCGACCGGGCCCTCTTGCCTCAGCTTGAGGCGATCGTAGTGCTCGCGGGAGACGCCCCGCTCCCCGGGGATAAACAGGTGATTCGTGAGAAGGGCTTGCAGATTGTAGAAGTTGAACTCGATGGGGGTCTGCCCTCGCAAATTGGAGTAGTTCTCGATCAGGTAGCGTCTGTTCATGCGGTCCGCCACCTTGATCGTATCGCGGCTCAGCTCGATACGGAGGATCTCGATCCCGAGAAACGGCTGTACCGACAGCTGGAAAGCGCTATCCTTGACCATCTTCATATCCACCCGGGCGCTCATGGGCTTGCCGGGGATGTCCAGCTCCACGCTCAAGCGGGCCGTCAGGGTACGGAACCGGAAGGATCGCTCCTCCATCGACCGGAGGAACTCGTCGTGGGCCTTGACGCCGGCGGATCCCTCCGTCGCGACCTTCCCGGACGACCTACAGCCGGCCAGCATCAAAAGGAAAAGGCCTCCGCACAACAGGAGGGCCCGGAAACTCTCTCTTCTCATCTCGCGTTCTTGTCTTCTATATATTGCCGCTCGGCGATCTTACGGTTCAAGACCTCGGTCTCTTTCCCCCTCTCTTTCGCCTCTTTCCATTGCTCCACCGCTTTCTCCTTGTCACCGTTCATGAAAAGGATGTCTCCATAGTGATCCGCGAGCTCGGCGCTCTTCGTCTTGTCCTTCTCCAACGCGCTCTCGATGTAGATCTTCGCCAAGGTATAGTTGCCTTGTACGAAAAATATCCACGCGTAGGTGTCCAGATAGGTGGCGTTGTCCGGCTCCAGCTTGATGCACTGGGCGCTCATGCGCTCCGCTTTCTTCAGCTCTTTCTTCTCCAGGGAGAGGAAGTAGCTGTAGTTGTTCAGCACGGCCACGTTCTTGTCGTTGTACTTCAACGCCTCCTCGTAGGCCTTATACGCCTGGTCCGACTGCCCCATCTGGTGGTAAATGTCACCGATCTGGCCGTAGAAGTCCGACCTCAGCGGCAGGTTCTCCTTCGGGAGGATGTCCAGGCCCGCGTAGTAGGTATCCAGCGCCTCTTGGTATTTCTCCTGCTGGTAATAGGCGATCCCCAGGTAGAAGTGGTATTCCGGCGACTCGGGGAAAAGCTCCATGCAAGCCGTGCAGATACGGACGACCTCCGGGATATCCTCCCCGGTCAAGGCCAGGCTCAGCAATTGCTGCCAGGCCTCGGCCTTGCCCGGCTCCAGCTCGGTCACCAGCTGGAACTGGAATCTCGCCTCCTCCGTCTTCCCCTGGACCATCAGCAGCCCGCCATACATCAGCTTCAGGTCGATATCCTCCGGATGTTGCTCCAGAAGGGTCTGGAACAGGGGGTTCGCGCTCTCGGTCTCCTGCTCCGTTTGCCGCAGCTTCAGGATATACCGGGAGAGGATGTTCACCTTCGTCTCCACGTCCAGCTTCTCGTTGACCAACGCGCTGCGGATCTGCCGCTCGGCGGCCTCCTTGTCCCCTTTCGCCTCGTAGTAATTGGCCATGGAGACGATATAGTAGGGGTCGGTCGGATCCATCTCATTCGCTTTTTGATAGCAGGCCAACGCCTTCTCCATCTCCCCGTTCTCCAAGTGAAGGTCGCCCAGCACGATCTGGTAACGGGCCTCCATGGGGTATTTGGCCGCCAGCTTCTCGATCTCCTTGAAGGCCGCTTCCGGCTTCTCCAAGCGGACGTACAGTTTGTATTTCTGCATGGAGATCGCCTCGTTCATGCCCATTACCGACTCCAACGCGTCGTAGGCCGCGATCGCCTTCCCGATCTCGCCGGCCTGCGTCAGGGCATCGGCCAGGTAATAATTCAGCTCCTTCTTCTCCGGGTAATCGCGGACCAGCGCCTCGTACTCCTCGGCGGCTTCGCCATACATGCCCAGGTTCCGGGTGATGGAGGCCAAGGCCATCTTGTAGGTGAAATTATCCCGGCTGTTGGCCACGGCTCTTTTCAACATCTCGACCGCTTTTTCCGGACGGTTCAGCCGCACGTAGAAGGAGGAAAGCTCATACAAGAGCGGAGCCGCCGTCGAGTCGATCGCCAAGCAGTGGTTGAAAGCGTCGTAGGCGGCGTCGAATTTGCCGGCGTTCTTCAAGTTCAAGCCCTCATAAAAGAAGTAATCGAACTTGCGCCGCTCCTTCTCCGTCGCCGCGGCACCGGCCGGGAGCGCGGCGACCAACGCGTGGAAAGCGATGAGATATATCAGTTGCTTAAACATTCTATTTATTCTTGTTAACCTTATTACACTTACTCTTTTCCGGTATGGCCGAATCCCCCGGCTCCCCGCTCCGTATCATCCAACGTCTCCACGGGTTCCCAATCCACACGGCTGTGGGCGGCTATCACCATTTGGCAGATGCGCTCCCCGTCATTCACCGTAAAAGGCTCGGAAGACAGATTCGCGAGAATAACGCCGATCTCTCCCCGATAATCGGCGTCGATCGTACCCGGTGTATTCAGCAGGGTTATCCCATGCTTCAAAGCCAACCCGCTGCGAGGACGCAACTGGGCCTCATAGCCCTCCGGCAGCGAGATATACAGCCCGGTCGGGATTAATTTACGCTCCAACGGCCTCAACACGACCGATTCCGACAGATTCGCCCGGATATCCATCCCGGCAGACAAAGGAGTCGCGTAGCCCGGCAGCGGGTGGCGCGATTGATTGATAATTCTTACTTTCATACGTGCAAAGATAAACAAATTGTCGATGGCCAAGTCAATTCACCCAATCCCCGTTCTCTTTGATCAACTGGACCAAACGTTCTACAGCCTCTTCCTCGGGGATGTTCTTGAGGACACATTCCTTGCCTTTATACAGGCTGATCTGCCCGCGTCCGGCGCCTACATAGCCGTAGTCGGCATCGGCCATCTCGCCGGGGCCGTTCACGATGCAGCCCATGATGCCGATCTTCAAGCCCTTCAGGTGGGAAGTGGCCTCCTTGACACGGGCGACCGTTGTCTGCAGGTCGTACAAGGTGCGTCCGCAACTCGGGCAGGAGATATACTCCGTCTTGCTGATACGGCTCCTCGTCGCCTGCAAGATCCCGAACATACAGCGGTCCGAGACCACCGCCCCGCATCCCTCGTCGCCCAGCATCAGGCCATCCCCGAAACCGTCCAGCAAAAGCGTACCGAGATCGGCGGCGGATTTCAATTGCAACGACTCCACGTCCGTCTCCCGGTAATCGCGATGCAAGACAACCGGCACGTCACAACCTGCCATCAGCAGTTTGTGCATGGCCGCACGTTGCGAGCCAACCCCATTCCGGTGATGTGTGCTCAATAAGACTACCGCGGCCTTATCCGCTTTCAAGATCTCCAGCATACGATCCGTAAGATCCGCGTACGTCAGACGGATGAACTTAAGCGGGCAATCGTAATCCTTTAGCTCCTCCGCCTCCGAGGCGATGAAGCAAGGAAACGCGTTCGGACGCTCTTTCCAGAAATGGGCGTCGACCAACAAACGGAAATTATCCGGCAAATTATCCGGATCTTCCTTTCCTATATATATATAGTCCGGCAAGGACATATAATCAAACTCAAAATCTCCGTCGCTACGGTCGGAGATCACGACCGGCGGGAACGTGCCTCCGATACCCTCCACCACACGGCTTGTACGGCGGCTTGCCGCCACCGTATCGAACCCGGGAGCCATCGAGGCCTCGATGGGACGATGATTTTCCCGCTCCCCGATATAATCCACCAGTTTACGCGCTACCGGCATTTCCGCCTCGGGATCCTCACTCAAAGAGACCCGGATCGTATCACCGATACCGTCGCTCAGAAGCGTACCGATCCCGACAGCGCTCTTGATACGCCCATCCTCGCCGTCACCCGCCTCCGTTACCCCAAGGTGCAAGGGGTAACGCATGTTCTCGGCCTCCATCGTACGTACCAACAGCCGCACGGTCCTTACCATGACGACGGTGTTGGAGGCCTTGATCGAAATAACCACATCCGGGAAATCCTCCTCCCGGCAAATACGAAGGAACTCCATGCAACTCGCCACCATCCCCTCGGGGGTATCCCCATAACGGCTCATGATGCGATCGGAAAGCGAGCCGTGGTTCACACCGATACGGATAGCGGTGCCGTGTGCCTTACAGATACGCAAAAAAGGGACGAACCGCTCGCGGATCTTCTCGATCTCGGCGGCGTATTCCTCCTCCGTATATTCAAGATGGCTGAATGTCTTTACCTTATCTACATAGTTCCCCGGGTTGACGCGTACCTTCTCCACCTCGGCGGCAGCGACTGCCGCCGCTTTGGGATTAAAATGGATATCCGCGACCAAGGGGGTCGTATACCCTCGCTCATCCAATTGTTTACGAATCTCGCCCAGGTTCCGGGCTTCCCGCTCTCCCTGCGCCGTAAAACGCACGTACTCAGCTCCGGCCTCGATCATACGGATCGCTTGAGCTACCGCTGCCGCCGTATCCATCGTTGATACATTCGCCATGGATTGAATACGGATGGGATTCCCGCCTCCCAGGGGTGTGTCGCCGATGTGGGCAACGGACGATTTACGGCGGTTGTAATTAAAGTAGGCCATTTCCAGTTGACAATTGATAGTTGGCGGCTGGCAATAGACAGCTGACAGTTATCGTTTATCGTAACCATCAACTGCCACTTGTCATCTGTCAATTAATTAGTTTTGTATTTGAAAGAAACCTTGGCCAACTCCTCGTTAGCCTTCACGATTTTCTTCTTTAAATCCTCCTTATAAGCGGATAGCTTCTCCTGAAGCCGCTCGTCGCCGACGGCAAGCATCTGCGCCGCGAGGATTCCGGCGTTCAAAGCGCCATTGATACCGACAGTAGCCACGGGGATTCCCGGAGGCATCTGCACGATAGCCAACAGCGCGTCCATACCGTCCAGCGTAGCGTTGATAGGCACGCCGATCACAGGAACCGTCGTCATGGAGGCGATCACACCGCAAAGATGAGCGGCCATTCCGGCAGCGGCGATGATAACCTTGATTCCACGTCCTTTGGCTCCCTTGGCGAAAGCCTCCACCTCCGCGGGAGTACGGTGCGCGGATAGCGCATGCATCTCGAACGGGATCTCCATCTCATCCAAGAACTTGGCCGCCTTCTCCATAACGGGTAGGTCCGAGGTGCTACCCATGATAATACTTACAACGGGTGTCATTCTTATTTAGCGATTAGCTTTTGATAGTCTTCGGCGGATAGCAAGTCCTCTAATTCTCCGGCATCAGAAACAGAGATCTTGATCAACCAACCTTTGCCATAAGCGTCTTCATTCACCAGCTCGGGAGCGTCTTCCAGCTCCGCGTTTACTTCCAGGACCATGCCACCCGCGGGCATGAAAAGATCAGAAACAGTCTTGACAGCCTCGATCGTACCGAACACCGCTTCTTTAGCGACGGTCTCACCCACTGTCGTGATGTCTACAAAAACGATCTCACCGAGCTCGCTTTGCGCGTAATCAGTAATGCCAACATAGGCTACGTCACCTTCTACACGAATCCACTCATGGTCTTTTGTGTACTTCAAATCTGTAGGAAAATTCATAATTTTAGTGTTTTTATTAGATAAATAAATAGATATAACTCACTAGTGAGGCTACAAAGGTACATATAAATCCCAAACAAAACCCCGCATATACCTGCATGGGTGTATGCCTTTTTAAAAAGATACGCGAGGTACCTAATAAACCGGCCACGATCAATGCGGCCATAAAAGAGCCGTAGGGATTTATCATATGGATACGCGCCATTCCCATAATACCGCCCAGTAACCCGCCGATACCAATGGCATGCGCGCTGATCTTCCAAGCGAAGTTGATGCACAAGGCGGCTACCAAGGCTACGCAAGCCCCGATCAACATCGCTAACAACCAAGAAGGAATCAGCATCTTGTATAGGAAAAAGATACAGGCCAGGATGGAAGTGATAAAAATCAGATAAGGGACCACCCGCTCCTTCCGGTCGGAGAGCTCTATATCGCCGGCCGCGCCATTTCTCACCAACAAGAAAATGAAAAGTCCGGGAACTATCGCTGTCGAAATGAAGGTGCCTCCGGCAATCAGCAGCTTCACGGGCAACGGGTAAATGGCGAGAAATGTAAACATCAACGCCAACACGATCCCATAGGTCACCATAAGCAACGGATGGAACACGAAAGATATTATATTCGAGAACAGTCTCATACGCCTTTATATCTCCTTTCTCAGACGAGCGACCGGAACCCCCAGTTGCTCCCTGTATTTCGCTACCGTACGCCGGGCGATGACATATCCCTTTTCTTTCAGGATCGTAGCCAACTCCTCGTCGGTCAACGGTTTTCGTTTATCTTCGGCATCCACATGCTCTTTCATGATCTTTTTCACCTCACGGGTCGAGATCTCCTCGCCGGTATCGGTCTGTATAGACTCGGAGAAAAAGTATTTCAACGGATAAATACCGAAATTCGTTTGTACATATTTACTGTTGCTTACCCGGGAAATGGTGGAGATATCATACCCCGCGCGCTCGGCTACGTCTTTCAAGATCATGGGATGGAGTGTAGCCTCATCGCCTGTCAGGAAAAAGTCCCGTTGTAAACAGATAATCGCCTCCATGGTACGTCGCAAGGTCTCATTACGCTGCTTGATCGCATCGATAAACCACTGCGCGGAATCGAGCTTTTGCTTCACGAACTGTACGGCATCCCGTCTCTCAGCGGTTTGATTCGCCTTATTCGCCGTATAATCCTGAAACATCTCGGCATACTCCCGGCTGATACGCATATCCGGTATCCCCCGGCTGTTCATGCTCAAGAGAAGCTCTCCGTTATGCGCTTCCACCACGAAATCCGGGATGATCTGGCTCATCGCCACTTCCATGGAACCACCCCAATTACTTCCGGGTCTCGGATTCAACATCGTAATCTCGTGAATGACCTTCTTCAACGTTCCCTCATCAATATCGAGGCCTCGTAAGATCTTATCGTAATGTTTGCGGATGAACTCCTCGAAATATTCGGTCAAGACACGGATCGCCAAATTCGTAACCGAAGTCTTCTCCTTCTTATCCAACTGGATCAGCAGACATTCTTTCAAGTCGCGAGCCCCTACCCCGGCAGGCTCAAAATCTCGGATGATATGCAAGACAGACTCGATCTCCTTCTCATCCACCTCTTGTCCGGCTTGGAAGATCAAGTCGTCCGCTACCGCCGAAAGGTCCCGGCGCAAGTAACCGTCATCATCGACATTTCCAATGATATACTCCGCTATTTTCATCTGCTTATCCGGTAAGTCCCTTAACCCGAGCTGCTGTAGCAAAAACTCATTCAAGGATTGGCTTACGGAGAAGGGGACATCCTCCTTCCGTTCCGCACGCTCGGTCATTTCCCGCAGCTTATAATCCGGTATATCGTCTTCCGTTAAATAATCTCCCAAAGAGAGGTCGGTCTCGGCATCGGCAGAAGGGATCTCGTCTCCCCCCTCCTCTGTATCAGTACGTTCAAAATCATCAACAGGCTCTTTTCCTTCCTCCAAGGCAGGGTTATCTTCCAGCTCATGCCTCACACGCTCTTCCAGCTCAACCGCGGGAAGCTCCAGAAGCCGTATCAACTGTATCTGCTGAGGGGATAGCTTTTGCTGTAACTTTTGTTGTAACTGTTGCTTTAACATAATCTAAATCATTGCACTGTAAGGGCAGGGCAATCACCCGCCCCCTTATTTATCAGCATGCAAATATAAGTTTTTAGTTTTAACAGTACAGCTATTAAACTATAATAGTTCTAAACAAGGTGCATGATGGACCCTGGCGACTTTAACCCAACTTTGATTTCCATCGAAGTGTTTGATTTATATTTTAACGACTTAGCTTTCTTTGTTTGTCGTTTTGTGTACTACAAACTTTTCTCTATGCTTATCCTTCTAAATCGAACCTGCTAAATCAAGCTTACGTCATTTTTAACGAACGATTGATAATTCTAATCTACTCTATATAATTTATAGGGGGATGGAACGTTAGGTATTAAACGTAAATGATTACCTTCGCGGCCGACTGCCCGGTGGGTACGCAAGTAGAAATAATTAATTATCACACTTATACAAAGTATGGGAAAGTACAAACTAATCAACAACGTGTTGGGGTGGGTCGTTTTTTTGATCGCTTCTGCCGTTTATCTGATGACAATGGAACCCACCGCCAGTTTCTGGGATTGCGGTGAGTTTATCTCCTCGGCATACAAACTGGAAGTAGGGCACCCGCCCGGAGCTCCTTTCTTTATGTTGACAGCCAATTTGTTTACGCAGTTCGCCTCCGACCCTTCCAAGGTGGCTGTGATGGTTAATACGATGTCCGCCCTGTTTAGCGGCCTGACGATCTTATTCCTTTTCTGGAGTATTACCCATTTGGCTCGTAAGATTATCGTGGAAGACGATAAAACGATGTCTTTGGGGCAGATGATTACGATCATGGGTTGCGGTTTGGTAGGTTCTTTGGCTTATACATTTAGCGATACATTTTGGTTTAGCGCCGTGGAGGGCGAGGTATATGCTTATTCTTCCTTGTTTACCGCCGTGGTATTCTGGTTGATCCTGAAATGGGAGGAAGCCGCCGATCGCCCGCATGCCGATCGTTGGATTGTACTGATCGCTTATCTGATGGGCCTGAGTATCGGTGTCCATTTGCTGAACTTATTGTGTATCCCAGCGATCGTGTTGGTGTATTATTACAAGAAATTCCCGAACCCTACGATGAAGGGTACGCTGATCGCTTTGTTGGTGTCGTTCGCTATCGTGGGCTTGATGATGTACGGTGTCGTACAAGGTTTGGTTGAGGTTTGCGGTTATTTCGAGCTGTTGTTTGTCAATCTGTTCGGCACGCCGTATAACTCGGGTGTATATGCGTTCGTGATTATCTTGGCGGCTTCGTTGATCTGGGCGATCCGGGAGACGATGCGAGACGAGGTCCATCCGGTGCGGATGAAGATCTCCTTTATCCTTTCGATCGTATTGCTGGGTATTCCATTTATCGGTAGCGGTTACGTGATCGCCGTGATCCTTACGGCGGCTTTGACGGCTTATCTGTTCATGAGCAAGCGGGTAAATATCAAGATGCTGAATACGATCTTGGTTTGTTTGATGGTAATCGTAGTGGGTTATTCATCCTATGCCTTGACATTGATTCGTGCGACAGCCGATACGCCGATGAACCAGAACGCACCGCAGGATATCTTTACCTTGCGTACCTATTTGGCTCGTGAACAATACGGTAAGACCCCGTTGATCTACGGCCAGACCTATGTCTCCGAGGTGAGACGCGAGAACCAAGGCGGTACTTGCGTACCTGTATCGAAAGAGGGTGAGCCAACGTGGAGCCGTGTCATTAAGAAAGACAAAAACGAGAAGGATCATTACTATATCTCTCGTTACGATACGGAATACGAATATGTGGATGAGTTGAGTATGCTTTTCCCCCGTATGTATAGTAGCGACGGACGTCATGTGGCTGCTTATAAGGAGTGGGCACAAGTAAAAGGTACACCGGTGAAGTTCAACCGTTGTGGCGAGATGGTGACGGTGATGAAACCTACATTTGCCGAGAACCTGCGTTATTTCTTCGCTTATCAGCTGAATTTCATGTACTGGCGGTATTTCATGTGGAACTTCTCCGGACGGCAGAACGATATACAAGGTCACGGCGAAGTTTCGAATGGTAACTGGATAACCGGTATTCCCTTTATCGATGAGGCTTTGGTGGGCCCGCAAGAGGATATGCCGTTCGATATTATCAACAATAAGGGGCATAACGTATATTACATGTTACCGCTTCTGTTGGGTATCTTGGGGCTTCTATTCCAAGCTTATGCCGGGAAGAGGGGTATTCAGGGATTCTGGATCACGTTCTTCTTGTTCTTTATGACGGGTATCGCGATCGTGCTTTACTTGAACCAGACGCCGTATCAACCTCGTGAGCGAGACTATGCGTATGCCGGATCGTTTTATGCGTTCTGTATATGGATCGGTTTTGGTGTGGCGGCCTTGGCGAAAGGATTGCGGGAGTATGGCAAGCTATCTCCGGTAGTGGCGGGTTCTGTCGCGACGCTACTGTGCCTGTTGGTCCCTATCCAGATGGGTGCGCAGAACTGGGATGATCACGATCGCTCGAATCGTTATGTTTGTCGCGATTTCGGTGCGAATTACTTGGAATCGTGCGAGCCGAACGCGGTTATATTTACGAATGGCGATAATGACACGTTCCCGTTGTGGTATGCGCAGGAGGTGGAAGGTATTCGTACGGATGTACGTGTATGCAATACGAGCTATTTGCAAACCGACTGGTATATCAATCAAATGAAGAAGCAAGCATACGAATCTGATCCGCTTCCAATCTCTTGGCAACCGGAGGATTATGTGCAAGGTACTCGTGATGCCGCTTATATATTCCCGATGACGGATAAATCGATCGATCTGAAGACCGCTCTTGATTTCGTTCGCAGTAACGATCCGAAGTTTAAGAAGATCCCGGGAATCAACCAAGAATTGGATTATATCCCTGCGCAGACATTGACGATGAGGGTAGATTCCGCCGCGGTTATGGCTGCCGGAGTGATCGATACCGCTGACTTACCGTATTTGCGAAAAGAGATGAAGATTGACTTGAAAGGCAAGGATGTCTTGGGTAAACAAGAGTTGATTATCTTGGATATGTTGCAGACGAATGATTGGAGCCGTCCGATCTATTACGCGATTACCGTAAGCCCGGATCAGTTCGTAAAACTGGATCCGTACTTCCAGCAGACCGGTATGGCTTATCAGATCGTTCCGATGGAGACACAGGGAACGACTCGTTCGATCAATACGGAGAAGATGTATGACAACGTGATGAATAAGTTCAAATGGGGGGGAGTCAATACGCCGGGTGTGTACTTGGATGAGAATGTGATGCGGATGTGTAAGAGCTATCGCATCGCGTTGTTCGGTAAGTTGGCTGCCGCTTTGGTCGCGGAAGGTGAGAATGAGAAAGCGCTGAACGTATTGGATAAGGCAATGGAGGTATTGCCTCCCGAGAATGTCCCGTTGGATTACAGCGCTCTTTCCTTGGGTGAGCTTTATTACGAGTTGGGCCGGAAGGAGAAGGCGGAGATGATTTATAAAGGCATAGCGGACAATGCGTTGCGCAGTATAAACTGGTATTTCCGTTTGCGTCCGGGGCAATTATCATCGGTTGAAAGTGATTTAGGTCATAACTTGGCGGTTCTCCAAGAGGTATTACGTGTAAGCAAACAGTATAATCCTGAGTTCGCGAAGCTTTATCAAGAGGAATTTGATAATTACCGTATGGCTTACGGATCAGTGGCAAAAGACTAACAAAGTATGTTTATAGAACAACCGCCTTGGTTTTACAGGGCACTGTTCCCGGGGGTAACTTGGCGAATACCGGCAGAGAAGAAGTGTGTGTATCTCACCTTCGACGATGGCCCGATTCCCGAGGTTACCCCTTGGGTTTTAGATACATTGGATACGTATGGGATCAAGGCTACCTTTTTTATGGTAGGGGATAATGTACGTAAGCATCCCGAGGTTTTCCGGATGGTGGTGGATCGCGGGCATCGTGTCGGTAACCATACGTTCAATCATATCCAGGGTATCAAGTTCTGGACGAAGAATTATTTGGCGAATGTGGAAAAGGCTGCCGAATATATTCCCGGCAATTTATTCAGGCCTCCTCACGGGCACATGCGTTTTCCGCAGGTAGTATGGCTCCGCCGCCATTATCATATCGTGATGTGGGACGTGGTCACTCGTGACTACAGCCCGCACATGACTCCGAATGGTGTTTTCAACGTGGTAAAGAATTATACCCGTAATGGTTCCGTTATCGTTTTTCACGATTCCCTGAAAGCCGAGCGCAATATGCGGGAGGCAATGCCCCGGGCTGTCGAATGGCTCTTGGAGGAAGGCTACGAATTTAAGGTCTTTGAATGATGGGTATCTCCCGGTTTATAAAAGATAAAGCAATGGAGTTAGGCTTTTCCGCTTGCGGTATCGCTGGAGTAGCGAAGGCCGAGAGTGAGGAGGCTTATTTTGACCAATGGATCGCGGAGGGTTGCCATGCGGGAATGAGATACATGGAAAATTACCGCGATATCCGTCTTAATCCGGGGGGCTTGGTGGAAGGTGCCAAATCGGTTATCTCCGTAGCCTTGAATTATTATCCGGAAGTTCTCCGGAATCCGGAGGAACCTTATATCTCGTGTTATGCGTACGGAGAAGATTATCACGGGGTCGTAAAGGATAAACTTCGCCAATTATGGAAAGCGATAACCGAGTATCATCCCTCCTTTGATGAGGCCCGTGTATTTACGGACTCCGCTCCTTTGCTAGAACGTTATTGGGCTTGGAAAGCCGGTTTGGGATGGATCGGGAAGAATACGAATCTGATCATTCCGGGCAAAGGCTCTTTCTTTTTCCTTGGGGAGATCGTGACGACCTTGGAAGTCGACACCTATGATTCCCCCAAAAAGAATCTCTGCGGTTCCTGTACCCGCTGCATGGACGCTTGCCCTACCGGAGCCTTGGAAAGGGCGAAACGGTTGAATGCCCGCAAATGTATCTCGTATCTTACGATCGAGCATCGCGGGGAGATCCCCGCTGAGCAAGCCTCCCTGTTAGGAAATCGCATCTATGGTTGCGACACCTGCCAAGCCGTTTGTCCTTGGAACCGCTTCGCTATGCCTACGGCGGTAGCGGCCTTTCATCCCACCCCTGCTTTGCTCGCCCTTAAAAAAGACGACCTCAAGGCTTTGAGTCGTGAGGATTATAATCGTATCTTTGCGCGTTCGGCGGTGAGACGCGCCAAATATGAGGGATTATTACGAACAATACAATATCTAAAAGACTAAGTTACCATGAGAAGATCATTTAACTTCTTGCTTCTCTTCTTCCTGTCGGTGATGACGGTAATGGCCGCTCCCGGAGACTTACAAGAGAAGCTTGCCGCCCTAAAGGGAATTAGTGGCATCGAAAAACTTCAATCCGATCATTATCCGGAGAAGTATGTGGTGCGTATTACGCAGCAGGTCGATCCGAAAGACCCCGCCGCCGGGACATTTACGCAACGGGTGATCGTGGGCCATGTGGGGTATGACCGGCCTACCATTATCGTGACCGAGGGATATGGAGCCGCCTACGCCCTCAACCCGAGATATCAAGAGGAATTGTCCAAGCTATTGAACGCGAACCTGGTGTTCGTGGAGTACCGTTATTTCTTGGAGTCGACGCCGGAACCCAAGAACTGGGATTATCTGACCGCCGAGAACTCCGCGTACGATTTGCATAATGTCCGGAATACGTTTAAGCAGATCTACCCGGAAAAATGGATCAGTACCGGTATCAGCAAAGGTGGGCAGACTACGATGCTCTACCGTGCCTTTTTCCCGGACGACGTGGATTTCTCCGTTCCATACGTAGGCCCGTTGTGCAAAGGCGTGGAGGATGGCCGTCACGAGCCTTTCTTACGTAAGGTAGGTACGAAGGCGGAACGCAAGAAGATACGGGATTTTCAATTGGAAGTCTTGAAACGCAAGTCTGATATGCTCCCCTTATTGGAGAGCTATTGCAAGAATAAGGACTTGACTTTCCGTATTCCGATGCCCGAGGTATTGGATTATTGCGTGTTGGAGTATTCATTCGCGCTTTGGCAATGGGGAACTTCGGTGAATACGATCCCTTCCAGGTCTGCCGACGATCAGGCGCTCTTCGACCATCTGATGAACATCAGCGGGCCTGATTACTTTGCCGAGAACCAGCCCAACATCTCTTTCTTCGTACAAGCCGCCCGTGAGCTGGGTTATTATGGCTACGACGTGAAACCTTTCAAGAAATACCTTACGATCGATAGCGCCCAGGGATACCTAAACCGTATCATGCTTCCCGGGGAACTGGTCGGCAAGGTAGACTTCCGCCCGGCCCTGTACCACAAGATCTATGACTTCTTGAAGGACAACGACCCGAAAATGATCTTTATCTACGGCGAGATCGACCCGTGGAGCGCAGCCATGGTGCCCGCTTTCAAAGGTAAGAAGAACGAGCAAATTTACATCCAGCCCCGAGGTAGCCATGGTGCCCGTATCGGCAATATGCCGGAGGATATGAAGGAAAGGATCCTTACGCAAATCAACCAATGGCTGGCAGAGTAGGAGGGGCATTGAAAAAAGAGATGGGAGATTTTAAGTTACTGATATCGGCTTTGCTGGTTTTGCTGTTTATGGCCTGCGGAGATAAACGGACGGATGAGCGGATCGTCAGCGTGACGATTGAGCCGCAACGGTATTTCGCGGAGAAGATAGCCGGAGATAAATTTACGGTTCATTGCGTGGTTCCGGCGGGGCAAAGTCCGGAGACCTATGATCCTACACCGCGGCAAATGGTGCAGGTGGGTAAAAGCCAAGGCTATTTAAGGATCGGATCGATCGGGTTCGAACGGGCTTGGATGGATAATATCCGGAATAATAATCCGGGACTTGAGATTTTTGACCTGTCCGAAGGAATTGATTTACTTAAAAGCCCAGAGGAAGAAGAGGAACAGGAGCATCACCATCATCATCCCGGAGGTGTCGATCCGCATACGTGGAGCTCCATCTCCGGGGCGAAGGTGATCGCCAAGAACACCCTGGACGCTTTTGTCTCCTTGGACCCGGAGAATGAGGAATATTACCGGGCGAATTATGAGCGACTGACGAAAGAAATAGGGGAGACGGAAAAGATCGTTTCCGGTTTATTATCTTCTCTTGACAATAAGACATTTATTATCTACCATCCGGCCCTGACCTATTTGGCCAACGAATATGGCTTGACCCAGCTTTGCATCGAGATGGATGGAAAAGAGCCCTCTCCCGCGCAATTAAAGGAACTGGTCGAGATCGCACGGGAACATAACGCGAAGGTCGTATTTATCCAACGGGAGTTTGACCGGAAGAACGCCGAGCTGATCGCCAAAGAGACCGGTTGCCGTCTGATCCCGATCAATCCGCTGGATTACGATTGGAGTAAGGAAATGATTCATATCGCAAAATCGTTGGCCGATGGACAAGTTGATTGAGTTGAGAGAGGTTACCGCCGGATACGGTAATAAGATCGCTTTGCGTAACGTGAAGCTGGATGTATGGGAAAATGATTTCTTGGGGATTATCGGACCGAACGGCGGTGGGAAAACGACGCTTTTGAAGGTGATACTGGGTCTGTTGCCTCCTGTTTCCGGAACGGTTCGTTTTTACGCCGGAAATGTAGAAGTTCCTTCCTTGAAAATCGGTTATCTGCCCCAAATGAGCCAGATCGATAAGAGGTTCCCGATCTCGGTACGGGAAGTGATCTCCTCCGGTTTATCCGCGGAGAAACCTTTGTTTCGTTCATTCAACAGGTCTCAGAAAGAGCGTGTAGATGAGGTGATCGTACAGATGGGATTGGAGGAGTTGGCAGGCAGGGCCATCGGTGAGCTTTCCGGCGGTCAGTTGCAGCGGGTCTTATTGGGGCGTTCTATCGTCTCCCGTCCGCGGATGTTGATCTTGGATGAGCCTAATTCGTATGTGGATAAGCGATTCGAGTCTCGTTTTTATCAGCTTTTGGAAGAGATCAATAAAGAGAGCGCTATTATCTTGGTTTCCCATGATATCGGTACGATTTTGGCGATGGTGAAGAATATCGCTTGCGTAAACGAGACTTTGCATTATCACCCGGGAGCGAACGTCTCCGAGGAATGGTTGGGCGGGAAATACGCTTGCCCGATCGAGTTGGTGGGGCATGGCGACTTGCCGCACCGAGTCTTGAAGAAACACCCACACGAATAATTCGGGATAACTCTATTTGTATGATACCACAAATCATGTGCTGGATAAGCTTGCCGGAGATCGGTTATATCGTAGGTATTGCCGTAATCCTGTTCGGATGTAAGGCCGTATCGCAAAACCCTTTCATCAGTAAGAAACAAAAGATTCTTTGGATGCTGACGATCGTGTTCTTGAATTGGATCGGGCTGCTGTGGTATTATTATACATTTTACATGAAAGAAAAATGAAGGATATGAAGATATTGATAACCGGAGCGAGTGGTTTTATCGGCGGTTTCTTGGTAGAGGAGGCGCTTCGCCGTGGGTATGAGACGTGGGCAGGTATTCGTGCGGGTAGCAGTAAAGCGCATCTGCGAGATAAACGCATCCATTTCATCGACTTGAAATATGGCGATCGGGAAGCGCTTACGGCCCAGCTCTCGGATTTTGCCCGTGCGCATGGGGCATGGGATTACGTGATCCATAACGCCGGGTTGACGAAGACATTGGATAAACGAGACTTCTTCCGTGTGAACGCCGAGAATACGCGTCGATTTATCGAGGCGTTAGCCGCCGCCGGTTGCGAACCGAGGAAGTTTCTCTTGATGAGCAGCCTGAGCAGTTATGGGCGAGGCGACGAGAAGACGTTCCGCCCGATACGCCTGGACGATCCGCAGCGGCCGGACACGGCTTATGGCCAAAGTAAGCTGGAGGCGGAGAACTACATCCGCGAACAATCTTATTTCCCTTACGTGATCTTGCGCCCTACAGGGGTATACGGCCCGGGTGAGAAGGATTATTTCATGGAGATACAAAGCGTAAAGTCAGGATTCGATTTCGCCGTAGGCGCTATTCCCCAGCGAATTACGTTTATCTATGTGAAAGACTTGGCGACCGCGGCCTTCCTCTCCCTTGAGAAAGAGGAGATAAAGAACCGGCATTATTTCGTGGCCGACGGAGAGGTCTACACAGATGAGTCTTTTGCCCGTATGATACAAGATATTTTAGGGAAGAAGCGGGTATTGCATGCCCGTATACCGCTGGGATTGGTGCGTATCGCTTGCCATTGCTCCGAATGGATCGGCAAACTGTTGAAGAAGAGTATGACGCTAAATAGTGATAAATACATCATCTTGAAGCAGCGTAACTGGATTTGCGATGTCACTCCTCTTCAAGATGATTTAGGTTTTATCCCGGCCTATCCTTTACGGAAAGGCTTGGAAGAAAGTATCGAATGGTATAAAAAGGAGGGGTGGTTGTAAAAATCACTCTTTTTTTTGATGCCTCTTCGTGAATCCGTTCTCAAATAAAATACTATTTTCGCGTATCATAAAGAATGTTCCGCAAATAATGGATATACAGAGGCATAGTCGCGTATTGGGCGATCGGAAATTGTCGGATCGGTCATCATTTCTCGATAGACCCCGGGACGGGTACGGTGATCGGCGAGACGAGCGTGATCGGCAATCATGTACGTATCTTTCAAGGGGATAGCGGAGGATGTACCAGCGGGGAGTACGGTTACACAATTGAAGCGAAATGAGAATAATTAATAACAAACAACGTAATACGCAATTGAGAATAATTTTCAATTCTCAATTCTCAATTTTCAACTAAAATGAGCGAGACATTTGAGATGGTGGCCAAAACCCTATACGGGTTGGAAGAGATCTTGGCCGAGGAGTTATTAGCTTTAGGTGCCAACGACCTGCAGATCGGTCGTCGAATGGTTTCCTTCACGGGTGATAAGGAATTGCTTTATAAAGCGAATTTCCACAGCCGTACGGCCCTGCGCATTCTGAAACCGATTTATCATTTCAAGGCCAAAGATGCTGATACCGTTTACAAGGAGGTGAAAAAGGTGGAGTGGGAGAAGTATTTGTCGCTGGACAAGACGTTCGCTATCGACTCGGTGATCTATTCCGAGGATTTCAATCACTCGAAGTTTGTCGCTTACCGCACGAAAGACGCTATCGTGGATTATTTCATCGAGAAGTTCAAGAAGCGTCCGTCTGTTCGTGTCAATAATCCGGACTTATATATCAATATCCATATTTCGCATAACGATTGTACCTTGTCCATCGATAGCTCCGGCGAGTCTTTGCACAAGCGCGGTTATCGGGTGGATCAAACGGAAGCTCCGTTGAATGAGGTGTTGGCCGCCGGCATGATCCTGAAAACCGGTTGGAAAGGAGAGTCTAATTTCGTGGATCCGATGTGTGGTTCCGGCACATTGTTGATCGAGGCTGCCATGATCGCCTTGAATATCGCTCCGGGTATTCATCGCAAGGAGTTCGCTTTCCAGAAATGGGTGGACTATGATGAGGAACTGTTCGACCGTATTTATAATGACGAAAGTGGGGAGCGTGAGTTCGCTTTCCATTGCTATGGCTCTGATATTTCCCAAGCCGCTATCGATATCGCCTTGGAGAATATCCGCAGCGCTGGCTTGGTAAAATATATCGATCTGAAGGTGAAACCGTTCCAACAATATACGGAGGCTCCGCGACCGGGTATATTGGTGACGAACCCGCCTTACGGAGAGCGTATCTCGTCTCGTGATTTATTGGGATTGTATAATATGATCGGCGAGCGTCTGAAACATGTGTTCGTGGGGTATAAGGCTTGGATCCTGAGCTATAAAGATGAATGTTTCGATAAGATCGGCTTGCGTCCGAGTGAGAGGATTAAATTGATGAACGCTTCCTTGGAGTGCGAATACCGTTGCTATGAGTTATTCGAGGGAACCAATAAAGACTTCAAAAAGGCATTGAATGAGGATAGAGAGGCGCGTCTGCGTAGATCGGAAGGCTCTTTCGAGCGTAGGGGCAATGATCGTCCGGACTTCCGTACGGGTCGTGTGGATCGTCCGGAACGTCGTTTCGCCGCTGCCCATAGCGAGGAGGAGGATGAGCGTTTCGCTTCCATTCCGGGGAAACGTGTCTTTGGGGAAGACCGGGGAGAGGATCGTCCGATGCGCAAGAGATTCGGGGATGCCCCGAGTCGCAGGCCGATCAAGCCCAAAGGGGAACGCCCCGTGAAAATGCGTTATCGGGATGAGGATGATCGTAAGAAGGGGTTTGGCGATCATAAGCGTGATGGAAAACGTCTGTTTAATAAACCGATAAAACGAAGAGGATATGAGAAATATGAGGATTAGACCGTCTCTGTTTATAAGCTTTTGTCTGATTTTATTCGCGATGTCAATTACCGCCCAAGATAAGCAACTCACCTTGCACGACTTGATTCCGGGAGGAAAAACGTATAGCCGATTCGTACCTCGTAACTTGAAACAGTTGCGATGGTGTGGAGACGAGTACTTGTATGTTAAGGGAGATAGTGTGTTAGGGGCTAAGCCGGGGAAAAAAGAAGAGGTCTTCTTTTCGTTGGAAAGACTGAACGGGGCCTTGACGGCGGCAAATCTGCAGACAGTCGGCTCTTTGCCCGGCTTCTCGGCACCCTACGAAAGCGGTTCGGTCTTGGCTTTTACTAGCAAACAGCACCGGATTCACTACGACTACAAGAAAAATAGGGTAGTCGCTGATTACGCTTTGAGGAATAACTGGGCGAATTATGATTTCTGTCCGGCTACGAATAACTTGGCTTTTACGGAGGGGAACAATGTGCATATTTTATCCCCGGATGGACAAAATACGATCGTTACACGTGAGACAGAGGATGGCATCGTATGCGGGCAGGCTGTCCATCAACGGGAGTTCGGGATTACGAAAGGTATGTTTTGGTCTCCTAAAGGCTCGGCACTGGCGTTTTATCGTATGGATGAGCGTATGGTGACCGCTTATCCGTTGGTGAATATCGATACCCGTTGCGCTACCCCGGTTCCTCATAAATATCCGATGGCTGGAATGAAGAGCCATGAGGTTACGGTGGGCGTCTATCATGTATCTACCGGACAGACGGTTTGGCTGGAGACGGGCTTGCCGAAAGAGAAATACTTGACAAATATCGCTTGGAGCCCGGATGAGAAGAGTATTTATATCGCTGAGTTGAATCGCGAGCAGAACGAGATGCACTTGGTGCGGTACTCCGCCCTGACGGGAAAGAAAGAGGCTGATCTGTTTACCGAGACGGATCGTTGTTATGTGGAGCCGCAGCATCCCGTGCTTTTCTTGCCGAACGATCCGGATAAGTTTATCTGGCAGAGTGAGGCGGATGGCTATAACCATCTATACCTGTATGATACGACCGGAAAGGAATTAAGGAAGCTAACCGGTGGAGAATGGGTGGTTACTAAGGTGCTGGGCTTTAGCAAAGATGGGAATAAGGTGATTTTCGAGGGTACGGCGCCTCATCCCGTATCTCCGAATATGCAAGGAACGGGGATGCAACGTTATATTTGGGAGACGGATTTGAGAACGAATGAGATCATGAGTTGCTTGAGTTGGAAAGTGGGCGTGCACCGTTGGCTGCTTAGTCCCTCCGGCGAATACGCAATTGATTATGTAAGTTCTCCCTCCACCCCGAGGGATATCGATTTAGTCCGTGTGAAGGACGCTAAGGTGATTTCCACCTTACTTTCCGCTCCGGATCCCTTTAAATCGTATCGGATGCCGCGGATCAAGGTTGGACATCTCCTTGCCGCCGATGGGAAGACTCGCTTGAATTACCGGTTGACTTTACCGCCGGATTTGGATGAGACGAAGAAGTATCCTACGATTGTCTACGTCTATGGAGGCCCGCATGCCCAATTGGTTACGGGCGACTGGCAGAACGGGGTTCGCGGTTGGGATCTCTATATGGCACAGAGAGGTTATGTGATGTTTACCGTGGATGGCCGCGGCTCGGCAAATCGCGGACATGCTTTTGAGAGCGTGATTCATCGTAATTTGGGTATCAATGAGATGGCGGACCAAGTGAAAGGTGTCGAATTCCTGAAGTCCTTGCCTTATGTGGATGCCGACCGTATCGGGGTGCATGGCTGGAGTTATGGCGGTTTTATGACAACGAACTTGATGCTGACTTATCCGGAGATCTTTAAGGTTGGCGTGGCCGGAGGCCCGGTTATCGACTGGAGCAATTACGAGATCATGTATGGCGAGCGTTATATGGATCGCCCGCAGGATAATCCGGAAGGTTATGAGAATGCGAACCTGAAACGGAAGGCCGGTAATCTGAAAGGCCATCTGTTGATGATACATGGGGATATCGATCCGGTGGTGGTGTGGCAACACAGCCTCGGTTTCTTGAAGGCTTGCGTGGAGGCTGATACTTATCCGGACTACTTTGTTTATCCTCGTCATGAGCATAACGTGAGCGGTAAGGATCGTCCGCATTTGCATGAGAAGATTACGAGGTATTTCGATGACTACTTGAAAGATTGAAAATCAGAAGAGATATGAATATATTGTTATTAGGCTCTGGTGGGCGTGAGCATGCGATCGCTTGGAAGATCGCTCAAAGCCCGAAAGTTGATAAGTTATTTATCGCTCCCGGTAATGCGGGAACAGCGCTGGTAGGAACAAACGTGGATATCAAAGCGGATGATTTTGCCGCTATCAAGGATTTCGCGTTGGCGAACCAAGTGCACATGGTCGTGGTAGGTCCCGAGGATCCGTTGGTGAAGGGTGTTTATGATTATTTCAAGAAGGATGAGGCATTAAGCTCCATCCCCGTGATCGGACCGAGTGGGGAAGGTGCCCGATTGGAAGGCAGCAAGGATTTCGCCAAGGCGTTTATGATGCGTCATAATATCCCGACCGCCCGTTATAAGAGTATCTCCGCCGAAAACCTGGAGGAAGGCTATGCGTTCTTGGAATCTCTTTCCGCTCCTTACGTATTGAAAGCGGATGGATTGGCTGCCGGCAAAGGCGTGCTGATCATCGATCGTTTGGAGGAAGCCAAGAAAGAGCTGGAAGATATGCTGGGCGGAAGGTTTGGTGACGCGAGCAAGACGGTAGTAATCGAGGAGTTCTTGGAGGGTATCGAATGCTCCGTATTCGTCCTGACGGATGGCAACGATTACAAGGTGCTTCCGGTAGCGAAAGATTACAAGCGTATCGGTGAGGGCAATACGGGCTTAAACACAGGTGGAATGGGCGCTGTTTCTCCGGTTCCTTTCGCGGATGAGGCCTTTATGGCGAAGGTGGACGAGCGTATTATCCGTCCTACCGTAGAGGGATTGAGAGCGGAGAATATCGATTATAAAGGTTTCATCTTCTTGGGTCTGATCAACGTGAGGAATGAGCCGATGGTCATAGAATACAATTGCCGTATGGGTGATCCGGAGACAGAGGTCGTCATGCTTCGTATCCAAAGCGACTTGGTTGATTTGCTGGAAGGGGTAGCGGAAGGTAATTTAGCGGGTCGTACGTTGGTACAAGATCCTCGTGCGGCGGTTACGGTTATGTTGGTCAGCGGCGGTTATCCGGAGGCTTACGAGAAAAATAAGGTAATCACGGGATTGGATGGCATATCCTCGGAAAATATAGTGTTCCATGCCGGGACGAAGCGGGTAGAGGGCCGGATCCTGACGAATGGCGGCCGTGTGATCGCGGTTAGCTCGTATGGCGCCAACAAGGAGGAGGCCTTGGCCCGATCTTTCGCCGGAGCCAAGCGAATCGATTTCGACAAGAAGTATTTCCGTCGGGATATCGGGTTTGATTTGTAAATTAAAATTAGGGAGAATATACGTATGAAAAAACGAGAACTACTGCTTTTATGGATTATTTGTGCGCTCCTCCATGCCTGTTCGACGGATCAGACGAACGAACCGGGGAAGCGTGTTTCTGCGTTGGATGATGCCGCTTGGAACTATTCCGAATGGATATCCGTAGCGAATGCTCCTGTCGTAACGGGCGAGATCAATGGATCGAATGAGCGTGCGGCCGATGGCGCCGCTTGGTTCGTGAGTGTCGTAAAGAATGAGAAAGAGATAACTTCGGCACGCTGGATGACCACGGGCCTGGGAGTGTACGAATTATACGTGAATGGGAAGTTGATCGGGGAAGAGATCCTCAAACCGGGTTTTACGCATCCCTACAAGACGAAGCGTTCGTTTACGTATGAGGTAAGTGACGCCCTGTCGAAACAGGTGGAGGCGGAGAATGTTTTCGCTGTACAGGTGACACCGGGATGGTGGGCCGATAGAATCGTCACAAACAGCGGCCGGCAAGGGATGGTGGGCACCAAGGTCGCCTTCCGCGGAGTGCTTGAGCTTACCTATGCGGATGGCAGCAAGGCCTACCTCGGTTCCAATACGAGCGATTGGAAAGCCGGGATCGCCGGGCCGGTCAAGCATGCCGCTATTTTTGATGGCGAGGAATATGATGCCCGTGAGTTACCGGGATACGATACGCTCGATAAGCTCTCGACACCGGAAAAGAATACGGAATTTAAGGGAGAGATACTTCCTTCAAATGGAGGTGAGGTCTATTTTCGTGAGGATTTGGCGCTTTCTCCGCAAAAGGCCTATCTATGGAAAGGGGTCACCGGAGAGAGCGAGGAGGCTTATGGGAAGGTTGTCATAACGAAAGAATATGCGGCTGGCGAGGAGATGGTGGTTCATCCGGGTGAGACCCTTGTCGTGGACTTTGGCCAGAATTGCGCGGCGGTCCCTGCTTTCGAGTTCATGGCAAAGGCGGGTACCCGGCTGAATTGTCGTCCGTCTGAGATATTGAACGATGGAAATGGCGCGAAGAGCCGAGGAATGGATGGACCCGAAGGTAGTTGCCATCGCTTGAATCTACGCACTCCGGATACCGGGATGTTGCTCGACTATACCTTTGCTGATAATAAGGACTATGCGACCTATCGCCCTCATTGCACGTTCTACGGGTATCGCTTCGTGTCGATCACGGCCGATCAGGAGGTGCGTATCCGGTCGATCCGGTCGATTCCTGTCTCCTCCATTACCCGACAGATGGAGACCGGATCCATAACGACCGGCAACAAACTGGTCAATCAGTTGATCTCAAATACCCTATGGGGGCAACGTTCCAACTACCTCTCGGTTCCTACCGACTGCCCGCAACGCAACGAACGGCTGGGATGGACCGCTGATACGCAGGTATTTGCCGAGACCGGTACCTTCTTTGCCCATACCGCTGATTTCTTCCATAAATGGATGCGTGATGTGCGTGACACACAATCACCAACCGGGGCGTATCCCGGTGTCGCCCCGTTGGCCCAATACGGCGCGGCTCCCACGGATATGAACCGCTTGGGCTGGTCGGACGCGGGAGTTATCGTGCCTTGGGTTGTCTGGAAGCAATTTGGTGACGTCCGGATTATCGATGAGAACTGGGCGTCGATGGAGAAATATCTTGATCATATCAACGAGACCAAGTATGACCATCATGCCCTCAGCGCGGAGAATGGCAATTACCAATGGGCCGACTGGCTCAGTTACGAGCCGCTTGAGAGTTGCAGCGGCCGGCATACAGCGCAAGACGGATCCGGAACGCTTCCGGAGGCCTATGATTATTGGAATTACCTCAGCGCGAGTTACTGGCTTATAGATGCCGGAATGATGAGCGATATGGCTCGCGCGACGGGACGGGATGCCGCGAAATACGAAGCGATGGCGGCTCAGGCGAAACAGTATATATTGGATAAATTCCTGAAAGCCGACGGGACGTTTAAGACGGCGATATTCAATACCATGCAGACGCCTGCCCTGTTCGCCTTGAAGAACAAGCTGCTCGAAGGAACCGCCAAGGAGAACCTGATGAAACGGCTGCGCGACAACTTCGCCGAGCATGGCAATTGCCTTCAGACCGGTTTCCTGGGCACTTCCATCCTGATGCCTACGCTTACGGAGAATGGAATGAGCGATATCGCCTACGAGCTTCTTTTCCAGCGCAAGAATCCGAGTTGGCTGTATTCGGTAGATAATGGGGCGACAACGATCTGGGAGCGTTGGAATAGCTATATGCTCGATAAAGGTATGGGACCGCAAGGCATGAACAGCTTTAATCACTATGCCTATGGATGTGTATGCGAATGGATGTGGGAGACCATGGCCGGTATCTCCGCGGATACGGCGGAACCGGGATTCAAGCGCATTATCATGAAGCCGATTCCCGATAAGCGCCTGGAGTTCGTGAACGCGGAGTACAACTCGGCGGCGGGGATTATCAAGAGCGCTTGGAAGTATGAGGGAGACCGGTGGATCTGGGATTTCACCATTCCCGAAGGGGCGGTCGCTCTCGTGACACCTCCGGGCGAGAGCCAAGCGCGCGAGTATCGTGCCGGATCGTATCAGATCGTTAAATAAGCAGTTTATACTTACCCAAGTTTACATGAAGGTTTGTAAGCTTGGGTAAGATTATTCTCATACCATCGCGACCCGTTTCATCCCTTCAGGACGCGAATGGAAAAGAATCAGGTATTATGGCAAGAGAAACGACTTCATATTACGGACGTAGATATACCATAGCGACGCCTATGACCCATCTGTACATGCTTTGCGCCTGTATTTTCTGTTGGATCGCGGGGTATGTGGATTCGGTAGGTTATCCCGTGTATGGAGAGGTGACGGCTCCCCCTTTATGGAATGCCCTTTGCCGGGTTCTTCCGGGTAAGTTGTTTACCTATCTGATCGGCTTTTTGCTGATGGCCGGTGGCGCGTTTCTGGTGCATCGGGCCAACTATGCCTTGATGTTGATTCGCGAGAAGACCTTGCTTCCCTTCCTTTTCTATGCCTTGTTGACAAGTTCGAACCCGGATCTCTTTCCCTTGAAATCCGCGTCGGTCGGGGTGTTTTGCCTGATATTGGCCCTTTATCAGCTATTTACCTCTTACCATGCCCCGGAGGCCGCGGATAAGGCTTACAACGCCTCCTTGATGATCAGTGTCGGGAGTCTGTTGTGGATACACATCCTTTGGTTCTTTCCGCTGTTTTGGTTGGGGATGTACAACTTCAGGGCATTGAATATCCGGACCTTCGCCGCCTCCTTGTTCGGTATCCTGACGGTTTATTGGTTTGTTCTCGGATGGTGTGTCTGGGAACGGGATTTCACGGCGTTTGCCGTACCTTTCGCCTCCCTGCTCAAGATCCGCCTCCTCGCGGTACCGGAGATGGGGATTATAGATGGGGCACAGATCGCCTGGGTGGCGGGATTGACGGTCATTGCCTCGGTAAACATCGTCACGCATGAGTATGAGGATAGTTTGCGTACCCGTCAGTTCCTCTCTTTTCTGATCACCATGGCCGTTTGGTCGTTCGGGTTGTTCTTTATCTATGGGCAATCGTCCGAGGAGTTCCTGGAGATGGCCTGTGTGCCGGCCTCGATCCTGATCGCCCATTTCTTTACGGTGAACCGGGGGAAATACATCTTTGGGCTGTTCCATGTCTCGGTGGCCCTGTTTATCGCGTTATTAGTGATTCGGATATGGAATTTCTTGTAGCCTACGGGTATATCGGGGTGTTTATCGCCTCCTTTTTAGCGGCCACGATCCTGCCGTTTAGCAGCGAGGTCGTATTGACGGGTGTATTGCTGGCGGGCGCGGCCTACTGGCCTTGCATGATCGCCGCTACGCTGGGCAACTTCTTGGGCGGGATGAGCTGCTATGGGTTGGGGATGTTGGGGAAAGCGGAGTGGATCGAGAAATACCTGAGACTCGATCCGGCGAGACTGCGAAAGGTGCAGGATTGGATCAAGGGAAAAGGCGCCTGGACAGGCTTCTTCGTTTTCCTGCCCGGTATCGGCGATTTTATCGCCGTCGCCTTGGGCTTCTTGCGGGCGAACCGATGGGTCGTGGCGATCTCCATGTTCTTGGGGAAAGCGCTCCGCTATTGGGTTTGGATGGAGTTTGTCTATCAGGTGCAGACCCTGTTATGAGGCCTTTCCCCGCTCTTTATAGGTTCGCCGCAGGTATTCCCAATCTTCGCGGCCGGGGATCAGTTCGAGGAACGTAGTCGAGGTTTGCCGCATAAACACGCTCAGCGAGAAGAGCAACATGGCCGTGAAGGCGATGCTGGTGCTGACGGCCGCTCCGACGATGCCGTAGGCGGGAATCAGGACAGACCCGGCTATCCATAAGGTAACCAGCCCGATACAGGAGCTCGCGGCGCTGTACCGTATCTTCCCGCTGCCGATGAAGTAATGACCGACAACGCTGTTGCACCCCAATGTGACAATACCGGCCGACAAGCCGGTTATAACCTTCCGTACGCCTCCGAACTCGGCGCTGAAAAGGTAGTCGGTGTACACCCATTCCGGGATGCATAGGATACACCCCATCACGAGCGTCATCGCGCAGAAGGTCAGTTTCAGGAGCCGCAGGGTAATACGCTTTTGCTCGCTCACGTCAGCGGTCCTGGCCACGTTGCTGTAGGTTATGAAACTTACGCTGCGGCTGATGTGCCATACGCTCTCGGATACCTTTGTCCCGGCATCGAGCAAGCCTACGCCTCCCAGCCCGCTGAAACGCTCCATGAGGAAATAATTCAAGCGGGTGGTACACGTCTCCGCCAACCCGTCCGCGCCTGCCCATAAGCCATAGGCAAACATCTCCTTCACGATCTTGTAGAGCGGTTTCCCCGCCGGCCGGGGGGTCTCCCTCAGCAGGTAGGGGAGCAGCAGGATCAGGCTGGCCGCCAGGGCGATGCTATTGGTCGCGTACAGGCCCCATACATAGGATCGTACCTCTCGCAAGTTCGCCCCGTAATACAGGTAGAGGAGGATGAAGAAGAGCGATCCCCCCTGCAAGATAAACGTCAGGTTAAACCCCTTTATGTGATCTTTCCCCAAAAGGAACCGGGCATTGGCGGCGACGATCGAGTTGACGATCGCCAGCAGGTAGATATCCGGCCCATAGGCGGCCGGCAAGAGCCCCGCGAGATACATGCACGCGCAGGCCAGGGCGGAGCCTACGAAGGTCCAGAGGTAGGCGGGAAGGAAGATCGTCCGCATGGAATAGCGGTTCATGAAGTAGACGATCGTGCCCCCGCTGAGTATCCCGTTGAAAATTACGGCGATATTGATCGAGGCAACGATCAGGCCGACACGGCCGACCCCCTCGACGCCCAGCACCTTCGCGTTGACAAAGATCAGCGCGAGGTTGAGGAGGGCTATCAGATAGCGCGTCCCGATCGTTCCCAGTATCTTTCCCAGCATAGGCTATCGAAGTTGTAAGCCGTCCAACAGCCGTACGTAGGTATCGATCGCCTCCCGGATCTCCATGCCCCGGATAAACTCATCGGCGGAATGGGAGCGCGACGAGTGGCCCGGGCCGATCTTGACGGAGGGGAAGCGCATGAGCGCCTGGTCGCTGAGCGTGGGAGAGCCGAAGGGCGCCTTGCCCAGCAGGATCGCCCGCCGCACGAACGGGTGGCCCGGGTCCGTGCGGGTGGAGTTGAGGCGGAAGCTGCGGGCCTTGATCTCGCAGCGCACCTTCTCGCGGATCAGCTCGAACAGCCGCTCGTTGGTGTAGCACTCGTTGGTGCGGATGTCTACGGTGAACTCGCAGGTATCCGGGACGACGTTGTGCTGTGTCCCCGCGCGGATGATCGTGACGGTCATCTTCACCGGCCCGAGGAGGTCGCTCTTTTCCGGGAACGTGTAGCTGCTGAACCATTCGATCTCCTTCAGGGCCAGGGTGATGGCGTTGATGCCCTCGTCGCGGGCGGCATGGCCGGCTTTCCCGACGGTGGTGCAATCCAGCACCATAAGCCCCTTCTCGGCGATGGCGGGCCGCATGTCCGTCGGTTCCCCCACGACGGCGAAGGTGATGGGCGGGAGTTCCGCCAACGCGCGCTCGACGCCGTTTTTCCCGGACATCTCCTCCTCGCAGGAGGCCAGGAAGAGCAGGTTGTAGGGCTGCTCCTTTTGGCTTAAGAGGCAGAAGGCCTCGTAGAGGGAGACCAGGCTCGCGCCTGCGTCGTTGCTCCCGAGCCCGTATAGGGTATCGTCGTCGCCCTCCTCGGGGGTGAAGGGGTCTCGGGTCCAGCCGGCGACGGGCCTGACGGTGTCGGTGTGGGAGTTCAGCAAAAGGGTCGGCTTGCCGGGATCAAAACCGGGGGCGGTGATCCACAGGTTGTTGCCCGCGCGGGATACCGCTTGCCCGGCCTTTTGCCATTCCGCCCGCAGGAAGTCTGCCACGGCGGCCTCCTCGCGGCTGAAGGAGGGGCGGGAGATCATGCCTTTCAATAAATCGATCGCTTCGTAGTATCGTTCCATATTATAGTAAATCAGTTACGGTGCGTCTGTCTCTCTCCAGCTGGGCTTTCAGCGCCTCCACGCTGTCGAACCGGATGTCTCCGCGGAGGTGGCGGACGAACGAGACGCGAACGCGGTCGTTGTAGAGGTCTCCGGAGAAATCCAGGATGTTGACCTCCATGGAGATCTCCTTCCCGTTGCGGAGTGTCGGGCGGTCGCCGATGTAGAGCATGCCCTTGTATCGCTTGCCTCTCGTCTCTACCCACACGGCGTATACGCCGTTGCCCGGGATGACCTTGAGGGGCTCGTCCGCCCGTATGTTCGCCGTGGGGAATCCCAGCGTGCGCCCCACCTTATGGCCGCCGACGACGTGCCCCGACAGTTGATAGGGGGCGGTCAGCCAGCGGGCGGCCTCCGCTACCTCCCCGGCCTGCAGCAGCTTCCGGATCCCGGAGGAGCTGACGGGCGTGTTCCCCCCGTCGTAGGGAGGGGCCTTCAGCACCTCGATGCCGTGCGCGGCGCCGTAAAGGAGGTATCGCTCGAAGCTCTCCGTCCGGTCGTGCCCGAAACGATGGTCGTATCCGATCAGCAGGCTCTTCACGTGCAGCTCCTTCGCCAGGACGGAGGCGATGAACTCCTCGGCCGAGAGCCGGGAGAGCGCGAGCGTGAAATCCAGCGCGACGCAATAATCCACCCCGGTGGCCTCCAGCCGCTGTAGCTTCTCCTCGAAGGAGTTCAGCAGCCTCGGCCGGTAGTCCGCGTGCAATACGGCCCGGGGATGCTCCGGGAAGGTGATCACGGCCGATGGCAGGTTACGCGCCCGGGCGATCGCCCTCATCTCGCCGATCAGGAAGCGGTGCCCCACATGCACGCCGTCGAAAAACCCGATCGTAGCCACCAGCTCCGTTCCTCTCAGTCTGTCAAAATCATGTACGACAATCATCGCGCCTTTCTCTTTTCAGTTTCAATCCGAGGACAAATGTACGGGATAATTTTCAATAAACAGCTTTTTAACATATGTTCACGGGTATGGGGTCGATCGGGCGATCGAGCAGGGGGTCGATGCCGGGATCGACACCGGTGTCGAAGCCTCGACCGGCACAGGCATCGACCGGGCGACCGGCATAGGTATCGACCGGGCGACCGGCACAGCTGTCGATCGGGCGATCGGCATAGGCCTCGACCGGGGTTTCGGGGAGTCTGAAAAAATGCCTATATTTGCCGGATATGAAAACGAAAGCGCTACTCTTGATACTGATTCTCTCTTTCGGCCTGCCGGCGTCCGTACGCGCGACGGAGGAGATCCGCTTCAACCACCTGGGCGTGAAGGATGGGCTGCCCTCGAACGAGATTACCTGCATATTGAAGGACCGGAAAGGCTTTATGTGGTTCGGCACGACCTCGGGGCTGACCCGCTTCGACGGTTATGAGTTCACCGGCTATGGGCCGGGAGGGGCCGATTCCTCGTTCGTGGAGGGAGGCGTCTCGGAGCTGGCGGAGACCGCCGATGGCAAGCTCTGGATCACCTATTTCGACGGCGGGATCCGGGTGTACGAGCCGGCGGCCGACCGTTTCGTCCCCCGGGCGGAGATCCTGGATAGCCTGCGGCTGGAGAGCCTTCCGGCCCGTGTCTTCACGGACCGCGAGAAGCGGTTGTATTACACGACCCGCGACAACGGTTTCTATCGCTACGACCCGTCGCGGGGAGCGGTCAGCCGCTATCCGCTGGACGAGGCGGCGGGCGGCGTGTGCGGCGTCGGGGATGTGGGCGACCGGTTGTACGTGGTCCACACCTCCGGGAGGATACAGGGGATCGACAAGGCCTCGGGCAAAAGCCTCTTCCGGGATGATTACCTGACCGCTTACGCGAAAGCGCAGCCCTTCTATATGTTCGCCGACAGCGCGGGCGAGCTTTGGCTCTTCCTGAATCCCGGGCACGGCGACGGCGTGTTCCGCCTGGACCCGGGGAGCGGCGCCTGGAAGCATTATACGACCTCCACCCCGGTCGCCCTCTCCTCGCCGATGGTCCGCCACGTGCGGGAGGATACGGAGGGGAACATCTGGATCGCGACGGACCACGGCGGCATCAACCTGCTGGACAAGCGGAGGGAGGAGATGCGTTACCTGAGGAACAACCCCTTCGACCCGACGAGCCTGGGGCAGAACAGCGTGGTCTGCCTCTACCGGGACGACACGGGCATCATGTGGGCCGGGACCTACAAGAACGGCATCAGCTACTACCACGAGAGTA
Source organism: Parabacteroides sp. ZJ-118 (assembly GCF_011038785.1). Classification (GTDB taxonomy): domain Bacteria; phylum Bacteroidota; class Bacteroidia; order Bacteroidales; family Tannerellaceae; genus Parabacteroides. The sequence continues at coordinate 69,846 of NZ_JAAKDT010000008.1, forward strand.
TCTTCAAGTTCCGGACGGTCCGCTACCCCCTGTCGCGGATGTCGGACGCCTCGAACAACGATTACAACTGCGTGGTGGAGGATCCCTCCGGCGATTTGTGGGTGGGGACGAGCGGCAACGGCTTGCTGCGTTACAACCGGCAGACCGGCGCGTATACCTGCTACCGGGCGGGGAAGGAGAGCGAGAACGGGATCTCCGGAGACGTGGTGATCAGCCTGGCCAAAGACCCGGGCGGCAACCTGTGGATCGGTACCTATACGGGGGGATTGACCCGCTTCGACGGCAAGCGCTTCACGCATTACCGGGATGTCCCGGGAAGCCGGGACGGCTTGTCCGGCAACAGCGTGTACAGCCTCTACGCCGATGCCAGGAACCGCCTGTGGATCGGTACCCTGGACGGGGGGCTGGATCGCCTGGAGCTATCGACGGGCCGGTGGAGCTACTACCGCGCGGCCGACAAGCACGACGCGATCCGCTCGGATATCGTCTACAGCCTCTCGGGAGGCCCGGAAGGCGATATCCTCGTGGGAACCTCATCGGGCGTGAACCGGATCGAGCCCGAGACGGGGAGGGTGTCCGGCTTCGACGGGACAAGAGACGGGAGCTACCGCCTCAAGGAGCGGATCATCAACGTGGTATTCTCCGACAGCCGCCGGCTGCTCTGGATCGGGAGCCATCAGGGGCTGCACATCTACGATCCGCTCAAGGACCGGATGTATCATCTGGATCAGGCTGCCGGGCTGCCGGACAACAGTATCATGTCCATCCTCGAGGACGCCTATCATACCGTATGGGTCGGGACGAAAAACGGATTGCTGCACATCACCCCGATCCGGGAGGCCGGCAACACCTACCGGTTCAGCTGGAACAGCTACGATGAGAACGAGGGAGTGCAAGGACGCGTGTTCAACGTGAACAGCGCGGCCCGGCTGGCATCGGGCGAGCTGGCCTTTGGCGGCACCAACGGGCTTACCTTCGTCAATCCCTCCCGGATCCGCCATAACAGCTATTCCCCGCCGGCCGTGATCACCGGGCTTACCGTGAACAACGTGCCGGTAAAGGCGAGAGGGGTTTATGCCGGGCACAGGATATTGGAGCAAGACATCACCTACACGAACCGGCTCACGCTAACCTACGAGGAGCGCAATTTCGCGTTCAACATCTCCTCCTGCTGTTATTTCCTTCCCTTGAAGAACCGGTACGCCTTCAAGATGGAGGGCTTCGACGCGGACTGGACGACCGTGGATGCCCGGCGGCGGCGGGTTACCTACACGAACCTGAACCCCGGGACGTATACCTTCCAGGTCAAGGCGCGAAACAACGACGGGGTCTGGAGCAAAGCGGTCACCCGCCTGGAGATCACCATCCTGCCGCCTTTCTGGGCGACCGGATGGGCGATCGCCCTCTACGTGATAACAGGGGTGTTGTCGGCCTGCGGAGCCATGCGCTTCATCCTTCGCGTCCAGCAGAGGAGGCTGGAGCGGGAGCAGGAGCGGGCGATCGCGAGAAAGCAGCATGAGGTGGATGAGATGAAACTCCGCTTCTTCACGAACGTGAGCCATGAGTTCCGCACGCCCCTTACGCTCATCCTGACTCCCTTGGAGAAATTGATGAAGACGGAGGAGAATGCCGAGACGCGGCAGATCCTGCGATTGATCCATCGGAATGCCGACCGGTTGCTCAAGCTCGTGAACCAGTTGCTGGATTTCCGCAAGATCGACGCGCGGGGAGGGGATACGCTCGTCTTGTCTACGGGCGATATCGTGCCGTTTGTCCGGGATGTGGCCTATTCCTTCAAGGAGCTCTCGGAGCAGAGACAGATCCGCTTCTCCTTCTCCTCGGTTTTCACCTCGCTGCCGATGAGGTTTGATACGGATAAGGTGTTCAAGATCGTATCCAACCTGTTGAGCAACGCGTTCAAGTTTACGCCGGAAGGGGGAGCGATTACCGTAACCCTGAGCCTGGCGCCGGACAGGGAGGGACGGGACCAATTGCGGATAGCGGTCGCCGATAGCGGCATCGGGATCCCCGCGGATAAACAGGAGGCCATATTCGACCGTTTTTACCAGGTCCCCTCTTCCGATAAGGGAAATCCCGCGATGGGGACAGGCATAGGCTTGCACCTGTGCCGCGAGTTTGCCCGCATGCACCAAGGCTCGGTCGCGGTGAGAAGCGAGCCGGGCGCGGGCAGTACGTTTACGGTGACTTTGCCTCTCCTCCCGCCGGACCACCCGGATATCATCTCCTCGCCGGACGAGGGGGGGGGTCGTGAGGGGCAAGCCGCTCCGGCCGGGCCTGCGCCGGAGGCCGCCGATACGGAGGCCGCGCGGGCCGCGGGATCCACCCTGCTGGTCGTGGACGATAACGCGGACTTCCTGGAGTTTATGAGACTCAGTTTGAGCGGCGCCTATTCCGTGCTTACGGCGGCGGATGGGGAAGCGGCCTGGAAAATCATCCCGGAAGAGCTCCCGGATATGGTGATCAGCGACGTGATGATGCCTGTTACCGATGGTATCGCGTTGTGTCGCCGGATCAAGGGCGATATACGCACCTCGCATATCCCGGTGATCCTATTGACAGCGAAATCGGCGGAGGATAACCAGCTGACGGGCCTGGAGGCGGGCGCGGACGATTATATCGGCAAACCCTTCAACATGGATATGCTGCTGTTGAAAATACGGCATCTGGTGGAGATGAGGAAGAGGATGCAGCAGTCCTTTATGCAGTCCTCCGCCAGGGGCATCGCCTTGACGGAGGTACAAGCCGGCTCCATGGATGAGGCGTTGATGCGCAAGGCCATCGCCTATATCGAGGAGCAGATCGCCAATCCGGAATTGTCGGTAGAGCGGCTGAGCCGGGAGATGGGCATGAGTCGCGTGAACTTCTACAAGAAGTCTCTTTCCATCACGGGCAAGGCTCCGGTGGAGTTGATCCGTACGGTTCGCTTGAAGCGTGCGGCGCAGTTGCTGGAGAAGAGCCAGATGCGGGTCAACGAGGTCGCGGTGGAGTGCGGTTTCAATGACGTGAAGTTATTCCGGAAGTATTTTAAGGATGAGTTCGGAAGGCTTCCCTCCGACTATCATAAATGAGCCTCCCTCCCCTCCCCCGACAAAGCCACGTAATCAGGGGATATAACAAAATATCCCCTGAAAAGAAACATTCCTCCCCTGCCTTTCCGCCGCGAACCTCTTACCTTTGCCGGCGATGAAGAGCTATTAACAAAAAGAAACCATAAAGTATGAGACAACATGTCGCGATATTCGCGTTAGGGCTTTCCCTACTGACCTCTTGCCTGGCGGATCCCGCTTACCGGAAGGTCGAGAATGGCTTGGTGGCCGATATCCGTTCCGGACAGGCGAAGGCCGTCAAGCTGGAGGTAATCTCGGAGGATATCATCCGGGTAATCGCCTCCCCGGACGGTACGTTTTCCAACTCAGTGAACTTGATCAAGGACACGAAGGCGCTGCCCGCCCCCTCGTTCCGGATAACGACCTCGGGGGACACGATCGTCGTGTCTACGCGGACCACGCAGGCCCATCTTTCCCGGGAGACCGGAGAGGTGCGCTTTACCGACGCCGACGGACGCACGATCCTTCGCGAGAAGACAAACGGCGGCAAGGCGTTCACGCCCATCGAGGTGGAAGGAACCAAAGGCTATACCTTGCGCCAGGTATTTGAGGGCGAGGATGGCGAGGGGCTTTACGGCCTGGGGCAGCATCAGAGCGATGAGTTCAATTACAAGGGTAAGAACGAGGAGCTTTTCCAGTACAACACGAAGGTGAGCATACCGTTTATCGTTTCCTCAAAAGGGTATGGCATACTTTGGCATAACTATTCCTTGAGCCGTTTCGGCGACAAGCGTCCGTACGCCGATCTGGGCGATGTCTTTGGCCTGTACGGGAAAGACGGGAAGGCAGGGGCGCTGACCGCTACCTACTATACGGACAAGACGGGGCATTCCGTTTGGGTCAAACGGGACGAGGAGAAGGTGGATTATGAGAATCTGAAAACCATCCGGAACCTGCCGGCAGGCTTCCCGAAGCCGGGCGCCTCCGCTACGTGGGAGGGCGAGATTGAGGCGAAAGAGACGGGCACGTATCATTTCAAACTGCATTACGCCGGTTATACCAAGGTGTTCGTGAATAACGAGGAGATCATCCCGGAGCGTTGGCGCGCGGCATGGAACCCGAATGATTACAAGGCTACGGCCGATCTGGAAAAGGGCAAGCGTTATCCGATCCGTATCGAGTGGCTGCCGGATGGCGATGTCTCTTACCTCGGCTTGAAGGTATTATCGCCGTTGCCGGAGGAGGAGCGGGGGCAGCTGGCTTTCTGGTCGGAGATGGGGGATGATATCGATTACTACTTCATCCATGGCGGATCTTCCATGGACAAGGTGATCAGCGGCTACCGCACGATTACGGGCAAGAGCCCGATCATGCCGAAATGGGCGATGGGATTCTGGTTGAGCCGGGAGCGTTACAAGACGCAAGAGGAGTTATTGACCGCCCTGGACGAATACCGCGAGCGGCAGGTTCCCCTGGACGTGATCGTGCAGGACTGGAGCTATTGGCCGGTAGACGCGTGGGGCAGCCACGAGTTTGACAAGGAGCGCTTCCCGGACCCGAAGGGTATGATCCGGGAGATCCACGATAAGGATGCCCGCATCATGATCTCCGTATGGCCGAAGTTCTACCGGACGACGGAGCATTACAAGGAGTTGGACGCGCTGGGCGCCATGTATCAGCAGGCGATCAAAGACAGCATTCGCGACTGGATTTATCCGGGCTATATCGGCTCTTTCTATGACGCGTACAACCCGAAGGCTCGCAAGCTTTTCTGGGAACAGATGAACGAGCATCTGTATTCCCTGGGCATCGACGCCTGGTGGATGGACGCTTCCGAGCCGAACGTACAGGATAATACGGACATCGAATACCGGAAGGCGCTTTGCGGGCCGACTTACCTGGGCCCCTCCGCGAAATACTTCAACGCGTATGCCTTGGAGAACGCCGAGGCGATCTACGACGGACAACGCGGCGTAAACCCGGATGACCGTGTATTCCTGTTGACCCGTTCCGGTTTCGCCGGCCAGCAACGTTACTCTACCGCTACCTGGAGTGGCGATATCGGTACGCGCTGGGAGGATATGAAAGCGCAGATCAGCGCCGGACTGAATTTCGCCATGTCCGGTATCCCCTATTGGACGATGGATATCGGGGGCTTCAGCGTGGAGAACCGTTATATGAGCGCCAAGGAGGGTAGCGAGGATTTGAAGGAATGGAGGGAGCTGAACAACCGTTGGTATCAGTTCGGGGCTTTCTGCCCGTTGTTCCGCAGCCACGGGCAATATCCTTTCCGCGAGATCTACAATATCGCTCCGGAAGGGACGCCTACGTACCAATCGATGAAATATTATACCGAGTTGCGCTATCAATTGATGCCGTATATCTATAGCTTGGCCGCCAAGACGCATTTCGAGGATTATACGATCATGCGTGCCTTGGTGATGGATTACGCGAACGACGAGAAGACCTATTCCGTAGACGACCAGTTCATGTTCGGCCCGGCCTTCATGGCATGTCCGGTCTACGCGTATAAGGCACGGAGCCGCGAGGTGTACTTCCCGGCCGGCATTTGGTACGATTTTTACAGCGGTAAGTCTGTGCGGGGCGGAACGACGATGGACGCCGACGCGCCTTACGAGCGCATACCGTTGTTCGTGAGGGCCGGATCGATCCTGCCGACCGGAAAGGTAATCCAATCCACGAAAGAGGAGCAGAAGGAGCTGACCGTATATGTCTATACCGGTGCTGACGGTTCGTTCACCCTGTATGAGGATAATGGCGTGACCTATGATTATGAGAAGGGGAGCTTCGCCACCATCCCGTTCGCTTACGACGAGGCCCGCCATACCTTGTCTATCGGCAAGCAGGAGGGGAATTACCCGGGTATGATCCGCGAACGCCGGATCACGGTACGCTTCATCACGCCGGAGAACCCTTCCGGCAAGGAGGTGAAGATCGCTTACGAGGGCGATGCGATGGATATCAGTCTTTAGCGCGATAGATAAACAGAATCACTGATGAATCGAGGAGTAAAAAAACGAATGATGCCACTGATGAATCGGCCACTTGTTTGGCTTTTGAGTCTATGGTTCGCGGCCTGTTCCCCCACCGGGGAGCAGGTGCGTGAACGCAGTTCATGGAATGACGATTGGAAGTTTGCCTTGTCGGACAGCGTCCCGGATTATTCATCCCCGGACAGCGATGATTCCGCTTGGCGTGTCTTATCTTTACCGCATGATTGGAGTATCGAGGCGGATTTCTCCCTCGATAACCCGGCTACCCCCGGCGGCGGCGCGCTGCCGGGCGGGATAGGTTGGTACCGCAAGACATTCACCCTTCCGGAGACAGACCGGGGCAAGGTGGTTTATGTGGATTTCGACGGAATTTACCGGAATAGCGAGGTTTGGATCAACGGACATTCGCTGGGATTCCGTCCGAACGGTTATGCCTCGTTTCGTTATGATCTGACGCCTTATCTGAGGTATGGGAACCAACCGAACGTAATTGCCGTGAGGGCGGATAATAGCGAGCAGCCGAACTCCCGCTGGTATTCCGGCTCCGGTATCTACCGCAACGTATGGTTGGTAAAGGTGAATCCGGTACATGTAGACCACTGGGGTACTTTCGCGCACGATATGAGGATCTCACCGGAGGAGGCCACCTTCGCCTTAGAGGTGCGCGTGCGGAATAACGGGACGGAGGATAGGGAGGCGGAAGTATCCACCTCGATTTACGACAGTGATAACCGCCCGGTTACGCCGCCCGTGACCGCTCGGTTACGGATACCGTACGCGAGCGGATCCGACGGACCTACGCAGGCCTACGCGGACACGGCATATAGGGGGGCATCTGTCGATCATCGGTTCTCGATCCCGGATCCCAAGCTCTGGAGTCCTGATTCTCCCTCGCTCTACACGGCCGTCACGGAAGTGAAAGTGGCCGGCAGGGTGGTGGATCGTTACGAGACGGTATTCGGCCTTCGCACGTTCCGTTGGGATTCCGCTACCGGCTTTTATTTGAACGATAAGCCTTTGAAGATAAAAGGGGTTTGCCTGCATCACGACTTGGGCTGCCTGGGTACCGCCGTGAATACGCGGGCTATCGAGCGCCAGCTGCGGATCCTGAAGGAGATGGGCGTGAACGCGATCCGTACCAGCCATAACGCCCCGGCGCCCGAGTTGCTGGATCTTTGCGATCGCATGGGTTTCCTGGTGCAGGATGAGTCTTTCGATATGTGGGAACGCCGTAAGTCCCCGTACGATTACGCCCGGTATTTCGCGGAGTGGCACGTGCGGGATTTGACAGACCAGATCTTGCGCGACCGGAATCACGCCTCTGTCTTCATGTGGAGTATCGGCAATGAGGTGCTTGAGCAATGGAACCATGCCGACGCCACGGAGCTGGATCTGCAAGCGGTGAACCTGGTCTTGAACGCCGGCCATGCCATTGATTCCGCTTTGCTGAAGGATACGACCCTGAGTCGTCAATCCTTGATCACCCGTCACCTGGCGGCAGTCGTGAAACAGCTGGATACTTCCCGGGTCGTCACCGCCGGCTGTAACGAGGTGAACCCGGCGAACCATTTGTTCCGCTCGGAGGCCTTGGATGTACTGGGCTTCAACTACCATGAGCGATATCTCGAGCCGTTCCCCCGGAATTTCCCCGGAAAGAGACTGATCGTGAGCGAGTCTACCTCGGCCTTGATGACCCGCGGCTATTATGAGATGCCGTCCGACCAAATTTATATCCGTCCGGGATCGTGGGATAAGTCTTTCGAGGCTCCCGAGCATGTCTGTTCCTCGTATGATAATTGCCATGTACCTTGGGGCTCCACCCATGAGCGGGCTTGGCACCTGGTGAAAACCCTTCCGCACGTATCCGGCCTGTTCGTATGGACCGGTTTCGATTATCTGGGCGAGCCGACTCCCTATTGGTGGCCCAGCCGGAGCAGCTTCTTCGGTATCGTGGATCTGGCGGGTTTCCCGAAGGATGTGTATTATATGTATAAGAGCGAGTGGACGAACGAGCCGGTATTGCACATCTTCCCGCATTGGAACTGGAAGGATGGCGAGCCGGTGGATGTCTGGGCCTATTATAACCAGGCCGATGAGGTAGAGCTCTTCCTAAACGGGAAGAGCCTGGGCGTACGGCAAAAAACAGACAGCACCTATCATGTCTCTTGGCGTGTGCCTTTCACGCCCGGAACCTTGAGAGCCGTCTCTCGCTCAGAGGGTAAGGAGGTCTTGGTGAAAGAGATCCATACGGCCGGAGAGCCGGCCCGTTTGGTCTTGACCCCGGATCGTAGCGTCATCCAGGCGGATGGCTCGGATCTGTCGTTTGTAACCGTGGATGTATGCGATATCGATGGTAACCGGGTTCCCGACGCTACCTCATTGATCCGTTTTTCCGTAGAGGGCCCGGGTGAGATCGCCGGGACGGATAACGGAGATCCGAACGACCCGAATAGCCTCCGTAAACCGGAACGGCGAGCCTACTACGGAAAAGCCTTGGCCGTGATCCGGAACAAGGGCGGACAGGGCGACATCCTCCTGAAAGCCGTAGCCGAGGGATTGCCCGAGGCGATGGTAACGATTCAGGCTCGATAATGAACGGGCTTCGCGTTTTCCGCGAGATCGACATTCTTCCGTATGAGACAGGCGGCCGCCCCGAGGGTTATTCTCCTGGGCTGTCGGGGCTTGTCGGGGGCAAATATGGCGATTGTCGCTATATTTTCTTCTCGATAACCGCCTGAACGACATTTAATACATAATCGCCCAGCTTCTCACTCTCGCTAACCATGTCCATGTAATAGACGCCATCCTGATAGTGGTACAGCTTGTTGTTGATATCCTCGATATTCCGGCTCTTCAACTGGTTGCGATAGTTGTTGATCTCGTTCTCCATGTTATAAGAAGGATTGATATCGTCCGATACGGGTTCCGGCTTACGCAAGATCAGGTTCATGCGATTCAACGCCCCGGATACCAGCTCGAACATGCGATCCAAATGCCTGTTTTGCTCCTCCGTGAATTCGGATTTGAACTCGTTCCTGCGCTTGATGCTTCGGGCAAGGTTGTTACAGGAATCCGCTATACTCTCGATTTCCGAGACGGCGCGTAGCATGATACGGATCTCCTCTTTGCTCTCGGAGCTCAGGCGGCCTTCCGACACGGCGGTCAGGTAGTTCGCGATCTCGATCTCCATGCGGTCGCTGATATTCTCGTATTTCTCGATGCGGCTATACGTCTTGAGGAAGGTCTCCTCGTCCTTCTCGTAGAATAGCTCTCTCACCATATGAAACATCCGGGCCGTACGCTCGGCGAACAAGGAGATCTCTTTATGAGCTTGCAGGATGGAGAGCTCGGCGGTGGATAACATACCTCCCGTGATATAGCGAAGGCGGTATTCCTCGTCTTCCACCTTGGGCTTGATCAGCGTACGTACGGTCTTCTCGATCAGGCTTACGAACCAGATCATGATGAACGTATTGCTGATATTGAACGCGGTGTGGAACGCCGCCAGTTTAAAGGATACCGCCACGGCCGGATCGCTGACTTTCATCACATGGGCGACAAACCAGGAGACAGCGTTCGTGAAAGGATAGAAAAGCGCCAAGACCCACAGGACACCGAAGATGTTGAAAACGAGATGTGCCAACGCGGCCCGTCGCGCTTGCGTGTTTCCGGTCAACGCGGCCAGGTTGGCCGTGATCGTGGTCCCGATATTCTCGCCCAATACCAAAGCGACCCCCAAATGATAATCGATCCAGCCGTTGGCGCACATGATCAACGTGATAGCCATCGTAGCGGCGGAGGCTTGTACGATCATGGTCAAAATCGCCCCGACGAATAGGAACAGGATGATGGAGAGAAATCCCATATCCGTATAGTTCTGCACGAAAGCCAGCATTTCCGGGTTCGCCTCGAGATCCGGGGCGTTTGCCTTTAAGCTTTGAAGCCCCATGAACAGGAACGCGAAACCAAAAACAAATTCGCCCATTGATTTGCGAGAGCTTTTCCCGGAGAAGAAGAGCGGGAGGGCGAACGCTAAAAGGGGAAGGGCGAACGCGGCGATATCGACCTTGAAACCGAGGGCGGAGATAAGCCATGCCGTCACTGTGGTCCCGATGTTGGCACCCATGATGACGCCGATGGATTGGGTTAACGTCAAAAGCCCGGCGTTCACGAAACTCACGACCATGACCGTCGTGGCCGATGATGATTGGATGAGAGCCGTTATTAATACACCGGTGAGCACACCGGTCACTCTGTTTGTGGTCATCGCGGTTAGTATTCGACGTAAGCTGTCACCCGCAAATTTTTGTAACCCTTCACTCATGATCTTCATTCCGTACAAGAACAGCGCCAAGGAGCCGATCAGTCGGAGAAAATCAAAAAAAGAATAGTCCATTTAAATTACGTTTAAGTGGATTGTATATCCGATTAATATTCCTAACTTTAGGGGGCGAATTTACAAATAATAACTGAAATAGTATGTCTGAGACCATAACAATTTACTGCGAAAATAATGGTACCTACAAGGATGTACCCGTTGGTTCCTCGTTGTTGGACATTTATACGGCGGTCGGCGCTCCGCTTCGGTACAGGCCGATGAACGCGCGAGTGAATAATAAGACGGAAGGCCTGAACTTCCGTTGCTGGCAACCGAAGGATATCGAATTCATCGACTATACTCAATTATCCGGATTGAGAACATACGTCCGCTCGCTTTGTCACATATTTTCCAAGGCGGTGTATGATATTTGGCCGACAGCCACATTGAATCTGGAGCATCCGGTGTCGAGAGGCTATTATTGTGTGATCCATAACGGCAAGAATATTGATCCGGAGATGATCGGGAAGATCAAGAAACGCATGTGGGAATTGATCGACGCGGATCTTCCGTTCCTCCATAAGCGTGTCCGTACGGCGGATGCCTCCGTATTGTTCCGGGAGCGGGGTATGAATGACAAGGCTCGTTTAATAGAGACGGCTGGATTGCCTTATACCTCCTATTATGAATTGGAAGGTTATATCAATTTCTTCTATGGCTGTTTGACCCCTTCGACCGGTTATATCCAACTGTTTGACCTGGAACCGTATATGGATGGCGTTTTGCTTCGCGTCCCGAAGCAGTCCGACCCGACGGAATTGCAGCCTGTCATTAAGCAGGATAAGATGTTCGGGGCTTATAAGGAGCACCTTGCGTTGCAGCGGACGGTCGGTCTGGATAATGTCGGGGATTTGAATTTGGCGATAGAGAAAGGTCGTTCGCAGGATATTATCCTTGTCTCTGAGGCGATGCAGGAGAAACAGGTCGCCAAGATCGCCGAGAAGATCGCTGACGGATATAAAGAGGGCATCCGTATCGTCTTGATCTCCGGCCCCTCCTCTTCGGGAAAGACTACGTTTTGCAAGCGTTTGCAGGTACAATTGACGACCAATCTGCTCCATCCGGTAGGAATCTCCTTGGATGATTATTTCCTGAATCGGGAAGATACGCCGAGAGATGAGCACGGCGAGTATGATTTTGAGTCTTTGTACGCGTTGGATCTACCTTATTTCAATAAGGATTTGAAGAGGTTGTTATCCGGGGAAGAGATCGATTTGCCGACTTTTGACTTCGAGACTGGCCAGCGGGTTTTCAAAGGGAAGAGACTTAAGCTTCGAGAGAACTCGATTTTGGTGATGGAAGGTATTCATGCCTTGAATCCGGAGCTGACGGAGTTTATCGATGATAAATATAAGTATCGGGTGTATGTCTCGGTCTTGACCTCTATCTCTTTGGACAATCACAACTGGATACCCACGACGGACAATCGCCTGCTGCGCCGTATCATCCGGGATTATCGCTTTAGGGGATATTCGGCGGAAGATACGATTAACCGTTGGCCGAGCGTTCGCCGGGGTGAGGACAAATGGATCTTTCCGTATCAGGAGAACGCGGACGCTATGTTTAATAGCGCCATGTTGTATGAGTTGGCCGCTTTGCGCAAATTCGCGGAACCGATCCTCGCGCAAGTACCGGAGAGCAGCAAGGCGAACGCGGAGGCATATCGTCTGCTCCGTTTCCTCCGCTACTTTAATTACATCCCGACGGAGGAACTTCCCGGAACTTCTTTGCTCCGTGAATTCTTGGGGGGAGGAAGCTTCAAGTACTAGGTAGAATCAGACTCTATAAAGCCTTTAAAAAAGACGTACGTGTTTTTTTGAGATCATACCACGGCTCTTTCATTTAAACCAAAAGAACAAGCATATCATCCCTTACCCGGTTCGTTTCGAATCGGGTAATCCGTGGGTTGCCCGCTATAAAATAGTACCCTCTCCGAAAGAACGAGGCAGTTTTAAATGAAAGAGCCGTGTGGCTCCGGCCTTGTTTTTTATTCTGTCAGTGTAAAATTCACGCGATTTTTATCTAAATTTGCTACCGTAATATTAAAATATACAACCTTGAAAGAGAAGGATTTTGAAATAATGGCGCCTGTCGGTTCCTATGAATCGTTGATGGCGGCTATACAAGGGGGGGCAGACTCTATTTATTTCGGTATCGAAGGATTGAATATGCGTTCTCGCTCGTCGAATAATTTTACGACGGAAGATTTGCGTAAGATCGTCGCTATTTGCCAAGAACATACTATCAAGAGTTATCTCACGGTTAATACGGTCATTTATGGTGAGGATCTTCCGTTGATGCGGGAAATTATAGATGCCGCTAAGGATGCGGGTGTCTCCGCCATTATCGCCGCAGATGTGGCCGCTATGAGTTATGCAAATAGCATCGGGCAAGAGGTGCACTTATCCACGCAGTTGAATGTCTCGAACGTGGAGGCGTTGAAGTTTTACGCCCGCTTCGCTGATGTGGTCGTATTGGCTCGTGAATTGAACTTAAAGCAGGTGAATGAGATTTATCAGGAGATCGTGAAGCAACAGATCAAGGGTCCGAAAGGGGAGTTGATCCGCATAGAGATGTTCGCTCACGGGGCCTTGTGTATGGCCGTGTCCGGTAAATGCTATTTGAGTTTGCATGAGATGAATGCTTCCGCTAATCGGGGGGCTTGCATGCAAATTTGCCGTCGTGCCTATACGGTGCATGATAAGGATAGCCAGATCGAGCTAGATGTTGAGAATCAGTATATTATGTCGCCGAAGGACTTGAAGACGATTCATTTCATGAATAAGATGATGGATGCCGGCGTACGTGTGTTCAAGCTGGAGGGGCGTGCCCGCGGGCCGGAATATGTGCGTCTCGTGACCGAATGTTATAAAGAGGCGGTCAAGGCCTATTGCGAAGGCACTTTTGATGAAGAAAAGGTAGCGGTTTGGGACGAGCGTCTGCGCAGGGTCTTTAATCGCGGCTTTTGGGATGGCTACTATCTGGGACAACGATTGGGTGAATGGAGCAGTAAATATGGCTCCGGTGCTACCCGTAAGAAAGTGTATGTGGCACGGGGTATCAAATACTTCAGTGGAATCGGTGTCGCCGAGTTTGAGATGGAGTCCGGTTCCTTGAGAGTAGGCGATGAGATCTTGGTAACGGGTCCCACGACCGGAGCTGTTATGCGGACCGTCGATGAGATCCGGGTAGACCTGAAACCGGTAGAGGAGACCGTGAAAGGGGAACGCTTCTCGATAAAGATATCCGAGAAGATCCGCCCGTCCGATCGTCTCTATAAAATGGAAAAGGTACAAATCGAAAAAGAATTACGATAATGAAGGAATATAGTTTTAAACTGACAGACAAGGTTCGCGATTACGAGTGCGATTTGCAAGGCGTGGTGAATAACTCCAATTACCAGCATTATATGGAGCATACCCGTCATGAGTTTTTGGAGTCGTTGGGCGAGAATTTCGGCGCCATGCATGAGAAGGGCATCGATGCCTTCGTGGCCCGTGTGGATATCCAGTTTAAAAACTCTTTGCGGAGCGGCGATCGGTATATTTCTTGCCTGAATGTATATAAGAAGGGAGTGAAACTGGTATTCGAGCAAGATATCTATCGGGAATCCGATGGGGTGCTGGCTATTAAAGGAGTCGTGGAGTCAGTTGTCGTAGAGAATGGTAAATTAACCAGAGGGGAATATTTCGATGGGATGCTAGAGCGAATAGAATCAAAACAAGCATAAATGACGGACAAACAGATTTACCAAATCGGCCTTACTATGATTAATGGGGTAGGAGATATCCTAGCCCGCCATCTCCTGGAAGCGTTGGGGGATGCGGAGGCTGTGTTTACGGAAAAGCGCCAGTCGCTAGAGAAGATACCGGGTATCGGCGATTCGATTATCGCCGAGATCAAGCGGGTGGATGTACTCTTACGGGCAGAGAAAGAATTGGTTTTTGCCCAAAAGAACGGTATCTCTATCTATTTCTTGACAGATATGAATTATCCGGAACGTCTGCGGGAATGCCCGGACGCTCCGGTTTTATTTTATTTCAAGGGGAATGCGGATTTAAACGCTGCCCATATCATCAGCGTTGTGGGTACCCGCAGAGCCTCCGCTTATGGGCAGGAAGTGACCGAGTGTTTATTGCGGGATTTGTCCGTGATTTTCCCGGATCTATTGGTTGTTAGCGGACTTGCGTATGGCATCGATGTTTGTGCCCATCGGAATGCGTTGAAGAATCAATTGCCAACGGTTGGCGTATTGGCGCATGGCTTGGATCGTATCTATCCTCCTACGCATCGCTCTACGGCGGTCGAGATGTTGGAGCGGGGAGGTTTATTGACCGACTTCCCTAGCGGGACGAATCCGGATCGGCAGAATTTTATCCGGCGAAACCGGATCGTAGCTGGTCTGGCGGATGCCACGATCGTTATTGAATCGGCGGAGAAAGGAGGCTCTTTAATTACGGCGGATATCGCTTTCTCATATGGCCGGGATGTCTATGCCTTCCCGGGTCGAGTAACGGATACCAACTCTAGGGGATGTAATAACTTGATCCGGCAGAATAAAGGAGGCTTGATCTCTTGTGCTGACGATTTAATCATGGCGATGCGTTGGGATGTCGCTCAAAAGACGGACACATTACCGATCCAAACCCAATTATTATTTCCGGAGAACGAGGAGAGCGAACGGATCTTGTCACTTTTGAAGACGCGAAAGGAATCTCATATCAATGAATTGTCCGCAGCCTTGAATCTTCCGGTACATCAGTTATCCTCCCTGCTCTTTGAGTTGGAATTGGAAGGAAAGATAAAATCGATGCCGGGAAGCATCTATAAACGCACGGAACCCCTATAAATAATCTTGTCGCTGTTTCTCCATTCCTTCCTTGGACTGTTGTCGTGCGGCAAGGATGGCCGCATTGGCATGTGGATGCCGAAGAAGAGTAGCAGGGTCTCGCTGCCGGAGTTCCTGTAGGAGTATCCAAATTCTTCCTCTTCTGACGCTATAAACTCTATGCCTAAATACAATTTTTTACCATGCGCCCAATCTTGACTGCGCTGCTATAGCCAACTGACTATCTTTTGGTTATTTTCGTCAAACTCACGTAAAATAGTTAATTCATAGAATA
Organism: Parabacteroides sp. ZJ-118; assembly: GCF_011038785.1. Classification (GTDB taxonomy): domain Bacteria; phylum Bacteroidota; class Bacteroidia; order Bacteroidales; family Tannerellaceae; genus Parabacteroides. Next base: position 85,429 of record NZ_JAAKDT010000008.1, read on the forward strand.
TCCCTATAAAGAGAATTAGTCTATATCCTGACAATTATTATGGAGTCCTATTTCCTGCTTCTTAGGAGAGGAAGAAGTGTCATAATACGTTTGCATGAATCCTTCGAACCAGTCATCGGAAGAATATGAGAAGTGTGCTGTCCGCAAAGTTAGTTCTTTGGGGGGACAATTCGTTTGTAATCGTTTATGGTAGTATCGGTTTTGTTCAAATTTCCCCTTTACGTAAGACGCGAGAGTGGAGAGTGATAAAGGTGCCATCGGACAGAAGTGGCAGGTCTCCGCCAAAGACACCTTTTTATTTATTTGATTTACAAGTATCTTTGGAATAAGATAATATCGTCCGAGACTCCATTTGCTCCCTAGATATTTATAAGGTATCCGTAGTCCTGCTTCGATGATTGGGAAAGTGCCGCATACATCGTATGAATTGCCATACAGTTGCAAAGCAGCGACAAAACGGGAAGCAAAGCGTCCCGTAATGATTAATTGGAATATTCGCATGAGATCCCTTTCGTTCGGCACTTGGAGCAAATAGCATGAACGGATATCCTCAAACTCCTTGCGCAATGCGGATTCGAACCGTTTGTAATATTCTTCATCTGCTACCGTATATTGTCTGGATCTCGTAACATAGTTTTGTATAAGTTCATCGCAGGTGGCATACCCTAAGATGGTGTAAAGTTCCGTTCCAAACATTCCTCCGAACTCCACATCACCGCGTTTTTCGCACTGGTACAGGGAGGTCATGATCCTGTTTTCCTTTGGTGACAATCCTTCGGTTAGCCTATAATAGGTTTCCGTTTGCTTGTCTGGGTCAGTCTCATAGACCTTCAGGGGAGAAGAGAGTATGTGGGCTACCTCAGAGGCAATTTTGAAATCAAGAGATTCCGTATTTGTCAAGGAGGAAATCCGCAGATGGGCATCGGTGTAGTATTCGTGGACAAAGGAGGTCACAAGTCGGCTATCAAATCCACCGGTGAGGGTCGTATAAATTTTCTTATCTTTGTATTCCGGGTGTCGGATGGCTTCCCTCAGTGTTTTTTTACTGTAAGATACCAACTTCTGTAGCGAATCTATTTTTCGGTTGTTGATTTCAAATTTCAGTTTGCCTACTGTCATTTCCCCCGATTGGAGGTGTATGGCCAAATATTCGAAAGCCGTTATGCGCCGGATCCGGTCCGACAGGGTACTGTCACCCAGCCAGACAGGATAGAGGCAATGCCGCATGGACAGGAATTCGAACGCTTTGTAATCATTCTTTTTACGCTTTTCATATTGGCCATACAAGGTTTGGAATGAGGAAGAGGCTATTTTACGTTCTTTGTCATAATAGATACTTCTGGTTTGCAGGAAATCCGAGAACAAGTATAGGGTGTCATTTTTGCGCAGGATAATCAGATATTGACCCAACAAATGTTTTTTGATTTCGGCGATTTGGCCTATGTGAAAATCTTGTAATATTTTCTTTAAAAAATCCCGAACTGTTTCTCCGCATACATGGGCAAAGCCCAAAAGATAAACACTGCTGTGTTCATCCTCAACAGACATTACCTTGTTCCCATTATAAAACGTAAGTGAGTCTGTGTTTCCGAATTTGTAATAAAAATCTGCCATTCTTTTCTTTATTTTAACGTGAGCCTGCCGAAAATTAAATAGTTGATAATTCAATAATTGGCGACATTGCATTCAAAGAACTAAATATTTGAGTCCACTTTAAAAAGTGGCGTATTTTAAAATTTGATAGTATTGAAGTCTGAAAATCGACTCCCGAAAATCGAGTTGTTCTTCAAGACCGGTTCTCTTAAAACAATAGTTCGTTAATTTTTTGATTCTTGGCAGATATGCTACAAAACACATTAAACCCTTTGATTATCAGTAAAATAGTCGCCTAAAAAGATGGTCAAGTGGCGAATTTTTCGTAACTTTATAGTTGA
>NZ_JAAKDT010000092.1 GCF_011038785.1 Parabacteroides sp. ZJ-118
AAGTGTATTGACAAAACAAAATGGGGAATCCGGCAACTAATGCCGACTGCAACATATAGGTTCAACAAAACAATAGCGACTGCAACTATTAGCTTCATAGTGACAGTCGCTATTGTTATATATAAAGTTTAATACCTGTAGTTTATCAAATGCTTACGATTGTTCTGTTATGTTATTTGTTGCCATTATTTATGCTACTTTTCTTAAAACTACAAATGTATAAAGGGATTGCAGTGCTTCATCGGCTTTTTGCCTATTATATGAGGATTTTTATCTCCAACAATGTTTTTCAAGCATTTTTTTGAAAATAGGAATATCAGAAACAGAAGCGAAAAGTAACATACAAGCTCTTACTTTAATTACATCGTTTCCAAATATCTCATAAACAGACTTCTCATTATTATAGACAGCTTCTGTGATTTCAACTAATCTGTCTCTTAATATTAGGATTGTTGATATATTCAATTGCTTCTTCACGTCCACGTATTCCATAATATCGAGATTTTTCACTTTTGCCGAGATTAGTTAGTTGTGGAAATATGAACCATATCCAATGGGTTACTTTCTTACCTGCTTTAACTTCTGCTAAGGCAGCCTGATAAGTATCCCACTTATTTTGAGCTTCTATAAATCTATCAAGTCCATGGTACATAGCACTAAAATCAGGAACAAAATAATCATAAAATCTTCCAGTACTTTCATCTACTACTTGCATTCTACCACAAATTTTGTCAGCATAAAGATTAATATAATCTTCTCTTGTTTTAATCTCTGTCATTATTTAATGTTTTAAATTCTATTTAGAGTGCATATTGTAATTAGTGGGGCTATGTCTCTGATGGGAATCCTATTATTTTCCAAAAAGATTGTGGGAGAGATATATTTTTCAAATCCTTACACTCTTTAAATAAAGGAGCTATTTCATTGGGGCTATATCCTGCAATACCACAACCTATCGGAGTAACAAGAAAGTGCTTTTGAGGATTTAACTTGGCAAATTCACAGAACTGTTTTATATCTTTTCCCATTTCAGAAATTCCACTCATGGAATTGATTGCATAACTTTTACCTTGCAACCCATGCCCTTGCCCCATAATTGCGCCAAATTTTTCAACTGCTGCTTTGGCTGCACCTCCATAATGCAACCCCTTTGCATTAGAACCGAAAACGAATATTTCGTTACTCCCGAGCCTGTTTATGCGTTCAGGTGTAATTCTATTTTCTGCATTATTTGTTGAGGCTTCCAACTCTTTTAGCATCTCGGCTTCCACAATAGGCTTCTGCTTTTTCCATTCTTGCAGGAAGTCTTTCATGTCATATTTAAGGTCTTTCAATTCATTCTTCTTGAATATGCCACTTTTAGCGACATATTCTTCAACTTTTTTCCTTACGGCAACTTCTGTTTTATAATGAGCCATTTTCTTGGCATCTATAGGGAAAGAAAAAGCCTTTCCAACTTTCTTCCCGTTGATTGTTTCATATTTAATGACACAAATTTTCATAAAATGCAGGTGTTACAGTCTCATAGACAAATGTAGTGAATTTTGCTTACTATCTATCGCTTGAAATTTTAAAAAACATTAAATACGAGCAGGCGATATTAATAGATGAAGAACATTATGAGCATAATAGGCGGAATAATGATACAAATCATGAGAGTTAATAAATCTTCTATTTCATTGCACGTTTTAGTTCCACGGATTCCTGTCTATAAGTCCTAATGGGACACCTGCAAAAGTCCGTGGCACAGGCTGACCCAAATAGCACCTTGCCCCTAATCTTCCGCATACGCCCGGTTGTCGTACCTGCTACTCCCAGGGTCAAGGTCTCGGAGCGCCTCACTCGGGCAGAGCCAAATGTAAGGGTGCGGATGTGCCGAAGAAACCGATTCCAATGCCACACTTGGAGAGGTGAAATGCCATACTTCGCAGGGTGAAATGCCATACTTCGCAGGGTGAAATGCCATACTTCGCGGGGATGACCTTTTCGAGCGGTCTCGCGGCGACAGGGATCGAGTAGGTAGGGAAACAAAATAAGTTTTCCTGCCTATTTTGTTTCCTTCCCTCTCACACCACCGTACGTGCCGTTCGGCATACGGCGGTTTCGTGCTGTCCTTGCCTTTTGTAGATGCCACATT
>NZ_JAAKDT010000093.1 GCF_011038785.1 Parabacteroides sp. ZJ-118
TATGCTCTGCATAGCTGATGTCATATCAGAATTCTTGAAAAATGTTTTGATATCCGAGAGGAAAGGAGTAACTTTGTGTATCGACATGGGCTTGAGTTATTTTTGTTTTTGCACCTTAAAATTACTCATTTTCTTGCAATTATGCAAGAGTCCATGTCGATTTTTATATCCCTACCGCTGGAAATCAGCACTTGCGAAACTTGAAATATGAGTCCACTTTAAAAAGTGAATTGATTAAACATTTCGATAGAATGATGATATTTACCCGGTTAAATGTTTTCACATGTCGCAATTTTATTGTAACTTCGTGAGTGTAAAAAGATAACGGAATGTTCAAAAAATCAAGCACAACATCTCAGATGGATTTGTTCTCTTCTCCGGAAATGATCCTTGGGAAGAGAGCCGTTAAATCGTACTCCGACCCCAAAGGATGGCATAATGTTTTTTTTGACCTGGTGACATCCAAGGTAGACGAGGAAATCTTTTCTGTCCTTTACAAGAGTGGGAACATGGGAGCTCCCACCGCCCCGGTCCGCATATTGGTTGCCATGTCGGTTCTCAAGGAGGGATTCGGGTGTAGCGACGAGAACCTGTTTGAGAAGATTGAGTTTGACTTGCTTGTACGCAAGGCCTTGGGTCTGTCGAGTCTTGAGGACGTTCCCCCTTCTCTTGACACCTATTATCTCTTTAACCGCCGTCTGTGTGATTATGCGGACAAGACCGGTGTCGATCTCATGGAGCAATGTTTCGAGCATATCACAGGACAACAGATTAAGAGATTCAACATATCCGGCAAGTCTGTCCGCATGGACAGCAAACTCATCGGCAGCAATATCGCGAAGTACAGCAGATACGAGATTGTGCTTCGGACATTGCAGAAAACCCTTTCCCACGAATGCAACATGTATGGTCTGAATCCGGCACTCCGCAAGAAGGCGGAACCCCTGATGGGCGAGAAAGGCAATCACACCGTCTATGCTTCCGATGCGGCCACATTGTCTGAGAAGATAGCCTCTTTGGGCGCTGTCGTCTATGCCGTTCTCAAAAGGCTGAAGGATACAGCCCCGGGATATGCGTTGCTCCACCGGGTGTTCAATGAGCAGTACAGTGTGAAGGCCGGAGTTGTCACACTTCGCGACAAGAAGGAGATTAAAAGTGACAGCGTGCAGAATCCCAATGATCCGGATGCGCATTACCGCAACAAAGGGGACCAAAAGGTTCAAGGCTACAGTACCAACATCACCGAGACCGTTGAAGACGACAAGCCCTGCATTATCACCTCCGTCCAGGTTGAAGGTGCAAGCGCCTCTGACTGCAACTATGTTGAGGATGCCATAGATAAGACTGAGCGTGTGACCGGTGAAACAGTCGAAAACCTCTATGCTGACGGAGCATATCAGAGTCCTGAAAACAGGATGTTTGCGGAAGCGCACACCAATGCGCAAGGAGAATCCATGAAGATAAAGACCGGCCGGATGCAGGGAGGTGCGAGATTTATTCTCAGACCGATTGCCGGTAGCGGGGACATTGAGGTAGCCGACACAAGAACGGGAGCCGTTTACATCGGGAAGTATATAAACACGACCCAAAAGCGAGGCAGACGATGGCGAATAAAACTTGGCGAGGGAGATTGGCGTTCCAAGCCGTTCAGGTATTTTGAAGAGAAGGACCTTGCCGCATCGTTGCTCAGGCAGGAAATAGAAAGTCTTCCCATTGAAGAGCAACATAAACGCAATAACGTCGAGGCTGATATGTTCCAATACAGCTTCCACGCCAGAAATAACAAAACCAGATACCGCAGACTGCACAAGCATCGTCTGCAGGCTGTCCGCCGATGTGCGTGGATGAATATGCGAAGGCTGGCCATCTATATATCCCAAATGACACCGGAGGAGTATGGGAAGTACATCCTCACCCTCCCAAAATCCATTTTGGCGTATATAAAGCGTATGTGTCGTTCGATTTTTCATCCGGATGTCTTTTTTAACAATAGTTCGTTAAATTTAGAATGAATCAGGCAGAATCTCGGACTCCGAAAAACAACAAGTTAGGCGGAATCTCATCCGTTAGGATTTGTTTATTTTGCGGATTGCCCGATTTCTGACCCTCAATAA
>NZ_JAAKDT010000094.1 GCF_011038785.1 Parabacteroides sp. ZJ-118
GAGCAAGCCATCATTGACCATGCTCGAAAAACGCAGGCTGAAACTACTCGTGTCAATAAGAAAACTCGATGAGTCAATTGCTGCAATTAGTTGAATACCAAATTACTGGATAGGTGTTACTTGGTAGCGGACACGCTGAGGAGTTTACTCAATGTCGTCAATTAGCGAAATACATATCGAACCGATGGCATAACCTGTTGATTTTTATGGGAATTAGATGCGATTTTATTTGGTAAAGTCAAATAAAATTCATACCTTTACACCTGTGAAGCAACAGGTTAATGACATAACAGAAGTGCTTCGCGGGCTGTCCGCGCAGATTGAGTCGATGCAGAAAACCATCGATTCACAGCATGCTACAATTTGTCAGATTAGCCGAACGAGTCAGGGGCAACTTAAGGAGATACGGGACTTGAAACGCATGCTCAAAAAGAAAGACATGGAGAATGAAGAACTACGCAAACGTCTGTCTAAATACGAGGAACCACCGAAGAATTCCGGCAACAGCAGTACGCCACCGTCAAAAGAGCAGATGAAAGATGAGATTGTCCGGCGTACAAAGTCACTGCGTAAGCCATCGGGCAAAAAGCCCGGAGGTCAGCCGGGGCATCACGGAAGCACACTCGAATTGAATGGCTCAGTCGATAATGTGGTGGAGGAGAAGTCCGAGCGATGCGATGAATGCGGAGAATCATTGGCCGGATGTGATACCGAACTCGATTACATTACGCAGATAATATCACTGCCCGAGCTCAAGCCCCTGATAACCGAGGTACGGCACTACGTGACGATATGCCGGGTCTGTGGGAAACGGGTCAAAGCCCACTCCGAACGTCGTCGTTCCAACGCCGTTGTGTATGACGCTTCGGTAAAGGGGCTGGTCGCCTACCTGTCAACGGTTCAGTTCCTGCCTTATAACCGTATAGCTTCCTTCTTCAAAGAGGTCTTCGGCCTTGAAATCAGCCAGGGTTCGATGGTCAACTGGATCAATGAGGCAAAAAAAGCTGCTGCCCCGGCCATTGGGAGAATCAAGGAATATATAATGCAGTCTTCCGTAGTCGGTTTTGATGAATCCGGCTTATACTGCAACAAACGCCTTGACTGGGCATGGATTGCACAGACCGTATATTTCACACTGGTATTCCATGGCAAAAGCCGCAAGGGACAGGAACTTGAAGACCGTTTCGGAGACTCCATCGAACGGATGACGGCGGTGACAGACCGCCATAGCGCATACTTCGCCCTGCACTTCCTCAACCATCAGGTCTGCCTGGCTCATCTGCTTCGCGAATGTCAGTATCTCAATGAACTTGACAAGGAACAGGAGTGGTCAAAATCTGTGGAAAGTCTTTTTCAGGAAGCCATACACGAGCGCAACCGGAGACCGGCCGAATCAATCGACCCTCAGTCGTGGCTCGAACGTCTGGACAAACTTATTGATGAAAACTTGTCGAAGCTAAACGAGAAATTTACCACCTTTAAGAACGGTCTTCTCAAATGTCGTGATTATATCTTCAACTTCCTGCGAGACCCGGCCATCCCTCCTGACAATAACGCTTCGGAGCGCGGAATACGAAAACTGAAAATCAAGCTCAAGAACTCCGGATGCTTCCGCTCAGACCTCGGTGCCGACGCGTTTATGGACCTGCATTCAATTGTCGAGACCACAAAGAAACACGGTAACTCACCTTACAACGCCATACTCGCCCTTTTCTAAGCGGCGACTGCCTCAGCGTGTCCGCTACCAAGTAACACCTATCCAGTAATTTGGTATTCAACTAATTGCAGCAATTGACTCATCGAGTTTTCTTATTGACACGAGTAGTTTCAGCCTGCGTTTTTCGAGCATGGTCAATGATGGCTTGCTCACTTTTGATTCATCATACTCGGTTCCGTTCTTAATCATGTTATATATTACTCAAGTTTCGGATTTAGTATGATGCCATAAAAATGGTCATGAAAAAGGCTTTGAGAATTTCCGTATATGACGGAAATTTAGTAATTTAGAGGTGTTCAAACAGCTAAATACCATACTCAAAGCCA
>NZ_JAAKDT010000095.1 GCF_011038785.1 Parabacteroides sp. ZJ-118
CAATAATATTCCTCTGTTAGACAGTCACGGACACTTGATTGTTAAGCATGACCTTTTCAATCATGATGGTTTGACACAAGACGGAATTGCGGAAGCATTTTCAGAGTTTGCAAAGAAAGAGCATCTCCCGACTTCGTCGTTTTTGATGGTTCAAAAGAAACCATATTTGATAATCAGACCGTTTACTTGTAAAAAGAGTGATTTAGGGTGACGCGAGCCCTCGGGTGGCTACCAAATGGCGAAGTCCGATGTACTACATATACCGTATCAATCGTTATATTTGCAGTATGTTTGTGCGTAGGAAGAAGAATCGATCCGGGTCAACCAGCGTTGTGGTGGTAGACAAACATGGAGGCAAGTTCAAGGAACTCCATACTGTCGGCATTGGCCTAAGCGAAGATGAGATTTCTGCGTTATGCGAAAAAGGGCATCAATGGATCAAGAATCATCTTGGCATTCAGGAATTGGATTTTGAGGGGTCGGAAAACAAAGGCCGAGAAATAGAGATGACGCAGACGGTGCTCGACAATGTCGATGCCATCCTTCTCAATGGAGCGAAGCTTATCATTGACAAGGCATATGACTCCATAGGATTCAACAGGATAGGAGACAATGTGCTGCGCCAGCTTGTAGTGGCACGTCTATGCCAGCCTATGAGCAAGATGGCTACGGTGGATTACCTCAAGAGTCATTTCGATGAAGATGTCAATCTCAGCAAGATATACCGTTATTTGGACAAACTCTATAACACGCAACAGGCGGCAGTCCAACGCATCAGCGTGGAGCATACCTTTGCAGTATTGGGCGGTCGGGTTGAGATGCTTTTTTATGATGTCACATCGCTGTACTTCGAGAGTTTTCGTGAGGATGTGCTACGCACACCGGGATTCTCCAAGGACGGAAAGACAGCGGAGACGCAGATAATCCTGGGGCTGTTGGTCTGTGAGAACGGCTATCCCTTGGCTTATTCGTTATTCAACGGGGCACAATACGAGAGCTATACCATGATACCCGTCATTGACGATTTCAAGCAACGTTTCGGGGTTGACGATTTTATAGTGGTGGCCGATTCGGGATTCATGATAAAGCGCAACATCGAGCTGTTGCGAAGTGGAGAATACAAATTCATTGTGGGTGGCAGAATCAAGAAGCAGGGTAAGGATGTCAACGATTGGATTCTGTCGCTGCCCCACGAGGACGATGTGTTCCACGAAAAGGAACTGGACAATGGAGACCGCCTAATCGTTACCTATAGTTCCAAACGGGCTTCCAAAGATGCCTACAACAGGCAGAAAGGCGTGGAACGGCTAAAGAAAACATACGCATCGGGCAAGATAACCAAGGACAAAATCAACAAACGCGGTTACAGCAAGTTTCTGAAGATAGATAACGATGTCTCTGTCAGCATTGACGAAGAAAAGATTAAGGAAGACGAAAAGTGGGACGGTCTGAAAGGCTATGTTACCAATACTGAACTTGGCGCAAAGGAGGTCGTAGCCCAATACAGAGGGCTTTGGGTGGTCGAGAGAGCGTTTCGAGTATCCAAAGGCACGCTGGAGACTCGTCCGATATTCCACTTCACGGAAAAGCGGATAGAGGCGCATGTATGTCTGTGCTTCGTGGCATACAAAGTGTATAAGGAGCTGGAAAGAATCATCCACATGCTCGAACTGGATATGAGCGTTGATACAGGATTGAAAATTGCCAAAACCATAACGACAATACGCCTACGTCTTCCATTGAACGGCAAATCTATCAGTCGAACCATGCTGCTGACCCCGGATCACATGTCAGTCAAGCCACTTTTAGACCACCTTGGCGTTTAGGGTGACGCAATGACGAAGTCAGGAAATGAGTGATGGTAAGCGTCCAAGCACAGCCTGAGTAAAACCGACTACATTCGCGGCTGTAACATTAATCTTGATAAATTATGTATTACAGCAACGAAGATTTTGAAAACTTTTACATTCGCTACAAGGCGGAGGGTC
>NZ_JAAKDT010000096.1 GCF_011038785.1 Parabacteroides sp. ZJ-118
CCCCCTCTGTAGTACCCCCAGACTTTTGGCTGTCGTCGGTACAATGCCGACCTTTGTCCCATGCACATAGGAACAGTCTATAAAACCAACAGCAAGGGTGAACGCAAAGCCTACTATCGCCTTGAGGAGAGCTACCGGGACGGTCTTGGCCGTCCTCGTACCCGTCGGTTGTGCGTATTGGGGTACTTGGAAGGACTTTCCACAGTAAAGCAGCGTCTTTTGCTGAAAGATTGCATTGAGGCTCTTGCTTATCACGGGCAACGCCCGATGAGCGGTGACGAGACTATCGATCGCCTTACCTATGAGTTCCATGAGAAGATGCTCCAAAACGGTCGTTTGGCAGAGGTAAGGCAGTGCATGAAGGAGTACCGCGAGGAACTTGTCCGAAAGGGTTTTGAGAGCGTGAACCTTTCCACCATGAAGAACTTTGACCCGCGGGAGACAGGTGCCGAGCACGTTTGCGTTGAGACGCTGAAACGATTACACATAGACAAGTTCCTTTCCTCCAAAGGTTGGAAGCCGGCCGACGTGTCACTGGCCATGATGCAGATAGCCTCCCGTGCCATCTATCCGGTATCCGAGCTGAAGACCAAAGAGTACATGGATGACAATTCCGCCCTATGCGAGCTGCTCGGCATCGATACAAAGAGCTTCACCCATCGCCATCTTTACAGGAGCGCCAACCACCTTTATGAAATTCATACCGAATTGGAGGATTATCTCCACAACCGTGTATGCACCCTGTTTGACATCCGTGACGAGATACTCCTTTTCGACCTGACGAACACTTACTTTGAAGGTCGTATGCAGGGAAGCAGGATTGCCCGGTACGGGAGGAGCAAGGAGAAGCGTTCGGACTGCAAGATAGTCGTGTTGGCCGCCGTGGTCAACACTGAAGGGTTGCTTGTCCGCACACGCATTTTCAAGGGTAACACGGCCGATTGCGATACCATGCAGACCATCATCGATGGACTGGCAAAGGAACAGTTGAGCCTTGGCAGGCAGCAAAAGGACATTACAGTGGTCATGGATGCCGGTATCTCGACAAAGAAGAACCTTGAATACCTTGAAAGGAGCGGCTACAGATACATCACAGTAGCCCGTTCTTCACAAGCCGCCTATGAGTCAATGGGCATGCCTGTCAGGGAGGTCATGGACAACAAGAAGCAGATTATCAAGCTCGAGCGGGTTTCCGTCAACGGTGACAGGGACCATTTCCTGCTTGTTGACAGCAAGGCGAAAACCTTGAAGGAACGTAGCATGTACGAGCGTGCCTGTCAGGAATACGAAGAGGGGCTGCAGGCCATTGCCGAGGGAATATCCAAACGGGGAGGGACGAAAAGCCTCGACAAGGTATATGAAAGGCTGGGCAGGCTCAAGGAACACTGCCCGTTGGCAAACAGGGATTATAAAGTGATCGAGGAGCACAATGAAAGGAACATCGTAACCGCTTTCACTTGGGAAAAACAGCCTGAGAAGTCACTCTCCTCAGAGAACAGGCATGGCAAATACCTGTTGCGTACGAACATGGACATGGAGGATGAAGTCAACATCTGGAATTTTTATAATGTCATCAGAGTTGTGGAAAGTACCTTTCGTTGTTTAAAGACCGATTTGGACCTTCGTCCCGTCTATCACAAGAGCGATGAAGGCGCGGAAGCACACCTCCACCTGGCGATCCTGGCCTATTGGGTCGTATCTGCCGTCCAATACCGGCTCAGGCAAGTCGGCATCCATACGGACTGGCGAAACGTCGTACGCATACTCAGCACCCACAAAATCGTGAGTACCGAGATCGAAAGTAAGGAAAATGGAGAGGTCAGAATACGTCAATGTACCGAACCAAGCAAGGATGTACAAGATATTTATCACGCACTTTCTCTGTCTGATACTCCTATACGGAGACAGAAATTTGTAGTACACCCAGAGGATGTCTCAAAAAAAA
>NZ_JAAKDT010000097.1 GCF_011038785.1 Parabacteroides sp. ZJ-118
GTCAGAATACGTCAATGTACCGAACCAAGCAAGGATGTACAAGATATTTATCACGCACTTTCTCTGTCTGATACTCCTATACGGAGACAGAAATTTGTAGTACACCCAGAGGATGTCTCAAAAAAAACATATACAGAAAATCAGAATATTAATTCAACTTAGGTGGCAATGTGGGTTCAAGGCTGTAAACGTCATAGCTGATGCCGTCCGGTTGCTTGACGTATCGCACCGTTTCAGCCTCGTTCAATTCCCTGCTCTTATAAATGGCATGAATCGCCTTGCGTATATCGCACGAGAACATCTCGAACAGGTCGGCTATCTCGAATTGGGTCATCCATACGGGTGCGGTCGGTATCGTGAACACACCCGTTTCACTGATTGTTATGATTCCTCTTTCCATAGCAATCACATCTTCGAAAAACTTCTTTCCACATTTCCCATGTCACGCATGATGGAGCTATCAAGTACTTTGGCATAATGCTGCGTCATGCGGATATTGGAATGCCCCAGTATCTTCGCTACATTCTCCATGCTCACCTCATTGGCAAGAAAAACAACGGTTGCTGCCGTATGACGGGCGACATGAGTCGTCAGCCGCTTTTTTATGCCGCATATATCCGCAATCTCTTTCAAATAGGCATTCATCTTCTGATTGCTTGGTACCGGGAACAAGACATTTTTTGCCATGCACTCCGTGTTGGATGAATACTTGTCTATGAGCCTCTTGGCCGGTGAAATGACGGGGATGTTACACATCTGCTTCGTTTTTTGGCGGGCTTTCCGTATCCAAAGACAACCGTTGTTGTCTCTTATAAGGTGTTCCTTGCTGAGTTGGTAAACATCGGCAAAAGCCATACCGGTCAGGCAGCAAAAGGCAAAGACATCACGGACCTGCTCCAGACGTTTGACACCAAACTCTTTGTCCATCAATGTTTCAAGCTCTTCCTTGGAAAGGAACTCCACGTTTACCTCCTCAACTTTGAAGTGTATGCCACAGAACGGGTCTTTCTTTATCCATCCATTGGCTTGTGCAATGCGGATAACTTTCTTAAGATTCTTCAGGTGTTTCAATGCGGAATTATTCTTGCAGCCAATCGAGGTCTTCAGCCAATACTCAAAGCCATGGATGAATTGCCCGTCCAACTCATTCAGAAACAAATCGTCCTTATGATAATTGGAACATATAAACTCTCGAAGTCTGTTGACGGACGTGTCAAACTTGGCAACGGTGGATTCCGTGTATTCCTTCCCGATTAAGGCACGGCATTTCTCGTTATGCTCGGCATACACTTCCAAAAGGGTGCGCTGTACCTTGTCACGCCCATAATACCTGTCACGAATGGCATCCGCCGTAACCATGCCGCCTTCGGTTTCCAGTCCACAGTGTATCTGCAAAACCTTGGCACGGACGGCGTTGATATAGTGGTTCAGCTCCGTTGAATTACGGTCTTTCCCTTTGGAACACTCTTTCGACTGGTTCCACAACGTAACAGGCACACTGCGCTTAATCATAATCTCCGCTTTCCGCTTATCAACGGTTATGCGCATGCAAATGGGCGCTTCCCCATTCTTCAGCAATTTCTGCCGCTTGATGTAAAACAGTACACTCAGTGTACTACGTCTTTTTTCTACTCCCATACTTTCTGCATTTTTAAGTGGTACAAAGTTAATTGGCTCTGTTCCAAATGCAGCTATGCAAAACATTGTGAATCAGCGAAGAATTATCCAAATCGTTGGACTTTTGAAGCCACGGAAAAAGTCCGACGGATAAGCCGGTGGCAACTGCCTTATACGAAACAAAGCCTAATCGCGTGACGGATATCGTTTCCTCCAATACATTTTTTATGATTCAAGAAGCCACATCATTCCCGTGGGTTGCCCGCTATAAAATAGTACCCTCTCCGAAAGAACGAG
>NZ_JAAKDT010000098.1 GCF_011038785.1 Parabacteroides sp. ZJ-118
CACCTTTGCCCATGAAATATTCCTCCTTGCGTTTGGCTGCATGAGATTCCGCATCGCGCTGACGTGCATATCGTCTTTGACGTTGTTCTGCCGTCAATCCTTGTTCCTTGCCGTCGACTTTCCCTTTCTCGCCATGAATGAATCACAAATAATTCATTTTAATATAATTACAACCGGATTATCTTCTTCCGACAAATACCTAAGCTTTGATATTTCACTTGGATAATCTTTTTGTTCTGGATGTTTGTCAAACCACATTTTAATATCTTCTACAGAAGCAATCTGGACAAATTCACTTGTTGAAGTAGAACTAGAAGGTTGTAAAGGAATAAAATTATTCAAATCATCTTTAAGACCTTCCTCAAACGGACTTATTATTGTCACTCCTTTTTTCTTATCATAAATCGCATTATAGACCTCCACATCTTCTTTATGATAAAGATTTACAACAAAGCGCAACCATAAAACGTTTTCATTCTCAAATATATCCAAAGGATAGATAGTATTTTTATTTTTTGCATTATATCTTTCATCTCTTTCCCATTTTAGTGAGCCAAAGTCAAAACACTTCACGGGCTTCAATCCAGTTAGGCCAACTTCATAAATTGTATCATTAAATAATTCTCTAAAGTATAATTTTTTATCATGATGCCAAAATACTTGTTCTGAAGGTATAAATCCACTCTGTAATCCATCTTTATAGGTTATATTTATGACTTCTCTTTCTGTATTTGGTAAATTGAAAGTTTTTATATCTTGTATATTATCCATATGAGCTGACAATTTACTTTTATCATCCCCCATAGATGGAAAATAGGATACAACTGTGGTATCTTTATAAATATATATTCTATCTGGTTTATTTGCTGTTTCAGGTAGGTGCATAACTAGTTTTTCAGAATCGAAATAATCATAATTATCAACATCATAAAAACCATCTGTAAAATCTGGATCACTTTGATTTCCAATAAATATACCATCACAATTATAGATAATATTTCTACGATTCCCCTTGGGAAAATATATTTGCGATGAAGCTTCATTAAACCAACCTAAAAGACTTATGCTTCCTTCTGGATCATTACCAATATGACCAATATTACATATAAACTTACCTGTATTTTTATCAAATGTAGAACATTGTTTATCAGAGATTATGATAATTTTATCTTTGGCTAGGTATACATTTGGATTATTACCAATTAACGATTCTTCTGTTGTCTCTAATATTACATAACGAATATCATCAAAATAATCAGATGCAAAAATAGATGTAGCTTTATGATATGCATTTTCAATAGAGATTTTTTCTAAATCATCTGTGTTTTTATTGCATTTGCAAGAAAAAATAAATATACATATAAATAAAGCAGATAAATAAATAAAAACTTTCCCCCTCATAATGATATTGTTTTTAAATTGTTAATATAAAGAAATTTTTCTATCCCAACTTCCAAAAAAATAATGTGCACAATATGCTTCTTTAATTTTCTCATTAAATTTTTCATGACCATTTTTGTGGCATCATGCTAAATCCGAAACTTGAGTAAGTTATAAAATCAACATTGTGTCGAACAATAAAATAAATCGGTATCATGATTAGATAATCTACAGTTGACATATAATCTAACAATTGTTACATCCTGACTTTCTTGTTTCACCAACTTGGAAAAACCGGAGCAGACTGGGACAGTGCGCCGGAGGAGGCTGGGACACTTTTGATGCGGCAAAGTTAATGATTTTTTCTCAGACTATCTCCTTTCAGTTCAAAACGTATGGCAGAGTGCACCATC
>NZ_JAAKDT010000099.1 GCF_011038785.1 Parabacteroides sp. ZJ-118
CCGGGTGAGTATATCCTCGATGTACTCTCCGAAATTTACAGCGTTGAGTTTGCAGCTTTCAAGCAACGAATACATGAAAGCTATGTTTTCGGCCGCGAAGTGGCTGCCGGTATGCAACCAGTTGCGCCTGCCGATGGCGATGTGCCGGAACATACGCTCTATGGCGTTGTTGTGCATCTCGACGCGGCCATCCAGAAGAAACTTCTGAAAGGCTTCCTTGTCATCCAATATGTAATTTACCGCCCGGTGGACCAAAGCACCGTATTCTTTACCGGCCAAACGGATGGATTCAAGTTCCTTCATGATCCTGCCCACTATCCTCCGGCTGTACTTCAACCGGAACTTGAACCTTTGCTCCGGCGTATGCCGTCGTCTGGCAGATTCCCGTTCAATGTAGAATAGGGAGTTTATCAACAGAAGCAGCGGTTTCATCCGCCCGTCGGTTATATAGGCATCCACCAGATAGTGACGGGCATGGAACCAACAAGAGCATCTTTCCACGTGAAATTCCGCCAGGTCCTTTTCGATGGTCTCATACAGCCCGGCCCTGTCACTGAGGAAATACTTGATGTCGGATCCCTTGAAGAAGTTCTCTTCCTGTATGTTATGGTCACGGCTGCCTTCCTTATACTTCATCACCAGCAGTCTCACCTCTTTCGACAACTCCGCATGGATATATTCAACATTATACTTGAAAGGTTCGTTCTTGTTCGCACGGCTGCGCACAAGAATGCGGGTCTCGTCATTCTGTACAAAGAAAGAACGTCTGATTTCCTCCAGCATCAACCCCTCCAGATTCACACGGAGATGATCCATGATCCCGTGCATCCACCCATTCAGGGACGATTGGGGGATATGCGTGTCCATGCCCGCGAGCATCTCAAGGATACGGTTCTCGCTCAGGTGCAGACCGAACTTGGATTCAAGGTAGAAACGGGCAAAGCTCGGCATGACCGGATTTCCCTTGATGATGCTTTCCGGGTGCTTGCTGCACATGGGGTCATTGTCCTGTATATTGAAACGACCTATCTTATATTTCGTACAAGTCACCTTCGGCCCTTCATAAGTGAAAAGATACACATACCACGTGTCAAGGCCGTCATCCTTGGACTTACGCCTGATAAGCCGCCACTTTACGTTGTCCGGCAGATTGGAGGTGTCTATACCCATCTCTTTCAGGACCGTGGCCGTATAGACATTGCGTTTCCCGGGCCTGGACTTGCCTTCCCCGGCTTTCTCCCGCTTCTTGGGAAGATTCACGGCTTTCTCCCGCTTTCCGTCTGTACCCTCCCCGGATTCACGGGAAGGATCGGGCACGTCCCCCGTCTCCCTCATTATCTGCCGGATCACTTCCTCAAAACCCATCTCTTTCAGATAGGGATCGTCCGGGTCAAGCTCGCCATTGAGGAAACGGGAGGCGTCACTGTTATGGTTAAACTGCCGGTGACGTATCAAGTCAATGACGCTCTTGTAATCCACATTGGCCCGGGCCGCGACCTCGGCCACCTCTTTCGCCCCTCTCAGAGACTCAACCTCAGCTTTAAGGGAAGATATCTCTGTATCCTTACCCTTGGAAGACTGTTCGAACCGGTCCGCACGCTCATTGGCCTCCTCGACAGATTGCAGCGCGGATTCGTACAGGGATTTCCAATGTTCGATCTCAGCCCTGCTCTCTTCACGGGTTTCATCCTCGACGGACCTGTTCTCCTCCGTAAGGAAGTCGACATGGGCCCTCAAACGCGCG
>NZ_JAAKDT010000100.1 GCF_011038785.1 Parabacteroides sp. ZJ-118
AAAGATACCATCTTTTTCGATAGCAAAACGGCGTTAGCCATTTTGCGGACAGAGGTGACTTGTGTGCCCGGATGGCCAACTGTTACCTCTGTTTATTTCACGGGCGTGCCTGTGTGGGGGACTGAATAGTTACTATCCGATATCTCGAATAGAACTGGAGTATGAAGTCACATTCGGCAGAGAGAAAAAGCGTGCGGATATTGTTGTTTTTGACAAGCAGCAAACCACAAGCCCATATATCATTGTGGAATTGAAAAAGCCTAAATTGAAAGACGGCAAAGAGCAACTGAAGAGTTATTGCAACGCTACAGGTGCTCCAATCGGTGTATGGAGTAACGGTCGGCAGGTTTCTTACTACCACCGCAAAGACCCGAATTATTTTGAAGATTTAAGCAACATCCCTCGTGCTGACCAAAAACTCTCTGATATCCTCTCTGAACGTTGGAAGATTGCAGACCTTATCAAGAAAGATAAATTGGTGAATGAGCGTAAGTCACTTAAAGACCTCATTCTTGAAATGGAGGACGAGGTATTGGCTGGCGCAGGCGTGGATGTGTTTGAGGAAGTGTTCAAACTTATTTTCACTAAACTGTTCGACGAAATGGAAAGCGGGCGTAAGCCTGACAGAAATTTGGAATTCCGAAACTATGGAGATACTGAAACAGAATTGAAGGACAAGCTACAAGCACTGTTTGACAAAGCAAAAGAGAAATGGCAAGGAGTGTTTACCGATGACGCTAAACTTTTGCTCACTCCATCACATTTATCAGTCTGTGTAGCTTCGTTGCAAGATGTAAAATTGTTCAACTCAAACCTTGATGTGGTAGATGAAGCATTTGAGTATCTTATCAATAAGAGCAGCAAAGGGGAGAAAGGGCAATACTTTACACCGCGATATGTGATTGATATGTGCGTAAAGATGCTCAATCCCAAGGTTGATGAAAAGATGATTGATACGGCTGCGGGTAGTTGCGGTTTCCCTGTTCATACAATTTTTCATGTTTGGGAGAGCATCTTAAAGTCCAAAGAGCTGAGTCGTAGCCATCTGTTCACATTGGAAGAAAAACCTGCCGAATGTACAGATTATGTACAAAATAATGTTTTCGCAATTGATTTTGACGAAAAGGCTGTACGTGTAGCCCGGACTCTTAATCTTATTGCAGGTGACGGACAAACTAATGTGTTGCATCTCAATACTCTTGATTACGAACGTTGGGATGAAAGTGTAAAGGATGAGAATTGGAGCGATACATATTCCGAAGGCTGGAAAAAGTTAAAGAAATTGCGTGCCAATAAAAGCAGCAATCGTGATTTCTGTTTTGACATCGTCATGGCAAATCCTCCGTTTGCAGGAGATGTAAAAGAAAGCCGTATATTATCCAAATATGATTTGAGCCGAAGCGTATCACTGGAAAAATTGAAAAATGCGCCACAAGGGGCTACGGTGGAAGTAGGTGAGCCAACTTTCCCGGAGGCCTTGTCAAACAATGGCGAAACAGTCTATCAAATGAGTGATGGCACATTCCGTAAAACAAAATTAAAGCAGGCTACAAATATGAGCCGTGATATTTTGTTTGTTGAGCGTAACCTTGACTTCTTGAAACCGGGAGGTAGAATGGCTATTGTTTTGCCGCA
>NZ_JAAKDT010000101.1 GCF_011038785.1 Parabacteroides sp. ZJ-118
TCCAAAAGGATCTTTTCCGCCTTTACCTTCTCGTAATATCCTTTCAGAAAAGCACGGGAGGCACGGGCCTGTTCACGGACCTCATCCGTCAGCCCAAGGCGGTCGGCTATGGCATCCGAATACTTCACGTCGTCCTCGAACAAATGTCTCTCGCTTTTCTGAAGAAACACCATACGGACCAGATTGTCCACCTGGCGATTCTTGGACAACGCTTTCCTGGCGACCGACTCGATGGACTTCCTCACGCTTTTTTCCATGGACTCCTTCGCGTCGTCGGCGGTCCGGTCCAGAGAATCAAGATATCGGGCGATAAGGGAAGGATCCTTTTCCTTGGCATAGAGGCTCTTGAAAGCGTCAATCCCCGATTTGACGAGGGCATAGAAGCCGGACTGCGCCTTATGGAGTTCCAGATCCACACGCTCCTGCACCTCGCGTTCAAACTGGGCCATCAGCCCCTCCCAGGTACGTTCCATGGTTTCAAGCACCTTGCGGCGCTCCTCGTCAAACTTCGCCTCCAGGCTTGCCTTATATTCTGCGCACCCACGTTCCACCAGCTCATTACGAAGCACCTGTTCGGCCATGAGCCGCTCGTCCTTCTCGGCGGCGCTGGAGAGCGCCGCCCGGTACAAGGCCATCAGTTCGGCATATTTGGCTTCCGAAACATAGCCTTGGGGAGCTGTATCTTTATGATTGTCCATGACCGAATCCCTTTTTTATTATGGCATAAAGGTACAAAAAATCAGCGGATTACGCAAATAAAAAAACACTAATTTGTACATTTTTCAGAACAAATTATCATTGAGTACATGAGACAGGATAATGCTCATCACGGCCTTTCTGACCAAGCATCATCAGCACAAAACTTGTATAGTCCAACTGACAACTTTTCCCGTCCGCAAGAATACGTGGAGCATGAAAACGGCCTTTATCCAATTTACGGGTATATAGGGTTATTCCCCTGCCTTCACGATGGAGCATCTTGACTGTCCGGCCGTTCTTTCCCAGGAATACGAAAACCTCGTCTCCTATCAGGTAACGGCCGAACTGTTCCACAACCAGTCCCTCCAGACCATGAAAGGACTTGCGCATGTCTACCGGAGCATTGTAGAAATAATAGCGTAGACCGGCGGTCAACTGGCAGACACTTCTCATGGCTCCCCGGTAAGTTTATCAATGTAACACTTTAATAAATCAGGACTGATGCCGATGGGCAGCCACAGACTTCTGCGGTTGCCAAGCATGAGCTTCATGTAAAGCAAATCATCGGGATGAGTGTCTCGTTCGCGAGTCGCGTATCCGTCCGAAACCGTCCGACTTGTTTTTTTAAGTTCAAGTCAGGCTTAGATTTTGTCTTCGAAGTTGCAAGGGAGGAGACCGGTTAGTTGAAGTTCTTCCATGTCCGGCCTTATATTCTCCAGCGTGTGTTTCAGCCAGCGAAAAGGGTTTACGCCAAGGATTTCACAGGACACCATAAAGGTATAGAAGATGGCGTTGTCTTC
>NZ_JAAKDT010000009.1 GCF_011038785.1 Parabacteroides sp. ZJ-118
CCTCAAGGCGATAGTAGGCTTTGCGTTCACCCTTGCTGTTGGTTTTATAGACTGTTCCTATGTGCATGGGACAAAGGTCGGCATTGTACCGACGACAGCCAAAAGTCTGGGGGTACTACAGAGGGGGTATGGAACCAAAATAACCTAATTTTAACACATAGACACAGCAAAAACCGCATAAAACCATCGAAATTAAAGATTGTTTAACCTTACGAAAGGTCTATTGTGGCAATGTGGGTTAGGTGCGTGGCGCAAGTCTCCTAACCTACTTTTTTGCTCAGCCTTCGTTGCGTTGGGGGGCATGTTGATGACTCCTATTCCTTCTCGCCGAACGCTAAATCTCCGGCATCGCCTAATCCGGGAACAATATAAGAATGATCATCGAGGTCGTTATCTAATGCGGCGATCCAGATCGTAGTCTTGTCATCCGGCATTTTCTTCTGCAAGTATTCCAAGGCTTGTTGGCTTGAGATGATAGAGGCCACGTGTACATGGTCAGGTACTCCTTTGGTCAGTAGTGCCTCATACGCCAATTCCATAGAGCTTCCGGTAGCCAACATCGGGTCGGAAAGGATCAAGGTTTTACCAGTTAAGCGGGGAGAGGCGATATATTCGATGTGAATATCAAAATTCAAACGGTCTTTATATTTGCGGTAAGCGGATACGAAAGCATTCTCCGCATTATCCAGATACCGGAGGAAACCTTGGTGGAATGGAAGCCCGGCACGCAAGATCGTACTGATCACGATTCGATCGTCCGGCGTATTCATCGGGGCTATACCTAACGGAGAACGGATGTCTTTCGTACTGTAATGAAATTCCTTACTGATCTCGTAAGCCATGATTTCTCCGATACGCTCAACATTGCGACGGAAGCGAAGGCTGTCTTTTTGTATGTCTACATCTCTGAGTTCGGCTACGAACTTGTTTAATACGGAATTGATGTCTCCAAGATTAACGATTCTCATGAGTCCTTTTTGAGCCCAAAAGTAATCATTTCCGGAAACTAAAAACCATAAGTATGAAATTTTCCATTCATACCTATGATTTTTTATCCTCTCGCTGGAGATATTTTTACTACGTCTTCAGTGGTTTGATTATTTTAAGTGGGTATTTATCGCCTCAAGGAGGAATTTACCCGGTTTGAATTTTACGGTCGTACGAGTAGGGTAAGACGGGATTCTATATGTTTTAAGACCTTAGCGGAAGTCAAAGTTAATTCCGGAACTACATAATTTGCGGATGAGTTATTTATGACTACTTTTGCCTCAAAAATGAAATAGACGATGAGAATAGAGCAGAATTATTCGTTGGAGGAACACAATACCTTCCATCTCCCGGTAAAGACACGTTGGTTCATGGAGTATGAGACGGAGGAGGAGTTGCAACGAATCTTACAGGATGAATACTTTCAGGAATGTTTATCCTTGCATATAGGAGGCGGGAGCAATCTATTGTTCATCAACGATTATAATGGCATTATCATCCATTCCCGAATCAAGGGGATTTCTATCTCGGCGGAAACGGACGAGTATATATCGCTTCGTGTCGGAGCCGCGGAGATCTGGGATGATGTCGTGGCATATGCCGTATCGAAAGGTTGGGGAGGTATAGAGAATCTTTCTTTAATACCCGGTGAGGCAGGCGCTGCCGCTATCCAGAACATCGGGGCTTATGGCATGGAGATCAAGGATGTGGTGGAGAGCGTGGAGGCTTATAACCAATTGACATTCGAGAAACGGACTTTTACGAATACGGATTGTGAATATAGCTATCGTAATAGCTATTTCAAGAATGAGCATCATGACCCCTACATCATAACTTATATCACGCTTCGACTATCCAAGAACCCTAGCTTTTTGGTTAATTATGGGAACTTAAAGGAGGTGTTGACGAAATATTCGGAAGTTACTTTGGAAACGATCCGCGAGGCTGTCATAACGATTCGCAGGCAGAAGCTTCCCGATCCGAAAGTATTGGGCAACGCAGGCAGTTTTTTTATGAACCCGATAATTACGGTAGAGCATTTTGAGAAATTGAAAAAGCAATTTCCGGAGATTCCGTCTTATCCCGCTTTGGAAGGAAAGGTCAAGGTTCCGGCCGGCTGGTTGATCGAGCAATGTGGATTTAAGGGTAAAAAACATGGGTCGGTAGGTGTTTACGAGAAACAAGCCTTGGTATTAGTGAATTTAGGAGATGCCCAGGGGCATGAGATCGCATTGGTCGCAGAAAGCATCCGTACCGCCGTAAAAGATCGTTTTGGTATAGAGCTTATGCCTGAGGTTAAATATGTCGGATAAAATGAAAATCGTTTTTTTAGGGACAGGAACGTCTACGGGCAATCCTGAGATAGGTTGCCAATGTGAGGTATGTACTAGTAAAGACCCCCGTGATTGGCGTCTACGGGCCTCGATCCTGGTAGAGACGGAAGGGAAACGGATATTGATCGATTGTGGTCCGGACTTCCGTTGGCAAATGATAACCAATAAGATTTACCATTTTGACGCCGTTTTAGTAACTCATGAGCACTACGATCATGTAGGTGGCTTAGATGATCTACGTCCTTTTGGTCGGTATAAAGATGTGGATATTTATGCGGAAGACAATGTCGTGGAGGCGATAAAGACTCGCATTCCTTATGTGTTCCGGGAGCATAAATATCCGGGAGTGCCTAATTTGGTCTTGCATACGATCGGGACGAAACCGTTTGAGGTCGCCGGTGTCATGATCACTCCGATCCGTGTAATGCATGCTAAACTGCCGATCTTAGGTTTCCGTATCGGCAATATGGCTTACTTGACCGACCTTAAATATCTTCCGGAAGAAGAGTACGCTAAGTTGGGAAACCTTGATGTTTTGATTATTGATGCCCTTCGGAAAGGAGAGCATCAATCGCATGAGAGTCTGGAGGATGCCTTAGCGAATATATCCCGTATCCAGCCCAAGGAGGCCTATTTAATCCATATGAGTCATCGCATAGGGTTGCATGCGGTCGTTGAAAAAGAGTTGCCTCCGCATGTACATTACTCATATGATGGATTAACGGTGACTTTTTAGGCCATATATTAAAAAGATCCTTTATCTTTACAGACTGAAGATCTGGAGAATAGCTGCTTTCAAGAAAGAAGGGACTGAAGCTTAATTCCCACAAACTGTAAAATATGCCACGGCCTCGTCATGACTGACTTGTGTCGTGGTTTTTATTTGCGGGAATAGCCGATTGATCCGGGTGGTTATCGTATCGCATAAATTGGGGTAAAAGTTCTCCAAGGCTTTCTCATAGGGTTGCTCGTTGAAGCAGCAAAGATTTCCTTCATTATAGAACAAATCCATTGCCAACCATTGATTTTTCATTTTCCACTCCGTCGAGTCATTCATTTGAACCTGTAAATTTAAAGAGGCGCTTTGGATGAAGAGATTCATTGCGCCGCTCTTGCTTTTTTCACTAATTAGATTGGCTAATTCCGGAATGATCTGCGCGGGGTATGTTTGTTGCTTTTTCGCTGTCTCTACCAATAATTTTCGGTTGTAGGACGCCACGAACATTCCCTTGTGGTAGTAACAACCTAAAAAATGCTTATCAACATCCGGATAATACCTGGCAGGAACGGAAGTTTCCTCTCGTTGCTGGGCCGGAAAAGAGAAAGAGGCATCCAGTTGCTTGAAAATACGCTCTGCCGTATGACTATCCATAGGGGCGTATAAGACATCCCCCTGTGGATAATAAGCGATCAAGAAAGACGATAATTCCGAATTTTGCTGTATTAAGGAGAGGAAAATAGCGGGCATATGATCTGAGAACGCCTTGCGTATATTCTCCATGGGTAGTATCATCTTCTCGAATACAGGAGGACGATTGATGGCAAAAATAGCCGTAGGGGTCGGGACGACCAAGCTATAGGGATCTACCGTGACAACAAATTGCTCGTCGCTCATATTCTTGTAAAAGTACCTCACGCATACGATCGTGGTCAGAAACAAGACAACAAAAGCCGTTATGTCTTTCTTGCCGATCCTCATGTTTGTTTTAGGAAGTATTTACACCAAGGCTTTAATCCGCATCCCTCACATTTCGGTTTCCGTGCGCGGCAAACATATCTTCCATGCAATATCAACCAGTGATGGGCGATCGGGATCAACTCTTCCGGGATGTTCTTCACCAACTCCTTCTCCGTCTCCAAAGGCGTCTTGCTGTTATTGGTCAGGCCGATCCGGTTGGAGACGCGGAATACGTGCGTATCCACTGCCATGGTCGGCTTGTCATATACAACGGATGCGATTACGTTCGCTGTTTTTCTTCCTACACCCGGAAGTTTCTGTAACTCGTCAATCTCGGAGGGAACCACGCCTTTGAAGTCCTCCACCAGCATCTTCGCCATACCTACTAGATGTTTAGCCTTATTGTTCGGATAGGATACGCTACGTATGTATTCAAAGACTACTTCCGGTGTGCTGGCTGCCATTACCTCGGGAGTAGGGAAAGCCTCGAACAGGGCAGGAGTAATCATATTCACTCGTTTATCCGTGCATTGTGCGGATAGGATTACCGCTATCAACAATTGATACGGATCGTCATAATGTAGCTCAGTCTCAGCTACCGGTACGTTCTCCTTAAACCAGTTTAATACGCCCTTATATCTTTCTTCTTTTCGCATTATTTTTTCGGTCTCTATCTTTCGAGTCCTAAAGGTATAACTTTAATAGGAATATACAAGCGGAGATGCGCCAAAAAACAAACTGATCCCCAGAAACGGGTACACAGACGCGAACCGGGGTACGATCCCAAGGAAGGCCGCGATCAGGCCAAGGGTGTTGCTGGCAAGTACATGGAGTAGTATACTCCCGCAGAAGCCGATTGAAAAGGAACGTACCTCTCCCGGGCTGGGTTAAGACCCGGGGAGATGGTAAAAATGATCCAGGTTTTCAATTTAATTGGCCGACTCAAACTGTCTCAAGAAACGAACATCGTTTTCTGAGAACATGCGTAAGTCTTTTACTTGGTACTTCAAATTGGCGACACGCTCGATACCCATTCCCAATGCGTAGCCTGAATAAACCTTACCATCGATGCCACAGTTCTCAAGCACGTTCGGATCTACCATGCCACAACCGAGGATCTCTACCCAGCCAGTTCCTTTACAGAAGGGGCAACCTTTACCTCCACAAATGTTGCAGGAGATGTCCATCTCGGCGGATGGCTCCGTGAACGGGAAGTAAGAAGGACGTAAGCGAATCTTTGTGTCAGAACTGAACATTTCCTTGGCGAAGAACAATAAGGCTTGTTTCAGGTCGGCGAATGAGACATTCCTATCTACATATAACGCTTCTACCTGATGGAAGCAGCAGTGAGCACGATAGGAGATGGCCTCATTACGATATACACGTCCCGGACAGATAATACGGATAGGAGGTTCTTGCTTTTCCATTACTCGGGTCTGTACGGAAGAGGTGTGTGTGCGGAGCAATACATCCGAGCTGTGCTGGATAAAGAACGTATCTTGCATATCGCGGGCAGGATGGTCCTCGGCGAAATTCAAGGAAGAGAAGACATGCCAGTCGTCCTCGATTTCCGGTCCTTCAGCGATGCTGAATCCTAACCGCCCGAATATATCGCAGATTTCTTTCTTTACAAGTGATAGAGGATGACGAGTGCCTAGTCCGATCGGGTAAGCCGTACGAGTCAAATCGATAGCATCGCTCGCGGTCTGTACATTCTCAAAGCTTTCTTTTAATTCGTTGATCTTGCTCTGGGTTACTTCTTTCAGTTCGTTCAAGTATTTGCCAACCTCACGTTTTTGATCGGCCGCTACACTCCGGAAATCATTCATCAACGCCGATATCTCGCCTTTTTTGCTAAGATACTTTATACGCAAAGCTTCTAGTTCCTCGGCATTCGCCACTTTCATATTCTCCACTTCTTGAAGCAGAGCCTTAATTTTATCGAGCATTTCTAATCACACTTTGTATTTGTTGCGCAAAAGTACGCCTTTCTTTTGAAACTACAAGGGATTCGTAAGGTTTTTTAGTTAAATGTAAGCGCAGATATTTAGCAGATATTTAGGTGTCTTGTTTTGTATGTTAAAGTATTTATATATCTTCGCAGCAGAGTCAAACTATAAATTAATTAATGGAAATTGTCATTGTTATTGGCCTTATCTTATTTAATGGAATTTTGGCGATGTCGGAGATCGCCTTGGTCTCAGCCCGGAAGGCTAGGTTGGAAACGGAAGCGAAACGAGGTAGAAAATCCGCAGGCACTGCTTTGAAGCTGGCAAATGATCCAGATAAGTTTCTATCAACTATCCAGATCGGAATTACTTTGATCGGTATCTTGACCGGTTTGTACTCAGGCGATGCGTTAGCTTATAATTTCGCTGTTATAATAGCGCGAATGCCTGCTTTAGAGCCGTATGCGTTAGGGATCGCTAAAACGACGATCGTTATCATCGTAACATACCTTACACTTATATTCGGCGAGTTGGTACCGAAACGGATCGGTATGAGCTGTGCCGAGAAGGTTTCTATGTTAGTTGCCAAACCCATGAATTTTCTTTCTTCGATATCATCTCCTTTTGTTTGGTTGCTATCAAAGAGCACGGCATTGGCGGTGAAGATGACGGGCGTGGATACGAAAGAGGAAAATAGGGTGACTGAGGAAGAAATCAAGGCGATCGTGAAAGAGGGATTTGACGGTGGCGAGGTGCAAGAGGTAGAGCAGGATATCGTAGAGCGGGTTTTTAATCTGGGAGACCGTAACGTAGGTTCTATCATGACGCATCGTAGCGAGCTGGTTTGGCTGGATGTGACGGATAGTACGGAGAAGATCCGAGAGAAAGTGGAAGAGAACTTATTTAACATATATCCCGTGGCTTCGGAAAAGTTCGATAATATAGTTGGAGTTGTTTATCTGAAAGATTTGTTTGGAAGGATCGACCAACCGGATTTCTCGATCAGCCAAGTTCTCCGTCCGGCACAGTTCGTGCCGGAGAACCAAAGCGTATATAACGCCTTGGAATCTTTCAAGCAGACACACGTGAAATACGGACTCGTTACGGATGAGTTCGGAGGTATTCAAGGTATCGTAACCTTGAAGGATATTATGGAAGGCTTAATCGGGCAAGTGCCGGAAGTCGGGGAGGAGTCCGAGATCATACAACGTGAGGATGGTACTTGGTTGGTAGACGGCCAATACTCTTTCTATGATTTCTTGGCGTATTTTGACATGGAGGATTTATATGCTGAGCACGATTATAATACCTTGAGCGGCCTGATCCTGGAAGTATTGGAGCGTGTACCGAAAACGGGCGAGAAATTGAAATGGCTGAACTTTGGGTTTGAGATCGTAGATATGGATGGCGCCCGGATTGATAAGGTCTTGGTGAAGCGCTTGGCGGATTGTTAGGATTTCCTTTTAGAAGAGTAAGCCGAGCGACATGCTCATCACGTTCGTTCGCTTGTCTATATTGATATCATAATTAATCTCGGGAACCGGATTGTTGACCTCCTCGAAATCGGATTCCACTTGATTCAGTCCGAACTCGTAGACAATGTCGAAGAACAGCCGCCCGATGCTAACCCCTACACCCGTAGTGATATTGACTCCGAACGGGGTGTTATCATTCACGTATTCTACATGCGTGGTGGAAGACTCTGCCGTATAGGCGGTCTTATAGTTGTATTTTAATTTTGGACCGACCATAAGGCTAAGTCCGTAAGGTCCTTTCTTCACTAGATTATAGCCTACCAGTATGGGAACCTCCAAGGAACTGGTCTTCATCATCAAAAGGTCAGTAGTTGCCGGTGTATTGGACATCCTGTTATTCCCCGGCAGACTTTGAGGTATGGAAAAACGAATATTTCCCTCGGAGCGATGCCATGAGAAACTAGGCTGGAGGAAGAGCCGTTCTATATTGATCCGGCAAAAGATCGCTGCCAGATAACCTACCTTATATTCGATGTCTATATTCTCCGCTTCCTTCCCGTTGATGGAAAGGGAGTTTATGACTGGGAAAGTGGCGTTGAATCCTACTTTGGCTCCAACGTTGAATGCCTTGTCCTCGAAACGCATGAAGCTCTGGGCTTCCGCTAACAGACCGAAAGAGAGCAACGCTCCTATAAGGCAGACTTTTTTCATCCTGTCATTTTTTCTTTTTCACGGACCAGCCGAATTTACCGACAAGTTCACCTAACCCGTAATACTTACCGTGTGAGTAAGCTAAGAGATCGGCTTTCTGCATATTAAAAGCCCCTGTCTCGGGATCTAGATATCGGTCGTCGGCCTGTACGTTTACGACATCAGCGATAAACATATCATGACTTCCGAGGGCTATCACCTCCTTTACCCGGCATTCGATACAAAGCGGGGACTCATCTATCGTGGGGGCATTAACGACAGTCGCTTTTCCGGGAGTGAGCTTCATCTCCTCGAATTTATGATGGTCTTTCCCGGAGTTTACCCCGCACCAATCCGTGGCGTAGGCCAGCTCACGGTTCGTCAAGTTAATGACGAATTCCATATTCTTCTTCAAAATCGGATAAGAGAACCGTTCCGGACGTACAGATATATAGCACATTGCCGGGTTCGAACAAATCGTACCGACCCATGCGACTGTTATTATATTGTACTCGGAAGGCTCATTCCCGCAACTCACCATTACGGCAGGCAATGGATAGATCATGGTTCCCGGTTTCCAATCGTGCTTCATACTAACTTACGGTTTAGTTGACAATTGGCAGTTGACCGTTAAATGCCGCTGCGCGCAACTGTCAATTGTCAATTCATTTGATGATTATGTCTTCTTTATTAATCTTACGTTCGCAATAATGACATTTCAGGGTTCCTTTCTCCTTGTCGATCACGTGGAAGCGGGAGAGCATCGGTTCATTATTGGTGATGCATTTCGGATTGTTACATTTAACCAAACCAATCAGCTCATCGGGCAACGTAACTGTCTTCTTCTCCACGACCTCATAATCACGGATAATGTTCAATACAACATTCGGGGCGATCATGGCGATACGATTGATCTCGTCCTCCTCGAAGAACTTGTCGGCGATCTTGATCATACCTTTGCATCCCATCTTATTGCTATGGAAGTTATTGCCGATCGTGATCGTATTGTTCATTTTCTCCAGTCCCAGTAAAGCGGCTACCCGGAACAATTGGCTGGGAGGAATATGGTCTATGGCGGTACCGTTCTCCAAGGCGGCTACCTGCAACTCTTTTTTCTTTTCTGCTGACATAAAACTTTGTTTTTATTTGTCGATGGATATACCTAAAACTTCACAAATGATAGCTTGGCGAGCGAACAGCCCGTTGCGTGCCTGTTGGATGTAGTAAGCCTTTGGATTGTCATCTACATCGTAAGCGATTTCGTTCACACGGGGTAGCGGATGTAAGATACGTAGGTTTTCGCGGCTGTTTCCCAGCATGTCGTTACGCAGGATATACACGTTCTTTACCCGCTCGTACTCTTCCAAGTCGGTGAAACGCTCGCGTTGTACGCGGGTCATATAAAGGATATCCGTCTGGTTGATGATATCTTCCGTGAAATCGGTATGCTCCTCGTATTTGAGGCCATGCTTGTCGCAGAAATTCTTTTGCTCGTCCGGCATGCGCAGCTCGTTGGGTGCGACGAAATGGAAGGTCGGATGGAAGTGAGACATTCCCACGATCAAGGAGTGAACCGTGCGGCCGTACTTTAAATCACCGACCATCGTGATGGTGAGGTTATCCAATTTACCTTGTGTCTTACGGATGGAATACAAGTCCAGCATGGTTTGCGAGGGATGTTGGTTCGCTCCGTCACCTGCGTTGATGATAGGTACATCCGTTACCTCGGAGGCATAGCGCGCGGCTCCTTCCAGATGATGTCTCATAATGATCAAGTCCACGTAATTGCTTACCATCAAGATCGTATCTTTCAAGGTCTCGCCTTTGGAGGAACTAGTCGTGGAAGCGTCCGAGAAACCGATCACCCGCCCGCCTAAACGGTTCACGGCTGTCTCGAAACTCAGTCTCGTACGTGTAGAGGGCTCGAAGAACAGGGTGGCGGCGACTTTGCCTTCCAGTAATTTCCGGTTTGGATTCTCCTCGAACTTCCTTGCGTTATCCAGAATGCGAAGAATGTCCTCTTTGGAACATTGATCGATAGAAACTAAACTTTTACTTTTCATAGGTTGTGTATATTCTGTCTTATGTACGCGAATGTATAAAAAAAGCGGAGACCGAGGGGCCTCCGCTTTATATTTTATTTTAAGAAATCAGCCAGACTTGCCGGAAGATAGAATGTGTTGTTTTTATCGACATAAACGATGACAGAATTTAACCGTATCTCATGCTGACTTTTCTTCCCGGACTTCACGATATTGGTGAACGGATTGATCGTCAGCTGTTTTTTCTTATCTTTCTTGTTCTTAACGATCAATGTCGGAAACCCTTTCTCGTCAGCGGCGGGGACGATCTCGCAAGTGTAATCCTTGAATACGTCCGTGTGGCGCGCGAAGTTCTTGCGCGTAAGCTCTTCCAAGTTGTCGTGTGTCAATCCGAACAGATTACATAAGTACTCATTCAGCTCGATGTTCGTATTCATGCCGAGAGGCAAGGTGCCTTGCGGGTGGTAAGCGGCAAGGAATACTTCCTCGCCCGTATGTCCACCGGTCGTGAAGCCGAAGCAGGTGCGGGAGGTGATGATATGCGCCATCAATCCGGTCAGTGAGCCACTGTACAGGGAGGAATTATCTTCCTGTTTGCGTTGCTCCTCCGGTATCGGGCTGTTCTTGTAGTCCTTGCAATTGTTCAATGCGTTCATCTCTTCCGGGGTCAGCTCGAAGCCGGCGTAGGTGCGGAATACATCTTGCACCTCAGCGTTAGGGACGCTGTTTACCTTCTTGGCGAAACCCTCGGCGGTCAGCTTATAAAGAGACAGTTGATGAAACAATTGCTCTTTCGTCAGTTTGTCGTAGCCTCCACAATCTCTTCTACCCAGGCTGATACCGCTGTTGCCATGGTCGGGTACGACGACAACGGCTGTCTCGCCGTTCTGGCGCGCGAACTCCAATGCGACGCCACAAGCACGGTCGAATGCCAGGAATTCAGTAGCCATACCTATCGGATCATTCCCATGAGCGGCCCAGTCTACCTTACTGCCTTCTACCATCAAGAAGAAGCCCTTTGGGTTCTTGGATAATTTGTCGATCGCCTTACGGGTCATTTCCTCGATGGAAGGTTGCTCCTCCGGATCGCGGTCAAGATCGTAAGCCATATCCTTGTCGCCGTATAGAGACCACATCTTTAGGCTATTATCTGCGCGCATGCCTTTCAGGTCATTTTTGTAGACATTGTATCCGTTCGCCAACAGATAATCTTCCATATCCTTTGTAAGGATAGACACTCCGCCTCCGATAACGACATGGATATCATTATGAACCATCTGCGGAGCGATCCAGTCGTATCTGCCGCGGTTGTAGCTATGCGCGGAGCAGTCCGCCGGGGTGGCGTGCGGAAATTCGCAGGTGAAGACCAATCCGGTAGATTTCCCTTGCAATATCTTGCCGGCTTCCAGCACCGTGGTAAGCGGTTGGAAGGCACGGGCCGGGTCGGTCGGGTAGATATCGTTATCACCGTCGTTCTCCGGATAAGTGGATACATAACCCGTACGGCTCGGCTGTCCGGTCATGTAGCAGGATGTGGTAGGAGCGGAGTCGCCGATAGGGGCGTTAGAGGAATGCGTACGCACCGTTCCGCACAAGTACGGATCGATATTCAATTTCGGTTTGCCAGGATCTTGGTACCATTGCAACCAACGGGCGATAGAGATGGTCGCCAGCGAGGTCCCGTCCGGGATTAAGAGGATCACGTTCTTGACGGGCTTCACGTTCTCCTTTTCTACAGCGTTAGCCGGCAGAATGATGATAGCCAGCAAAAGCAGGAAAGCTACTGTTCTTTTCATGTGCTTCAGTTTAAAATGTTATAACAAATTCTTCTGTTGGATCTTAATTTCCAAGTGGGATGATCTCTTCGTTGAACTGTGTCAACTTCTCCACACCCGTTTCCGTCACAAGGAAACTGTTCTCGATACCCACGGCGCCGACACCCGGGATCACGAATTTCGGCTCCAGGGCGAATACCATATCGGGTAAAAGCTCCTCTTTCGAGCGAGGGGTAAGCACGGGTAGCTCATTGATCTGTATACCGATGCCATGTCCTACGAATTTGGCCTGCTGCCGGGTTCCCATAAAGTTGGCCGAGAGTCCCTCTTTCTTGGCGATATCCGCCGCTATGGTATATAAATCCGAACAAGCGGTTCCCGGCCGGGTAGCGTCTTCTACCTTCTGTTGTATCGTAAGGGCCACTTGATGCGCCCGATAAGCCTCCTCCGTCAGGCGGCCTACGGAGAAGACACGGGTCATGTCCGTCATATAAGCCGTATAGTTGCCGGCCATATCCACCATGATGGCGGTACCTTCTTTCAATAGCGTACCGTTGGCGCCCAGCGGACAAGAAGCGTCTATGCCGCCGCCTCCCAAAGCGAAATCAAAAGGGGACGGGGTCTCGGCGTTTTCCCCGGCGAGAAGACTGCCCATATAGATATCCATATTGGCTCCAAAAGCGCGGAAAAGACCGATCGAGCCGTTCTTACGCATCCGTTTCTCGATCTCGTACTGAAACTCCAAGTCTGTCATGCCGGGACGGAAACATTCCGGGATCTCGCCATAAGTCGCCTCGTGTTTACGGGCGGCGATACGGAATTGTCCGATCTCCCAAGGGGTTTTTACCCGGCGAAGGTGTCGCGTGAAAGCGGTGGCGTTGCCGGTCTCCTCCGGTTGGAATACCTTGCTCAAGCGGATGTATTCACTATAAGCCAGCTCGTCTGCCTCAAGCAAGAGTCTTCTCGGCATCTTGATCCCTCGTTCCGCGAATAAGGCCGGGATCTCTTCCGGCTTGCGGATGTATTCCACGTGATATCCCGAGAGCCCGTTCGGTCGCTTGATCAAGAACCACGGCTCACCGTCCGCTGGCAAATAAAAATAACCGCTGTAGATTCGTCCGGTCGTATAATAAAGGTTTACGTCTACGGTAAGCAAGCAGGCATCCATCCCCATCCTTGCCATACCCTCTCTCATCCGATCCCATTTTATCTTTAGGTCGTCCTTCAATTCTTCTGAAATCATCTTCCTTTGCATTCTTTTTGTTTTCTACCGGGCACCAAAGGTAACAAGAATTTACGAGATTGAGGTGGATTTGAGGTGAAGAAAGAAATCGTAAGGCTATAGGTTCGTCAGGTTAGTTATCGCGTCGCGAGATTCAAGTCCCGGTCTCCTTCTCCCGGTTAGGCGAGAAGGGGAGACCGGGACTCTCTTGTCTCTTATTCCCTGACGATCTGGTGGATATGTATAGGCGCTTTCCCGATCGTGGTGAGTTCTAAGGAGGAGAAATCCTCGAACATGGTTTTAGTCAAGAGGATGTAGCCCACGTTCCCTTGATAGACGATGTTTTTCTCGCCATCTTGAGCGAGGCCGGTGATGGATACCAGGTTCTCGTTGCTTCCGGAGAGGAAGAAAGATACGGTGCTGACATCATCGCACTTTACGTGAACGGTCTCTCCCGGGCTCAAGTGCTTGTACGTGTCCAGGTTCATGTCGTACATCATCAGCTCCTCATGGATCCGCGGGTCTTGTTTGGTTGTCGCCTCGAATCCCAGCACGTATAGCTCCATGGGTTGATCCGAGTCGTTTCGCATACGGATATAACGGGCTTTCGGATCGATGGAGCGGATCGTATCCTTGGCGTTTTCCGTGGAGACATGGGGGATCGGGCGCCAGCTCTTTCCGTCGGCGGACCACTCGAATACCCGTCCGGGCCGGTTGCTTTTCGGAAGGTTGAAGCAGAAGGACTCCGCCTCTTTCTGGATTTCCCAGCCGATACCCAGATAGTGGTCCGGCTCTACCTTGACAACCTCGAACAGGGGGACGTAACCGACCGTATGGTCACCCTCGGCACATGGCTGGCTCCTCAATTGATCGATATTCGTGAAGAGGGAAGGAATGCTGATCTTCACCTCGTCCGGGGCGATACCGTCCGTAGATAGTAGGTTGCGACTCGTCTGGCGGTATAAGTCCATGATGAAAGGGTGTAAGACGCTCGACCCGACCTTCACGCCCTTGGGCTGTGCCCTCTGGTTCAGCGCGCGGTTTATCAGTTTCATGCTATCCAGCAAGGCGGACGTCTCCAGGTAGCGTTGCCAGGTGTAGGCGCGGTCTTTCTCATACCAGGCGTGCGCCATATGCAGCGCGCTTGTCCCGGCTTTCCCCAGGAGCTCGAATTGGATGAGCCACGGATTGATCTGCTCGATCAGGCGTTTGTTGGGGCTTTGGCCGTAGATCATGCCCGGGGAGGCCGTGATCTGGGCGAACAGGGTTCCCAGGAGATTGGCGCTTTGCTCCGGGAACCTGTTTTTCTTGTAGCCGGCGAGGAATGTCCGGATAGGAGCCACGTAGTTGGCCGACTCCTCCCGGCGGTATTGATGCCCGTTCGGGCCCGGATCGCTGTTATGCTCGCAGAAGACGCGGAAAGCCATGGGGGCCTCCGGCATGATAAAGTCGCAGGCCTCTTTCCAAGCCCGCGCGGGATCGTAACGCTCGATATTCCAGGTGTACATCCCGACGCCGAACAGGGCGACCTTGGAGGCCTCGGCGTATTCCATGGGGTTGGATACGAACCCGGCCATGGTGCCGGCGGCCCGCGTATCCAGGCCATAGGCGGGCCCCATCAACAAATGATCCTGGCAATAATCGCTTACGGGGAAGTTCCACCAGATATAGGCGGGCCGACGGATGCGCCGGTTTACCCACTCGACGCCCTCCTTCGTGATGTCGGCCACGACGCGGTCTCCGGTCCACATGACCTGGATGGCGGGATCGAGCCGGGTGCCGAGGAGATCCAGGTAGTCGCTCTTGGCCCACGAGCGGTTGTACTCGGTGGGGCACATGATCAGGGGCTGCACGTCGTCTTTCTCGCGGATGAACTTCTCGTGGATGTAATTCAACAGGCCCGCTTGCTTTTCCGGGCGGGCTCCCTCTCCGGATATGTCGTCGAAGAAAACGGCGAAGGCGCGTACGCCCAGGTCGTACATTTTCTCGAACTTGGCGAGGATGTTCGCGCTGTCCGTCCGGTTCCACTGGATATCCAGCCCCGGGTGGATGGCCCAGACGAAGTTCACTTTGTTGCGGGCGGCCTCCCGGACCAGTTCCCGGATATGCCCGGCCTCCTCGGCGGGATACGGCTCGCGCCAGTTGGGGGAACTGTGATAGGGATCATCCTTCGGGCCGTAGATATAGGTGTTCAGCTTGATCCTCCCGTAGAAGCGGATCTGCTCGATCCGGTCGGCGTGGCTCCAGGGCTGCCCGTAGAAGCCCTCCACCGTACCCCGGAACAATACGTCCGGATAGTCCTTGATCGCGCAGAGGGGCAGGACCTGCTTGCCCGCCGCGTCGCGGTTGGTCAATTGCTTGAGGGTTTGGGCGGCGTAGAACAAGGAATTGTCGTCTACGATCCCGATCGTGATGCCCTTTTGGGTGATCGTCAGCGTGTAGGCGCCCGACCGCCGCATTTCCGGGGCCTTGTCTTTGAGTCTCTTGATCTCCAAAGGGAGGGATTTGCCGGATTTGGCGAAAGGCAGTGTCTCTTCGAGCAGCCTGACCGCGTCCGCGTCCGGATGATCGATGCCTCGCAGGGCATACCCGTAGGGTGGCGTGTACGTCCGGCTGGAGATAATCACCTCTTGGGGCTCGGGGAAGATCCCCAGGGATAACTGTTGGCCGCGTGCCGGCCCGCAAACGCTTAGAAGAAGCAGGATGGCGAGTAAGTACTTTTGTGTTTTCATGTGCGATATGATTTAATAATAACGTTCGTAAATGTATGAAATAATCAGATACGGAGCGCGGCGGGGCACGGATTTATTCCGCGGGCCCCGCGTTTTCCCTCCCGCGGGGCGCGTGTCATGGCGACCGGCCGCCGCCGGCGGTCAGCCGCCTGGCCAGCTCCTTGCAGGCGGCCCGGTCCGTCTTGCCGCTCCCGGTGCGCGGGATCGCCCGAACCGCCAGGATCCGCCGCGGGCGAAGGTACTTGGGCAAGTGGGCGAGAGCCGCTGTCGATACCTCGCATGATAGCTTTGCTGAGTTACACATCATAGCTATGCTGAGTCGCTCCTCATAGCTATGAGGAGTTACACATGGTAGCTTTGAGGAGTTACACCTCATAGCTATGAGGTGTTGTTCATCATAGCTATGACGCGGGGTGCCGGACGAGGGGGCGGCGCCATCCGGGAGGGCGGGGGGGGCGATGAGCAAGACGACCGCCTCTCCCAACCGGGGGTCCGGGGCGGCGGTGATGGCGTAGGGGCGGTCGAGGTAGGGCCGCAGCCGCTCTTCCACCTCCTCGATCTGGATCTTGATGCCTCCGCTGTTGATGATGTTGTCTCTCCTGCCGATGATGGTGAAACGTCCGTCGGGCAGCAGGCGGGCGATGTCGTTCGTCACCAGCCGCCCGTCGCAGAGCGAGGGGGCCTCGATCACCAGGGTCTTCTCCGGCGACAGGGATAACCTCACCGAGGGGAGGGGTTGGTAATAGGGCGAGGCTTCCGGCCCGTTCAGCCGACGCAGGGCGACGTGAGAGAGCGTCTCCGTCATGCCGTAGGTGGAGTACACCGCGTTGGGCAGCTGCCGGATCTCCCGCTCCAGGGCTGCGTCGACCGCCCCGCCGCCGATGATCAGGATCTCCGTCCGCTCCAGCCGCTCGCGCTCCTCGGGTACCCGCAGCGTGTTGTAGACCTGCAGGGGGATCATGGCGGCGAAGCGGAGGGGGGTATCGTCCCAGTCGGCCAGGGGGTGCCCGGAGGGTTCGCGCGCCGCCAGGTCCAGCCCGGCGTAGAGGGCGCGGACGACCATCATCTTTCCGGCTATGTAGCGCAGGGGCATGCACAGCAGGGCCTTGTCGCCTCGCCGGAGGCCCAGCCGCTCGCAGGTGAGGCGGGCGCTGTTCAGCATCCGCTCCTTGCGTACGCGCATCCGCTTGGGCGCGCCGGTGGAGCCGGAGGTCTGGACCTCGAGGAAGGGGGAGGGGTCGCGCCATTCCGCCAGGAATGCCTGTAGATCTTCTTGTATCGGCATGGGTCAGGGCTCGTTGTCGGTGAACCAGATGGTGTCTCCCTCGCGGCGGATCAGCCGGTGCCGGTCGTCGCGGAAGATCTCGCCGGTGCCCAGGCCCTGCGGCAGCGGGTTGCCCAGCGTGGCGCACCATTGGGCGATCGCGTTCAGCCCGATCTGCGATTCCAGCGCGGAGGTGATCCACCACCGGGGCTGCTCGGGGCTGCTCCCCAAGAGCGTCTCGGCCAGGCGGATCCATTCCGTGCATCCGGCGATGCCTCCGTGGAGGGAGGGCTTCAATACGAGGTATTGGGGATGGATCGTCTGCAGCAGCCGCCGTTTCTCGTCCGGGGTGTCGCTGCCGATCAGCTCCTCGTCGAGCGCGATGGGCAGGGGCGATGTCGCCGCGAGGCGCGCCATCTCGTCCCACTGCCCGGCGCGGATCGGCTGCTCGATGGAGTGCAGGTCCATCTCGGCGAGCCGCTCCAGCTTCTCCATCGCCTCCGAGGGGGTGAAGGCGCCGTTGGCGTCTACCCGGAGCGTTATTTCCCGGGCGGAGAAATGCGCGCGGATGTGCCTCAGCAGCGAGAGCTCCCGCTCGAAATCGATCGCGCCGATCTTCAGCTTGACGCAGCGGAAGCCCTCCCGCAGCTTCTCCTCTACCTGCCGCAGCATGTACGCGTAATCGCCCATCCAGATCAGTCCGTTGATGGGGATGCCCGCCTGCCCCCTCGAGAAGGGCGTGTCGTAATGCCGCCAGCCGCGCCGCTCGCAGTGGCGCGCGGCCGTCTCCAGCCCGAAAAGGATGGAGGGGTAGCGGCGCAAGGACTCGGTGTCGACGTATCCCTTCCGTTGCAGGTCGAGGCAGGCCCGGGATAGCGCGGTCTCGTAGTCCGCCCCGTAGTCGCGGCTGAGGTCCGGCAGGGGGGCGCACTCGCCGATGCCGGGCGCCGGGGGACCGCCCGCCGCGCGGACGCGCACCTCCCACGATCTCCGGGTCGTGTAGACGCCCCGCGAGGTGCCGGCCGGCCGCTTGAACGTCAGGCACCGGGGTATGATCTCTACCTTATGGAATCGCTCTGTAATCATCTCGTCTCAACGCTTGATGGTTCATGCTCGGTCCTCCCCCCCCTTACGGGAACTTCGGGTAGTCCTCGAAGCGAGGGCGTCGTTTCTCCAGGAATGCCTTGCCGCCCTCTTGCGCCTCGTCCGTCAGGTAGTAGAGCAGGGTGGCGTCTCCGGCCAGCTCCTGTATGCCGGCCTGCCCGTCCAGCTCGGCGTTCAGGCCCGCCTTGATCATGCGCAGGGCCAACGGGCTGAGCCTCATCATCTCCTCGGCCCATTGGACATACTCGTCCTCCAGCTTGTCCAGGGGGACTACCCGGTTTACCAGCCCCATCTCCAGGGCCTCCCGCGCGCTGTACTTGCGGCATAGGAACCAGATCTCGCGGGCCTTCTTCTGCCCGACCACGCGGGCGAGGTAGGAGGAGCCGAAGCCGGCGTCGAAGCTGCCCACGCGGGGGCCTGTCTGCCCGAAGACCGCGTTCTCGGAGGCGATCGTAAGGTCGCAGACCACGTGCAATACGTGTCCGCCGCCGATGGCGAAACCGTTCACGGCCGCTATGACGGGCTTCGGGAGGGAGCGGATCTGTTTCTGTACGTCCAGTACGTTCAGGCGGGGCACGCCGTCTTTACCCACGTAGCCGCCGCGCCCTTTCACGTGCATGTCGCCTCCCGCGCAGAACGCCGTCTCTCCGGCCCCTGTCAGGACGACCACCTGGATGTCCGGGCGTTCCCGGCAGATGTACAGGGCGTCGCTCATCTCCGCGGTCGTGGTGGGGGTAAAGGCGTTGCGATACCGCTCCCGGTTGATCGTGACGCGGGCGATGCCGTTGTAATGCTCGAACAAGATCTCCTCGTATTCCTTGAGGGTTGTCCATTCTCTTTTCGTTTCCATATATTATCTGTTTGGTGCTTGGGATGAATTTCTCAGTTGATGGTAGTATGCCTTGAGCAGGCGCACGTCTTCCGCCTTGTCCGTGAAAACCTCCATGAGCAGGGGCTGTCCGCCCGGTCGCTCGGTCTGGGTGAAGGCCTCCATCGCCGCTGCCAGCTCCTCGGCGTCGCGGACGGCGAAGTAGGAGAACCCCCGCTCCAGGGCCCATCCCTTCGCGGAGGTTTGGTGCGGGGCGCTGACGTAGCGGCGCGTACGCTCGTCCATCTCGAGTCCCGGCAGGGCCTGGAAGATCTCGCCGCCTCCGTTGTTCAGGAGCAGGACGCGGAGGTTGTCGCGCAGCTCGCCGCTCCACAACGCGTTCATGTCGTAGAAGAAGCTGAGGTCGCCGATGACGACAAAGTTCAGCCGTTGTGAGGCGGAGGCGTATCCGATGGCCGTAGACAAGGAGCCTTCGATCCCGCTCGTGCCCCGGTTGCAACAGACCTCGACCGTATCGGGCAGGGCGTACAATTGCGCGTAGCGTACGGCGGAGCTATTCCCCAGATGCAGGGCCGACTCGGCCGGGAGCGAGCGTATCAAGCTGCCGATGGCCGCCATCTCGGAGTAGGCGAACGCCGGCTCGGGCAGGCCGCGGGATTTGTATTCCCAAGCCTTCGGATATTCCACCGGCCGATTCTCCAGCAGGTAGGCGATTTTCTCGAGAAACTCGAACGGGTCCATCTCGATCACCACGGTCAGGCAACCGAACAGGTCCGCCACCTCCCCGTCCGGCGAGATGTGCCAATGCTCCCGGGGCGGGTGCTTCCGCAGGAACGCTTTCAACCGCCCGGAGACTATATGGCCGCCGTAGGTGATCACGAGCTCGGGCGCCAGCTTCTCTTTCTCTTCCTCCGGGGTGGCGTACAGGATGGCGTCGAAATTCTTGATCGGCATTCCCGGTACGATACGGTTGCCGATGTGCTCGGACAGCCATGTGAAATGCTTATAGAGCAACTTGCTTATTTTCTTCTCGAAGAGATAGATCAGGCTCATTTGTCCCGCTATCATCATCCGCTTGCTGTACGTGTTCAAGCGCCCGATCAGGTCGTCGTATGTCCGGTCGTACACGTTCAAGCCTTGATAACGGGTGATGACCCGTACCTCCGGCAATCCGGGAGCCGTGAAGCGGAACAGGGGCTCGGAGACCGGGACGTTGATATGCACCGGCCCTTTGCCGCGGTGGTTCAGCTCCAACAGGGCCTCGTTGATCAACCGATTGCAATGCCATTCATCCTGATCCGTGTCTATTTCCGGCAGCTGCACCGATCTCTTCACCAATGAGCCGAACACCCCGGGTTGCGGCAGGGTCTGTCCGTCCATTTGCCCGATCCAGGCCGCGGGACGGTCGGCGGATATCACGACAAGCGGGACCTTCTGATAGAAGGCCTCCGCCACCGCCGGATGTATATTCAGCAAGGCCGTGCCCGAGGTACAGCATACGGCCGCCGGCTTGCCTCCGTGTAGCGCCAGCCCTACGGCGAAGAATCCCGCGCTTCGCTCGTCCGTCACGGAATGGCAGTTGAAGAACGGATGGTTCACCAAGGTATGGACAATCGGGGCGTTCCGGCTTCCCGGACATAGCACGATATTACTCACGCCGTGCTCTTTCAGCAAGGCTACCAATTGAAGGATGTTCTTTTTATCGCTATACATAGATTTATACTGTGATGTTTAAATGGTATCTTCATCCGGGGAGAGCTTTCTGGTCTGGATCTCACGAAGCAACCGTCGCATGGTATCTAATTTAGCCTCTGTCTCCTGCCACTCATCCTCGAGCCGCGAGGCTGCCAGCAGGCCGCCGCCGGCATACAGCGTAAGGGCTTGGGGGTGGATATTCATGCAACGGAGGTTTACATACAGATCGGTTTTGCCTTCGGGATCCAGCCAGCCGATGAAACCGGAGTAATAACTACGGTCGTAGCCTTCGTGCCCGATGATGAAACGATAGGCCTCCTCCTTGGGAAGACCGCAGACGGCGGGAGTAGGGTGTAATAGGTGGAGGACATCGCCCAGCTTCTCGGGATCGGGCAAGGAGAAGAAGAAATCGCTTCTCAAATGGGAGACCTCTCCGGCCCGGGCTGAATAAGGCCCCTTCTCCTCGGGGGTAATACCCAGGGCGGACAGCTGACGGCGTATGTAAGCGGCGACCAATTGCTGCTCTCTCCAATTCTTGGGGTCCCAGCTTCTCGGTAATTTCCCGTCTCGCAAGGTTTGGGTCCCGGCCAAGGCTACCGTTTGCCAGTCGCCTTTCCCGCCGGATAACAGGATTTCCGGTGTCCCACCCATCCAAGTCCCGGTCTCCGGGGTATGGCAAAGGTAGACATAGGAGCGGGTATATCGTTCCACCGCCGCGAAGAATGCCTTGCCGGGCGAGAAGGCGGGATCTCTCCGGATCGTTTTGCTACGGGATAAAACCAGTTTATCTTGGCTTCCTTTCAGCAAGGGGTGGGTAAACAGGGAGAAATAGCGAGCGTATCGTTCCTTCTCCTCAGATTCGGAAGCCTCTCCCAATGAAGGGGAAATCGCGGGGAATGGAGAAGGATCGTCTTGTGCCCTTTCCCTCTTCATTATCAATTCTTCATCCCGCGCCGAGGGGGGTTCAAAAACATCCGGCTGGATCAAGACGATAGGTCGTTCCGCTGTCACCTGAAACGGAGCGATCACAAAACCGCTCCGTTCATTTAAGTCTTTTATGTCGTATAACAGGCAGGGTGAGCCGGCGCTTTGCATCCTGAAATGGAGCCTGCCCTCACCGGGAACGCGCCAAATGGCGAAATTCCGGCCTCGCTCGATCAACGTGTCTATTCTCTCGTAAGCTTCTTTTGAGATCATTTCCTCTTGAGTATGCTATTGATTACCCGTACCGAGGAGACCAGCTTGTCGGTAGAGGTGAATATGTCTACGTTCCACACGTGGGATGAACGGCCTTTGTGGAGAATCGTCCCGACGGCGCGTACCGTGTCTCCCTCGTGGGCGGACGACATGTGGCTGCCGCTGACTTGCATGCCGACTACCATCTCGTCCGGTTTCGCCAGAATCATGGAACCGAGTCCGGCCACGGTCTCCGCCAAGGCCAGCGTAGCGCCTCCGTGCAAGATGCCGAAAGGCTGGCGGGTTCGTTCGTCTACGGGCATGGTCGCCTCCACGCGATCCTCGGAAGCGTAGGTATATTGAATGCCTAGGTTACCCATTAGGGCATGCTTGGCCCGTGCGTTCAGCTGATCCAGCGGGACTTCCGTGGGCTTGATCGTGGCAAGGATCGCTTTCTCGATCGCTACCGCTACTCCATCCAGGGTATTGGGCAAAGTGGTGAAATCGGCGCAAGCCTTCACGGAGTCGCGCGCGTTACCCATCGCCACGCCGGTACCGGCCAATTGAAGCATGGATACGTCGGCCACGCCATCGCCGATGGCGACAACCTCTTCGGTCGCGATGTTCAGCATCTCCATCAATACCGCCAACGTATTTCCCTTGTTGATGAAATGAGGAGCCACCTCCAGGAAATAGTCCTCGGAGCGGAAAGCTTCCAATACTCCGTCCAGACGTTTCTTCCAATGATTTTCCAGACCGGCCAGACTGTTTTCGTCATCGCTGGTAAGGATACACTTACAGGGAGCGAAATCCACCGCCTCCGGGAAATTCTCCACGCCGATGACGCGCATCTTATTGAGTTCGGCCTCTTCTCGGACATGCTCGTTTTCCGGATGATCGGTCAGGATATAGTCCTTGTGATACGTGAAGATCGCGAAACCATTTTCCTTCGCCTTTCGGTTCAAGTAAGGAATCATGGCCGGATCGATTCGCTTCTCGAACATCAATTCTCCGGTCTGGGCATTGATGATCTGACCCCCGTTATAAGATAATATGAAGCCACCGTAATGATTCAATTCAAGGGCTTCCGCCAAGGGTTGGACCCCATTGGTAGGCCGGCCGGATGCCAATACAACATGAACTCCCATTTGCTGGGCCTTTAACAGGGCAGCATGGGCCCGGGGCGTTACCTCTTTCTTGTCGTTAAGCAACGTCCCATCTACGTCTAAGACTAATAATTTGTACTTCATGGCGTCTTGTTTTATGGTTTTCAGAACAAAGGTAAGAATAAAAAGTGAAACGCGGAAGAATAGGGTATATCCGACAGCATGTGACAGCATGCTCACGGCTTGTCGGCGCGGCCTTGCATGAAACGGGCTACTCCATCCTCATCCATTCGCGACCGCGATTATCTTGCCTCTTTGAGAGATATAATTATAGAGCTCTTTATAAAACGCATGCCGGGTAAGGGTCGAAGCGTCTCCCAGGATCATCAGTTTCATACGGGCACGGGTGATCGCTACGTTCATGCGCCGCAAGTCGTTCAAGAAGCCGATCTTTCCATCCTCGTTGGCCCTTACCAAGCTGATCAAGATGACATCGCGCTCCTGCCCTTGGAAACCGTCTACGGTGTGTACGGTGATCAGTCTGCGTAAAGGCTTGAAGAAAGCGTCTTGTTTGATTAATTTACGGATGTATTGTACCTGCGCCTTGTAAGGGGAGATCAATCCGAAGTCGATATTCTCCTCCAACACTCTCTCCTTGGATATGCTCTGTATGTAGGAGCGTAATTGCTCCACGAGCAATTCCGCCTCTTGCCTGTTGATACGACTCATAGTCTCTTCCCTCGTATCTTCCGTGAAATCGCACTCGGACGTATTGAACCATACGATGGGAGTGTCTAATCGCAGGATCCCCCGGGCGCTTACCTCGGGAGCGGATTCGAGTTCGTTCTGATAGAACCACCGGGAGGAGAAGCGCATGATATCCTC
Organism: Parabacteroides sp. ZJ-118; assembly: GCF_011038785.1. GTDB lineage: Bacteria > Bacteroidota > Bacteroidia > Bacteroidales > Tannerellaceae > Parabacteroides. Next base: position 23,944 of record NZ_JAAKDT010000009.1, read on the forward strand.
GTGCATACGATATTGGATCTTCAGGAGAGAGACCGTTTCTGGTTTCGCGCGGGCTATTTTTTGCATCAAGGTACATCCTAAGCCTTCCCGTTCCGCCTCTATACATTTGATAGTAGGGGGTAATTGGTGATGATCGCCTGCCAGTATGACCCGGTCAGCTTTGGCGATCGCTATCCAGCAAGCGGCTTCCAATGCTTGGGCGGCCTCGTCGATAAACAAGGTCGTGAAGTGGCGGTTCATCATGACCCGGTTGGCGGAGCCAACCAAGGTGCAAGCAACTACACGAGCCTTGTCGAATAGCTCCATATCGATCTTGACTTCCAGTTCGGTCGCCCGGCATTTCAACCGGGAGAGGCGGCCCCGGATCGTATCTCGTTCCTCCCTGCTTTTCTTTCGCATATTGGACTGTATATCCCGTACCGCTTTTCGGATGCTCCATAACTCGGGATAATCCGGATGCGACTCGAAACGGCGTTCGTAAGTGAACGAGAGCATTTTGTCATTGATACGCGTGGGGTTCCCGATGCGCAGGACGCTGATGCCTCTATCTACCAGTTTCTCCGAGATGCAGTCTACGGCGGTATTGCTTTGGGCGCAAACGATCACTTGATTCTCCCGGTGAAGGGTCTCGTAAATGGCTTCCACCAGGGTAGTTGTTTTCCCGGTTCCGGGAGGACCATGTACGATAGATACTTGTTTCGCACCCAATACCTTGTTTACGGCTTCTTCCTGCGAGCGGTTCAGCCAGGGGAAACGGATCGGGAATAATTCCCGCTGTCCCGGTTTTTCCTGTCCCAGCAATACGTCTCTTAGGTGGGAGAGTTGGTTGTTTCTCGCACGCATCACGTCCGAGAGCGCGGAAAACATCGTCTTATAGCTGGTCTCGTCGAAGTAGAGTTGCACGCCGAGATCATCGCTTTTCCCTTGTATATCCATCGAGGCGGAAGGCGAGGGAAGGATTACCACCATCCGGTCTTCTTCCACATAGCTGATCGTAGCGGAGAAATCCAGATACTTCAATTTACCACTGATAGTTGCCGTAAAGAAACAAACCGGGCGCCCGTATTCGAAATTATGCTCGATCTCCCGGTCTTCCATCCTTTCGATCTCGATCACCAATTGGTTTAAGGAATTATAATAACAGCGTCCCGGAACGACCGGATACCAACAAAGGCCTTGCGCCACCCGTTTTCGCAAACCCGTACGCTCGGATTGCTGTCGGTAGGTTTCCTTCTCATATTCATATTCTTTCTGCAGGAGATCATATTGATGTTGCAAATCTACAAGCGGCGACGAAATTCCCATTCCTTTGTCAATTCAATTAATCGGATGAATATAGTCCGGGCGTTCTAGGTCCCGAAGCAGGTGACAAAAGTACTAAAAATATCGTTCCGTACCCAAGTTGTAGTAAGTAAAGAAAAAGAATACCGCTAACGTTGGTAGTGTCTATAAAATTCCTAATTTTGCGCGGAAGCTAATATCATGGAAAATGAATGAGAACGATGCTTATCTAATTCTAAAATAAAAACGATCGGTATGGATACTATCATAAAAGCTCAAATTATAGATTTGATTCACAGGGAGGTAATCCCTGCTATCGGATGTACGGAGCCTGTCGCCGTGGCTTTGGCGGCCGCCAAAGCAGCGGAAGTGTTGGGGCGTAAGCCGGAGAAAATAGAGGTTTATCTGAGCGCCAATATCTTGAAGAATGCGATGGGTGTGGGAATCCCGGGGACTGGCATGGTGGGATTACCTATCGCTATCGCCTTGGGGTCTATCATCGGTAAGTCCGCTTATGGGCTAGAGGTGCTGAAAGACCTGACTCCGGAGGGATTGGAAGAGGGTAAGGAAATGGTCCGCAAGAAATGCATCGGTATAGACCTGAAAGAGAATGTGGATAAACTTTATATCGAGATCGTAAGTTCCGCGGGGGGCGATCGTTCAAGGGTGATTATTTGCAAGGAGCATACTCATATAGTATATGTAGAGAAAAATGGGGAGGTGTTGACTGATTTACGTACGGCAAACGCCTCCGCCGAGGAGGTGTGCGAGAATAAGGATTTACGCCTTTCCTTCTCCAGAGTCTATGCGTTTGCCATGGAAATGCCATTGGACGAGATTCGTTTTATTTTAGAAACAGCCGAGTTGAATAAGAAAGCCGCCCAAGCTTCCATGAAAGGCAATTACGGGCATACGGTAAGTAAGACGGTCTCGGGTGTTTTCGGCCGTAAGTTCATGGGAGATTCCGCTTATACGCATATGTTGATCATGACTTCCGCTGCTTGCGACGCTCGCATGGACGGCGCCATGATCCCGGTGATGAGTAATTCGGGAAGCGGTAATCAAGGAATCGCCGCTACGCTTCCGGTTCTCTCTTTCGCCGAGGATATCCAATGTTCGGAAGAGCAACTGATCCGTGCGTTGATGTTAAGCCATTTGATGGTGATTTACATCAAGCAAAGTCTGGGACGTTTGTCCGCCCTTTGCGGTTGTGTGGTTGCCGCTACGGGAGCGAGCTGCGCTATCACCTATCTGATGGGAGGAAATAAGACGCAGATTTCTTATGCGATCAAGAATATGATCGGTAATATTACCGGGATGATTTGTGACGGTGCTAAGCCGAGCTGTGCGATGAAAGTATCTAGTGGCGTATCTACGGCGATGCTTTCCGCCTTGATGGCAATGGAGGATAAGGTGGTGACTTCCGTGGAGGGTATTATCGATGAGGATGTGGATAAATCGATCGCTAACTTGACCGCTATCGGTTCTAAAGGGATGGAGGCGACGGATCGTCTGGTGCTGGACATCATGACCGGTAAATCTTGTTAATCGTACTCGATGGAGAAAGCTGTTAAGGCGAGGAAAAAAGAGATTATGCGAGTGACACTTTTAGGGTCATTCGCTAATTTTGTTTTATTGGTATTCAAGTTCGTGGCGGGTATCTGGGGGCATAGTAGCGCTATGATCGCTGATGCGGTGCATTCGTTATCTGATTTCGTAACGGATATAATCGTACTTCTTTTTGTCAATATATCTTCCAAGCCGAAGGACGAGAACCATGATTACGGGCATGGTAAATACGAGACTTTGGCGACTTCTATTGTCGGTATCGTCTTGCTCTCTGTAGGTTTTGGCCTCTTTTGGGAGGGAGCGAACAAGATTTATGGCTTTTATTTCAAGGATATTCCGTTGGAAAGCCCGGGGATAATCGCTTTGGTCGCCGCTCTTATTTCCATCGTGGTCAAGGAATTACTGTATCATATTACGGTTTGGGTAGGAAGGAGACAGAATAGCCAGGTTGTTATCGCTAACGCCTGGCATCATCGTTCGGATGCCTTTTCCTCGATCGGTACGGCTTTAGGTATCGGAGGGGCGATTTTGTTAGGAGATAATTGGCGTGTGCTAGATCCGTTGGCAGCGGTGATAGTCAGTTTGTTTATCGTAAAAGTAGCCTTACAACTAGTGATCCAGGCGATCAATGACTTATTGGAGAAATCTTTACCGAAGGAGGTGGAGGATGAGATTTTGGCGATTATTAGTGAGGTTCCCGAGGTAAAGAGCCCGCATAATCTACGTACCCGCCGCATCGGTAATAACTTCGCTATCGAGGCGCATGTACGGGTGGATGGGCAGATAACCGTGACTCGTGCCCACGACCTGACGAAAGAGATCGAACAGAATCTGCGTGATAGGTTCGGCCAGGCTACGCACATCGCTCTGCATGTGGAACCTATTAAATAAACGAATCAGATCCGTGCGACCATCAAGAAACAAGTATGTAATACGACCGTTACGACGATCCATAGACGCTCGGCAGCGGCCGGGCGCAACCCCGGGAAATGATATTCTATCGCCCCGTGCTTGCAAGCGGAAAGACAATCGCCGCAATAGGTACAGGTATAGCCGATCTTTCCCTTCTCGATCCCTTCCTTATGCAGGGCATCATAACGGCAAGCGTTTGTACAAGCCATGCAATGGCAACAATCCGTGGTCAGCCGTAGCCGGAAAGGAGAGAGGTACTTGAGGAAAGATACCAAAGTCCCGATCGGACAATAACTACTGCAATGTACCATCTTCCGTCTCTTTCTGGAAAACATTAGCATGACAAGTAGCCCGATAACTCCGACAGCTATTCCAAAAGCGGTAGCTATCCTGCCGCTCACCCCGGATGTTCGTAGCAAGATGGCTCCCAGCATAACCAGAAATAATACGCTGTATCGCATTTGCCTGTGATAAGGGAACCTTTTTCGTTCCCATTTCCCCCGGGCATTCCATGCGTCGAATGCCCCGAAGTAACAAAGCTGGCTACACCAAGCGGGACCGGATAGCAATAGGGTGCTGACAAATAGTATGGGCATGAATAATCCCTCGAGGCGATAAAGCGGTCCGGCCAAGATTACCGCGGGGATCGGTATATGCAGTTTCCCGGTCATAAGGAAAATAGGATCGGCCAGAATCCCTAGGGCGAGTTGCCCGAAGAAAACGATCGAGAATAACAACCACGCCCGTTTTCTCCATTTAGGGCGTTCTTGACGATCTTGCATCTTATGGCAAAGCCAACCACCGTACAGCATGGCAAGTATCACCTGTATCCATCCTCCGTGCGGAAATAACCTTTCGCCTATCAGCAGTGGATTTTCGGGTATGACTTGAACGATCGAGAGAAGTCCTCCGATTAACAACACGGTAATGATAACAATACGTCTCGTTTTCATGCTCAATTATTTTATGCGTAAAAGTATGCCTTTTACGCGAATAATTATAGCACAGGCATTGCATTTCTGATACTTGTTACACCGATTAAACGATCATACCGTGCTCCCATCGGGCAATAATAGACGTAAATGCTATATTCGTTCTCTGTCTGGAAGAAATCACCCTCGATGGGTCCGGTTTGTCCTACGGTTTGTCCGTTAGGGACAAAGAGGTACTGGTAGTTGTAACTGCCTTGTTTCAGTAAGACGGATTTCTCGTATCGACGCGTCTCCGGATTATAGCCCATCTTACTTTTTTCGTCCAACACATTGTTACATAACTCGCCATTCAAATACACGTTTCCATCGGGAATTAAGTCCATGGCGAGGGTAAAGTGAACAATGTAATAGTCCGCTTCCGTATCCGGGTCGTTACAATTGCCGCAACGGATGAAGAGACGGCCGTCTTGGTCTTGATCGTATTGATACGATAATTGGTCACGCCGATAATCCGTCATCAACTCTACATGGTAATATGGGTTATGGAACGAGATACTTTCTACGTGCATGCCATTGTATTTGTTGCTCAAAAATTCCATACGGCGATATTCGTTTCCCGCGGGAAAGATTAAGTTCGGATTGTTCGTATAAGAGATCCGGTTCTCTAATATAGTCATAGGCTGAAGACCTGTTACGGCATTATCCCTGCGGTTATTCTGATACACCCAGATTTTCAAGTCGGTTTGGGGATAGGTGATGGGGAAGTTCTTGTTATTGATCGCAAAGCTGACTTGTTGGTGTGACTGATTGGTATCGATATCCGTATTTCCGCTGACTGTGGCGGCGACACTAACCATCGGCTCGAAAATAGAGAAACAAGCGGTTAATACGATCCGGGAGGGATCATTCTCGTCATATACCTGCAAGGCATAATTCCCCGAGACTTTCGGTTGGACGTCATCATTCGGGAAAAGTAACCGGTAGTTGGTGTATTGTACCGTAGTACCCATCGCATTGGCGAAATCCTCGATCGTGCTCCCTTGGAAACCATTCATATACTCGATCGGGGAAAGATTTGATTGCGTCCAATCCGCGTTGCAATGAACCAGGTTATAGGCGTATCGCCCGAAATCCGGATTAAAAGCGTCGAAATTAACCTCGATACGATTCTCACCGTCTAATTCGATGAAAGGATCGGAGAACATCTCGCCGGCAACCTTCACTTGGAGGGTCTTTATTTGCTTATCGCTAACGTTGGTGAAGTAAGTCACTTGAGCGTTCAACGGTACTAAAACCGTGCTGAGCAGCAGGAATAGGATTTTAAAGACTTTCATTTTCTTATTACTTTCTTTAACAACGCAAAATTATGGAATTATTTCTCTATTTATTTGCCTTTCCCTACTCTAAAGCATGAAAAAATGTTTACTTTTGCAGGAAAATTACATATAAACAATTTTAGTTGTATCATGGCAAATGTGATTAAGATTAAAAAGGGTTTAGACATTAATCTGAAGGGCAAAGCTTCGGATGTACTGTTAAACGGCGGCAAGAGCGAGTCTTACGCGATCGTCCCCGACTATTATAACGGTATTCTCCCCAAAGTTGTTGCGAAAGTAGGAGAAAAAGTCAAAGCCGGTTCTGTACTGATGATTGACAAGAACCGCCCCGAGATCAAGTTTGTTTCGCCGGTCAGTGGCGAGGTAACTGCCGTAAACCGAGGAGAGAAGCGTAAGGTGCTAAGCATCGTCGTGAAGCCGGATGCGCGGATCGAGTATGAGGAATTCGGCAAGAAGGACGTGGCATCCCTACAGGGAGCAGAGGTGAAAGAGGCACTTCTGAACGCTGGTATGTGGCCGTTTATCAAGCAACGCCCCTACGATATCATTGCCGCTCCATTGGATACGCCGCGTGATATCTTCGTTTCGGCTTTTTACTCCGCTCCGTTGGCTCCAAACTTCGACTTTATCGTAAAAGGTCAGGAGGCTGATTTCCAGACTGGATTAAACGCCTTGGCTAAATTAACGAATGGAAAAGTGTATGTGGGTGTAAGAAGCGGTTCTGTCGTGAGCGGAATGAAAGGTGTGGAGATCGTGGAAGTAGAAGGTCCGCATCCCGCAGCGAACGTTGGCGTGCAGATCAATCATATCAAGCCCGTTAACAAGGGGGAGGTCGTTTGGACGGTTAATCCGGCGGACGTGATCGTTATCGGACGCTTGTTCAACAAGGGTGTCGCAGATTTCAGCCGTATGGTTGTTATCACCGGTTCAGAGACTACTGAGAGAGGCTATGTCAAGACAATTTCAGGTTGTACGATCAAGAGTTTGGTTAGCGGTAAAGTGTTAGGACAGGAGCACATCCGTGTTATCAGCGGTAATGTTCTGACAGGTACCAAGGTAAATATGGATGGTTACCTAGGCGCTTATGATAACCAGATCACCGTGATTCCGGAAGGCGATGAGACGCATGAGTTTTTAGGTTTCGCTATGCCTCGTTTCAATCAGTTCAGCGCTAGCCATAGTTACTTTAGCTGGTTAAGCACTAGCAAGGAATATGTGATTGACGCCCGAATCAAAGGTGGTAAACGTGCCATGATCATGTCTAATGAATACGACAAAGTGTTCCCGATGGATATCTACCCGGAGTATTTGTTGAAAGCGATCATTGCGTTCGATATCGACAAGATGGAGAACTTAGGTATCTATGAGGTGGCTCCTGAGGATTTCGCTCTTTGCGAGTTCGTGGACACTTCCAAGATCGAGTTGCAAAAGATCGTTCGCGACGGATTGAACCTGTTGTATAAGGAAATGAATTAATAACCTAAAAAACTTATAATACATTGAAAGCGTTAAGGAATTATCTCGACAAGATTAAGCCTAACTTTGAGGAAGGCGGAAAGCTGGCGATGTTCCGTTCTGTTTTTGACGGTTTCGAGACATTCTTATTTGTTCCGAACGAAACCTCTAAAACGGGCGTGCATGTTCATGACTGTATTGATTCAAAGCGTACCATGACCGTGGTTATCATCGCTTTGTTGCCTGCTTTGCTTTTTGGTATGTATAATGTCGGTTATCAGCACAATTTAGCTGTGGGGGCTGATCCGGGATTTTTGATGACTTTTATTTTCGGATTCTTGGCGGTATTGCCTAAGATTGTTGTTTCGTATGTGGTAGGTTTGGGCATTGAGTTCGCTGTTGCCCAAGTGAAGAAGGAAGAGATTCAGGAAGGATTCTTGGTTTCCGGTATCTTGATTCCGATGATCGTACCGGTCGATACTCCGTTATGGATGATCGCTGTAGCCACTGCTTTTGCGGTTGTTTTCGCGAAAGAGGTATTTGGTGGCACGGGATATAATGTATTTAATGTGGCATTGGTTACGCGTGCGTTTTTATTCTTCGCTTACCCGGCAGCAATGTCAGGTGATCAAGTGTTCGTTCGTACGGCAGATACGTTTGGTATCGGGGCTGGCCAAGTGGTCGACGGCTTCTCCGGAGCTACTCCGCTGGGACAAGTCGCTATCGCTGGCAAGGAGATGATCGGTTCTTTCCAAGCCGTTGACGTATTGGGCAATCCGATCTCTACTTGGGACGCATTTCTTGGTTTGATCCCGGGTTCCATTGGTGAGACTTCCGTACTGGCGATCTTGATCGGTGCGGTAATCTTGTTGGTTACGGGTATCGCAAGCTGGAAGACGATGGTTTCTGTGTTCGTGGGTGGCGCTTTCATGTCATTGATCTTTAATATGATCGGTACTACGGTCGCCATGTGTGTGTCTCCGCTGGATCACTTATTCTTAGGAGGTTTCGCTTTTGGTGCCGTGTTCATGGCTACAGACCCAGTGACTTCCGCTCGTACGGAGACAGGTAAATACATCTATGGTTTCCTTGTAGGTGCTATGGCCATTATCATTCGTGCGTTGAACCCGGGTTATCCAGAGGGTATGATGCTCGCTATCCTGTTGATGAACGTGTTCGCTCCGCTGATCGATTATTATGTTGTGGAAGCTAACATCTCTCGCAGATTGAAACGTGTAATAAAATAAAGTAAGAAGGAATATGGCTAAATATAAATGTAAAGTATGTGGCTATGTCCACGAGGGGAATAAGGCTCCTGACACTTGCCCGGTATGTTCCGCTCCAGCTTCCGAGTTTGAGGAAATCAAGGAGGAGGGTACTGCCAAGAAAGGCATGAACCGGGATGGCAATGTTTATACGGTTGTTTACGCGGCTGTGATGGTTGTGCTGGTAGCTGTCGTATTGGCGTTTACTTCACAGTCATTGAGAAGTACCCAGAAACAGAACGAGGATAACGATAAGAGACAACAAATTCTGCGTTCCATCAATGTAAATGTTTCTTCTTCTGAGGCTGAGGCTAAGTACAACGAGTTGATCAAGGATGCTTTCTTGGTGAACGAGAGTGGTGAGAAGGTTGAAGGCGACGCTTTCGCTACGGATGTAGTCAAGGCCGCCGCTGAGCATCAATATCCGGTTTTCGTCGCAGATGTAGAGGGCCAGCCGAAATATATCATGGCTTTGCAGGGAGCAGGTCTTTGGGGCCCGTTATGGGGTTACATCTCTGTAGATAGTGATAAGAATACTATTTATGGTGCAGACTTCAGCCACCAAGGTGAAACCCCGGGGTTGGGAGCTGAGATCTCTAAGCCTGCGTTCAGCAGTAAGTTCAAAGGTAAGAAGATTTTCATGAGTGGAGAATTCAAGTCAGTCGCTGTAGTTAAGCGGGGCAAGAGCGTTGCCGGACAAGACTACGTGGATGGTATCTCAGGTGGTACGATTACAAGTCAAGGCGTTAGCGCTATGCTTTTTGATAGCTTGAGCGGTTATGTTAAATATTTGACCTCACAAAATTAAGTAGAAGATGGGATTATTATCTGAAAAGAATAAAGAAGTTCTGTTAGGCCCGATGAGCGCTAACAACCCGGTTGTCGTTCAGATGCTAGGTATTTGCTCTGCGTTGGCTGTAACATCAAAACTTGAGCCGGCCATCGTGATGGGTATCTCGGTGACGGCTGTCGTAGCTTTCGCTAACGTGATCATTTCATTGATGCGTAATACGATTCCGAACCGTATCCGTATTATCGTGCAATTAGTGGTGGTTGCCGCTTTGGTGACAATCGTTAGTGAGGTGTTGAAAGCTTTTGCTTATGACGTAAACAAACAGCTTTCCGTATTTGTCGGTTTGATCATTACGAACTGTATCTTGATGGGACGTCTGGAAGCGTTCGCCTTGGGTAACGGCCCGTGGGAATCGTTCTTGGATGGTATAGGTAACGGTTTGGGATATGCGATTATTCTTATTATCGTAGGTTTCTTCCGTGAGTTGCTGGGTTCTGGCACCTTATTGGGTTTCCAAGTGATTCCGCAGGCATTCTATGATCTGGGTTACGTGAACAATGGTCTAATGATCTTGCCTCCGATGGCGTTGATCGTGATCGCCGTTATTATTTGGGTTCATCGTGCTAAGAACAAGGAACTTCAAGAAAATTAATGTTAACGATTAAACGAATAATAGAATGGAACAATTATTAAGCACATTCGTCCGCTCGATCTTCGTTGACAACATGATCTTCGCATACTATTTGGGTATGTGCTCTTTCGTGGCTGTCTCAAAGAACGTGAAGACCGCTTTAGGATTAGGTATAGCAGTGACATTCGTACTTTTCTGTACACTGCCGATTAACTATATGCTTGAGAATTATGTATTGAAAGAAGGTGCGTTAAGCTGGTTAGGCCCGGAATACGCCGAGGTGAATCTTAGCTTCTTGGCGTTTATTATCTTTATCGCCGTTATCGCTTCTTTCGTGCAGTTGGTCGAGATGGTAGTCGAGAAATTCTCCCCGTCTTTGTATGCTTCCCTTGGTATCTTTTTGCCGCTGATCGCTGTAAACTGTGCGATTTTGGGAGGTTCTCTGTTTATGCAACAAAAAGCGTTCGCTAATGTAGGTATCGCTACTGTTTATGGTTTAGGATCTGGTATCGGCTGGTTGCTGGCCATCGTAGGAATGGCGGCCATCCGTGAGAAGCTGGCATATTCAAATGTCCCCAACGCTTTGAAAGGTTTGGGTATTACCTTCATCATCACAGGTTTGATGGGTATGGCATTCATGTGTTTCTCCGGTCTGAAGATTTAAGTATTAACGCATTAAACAAAATATAAAGATGATTTTATTAATGTCTGGCGGACTTACGATCGGTGTCAGTGCAGTAGTATTTTTATTGATCACGCTGATCTTGGTCGGTTTGCTTTTGTTCGCCAAAGCAAAATTGGTACCTTCAGGAAATGTAAGCTTGAAGGTTAACGGAGAGAAAAATATAGAGACCCCGATTGGTGGAACTCTGCTAGGTGCGCTGCAGAGCGGTGGCATCTTCTTGTCTTCCGCTTGTGGTGGTGGTGGTAAATGCGGTCAGTGCCGTGCTCAAGTTATTGATGGCGGTGGCGAGATCCTACCTACCGAGAAAGGTTTCTTCTCTCGTAAACAAGTGAAAGATCATTGGCGTTTGGCTTGCCAATGCAAGGTGAAAGAGGATATGGTCGTTCAGGTACCGGACGAGGTATTTGGCGTTAAGGAATGGGAGTGCGAGGTCATCAGCAACAAGAACGTCGCTACCTTTATCAAGGAGTTTATCGTTGCGTTGCCTAAAGGTGAGCACATGAACTTTATTCCGGGCTCTTACGCCCAGATCAAGATCCCTGCATACTCGATGGATTATAACAAGGATATCGATAAGAGCTTGATCGGTTCTGAGTATCTGCCGGCTTGGGAGAAATTTGGTTTATTCGGTTTGAAGTGTAAGAACGACTCACCGTCTATCCGTGCGTATTCTATGGCCAACTATCCTGCCGAGGGTGACCGTATCATGTTGACCGTGCGTATCGCTACGCCTCCGTTTAAACCGAAACCACAAGTAGGTTTCATGGATGTGATGCCAGGTATCGCTTCCTCATATATCTATACATTGAAACCGGGTGATAAAGTGACGATGAGTGGTCCTTATGGTGATTTCCACCCAATTTTCGATTCTAAGAGAGAGATGATGTGGATTGGTGGTGGTGCCGGTATGGCTCCGTTGCGTGCCCAAATCATGCACATGACGAAGACGTTGAAGACAACGGATCGTAAGATGTCATATTTCTATGGCGCTCGTGCGTTGAACGAAGTGTTCTATTTGGAAGATTTCTTGGAAATCGAGAAAGAATTCCCGAACTTCACGTTCCACTTGGCGCTTGACCGTCCGGATCCTGCCGCTGATGCCGCGGGTGTTAAATATACGGCCGGTTTCGTTCATCAGGTAATCCTTGATACTTACTTGAAGGATCACGAGGCTCCGGAAGATATCGAATACTACATGTGTGGTCCGGGCCCGATGTCAAAGGCTGTGGAAAACATGCTGGATAACTTGGGTGTACCTCGTGAGATGTTGCATTTCGACGATTTCGGCGGATAAAAATAGGATTTCCATATCTACAGAAGGCGGGGGTTATAAGATCCTCGCCTTTTTTATTTTTGCGCTGAAGCTCCTCTTCGCGGAATATATACTGCATTGACGAAATAAGTACGGTTATGTCGGTGCATTAAAAATGTAGTTATTGTGAAATAATATGCAGCATTTATCGTTTTATAAGCATCTAAGCTTATATAGTCATAAAAACAAGTCAGACATGAAGCCATTGATCTTATCTTTTTTTGCGGTGTTATTAGGATATTCATTCTTTTTCGATAAAGATGATGAAATGGAAGCGCATAGTGTTGACCGGATGTCGTTAGAATCTAATTCTACGATGCCAGAGGAGGGGGATTCTGTCACTTTGTATGCGAAAAGACTCTCTAATACGCCGGAATATATCTTACGAATCGCAAAACCGGAGGATTATCTCTTCACGAAATAAAATTTTCTTGTTAAAATATTTGTTTATTTGACAAATATTGCTACGTTTGCACCCATGTAACTTTTAATGCGTGGGATATGGATTTGAAATCTACTCAATATATAGAAAAAACAGGAGGTGTCGCGAAGGCGTTTCTGTTTCTTTTTCTTCTCTTTCTATCAAGCACATATAATCTATTTAAGTTTGCCGGCCATGAAAATGGGGAGGTAGAGGTATCAGGGGTACTATCTTCTAAAACTTCCGGTAATGTCAAGTATGTAGAAGGAGATGACCTATCCGCGAACTGTAAATTACTGATCGATAGAACCATTCATTGGTTGGGGTGAGTGAGCCCTTATCTGATCCGTGCGGGTGCATAGAATGATAAGGGGGACTTATTTTTGGCAATTAAACGGTTTTCTCCAATAGATTGTATTCCGGTATATCTTTGAGGAAGGCGTATGTCCGTTTTTCATAGTCGATTTTGCAACAAAAATGACGGATGCCGTTGCTTACGGTTAGGTATTTTACGTGTAGAACCATGTTGTAACGTGCGATTTGGTCGAATACGGCGCTTGTTATCTCGATCTGCGGGGCTTTATATTCAACAATCATCAGAGGCGCAAGAAACCGATCGTATGCGACCGTATCGCATCGTTTGGATGTTCCGTTTAGTTTTACCGTCACTTCATTCGCTAAAAGTTCTTGGGGATAGTTTTTTTCCGTGACCAAATAGTTCACGAAATGTTGTCGTACCCATTCCTCTGGCGTTAACGCGACAAACTTTCGGCGTACAGAATCCCAGATAGAAGGCTTTCCTGCTTTCTCCATAACTTTGACTGAGAATTTTGGTAGATTTAATGGGAGCATTTGCTATATTTGCTATTTGTATTCTAAACTGAAATGCACCTCAAAGGTAGTTATTTATGAGAACAAAACAAGAAATCGTGGAAAATTGGCTGCCTCGTTATACCGAGCGAAAGCTAGAAGACTTCACCAAGCACATATTACTCACGAACTTCACTAAGTATGTCGAGATATTCGCGGATCATTTTAATGTCCCGATCTTGGGATTGAAAAGCTCGATGCCCAATGCTTCGGCTGAAGGGATTACCATCATCAATTTTGGAATGGGTAGTGCGAACGCTGCTACGATCATGGATTTATTATCAGCGATTATGCCCAAAGCTGTTCTTTTCCTCGGTAAATGTGGGGGATTGAAAAGGGCAAACGTATTAGGGGACTATGTATTGCCAATAGCGGCGATCCGGGGCGAGGGAACGTCGAATGAGTATTTACCGCCCGAGGTACCTTCATTACCCGCTTTTTCAATGCTTCGTGCCATATCTTCCGCCATACGCGATCATGGAAAAGATTATTGGACGGGTACGGTTTACACGACAAATCGCAGGGTTTGGGAATACGATAATGATTTCAAGGCATATCTTCGCAGTACGCATGCCACCGGTATCGATATGGAAACCGCGACCTTGCTGACCGCCGGTTTCGCCAACCAGATACCTACGGGCGCATTGCTAATGATATCGGATAAACCATTGGAGGAGGATGGCGTAAAAACAGAAGCGAGTGACCGAAAAGTAACCCAGCAATTTGTAGGAGAACAAGTCATGTTGGGGATTGAAGCTCTTCAACAGATTCTGGATGGAAAGAAGACGATCCGTCACATCCGCTTTAGTTGGTAATAGCAAAACCGCATAATTCATGGCAAAAAAAGAAATTACTTTCGAGGAGATTTGTAGGGATATAGCGGCTAGAAAGTTTCAGCCCGTTTACGTGTTAATGGGTGAAGAGCCTTTCTTCATCGATCAAATAACCGATTTGTTAATAAAAAACGTACTGGAGGAATCTGAGAGAGATTTCAATCAGATTATTCTGTATGGCGCGGATACGGATGCTATTTCTATTATCAACGCGGCACGTCGTTTTCCGATGATGTCCGAATATCAATTGATTGTTGTACGAGAGGCTCAACTAGTGAGAGATATAGAGCTGCTGAGCAATTATGTGAAGAACCCTTTGTCGTCAACTATATTGGTCATAAATTACAAATATAAGACTTTAGATCGCCGTCGTGCGTTGGCGGCCGCAACCGATAAAAATGGCATTTTATATGAGTCGAAAAAGATTCCGGATTATAAAATGCCGGGCTTTATCACCTCTTTGATGCAACAGCGTTCTATCGGTATCGATCCAAAAGCCGCTCAAATGCTCTCTGATTTCCTTGGAAACGATTTAAACCGTCTCAATAAGGAATTAGATAAGCTGACGATTATCTTGGCTGAAAAAGCCTCAAAACGCGTCACACCGGAATTGATAGAGCAAAACATCGGGGTTAGTAAAGAATACAATAACTTTGAGTTGATAAAGGCACTTGCCCTGAAAGATGTACTAAAGGCAAACCGGATCGCTCAGTATTTTGAGAAAAATCCTAAAAGTAATCCGATACAGATGACACTTCCTGTACTATTTAACTATTTCTCGAACCTGCTGATTTGTTATTATACGAAGGATCGATCGGAATCAGGATTGATGACCGCGCTTGGTTTGCGGGGAACTTATCAAGTCCGGGACTATCTCTTGGGCATGAAAAATTATTCAGCGATGAAAGTCTTTAATTTGATCAGTGATATCCGAACGACGGATGCAAGATCCAAGGGCGTGGAAAACTCTTCAGCAACTGATGCGGATTTATTAATAGAATTACTTTACAAGATTTTACATTAAACAGAAGTCATAGTCTTAATGGGAGGGTAAAGGGCCTTTTTTTCTAGAATGATAAAAAATTCAAACTGGAAAAAGAGGTCTTTTTGTTTATTTATCAATTAATTACGCCTATTTTATCTCGCTGAGATTTCAAAATTTATTTGATCACGTATCTTTCTCCTCAAAAATCACAAGGAATCTGCACTTAAAATTATAATCGTATCAGCTGTACATTATCTTCATTATCAGATTGAGGAAAAAGAGACAAGTTGGCAGTAAAAGTAATGGAGGAGATTCATTATGTATATAAATGTAACATAGAAAAAGAGGTTTACAATCATATCTGCCCTAAAAATTGTTGAATGGATTACAGATTTAGTTTACTACTGTAATCTATTTATGCATGTCACAAATGTACAAGGTTTACGTTACTGATCTAAATCATGAATTAGTATCTATTTTTCTATCCACGTACGCTCTATCATAAGTTCTAAACAGCCAGTTTTTTTATATAAAATATTAATCGTTTACTTTAACTAAACAGGTTTTTTCTGTCTACAAACGTAAAAATTCCCTTGAATCACGCCTTGATTATGGATTTATATATCTATATATCAATAAAATATTCCAATGGTTTAAAGTTCTGCTAAATGCGCGAACTCCCCCGTGTCAGACACTGTTCACATTTATACTTAGTACAATTGTATCGTATCGTCACAAATGTTTCTATTTAGTTTTATAAAAATAAATTGTGCAAATGGAAATATTGATTTACCTTTGTGTCGAGTTTACTTTATCGATAATTATCTTGGTAAACGGTCATAATGGCAGGATTCTAGTAAGGATTTAAGATAGATATGAATATGAGAGATCGTATTTTAAAAATAATGGAACATGAAGGACTTACCCCTTCTAAATTTGCTGAATCGATCGGTATACAGCGTTCAGCAATGTCACATATTACATCTGGGAGAAATAATCCGAGTTTGGATGTCCTGTTAAAGATATTGGAACGGTTCACTTATATTGATTCCGACTGGCTGTTGTTTGGTAAAGGTGAAATGATTCGAGAACATGTGTTAACCGAACCCAATTTGTTTACAAATATGCTCGAAAATCGCCCCAATGTACAGGTTGCCGCTGAAAATCGCAAGGAAATTGGGGTTGAGACACCTGTAAACACCCATAAACAATCTGTTGTAGAGCAAGTTATACGTCAAGAAAAACCATCTAAAAATGTGAGTAAAATAATGATATTTTACTCAGATAACACGTTTGATACCTTTGTCCCGGAAAAAAGTTAGAACGAAAAGGTTTACAGAGGGGGGTTATAACCTATATGCCACTTTTGTTGTATCTTCGCGGATAAACAGAGTAATCATGTATATGAAGAAGTACATCTTAGACATGAAGGTGACCGAAAACTGTCGCCTCCATAAGAATTATTGCCTGCTAAAGTTAACCTCGGCTGATAATCTCCCGGAGATCTTTCCCGGACAGTTTGTGGAGGTTCGCGTGGAAAACTCTCCTACAACATTCTTGCGTCGTCCGATTTCAGTCAACTATGTAGATAAGTCTAGAAATGAGTTGTGGTTATTGATTCAACTGGTTGGCGATGGCACGAGGAAAATGGCAGCGTTCCATCCCGGTGATATTGTAAATATAATGTTGCCATTGGGTAATGGTTTTACAATTCCTTCCAAGGAACAGGAGGGCAAAAGATTCTTGCTGATTGGCGGAGGTGTTGGAACCGCTCCGATGTTGTATCTGGGAGCTTGTCTAAAAGAAGCAGGTTTTGAGCCTGCGTTCCTGCTGGGAGCCCGCTCGGAGAGTGATGTGTTGCAGTTGGATGAATTCCGGAGATTGGGTAAGGTTTATATCACAACCGAAGACGGTTCATTGGGCGAGAAAGGATATGTGACAGATCATACGATCCTTAAAGAGGTCCGATTTGACCGGATTTACACTTGTGGCCCTAAACCGATGATGGTGGCGGTAGCGAGATACGCGGGCGCGGAAGCGATTTCCTGCGAGGTTTCTCTTGAGAACACGATGGCTTGTGGCATAGGTGCCTGTTTGTGCTGCGTAGAGAAAAACAAGGAAGGTCATAATGTGTGTGTGTGTGCAGAAGGTCCCGTATTTAATATTGAGAAATTGTCATGGCTGAATTAAATGTAAACATTGGGAATTTACCGTTGAAGAATCCGGTAATGACAGCGTCCGGCACGTTCGGATATGGTATAGAATATGCTGATTTCATGGATATTTCACGTTTAGGTGGTATTTTCGTGAAAGGTACTACCATCCAGCCCCGTGAAGGTAATGATTATCCAAGAATGGCGGAGACTCCCTCCGGCATGTTGAATGCCGTGGGGCTTCAGAATAAGGGCGCCGATTATTTCGCTGAGCATATTTATCCGGAGATCAAGGACATCGATACGAATATGATCGTAAACGTGAGTGGATCTTCGGTTGAGACATACGTAGAATGTGCGGAAAAGATCGCTGAGCTGGATAAGATTCCAGCCATCGAGCTGAACATTTCTTGTCCGAACGTCAAGCAAGGCGGCATGGCTTTCGGTGTTACCGCATGTGGCGCGGGAGAGGTTGTCAAGGCCGTCCGCAAGGTTTATCCGAAGACACTTATTGTAAAACTTTCACCAAACGTCACTGATATTACGGAGATCGCCAAGGCTGTTGAGGCGGAGGGCGCGGACGCAGTCTCGTTAATCAACACGATGCTTGGGATGGCCATCGACGCGGAGAGACGTAAGCCCCTATTATCTACAATAACCGGAGGTCTTTCCGGGCCTTGCGTAAAACCTGTGGCTTTACGTATGGTATGGCAAACCTATCATGCGGTGAAGATCCCGATTATAGGTTTGGGAGGTATTTCAAATTGGAAAGATGCCGTAGAGTTCCTGTTAGCAGGGGCTAGCGCTATCCAGATCGGAACTTATAACTTTATAGATCCAACCGTATCTATCAAGGTTATTGATGGATTGAATGACTATTGTGACCGGCATGGTTTTAAATCGGTAACGGAGTTGATCGGAGCGTTGAATATCTAAATGATAACAAACAGATTCCAAGCAATTATTATCGCAAATATAAGCCAGCTATAAAATAAGGGAAACGGGATGATACATAACACACATCCGGCTGCCCCTGAACCAACCACTCGGGCAAGCCTTTGCCTACGACAGCCCCTAATCCATAATTTTATATGTATAAATATTTGGCCTTAAAGATGTGATTTTTAGAAATAAAAACAAAATAATGTGTACATTTGCGATAAACCACGTTTTATCGTGCGGAGTGCTTTGCCCGCATGATAAAAGATAAAATCAAATGAGTATGGAATTAGTGTTGAACACGTTCGGAATATCACTCAGTCGTGATAACGAAGGCTTTGTTATCCTTTCGGAAGACGGGAAACAACGGATTCCGGCAATCGGTATCACCTCGATCCAGATCAGTCGCGGCGCGCAGATAACGAGCGATGCCGTACTGCTTGCCATAGAGAGGGAGATCGAGGTCTTGTTCATGGATCGGAGCGGACAGCCGATGGGACGGATTTGGAGTCCGAAGTATGGATCCGTATCGACGATCCGGAAAGGGCAATTGAGCTTTACCTTTACCAAGGATGCCGTCTCGTGGATCAAGGAGATCATCTTAAGGAAGATAGAGAACCAGCAAGCCTTATTGTTGCTGATGATTCCCCGATCGGTGGAGATAGAGAAGAAAGTGCGTAAATCCATTGATCGCTTAGAGGATTATCGGACAAAGATAAGGAGTGTCGATGGAGAGATCGTGACCGATGTGGCTCCTTCCTTGCGGGGCTGGGAAGGGCTTTCCTCGAAGATCTATTTTGAGACCTTGAATTTGTTCCTGCCTGAGGAGTACCGTTTCGCGGGTAGAAGCCAACATCCCGCGATGGATATAGCCAATGCCCTGTTGAACTATGGTTACGGGCTGCTGTACGGAAAAATCGAGGGAGCCTTGATCAAGGCAGGCATTGATCCTTATATCGGGGTGATGCACAGAGATGACTACAATCGTCCGGTCTTGGTCTACGATGTAATAGAGCTGTATCGGATATGGGTGGATTATGTGGTTTGCCTCTTGCTGATGCAGCGGGTGGTAACCGATGAGTATTACTTGGTAAGGGAAGACGGCTCTTATTGGTTAGAGGCATTGGGACGCCGTGTGCTGATCCAGTCCTTGAATGACTACTTGGACGAGGTCGTAGCGGTAAAGGGTGTCTCGAGAAGCCGATTGAATCAAATAACGCTTTATGCGCAAGAGCTTGCGCAACAATGGAAAAAATATAATTGATCATGATTTCCGCAGGTATAAACATTATCGCGAACGCGGATCAGTTGCACAAGGTGCCCGTTAAATCCGTGTACGACTCGTTGCGTAATCCTCGTCCGAACATCGTCTCGGCAATCCGGCAACTGCGGATTGTCAGGGAGATCGACGAGAAGCAATACGGTGCGTTGAAACGTCAACTCCCTTACCTGGTATGTGGGATGTTCAATCCCCCTTATCGCAAGACGGAGAACTTCGCCTATACGGAGTATTTCATGGTCGACATCGATCATTTGTCCGGCAAGGGGCTGTCTGTACAAGAGACTCGCAGGCGGATAGAGGAAGACTCTCGAGTGGTCTTGGCTTTCGTCTCTCCGGGTGAGGACGGGTTGAAGATCTTGTTCAAGCTGAGCGAACGTTGCTATGATAGTGGGGTGTATTCCCTGTTCTATAAATCATTCTTGATGAGCTTCAGCGAGCAATACGCCTTGCAACAGGTGGTCGATAAGCGGACGAGCGACGTGACAAGGGCATGCTTCATCAGCATGGATCCGGAGGCCTACTATAATCCGGATGCGGATTTGGTAAATATGAGAGCGTTCTTGGACGTAGATAGCCCCAGCGCGTTGTTCGAGTTGAAGAGAAAGCAGGAGCAAATGCTCAAGGAGAGTGCCGCATCCTCTCCTAAACGGGATGAAGGGATTGGTTCTTCGGATCCGGACAAGGAGGCGATGGATCGGATCAAGCAATTACTCAATCCGAAAGCCCCCAAGGAGAAGGCACCCGTCTTCGTGCCGAAAGAACTGGATGAGATCATGTTGAAGCTGAAACCATACGTGGAAGAGACAGGGGTGGCTGTCTCGGAAGTGATCAACATTCAGTATGGAAAGAAGATCCGCTTCGTGATGGGACTGAAGCAGGCCGAGGTGAATTTGTTTTTCGGGAAGAGAGGTTTCTCGGTCGTTCGTTCTCCCCGTTCCGGGACAAACGCGGAGCTGAATGAGTTGATGACGGATTTGGTTCGAGACTTTATCAACAACCATTGACCTATGGCAAGGAAGAAAGGAGGAAAGCCTCCGCTTTCATTTGCAGAGGTGATGCGCAAGTTGGTTCATGCGGGAATTTCCGGCTCATCAGTTCCCAATCGGCAACCGAATGAGCTGGAGGAGATGCCCACATTGGATGAGCGGATAGAAATGGTATTAGGAATCGTTAATCGGGCTGACAGGCCCTCTTCGAATATGTTGTTTTTCGTGATGTATGACATAGAGAGCAATAAGGTTCGCTATCAAGTGGCCAAATACTTGCTGCGCAAAGGTTGTGTACGTATACAGCGTTCTATCTTCTTGGCGGATTTGGGAATGGAGGAATACGATCATATTCGTAGTGACTTAACGGAAGTCCAAGCGGCTTACGAGAACAAGGATAGCATCTTGATTGTCCCTATCTCCCCGGATTATCTTCGCTCGATGAAGATAATCGGCCAAAAGATCGCGTTGGATATCATCATGCGCAATAAGAATACGTTGTTCTTTTGAGTCTTTTTCGCTTAAATCGCTCTTTGACTTATTGAAAAAAGCACTATCTTTGCAGTCTCTTAGAAACGGGTTAATATTTGTGAATTAACAAGTGAATGTATATGAGTCTATAAGGTATAGATTTGAAATATAGAGATTTAAGAATTTTGGTATCAGAAAAGTAATTCCATTAGAATAAGGATTAAGACCCTAGAAGGCGAGATATTTCTTGCTTTAGTTGGTTATCAGAAAAGTAATTCCATTAGAATAAGGATTAAGACTTCCATTACTCTCTGATATTCTTTAAAATATTTTAAAATCAGAAAAGTAATTCCATTAGAATAAGGATTAAGACACCATGCCAGGTTCTTAGCATGGTCAGGTTGCGACCCATCAGAGAAGTAATTCCATTAGAATAAGGATTAAGACTTTTAATTCTTTCACCGTTCCCATTCCTGTTCTCCTATCAGAGAAGTAATTCCATTAGAATAAGGATTAAGACTCGGCCTCTTGGCCAACATACGAATCCTTTCTCTCATCAGAGAAGTAATTCCATTAGAATAAGGATTAAGACCTAGAATAGTGAGATGACATATGAAACTCAACATTAATCAGAGAAGTAATTCCATTAGAATAAGGATTAAGACGCTAGGCGAGATATTTCTTGTTTTAATTTTTTTACTCTATCAGAGAAGTAATTCCATTAGAATAAGGATTAAGACAGCAGGCGAGATACTTGTTCTTTCAGTTGTTTTACTATCAGAGAAGTAATTCCATTAGAATAAGGATTAAGACAGAAGGCGAGATATTTCTTGTTTTAGTTCTTTTACCGTATCAGAGAAGTAATTCCATTAGAATAAGGATTAAGACTTTAACCATTCGTTGACTGTCCTTTCCTGCTGCTCCAGTATCAGAGAAGTAATTCCATTAGAATAAGGATTAAGACAGTTCTTGCAATTGTGATGGCTGAATATGTTATCAATATATCAGAGAAGTAATTCCATTAGAATAAGGATTAAGACCCTTAGCGCATGAAACGACCAACCAGATTACAACGCAATCAGAGAAGTAATTCCATTAGAATAAGGATTAAGACTCCTGTCCAAAGACAGGTACTGTAGAGGGTTAAAAAGATCAGAGAAGTAATTCCATTAGAATAAGGATTAAGACAATTTCGTTTCATTGCTTCGATAGCTTTCGACTTTATCAGAGAAGTAATTCCATTAGAATAAGGATTAAGACGTGTTTTCAGCCTCAATGGCTGCTATCTCGCCTAGCAATCAGAGAAGTAATTCCATTAGAATAAGGATTAAGACGCGAGATACTTGTTCTTTTAGTTCTTTTACCCGTTATCAGAGAAGTAATTCCATTAGAATAAGGATTAAGACTCCTGCCACAAGCATAATAAACGTTTTCATTTCTAATCAGAGAAGTAATTCCATTAGAATAAGGATTAAGACCGGACATTCATAGACGGTTTACGGAGAAACAAAACCATCAGAGAAGTAATTCCATTAGAATAAGGATTAAGACCACCGGCAGAATCCCGCTCAACGTCCTTGCCATTGGACGATCAGAGAAGTAATTCCATTAGAATAAGGATTAAGACAGCAGGCGAGATACTTCTTCCTTTAACTTTTTTACCCATCAGAGAAGTAATTCCATTAGAATAAGGATTAAGACTGGATAAATTCTTCATAAAGAGAATTTCCTTATTTAAATCAGAGAAGTAATTCCATTAGAATAAGGATTAAGACCTTTTCTAAACTCAATACATGTGAATAGTATCACACACAATCAGAGAAGTAATTCCATTAGAATAAGGATTAAGACCAGGCACTACAAACGTATTTTGACATACGTTTAACGGATCAGAGAAGTAATTCCATTAGAATAAGGATTAAGACCGCTTACAGGTATAAAGATTCATTACACATCAAAAAGTATCAGAGAAGTAATTCCATTAGAATAAGGATTAAGACTATTCCTATCTCTAGCTATCCACATTTCCATAGCTTATCAGAGAAGTAATTCCATTAGAATAAGGATTAAGACTTGAGGACTTTAAACTTTATATTGTGGCTGAAACAATCAGAGAAGTAATTCCATTAGAATAAGGATTAAGACTTATTCATACTCCTCGACTAATAAAGAAAACGTTTTCATCAGAGAAGTAATTCCATTAGAATAAGGATTAAGACTCAGTACGACAGGTTTCCCTGAGTCCTGCATGATACCAATCAGAGAAGTAATTCCATTAGAATAAGGATTAAGACAATAGCCATTGTTTCCAACGGAACGTTTTTCGTCGTCATCAGAGAAGTAATTCCATTAGAATAAGGATTAAGACTGGACATTCCAAAGATAGGCGCGGCCATTGCAAATATCAGAAAAGTAATTCCATTAGAATAAGGATTAAGACTACGCCCGCCTATACTTGTCGAGAAGATTAGCGGTTATCAGAAAAGTAATTCCATTAGAATAAGGATTAAGACGAGGTTTGCGCACCTCTTTTGAAGGATGAAACACGTATCAGAAAAGTAATTCCATTAGAATAAGGATTAAGACAGACATTCTTTTCGCTTCACCAGTGACCTTAACGCAATCAGAAAAGTAATTCCATTAGAATAAGGATTAAGACTCATTATATTGGAACTTATCCTCACAATGTCACCTACTTCCGCAAACCGGAGCGTCTCGACACACCACGGTATCTTATACAGATCGAAATTAAGGCGAAAACAAGAGCGTTTTTACGTATCGCACCGACGCGTTTCCGTGTACTTACATCGAGCGAGGTACTGAAAAAACAGGCTTTTTTGCTCACGAAATCGCCGGAAAAACGGCTTTTTGAGATCACGGAGATCACGTCGGAACAGGTAAAAGCCAATTTTTTGCGCCCTGAGCAGGAGAAGGAGAACAGCGACCCTGGGAAACCCGAAAACACTAAGAATCAAAAGAATAAGACGGAAACAACGCCGCCTCCCTAAACAGGAGCAGGGCGCAAAGGGCGCAAAAACAAGACCTCCGCTAAAAATATATATATATATAAATATTCATCTTACTGTGTAAGTACGATGTAAATTTATATATATATAAAAGTTTTTATAAAGGCTCGTAAAGATGCGCCCTTTGCGCCCTACTCTCCCCATTCGTTTCTTATTGAGACCCGACCGGAAAACCATTGAGATACGGCGCCAAGTCAATGGAACGCGAGATGGATTCCAGAGACTTAGCCCCCCCTGACAAAGAAGTTTCCGCGGATCATTTTAGAGGTGTGGGCGCAAGCATAAGCTTTCTTGGCTCTTCGTCACGGTCGTGTTTGTAGCCTGATAAGTAGCAGACTTACGGAAGCGAAGGTAGTAGAGCGGGGTGTTGCCAGATAGTGATTTTTTGTTTAGATTTGCACGGATCTATAAATCAGTAGGTTTCTAAGTGTCCGGTTGACCGGTCGCTTTTGGATGTATCATGGAAAGACAAGAAAGGACAAAAGAAGACAATGAGAAAAATAAAAATACTTTGTGTCAGATTCAGCAACCCGTTACAAAACAATGAGGTGGAATTGTTCAGGGGAGCCGTGTTAAGTAAGTTGCCGGAAGCCTCGGTCTTGTTTCATAATCATGTGAACGACAACTTTCGCTATTCTTATCCATTGATCCAATACAAACGCCTCTTTGGTAAAGCTGCCATTGTCAGCTTGGAAGAGGGAACGGAGGCGATCGGCGAACTGTTCTCGGCAGGTGATTTTTGTTTTCAGATAGGCGATCGGATGGTAAAGATGGAGATCGAGTCGATCCGGCCTCAGCAAGTACTGGTTCAACCTTGGGAATCCTCCTTCACCTATCTCCTGCATCGCTGGTTGCCCTTCAATGAAGATAATTACCGGCTCTATCAGCGATTGGAGGGACTTGCCGAGCGTTATGACTTCTTGGAGAAGAAGTTGATCGGCAACATCCTTTCGTTCGCCAAGGGGGTGGGTATCTATTTCGATGCCCGTTTGACGTGCAAGATCTTGGAGGTAGAGAATCCCTATTGGATCACCTACAAAGGAGTGCGGATGATGGCGTTCAACATCCGTTTCAAGACCAATGTCTCCCTACCTGAAAATATCGGGCTAGGCAAGGGGGTGAGCTTGGGAAATGGAATTTTACATGCGTATTTTCGGAAAAAAACTTGATTTTTCTTTTTATAATGCTTAGATTTGTAGTCAGTTATAGCTCTAAGTCTAATGGATTATGGAAAATTGTAGAGAACGCGTTTATTTGGCAGCCTTGCTACACGACATAGGGAAGTTCTACCAGCGGGCGGACCGAGGCTTTTCGGATCGGTATAATACGCTGTCGGATTCTTCGAAACGGATGGCCGGGTTGATCTGCCCTGTAAATGAGTATGGACGGTTTGGTTATCAGCATGTCGTTTGGACAAACGAATTGTTCGAACGGTTGGGTCGTAAGTTGATGGAGGTTCCGGGCATGAAGCAGAATCTGTTTTATGACGAGGTGGATGATTCGTTGGCTAGGTTGGCGTGCAACCATCATGTCCCGCGTACGGAACAGCAGGCTTTGATAACATTGGCCGATTGGTGGAGCGCGGGCATAGATCGGCGCGAACCGAGGGAGAAGGAGGATGTCGATGACGCCGAACCGATTAAGTGGGGAAAAGGTCGCTATAAACAAATTCCCTTGTATTCCATTTTCAACCAATTGTTTGATGGAGATTATCAATATGCATTTCCATTGAACTTTCTGACGCTGGAAAAGGATCTGTTTCCTCGCGAGGTCAAGCAAAAGGAAGATGGGCTTGGCGAGGCAAGTTACGCGCTTTTGTGGGAAAAGTTCGCCGAAGAGTTCGGGTCGCTTCCGACAGACACGTTCAGCGCTTTTTCGGAAAGCCTGATTTATTTGTTGAGGAAATATACGTGGTGCATACCGTCCAACACGATGGATATGGCCAACGTGAGTTTGTTCGAACATTTGAAGACGACAGCCTCGTTTGCCGATTGTTTATGGCTTTACAAGCAAGAAAACCCGGATGATTTTTCTTGGAATCCTTCCCGTTACCGGCTGGATTTGAAACCGGGCGTTTGTCCGGTGCTGTTGGTCGGGGGAGATATTTCCGGCATACAGAGATTCATATACAACATTTCTTCTCAAAAGGCTGCCGTCAGTTTGAAAGGGCGTTCTTTCTATTTGCAATTGCTGATAGATTCCATCATCCAGCGGATCATCAACCGTTTGGAGGTGACGGTCGGCCATATTGTCTACTCCTCCGGAGGTAAATTCTTTATGCTCTTGCCCAATACGAGAAAGGTGAAAGAGGCTTTGGAGGAATTGGGGAAAGAGTTTGAGCGTTTTTTGTGGGAACAGCATAAAGGCAGTTTGTTGTTCAATTGGGATGCTGTCGCTTTCGCGTATGAAACGGATTCCGGGCAGTTGTATTTCGAGGGGCACAGGCATTCCTTGGGCGCTTTGTGGAAACGGCTGTCGGATAAATTGGCAGAGCGGAAAAACCGCAAATTCAGTTCGGTTTTGCTGGCTGATTATGACCGCGTTTTTGTCCCTCAAACCGTAGATCCCGAAGGTCGGATTTGTGCCGTGACAGGAATAGAATCCGCGAGTTGTGTGCCGGTTGATCCAAAACAGGGAAACCCGGTCTATGTTTTGCCATCGGTCAAGGAACAGATTGATTTGGGAAATATACTGAAAGATGCCGATTACATACTGACCCATAAATCGGCCGGAGGGGCGGATTATCTGGCGAACCGTTCGAAATTCGATATTTCGGTAGTTGGTGTGCACAGCTACTTCTTTGACCAGAAAGAGCTGACTGATGATGATGCGCATTTCCGCAAGATTACCTCTGCCGATGTGAATCGGGTGAAGCGGATCAATCAGACAAACTTTTTGGCTGCCCGGTTGAAAGGGCAGCAGGTCAGTTATGGTTTTCAGTTTTATGGCGGGAATGAGCAGGCGAAATCGGGTGATAGCCTGAAAACGTTTGAAGAGTTGGCCTCCGGTTCTTATTTGGGAATCCTAAGGATGGATGTCGATAATTTGGGGCGGATATTCATAGAAGGACTTCCTGAACAGGACAGGAGTTTTGCCGCCTATTCGACCTTGTCTTTTATGCTGGATTATTTCTTTAGCGGCTACCTGAATGTGATTCGTAAACGCTATGAGGCGGACGTCAATATCCTGTATGCCGGTGGTGATGATGTGTTTGCCATCGGGCGCTGGGATCAGCTGCTCTTGTTCGCGCGTGATGTCAGGAGAGAGTTCACCCGGTTTGCCGGA
Source organism: Parabacteroides sp. ZJ-118 (assembly GCF_011038785.1). Classification (GTDB taxonomy): domain Bacteria; phylum Bacteroidota; class Bacteroidia; order Bacteroidales; family Tannerellaceae; genus Parabacteroides. The sequence goes on from NZ_JAAKDT010000009.1 coordinate 51,367, forward strand.
CGCAAGGATGTGACGATTTCCGGCGGTATGGTGGTTGTGGATCGTAAGTTCCCGATAGCCAAGGCTGCCGAACTTGCCGGGGATGCGGAAGATGCAGCCAAGAAATTTCAGGGAGGAAAGAAGAATGCCCTGAATCTTTTCGGTGAGAATATATCTTGGGAGGAGGAGTTCGATTTTGTAGAGGGCTATAAAAACAGGCTTGTTGATTTGTGCAAAGGGAAAGAGATGCCCGTTTCGATCCTGCATAGGTTGATGGATTTTTATGGTGAGATGAAACGGGGTGAGTATAGCTATCTTTGGCATACAGCCTATTATCTGACACGGTTTGCCAATGGAAAAAGCGACCGGGTGGCTGCTTTTTGCAAAGAACTCGCATGCATCTTGTGTGATAAAAGAACATACGAACTGATCGCTGTTTCTGCCCGGTGGGCGGAGTTGGAAATAAGATTTGAAAAATAGGAACTAAAAAATATATAGTATGGCATATCCGAACGATAAAATGAAAAAGGATTGGATTCAGAATGGAATATCCAATGAAGCCGTGGAATGGGCTAAATCTTTTGGGGAATATTTGACTAAAGATGTAAAGGGTGTAAAGGGGGCTTTGACTACTTCGCAGCTAAGGAAATTCTTTGGGGAGTTACGGCGTATCGATTCTGATTTCCCCCACAAGAAGAACGGTATTATTATGTTGAAACCCATGTTGGCCTATGCGGTCGGCAGGGATGGAAATAAGACAAGAATCAAAGAATTCGGAGACGAAATATCTAAGGGTATAGATGCTATCCGCTTGGAAGATAAGGTTAATGCAAAGAGTGATTTCAATAACTTTTTGAAGATTTTTGAAGCGATTGTGGCGTACCACAAATTTTATGGTGGAAAATAACAGATAAAGATATGGAAAGACTGATATCAAAAATAAAAGTGACAGCAGATTTGGAACTGCTTACCGGATTGCATATTGGAGGCAACAGTGATAACGTGGAAATCGGAGGCATTGATTTGCCGGTGATCAAATCGCCTTTGCATCGTGGACAGCCTTATATCCCGGGTAGTTCATTGAAAGGGAAAATGCGTTGTCTGTTGGAACAAATGAATGGTTCATCCAAAGTAGGAGGGTGTGGCAAAGTAAATAATTTGTTTGGCTATTCCTCTGAGAACAGACCCTCCAAGTTGATCGTCCGGGATGCCTATCTATTGGAGTCATCCGTCAAGGAGTTAGAGAACTGCGACAGTCTGGATATGCCATACACGGAAGGCAAATGGGAAAATACCATCGATCGGGTCAAGGGAACGGCTGAACATCCTCGTCAGATAGAACGTGTCCCTGCCGGTGCCTTTTTTCATGTTGAGTTCATCATCAATGTGTGGGATGATGACAAGAAAGAGGAGTTGCTTGATCTGTTGGACGAAGGTATCAAGGCGTTGGAAAATGACTATTTGGGAGGCAATGGCAGTCGTGGATATGGACAAGTAAGGTTCAGCCCCAGAACGATTGAAACGGTTTTCCCTAAATCGGAATCAAATTAAAAGATCGATCGTATGTCTTCTTTTACGGTTTATAAATTGCATTTTACATCTCCGTTGCATATTGGAGATAACCGGTTGGATTATAGTGTCAGCATGAAAACGATCCAATCCGATACGTTGTATGCGGCGGTGACATCTTGTCTGGCGATGCTGGGAATCCCGATTCCGGAAAGTGGCGATTTGGGATGTACGATAAGTTCCTTGTTCCCTTTTTATCAGAAGGACAGGCAGGCGGAAGCCGTTTATTTTTTTCCGAAACCTTTGAAGAATACATTGCCCTTGGATGATATCCGGTATGCCAAGAAGATTAAAAAGGTGGCATGGTTGGATAGGAATTATTTTGAGCGGATGATACAGGGAAAAGCTCTGTTGGGAGACAAGTCTGTCATTGATGATCTGCGGGATGAGTTTCTGGCGTCCCAACCTATTCCTGAAAAGTTCATCGTGTCTGAAGTCTTGCCAAGGGTGACGGTTTCGCGTACAGGAGAAGAAGATGCCGTTCCTTTTTATATGGATCGTGTTTATTACAGAGATTATTCCGGTTTGTATTTCTTGGCACAAGGTGATACCTCTCTGCTGGATAAGGGGTTGGAATTGTTGCAGCATCAAGGGTTGGGCACAGACCGGAATGTTGGGAACGGTAGCTTTATCTATGAAACGGATACATTGGAGTTGGAATGTCCGGACAGTGCGGATAACGTAGTCGCTTTGTCTCTGTTTATTCCGGAAAACAAAGAGGAGTTGGCTCAAATGATTGGCGGTGAGAATGTCGCGTATGATTTTGTCCGGCGTGGGGGATGGATTACCACTCCGCCCAATCTGACAATGCGTAAGAATGTAATATATGCATTTACACCGGCATCTGTGTTTCATAAAGAAGGAACAGTTGTTCCTTTCTGTAAAGGGACCCTTGTCGATTTGAATCCTCATGTAAAGGGATTGGATAGAGTAGAACATCCGATATGGCGGAACGGAAAGGCTATTTTTGTACCGATAAGATTTTAGCTTATGGAAGAACTGAATAAGAAATATCCGATAGAGATAGAGATCGTCACGCCGGTCAGTATTGGTGGCGGCGCGGAGAAGGATTGGGTCAACGGTCTTGATTTCGTGGAGTCCGAAAATAAAATTTACAAACTGAATCTCCGCCGTTTGTTCCAGCCTGATTCGGGTGTGGATGTAGAACGGTTGCTCCCTTTATTTGAGAAAAGGGACAAACAGGGTGTGTTAAGGTTGTTGAGGAATAAGCTGGATCGCGTTTCGGATGCGGTGTTTGATATGACCTTTTATTCTGCAAACGATATAAAAGCGTTTATCAAAAATGAGCTGTCGGGAAAGCCGGTTATACCCGGAAGCTCTTTGAAGGGGGCAATACGGTCCGTTTTGTTCAAAGAATTAAAGGATCCTACTGAGAAAAAAGAAAAAATCGTTTTTGGAGAATCGGATAAAGGAGATGAATTTATGCGTTTCCTTAAGTTCTCGGATGTGGAATTTGAGAAAACGGGTTTGGTTAATACTAAAATATTCAATTTAAGGAGTGGTGAAAAGCCCGGTTCTTTTGAAGGCGGTTGGAAACATAGTTGGGCCGAGACCACTTCTGCCTATAAGCCCTCCGGATTTAACACGATATACGAGGCTTTGATGCCCGGGCAAAGGGCGGATGGCGTGATGCTATTGTCCGATAAGCTGTTCGATCTTTTTTATAGGAGCGATCTTGAAGATGTATCTTATTTTAAGGTGGATGATAAACGGCGTTTATTGGATGTCTCCAACCTGTTCCAATGTATCAATGTCCATACGAGGGCCTATTTGGATAAGGAAATAGAGTTCTTTAACACCTATCGGACGGATCGAGTGGATTCCATTTTAGACAGCCTGAATGAAATAAGATCAGGTTCGGACTTCCGGTCTTCTTCTTCCTGTATATTGAAGATGGCTGCCGGTTCCGGTTTCCATTCTATAACGGGAGATTGGCAATTTGGTGATTTCTCGATAGATGAGATTCGGAGTCAGGGTAGGAATAGAGGCTACTTTAATGATCGACCATCAGCGAAGTCCCGGAAGATTGCCATCACTAAGGATGCATTCTATTTGATGGGGTTTGTCCGGTTGAGATTGTTATCGGAAGAGGAAATCCAAGAAAAGGGACAGAGACAAAAGGCCCGTTTTGAGGCAATCGAGCACCTAAGAAAGCAAGAGGTGGAGAGGAAGCGGGAAGAACTCGAACGGCAAGAAAATAGGAAGAGGTATGACACTCTTATCCAAGAGGCAAGGGCGTGTGATCAGCGCGGAGATAGAAAGGCTGCCTTGGCTAAGTACAACGCGGCAGCGGCGATTTGCCCTGATGGCAGTTTGCATGAAGTTCCCATCCAAGAGATAGAATTGTTTTTACAACGGCAGTTGGAAAAGGAGGAATTGGAAAAGCAAAACGCAGAAGCCGAGCGTGAGAGACTGCGAAAACAACAAGTATTTGTAGAAGGTGGTTTGGCTTTCTTGACAGAAGAAAGAAATGGCAGGTTTGTTGTCAAGGATTTAAAAATGGCTGTCAACCGAGTAGAAAGCTGGCTGAAAAAGTCAGGGAATCAATATGTCCCGATAGACCAAGAAGAAATATTGATACAAGCTTTAATTCGTCTTTATAAGGCTGAAAAGAAGCGTGAATTAAAAAGATGGGAAAAACAATCGGAGGGCCATTGGAAATCAATATCCAAGATTGTTTCTGCGGATCGAATTGAGATTGTTTTTAAGAAAGTAATCGGATAGGATATGGCAAAAATACATATAACGTTAGTCGGAGGGCAGCCGGCTCCTGTCTATCATGGGATTGTCGCGACAAAGCCGGATAGGGTCGTGTTCGTCTATTCGGATGAAAGCCGGGAGGTAGTGGAAGCATTAAAAAGGGAAATAGATCTCCCGGTTGAGGAACAGCCGCCATTGGATCCGACAGATCCGGTTCGTATCCTGCGCAGAGCGGAAGCGTTGGCAAAAAAGTATGAGAATGATGAAGTGACGGTGAATATTTCCAGCGGATTGAAATCGTGGTCGCATCTGTTTGGTATTACTTTTGACAAGCAACCCAATGCCGCTGTTGTGTATATGGACCAAAACAATATCTTGTGGAATTATCGGACCCTGCAATCGGTATCGGATTTTGAATTTGATATGCATACACTGTTTCGCCTGTATGGAAATTCGTTGGAGAACAATTACAGAAAACTTTCTGATTATACGGAGGAGGATGACAGGGCGGTAGAAACAATAGAAAAGATACGTCAGTTTAATATCAAATCATTCAACTCTTTAGTCGCATTGTTGGATGTAAAGGAGCAAAATAAGTTGAAGAATTCTTCGAAAGGTTGTTTTAAGGATGAAGATAATGGTGATAATAGCGTAGAGTGGATTCGAAAGAGCAGTGCTAAAGAAAATGACAAAATTGTAATATCCCTATTCCATCCCCAAAAAGGGAAAAGGTGTTGGAAAATTGTTTCACCGAATGCGATCAGCTTGGTATTTAATTCCGGGTGGTTTGAATATAAAGTAGCCAAGTTGTTGTCTTCCTGGGAGAAGGCCAAAGAGATATGTTTGAATTGCCGTTTTCCGTTTAAGCAGAATGTGGATAAAAACGAGACGGATATCATTGTGAATACGGGAACTAAACTGCTATTTGTGGAATGCAAAACCCAACTCACGAAAACAACGGATATTGACAAGTTCAGGAGTGTAGTCAAGACGTATGGAGGAACGGGTAGCAAAGGACTGTTTGTTACGAAAGAACAACTGTCAGATGTAGCAAGAGCTAAATGTGCGGAAAATGCAATATTATCTTTTTCTTTAAAGGATGCTGAAAATTGGCATTTACAGCCGGAAAAGGAGTTGGCTTTACTTTTGGATAATGAATTGTTTAACATCAATGCTAAATAAATATGACACGGAAGGTATTTATCTCTGTTTTAGGGTATAGCAATTATGGAAAATGTTTTTATACACGCTTATGTGATCATTTCAAATCGGATGAAGTCCGTTATGTTCAGGAAGCGACGTTGCAGTATCTGACGTCTGTATCGGAATGGACTGCGGATGATTGTGCTTATGTCTTGTTGACAAAAGGGGCTGAACAAAAGAATTGGAACGATAATGGGCATCGTGAATATGGGACAAACGTGCCGATACAACAGCCGGGATTGGCTTCCGCATTGGAGGCAAGGCATTTCCCCTTCTCCGTCATTCCTGTTAAAGATATTCCTGATGGCAACGATGAGAAGGAAATATGGCAGATCTTTGATCGTGTGTTCGGATTGATCCAAGAAGGGGATGAGCTTTATTTTGACCTGACACATGGCTTCCGATACCTGCCGATGTTGATACTTGTTCTCGGCAATTATTCCAAGTTGCTGAAGAATGTAGTCGTGAGAAGTATCACGTATGGTAACTACGAAGCGCGTAATAAAGAGACGAATGAGGCTCCTTTGAACGACTTATTGGCTTTATCCAATTTGCAAGATTGGACTTCGGCTTCAGCCAGTTTTTTGAAAAATGGCAATTTATCCATGTTGAAGTCGTTGTGCCAGCAGAATTTGGCTCCGGTATTGAGAGAGGCAAAGGGAAGCAACCAAGATGCATTGGCATTAAAACACTATATGGCCGCATTAGAGAACGTCGTAGGTGATCTGAATACATGCCGGGGAATCAATATTTTGAACGGAGAGAATTTCGCCGAGTTATTCAAGTGTTCAGACCAGTTGAAAGAGGTGTTTATAGATCCGATGAAGCCTGTCATTGAACGTTTGAAATATTCTTTTCAGAACTTTATACCTTCACAAAATATAAAAAACGGTTATATCGCCTCCAAATGGTGTTTCGATAATCAACTGTATCAACAGTCTCTTACCATATTGCACGAAACGATTGTTTCTCATGTTTGTGAAAGGGAAGGTATTGGTATAGCGGAAAGGGGAATCGTGAATATGAGTTTTATGATTTACAATGAAAAGATTGCTCGGGAGGATTGGCAATGTAACGAAGAACAAGTTGAGGCAATTGAAAAGTTATTAAATAGTGAATTGCTAAAGTCTTTGGCTTCTACTTTTGTCGTAACAACCACTTTGCGTAATGACTATAATCATGCGGGTATGAGGAAAAATCCGGCAAAGCAGAATAGATTTCAAGTGAAACTGAAAGAGCGTTTGGATATTATTCTTTCAATGATTGAAAATGAGGAAATATGTTCATAAACCTATCCAACCACCCCTCTCACCTTTGGTCTGCCGAACAGATGGAAGCGGCCCGGAAGTTAGGGGGTGATATAGTCGATGTGCCTTTTCCGGCGGTGCCGGCAATGGCGAGTGAAGATGATATTGCTTGCTTGGCAAAGGAATATGCCGATGGCATTATTTCACAATATGATCCGAAGCGGGATGTCCTGCACGTGATGGGAGAGATGTGTCTCTCTTTTGCGTTGGTCCGGCTATTGCAGCAGGCCGGGTTTGTCTGTGTCGCCTCAACTTCGGAAAGGATGGTGCAGGAAGGAGCGCCGGGACATAAGGAGGTATTCTTTCATTTTATTCGATTCAGGCGGTATGGAACCTAAAAAAACGAAAAACAAAAAGTTGGTATTGACCGATAATCAGCAACAGGTCTTGGATGCGTTGCTTGGGTTTATCCGGGATAAGGAGTCTAAAATATTTATTTTATGCGGATATGCCGGTACGGGGAAGACGACCATGATGAAGGTGTTTATCGAGGAACTGGAACAGCGTAACCTGCCGTTTTCTTTGTTGGCTTCGACAGGGAGGGCGGCAAAGATACTGTCGAACGTGACGGGGCATTTTTCTTCTACGATACATAGTTTGATCTATAAGTTTGATGATTTGAACCAGAATATGGAAGCCTTGGTCGCTCAGCGGGAGAAGAGCGGGGTGGATAAATCCGGGCAGTTGTTGTTGAATTTTTCACTGACTCCGATGGAGGACTATCCGGGAGAATCCAAATATTATATCGTAGATGAATCCTCTATGATTTCTGATGTGGCGGATAAAAATGCGACTCAGGCCCATTTCGGAAGCGGACGCTTGTTGGCGGACCTGCTGGCTTTTGATGCAAAGGGCAAATTTGTTTTCGTCGGCGATGTTTGCCAATTGCCCCCCATATCGCAAGAAAACTCGCCGGCCTTATCGTCCGGGTATATCCGGGAAGCGTATGGAATAGCGGTTGAAAAGAGGGAGTTGAAAGAGATTGTTCGGCAAGGTTGCGGGAACGATTTGATACTGTCTGCGCAGAAAATGCGTAATCTGTATATGCACCCGCCGGTCTGCACGTGGGGGAAATTTCCGTTGCGCGGATATCAACATATTCATTTGTATCCTTCCCAGTATAATTTGTTGGGGGCGTATATCGATAGTGTCAAAAAGAAAGGATACAATGCGGTCACGATGCTTACCCAGTCTAATAAATCCTGCACGCAATTGACGAACATAATCAGGCCGGCCTTGGGATTCCATTCTTCGCAAATAGAGATAGGGGATTTGTTGCTTGTTACGCAGAATAATCTTATTTCCGGTTTGATGAACGGAGATATGGTGAAAGTTAAAACTATCGGAAAGAGAGAAGAAAAGGCCGGCTTGACATTTCTTTATGTGGAAGTGGAAGAGCTGTTTACCTGTAGAGCTTATTCCCAGTTGATGATAGAGAATATCGTGTACGGTTCGATGATCAATTTGACGCAGACGCAACAGAAAGAACTGTTTGTCGATTTCTTTCTCCGGATGAAGAGAAAAGGAATCGAGCAAAAAAGTGAAACGTTTAAAAGGATGATGTTGTCAGATCCTTATCTAAATGCGCTTCGTGCCGTATATGGTTATGTGTTGACTTGCCACAAAGCACAGGGCGGAGAGTGGGAAGAGGTCTATTTAGATATACCGAGAAGAATATCGCGAGAACCGAAAGCTTCCACTTATCAATGGCTATACACGGCAATGACTCGTGCGAAGGAGCATTTACATATTGTAGATGATTTTTATGTAAGGTGAAAATATATTCATTGTGATAAATAGCAAAAAGGTTGCATGTATACAACCATATTAAAAACATTTTGCTACCTTTGCGGTAGGTGATGATAAGTTAGAAGCCATATGAAATACCTAAACGTAAAGAAAGCTTTGGCCGCATGGCAAGAATTACAGCCATTGTCTGAAAGGGACAAGGAGAGACTTGGCCGTCGCTTTACGGTGGACTTTAACTACAACAGCAACCACATTGAGGGCAACACATTGACATACGGTCAGACGGAAATCCTGTTACTATTTGGCAAAGTGATTGGCGAGGCGGATGTATGCGATGTGCAAGAAATGGCAGCGAGTAATGTGGGCTTACGTATGATGACGGAGGAGGCGAGGGTGAAAGAGATTCCTTTGACACAGAACTTTATTAGAACATTGCATCAGACACTGCTGCGTGAGGATTATACAGTTTATCGTAATTTGCCGGGTGGAGTACAGACGAGCTATGTGATACACGCCGGGCAATATAAGACAAGACCTAACAGTGTCATCACACGCTATGGAGATCGATTTGAATATGCTTCGCCGGAGGAAACTCCCGGCCTGATGGCAGACTTGGTAGATTGGTATAACAAGGCGGAGCAAGAGGGTACACTCTCTCCGGTAGAGCTGGCTGCACTATTTCATTATCGCTATATACGTATTCACCCCTTCGAGGATGGGAACGGTCGTATTGCCCGACTAATGGTGAACTTTATACTTGCACGTCATAATTATCCAATGGTGGTGGTCCGCAGCCGTAAGAAGAGTGAATATTTGGAGGCTCTCCATCAGGCGGATATTGAAGTAGGTCCTGTGCCAAGTGATGGCGCTCATGCTGGGATCAAGGATATTCGCCCGTTTCTGAAGTATTTCAATGACCTTGTTGCTACTGAGGTGTATAACGATGTTCTGTTTGTAAGCGAGAAGAATGAGAATGTGTGGTGGTATGATGGCGAACGCATTGCTTTCCGTACTCCCAATTATACAAGGATACTCAATGCTATGCGCACTGAGCCAACACTCACTTTGGCAGATATGAAAGAAATTACAGGTATCAGTATCGCGGCTATCCGGAAATTGCTCGATCAACTCATTCAGAAAAAATATGTTGAGCGAGGTGAAAAGGATGGCAGTTGGAGAGTGTTTGTGACGCAATAAGGAATTATACTTAAATCCGGCTGACCCATGCACCAGAAAGCATGGTGGCCTTCACCCCGACAAGCACCCCCCCCCCGACAAGTACCCCGATTCTTATCGTTTATTCAAGCTCGCCATTTAGCATGTGCCCGGTGATACGAGCCGCTTCCTCTACGTATTTACTGCAAGGACGTTTGGCATAATACTGTTGCGTGCGAGCGGAAGGAGTGGGATTCGTCGATGTCTCTTCCGTAGGAAGAAGGCTACGGCAAATGATCGTCCCATGCTTCTCCTTGAATAAATCCGCCATTTTTTGTACCATGCTGTAGTTGCGAGTGCGTGCCTCTCGATCTCGCGGATCTAATACCGGATACCTAAATCCGGCTAACATCGCCATAGCGTTTACGGTACCACAAACCTCACGCATGCGCCCGACACCTCCTCCGAAAGATACTGACATCTTCTTCGCCAATTCCAAATCCAACTCGAAGACATCCGCATAGGCGAGGAATACGGATTGGGCGCAATTATATCCGGACTCGAAGTTGTGAACCGCTTGGTTCACACGCTCCTCTATATCAAAAGACTTCATAATCCACACAAGCTCTGTCCGCTTTCACCGGTCCGATAATTCCTTTAGCGACCGCTACATGTTCCGGATGATTAGCGTACGTATTTACATCTTCCAAGGTAGGCAACTCGGTTGTTAAAATAATGTCCCAAGTCTCCGCCGGGTTACAATTGAAATCTACACGGATCATTTTCAATACGTCTATCTTATCGATCAAGGCTTCCAGTTTATCCTTGATTTCTCGCATTTTGGCTTGTTTCTCCGCCGGAGCCTGAAATGCCTTCAATTTAAACATTACAATGTGTCTGATCATAATCGCTATACATTAATTATATATACATTACATCTGTTCTTCCAAATATGAATCCTTGTATCCTAGGAAATATAAGATACCATCGAGGCCGATCGTTGAGATGGACTGCTTGGCGGTCGCCTTTACCTTTGGTTTGGCATGGAAGGCGATACCTAGACCGGCGATACTAATCATCGGCAAGTCGTTCGCCCCGTCGCCAACCGCTACGGTCTGGCGAATATCCACGTTCTCTACTTGTGCGATCAAGCGTAATAACTCCGCTTTACGCTTCCCGTCTACGATATCGCCCACATAATTGCCGGTCAGCTTACCCGCTTCGACCTCAAGCTCGTTGGCGTATACATAGTCGATATTGTATTTTTGCTTAAGGAAATTGCCGAAGTAAGTGAAACCTCCGGAAAGGATAGCGATCTTGAAGCCTACCTTTTTCAGGATACGCATCAAGCGGTCTACACCTTCGGTGATCGGCAGATTCTCGGCGATCTCCTGCATCACGGATACATCCAGCCCTTTTAATAAGGCACAACGTTGGCGGAAGCTCTCGCAGAAATCGATCTCTCCGCGCATGGCCGCCTCCGTAATCGCTTTCACTTGATCGCCAACTCCGGCACGTATCGCCAGCTCGTCGATAACCTCCGTCTTGATCAAGGTTGAGTCCATATCAAAACAGATCAAGCGACGCATACGGCGATACATACTGTCTTCCTGGAAAGAGATATCCATATCCAGCTCCGTGGAAAGCTTCATAAACGCCGCTTTCATGGACTCCTTATCTTTCGGGGTACCACGTACGGAAAACTCTACGCTCGCCTTGGGAGTACGGGCATTCTCGTCCAATGGAATACGTCCCGTGAGTCGATTGATATCATCAATATTCATGTCTTGCTCCGCCACGACCCGGGAAACACCCGCTATTTGCTTGGCCGTAAGCTTACGGCTTAGTATCGTGATGATATACCGGTTCTTGCCTTGCATACCTACCCATTTACTATATTCTTGCTCTGTAATGGGATTGAAGCGGATATTGACGCCTAATTCGTAGCTCTTGAACAGCAGCTCTTTCAATATATCGCCGGAGTTCCCTTCCGTGCCTTGGAACAAGATGCCCAAGGATAGATGGTTATGGATATCCGCTTGACCGATATCGAGAATAACAGCGTTGTTCTTGGCTAGAATCTCCGCAAGAGCCGCCGTTACGCCCGGACGATCCGCACCATTGATATTTATCAGTATTATTTCGTCGTTTTGTGTCATATTCGCCATTCTATTGGGCAAAAGTACGTAAGAATTATCGAAAAAGAAAACAGATGCCTTACTTCTAAATCTATGTTGTAAAACAGTTAATTTTTTGTCAATATATGCGCTAAAACATATAAAAAAGCTTGTTTCTCTGCAGAAAATCGTTATATAATTTGGTGGAAAGAGATATTTGGTTTTATATTTGCATCCGTTAAAGGCAAGTAAGTGTTTCTTTAGCGAAAGAAACAAGCCTGTTTACGATCCTGAAAATCAGGAGTCGGGAGTTTGTCCTCCGGGAGATTCCCCCGATTAAGTTTAACGTAAAATTGAAAATATGAAGGTAAGAGCTTATGTTCTCATCGCATCGGTAGTCTTATTGGGAATGTCTGCCGGTTCGAAAAAGGCGAAACTTGCCGAGGGTGTGAACCCCGGTGATCTAGCTCCGAGAATAGAGTTTTTGGGAAACGGCACTGAAGCCGGTTTCCACAACCAATCGGGACGTTATACATTGCTCAACTTTTGGGCGGCTTACGATGCGGAATCGCGGGCTCGTAACGTACAATTGGCGAATGAGGTTAACAAGTTTGATCCGGACAAAATCGCGATGTGTTCGATCTCTATGGATGAGAAGGAATCTATTTTTACCGAGACGGTAAAGATTGACAAGTTGGATCTGTCAACGCAATTTCACGAAGGATTGGGTAAAGAGTCAGAGTTGTACAAGAAGTATGATTTAAAGAAGGGTTTCAAGAACTTCTTGATTAACGACGAAGGAGTGATAATCGCCGCCAACGTCACCCCGGAAAAACTGACCGAGATTCTGAAAGCAATTTAATCAGTATTATTTAGCGAAGAGGGGCTCTGTTCATTCGGACAGAGTCCCTTTTGCATAAGCTATATGTAATAATGTATAGGATTTATCGAATCGCTTCCACTTCTTCCGTGCGCAAGGGGATCTTCTTTCCTAATAAGCGAGCGCCGTTCTCGGTAATCAGATAGTCTTCCTCGTTACGTATGCCACTGAAATCCTTATATGTAAACAATTTCTCGTAATTGATGAATTCGGTGAACTTGTTCTGGCCTCTCCATAAATCCATTAATTCGGGGATGAAGTATACACCCGGCTCAATGGTCAAGACAAAACCCGGTTCCAGCTTACGTCCCAAACGCAATGACTTACGTCCAAATTCCGTACTCTTCGGTTGTCCGTCATAACCAACGTATATCTCTCCCAGATTCTCCATATCATGTACATCCAATCCCATCATATGGCCTAGGCCACAAGGCATAAACATGGCGTGAGCACCAGCTTTTACGGCCTCCGCCGGATCTCCTTTCACGAAACCAAGGTCCTTTAAGCCCTCCATGATCACTTGACAAGACAACTCATATACATCCACGAAAGGAATGCCCGGGCGTAAAGCCGCTACGGCAGCCTCATGGGCGGCTACTTGAATATCATAGATGTCTTTTTGACGGGTCGTGAACTTAGAGTCGGCCGGGATGGTGGACGACATGTCTCCGGCATATCCCATCTCGGTCTCGGCACCGGCGTCCAATAACAGCATATCGCCGCTCTTAATCATATGACTATGATCGTGATTGTGCAAAGTCTGCCCATTGATCGTGGCGATGATAGGGAAGGAGAGCTGGTAATTGTTGGCGAAAGCGACTTCCGCTACGGCAGCCGCTACATCCGACTCCCGGATTCCCGGACGTACAGTACGCATGGCGGTCAGGTGCATATCGGCGGTTACGATACAGGCTTTCTCGATCTCGGCGATTTCTTCCTCGCTCTTGTAATTCCGTTGGTTTACGACACCCATGATGAAAGGTACGGAAGGCCTCTCCGCGCCGGGCGCGATACCCAACCATTGGAATAACTTGATCTGGTGTTCCGCACGATACGTCGGCAGATAATGGATCGGCCGGCCTATTTGCCGGGCATTCTTCAAGTAGGTCTCTACTTCCTTGAAAGGACGGACTTCCTTGATACCTGCGGACTCGCTCTTCTCTTTCAGTGTGGGTTGCGTACCCATCCATACAATCGCGTCTATAGTCAACTCATCGCCAAAGATGATCTCCTTATCATTGTCGATATCGATGATAGCGGATAACCCGGCGTATGGTAATCCGAAGAAATACAAGAAGGTAGAGTCTTGACGGAAGTGATACGTATTATCGGCGTAGTTCATTCCACTCTCGTCGTTTCCAAGGAATAGCAACAAACCGGAACCTATGGTTTGTTTCAGCTTAGCCCGGCGGGCTATATAAGTTTCTTTACTGAACATAAGGATTATTTTTTGTTAGCGTACCAAAGATAGTAATTAATGTAATATACTGGCCCGACATTCGAAATTATTTCTTACATTAGCCCATGTAAAATGTAACCTCTGGTACCTTATGAAGATTCAAAGAATTCAAGAACTTACCGATGCATCCGTCGTGTGTGGCTCAGAGAGACGGGAGAACGATGTGCAGTGCGCTTTTGCCAGCGATCTGATGAGTGACGTGCTTACGCTGGATTGTGGCGATGTGCTGTTGGTGACGGGGCTTTGTAATTTGCAAACGATCCGCACCGCGGAGATGGCGGAAGTCTCTTATATACTTTTCGTGCGGGGGAAGAAGGTAACCCCGGATATGCTGGAGCTGGCTCGTGAGAACAATATGGTTCTCCTGGAGACAGATCATTCTATGTATCATACGGCAGGGGAGCTTTATAGCGCGGGGCTCCTTCCGATATATTAAAAAAGGAGATCGTGGGATATGTTATTTAAATTTGAGCTGGAGGGTGGTAATTTCTCGAAGGCGGGTTATGCGTCCAGCCAGATAAAGAAGGTCTTGAAGCAATTGGCCATCGATCCCCGGATCATTAAGCGGGTGGTCGTGGCGCTTTATGAGGCGGAGGTGAATATCGTAGCTCACGCTTGGAGAGGAACGGTTGTCGCTGAATTGGACGCAGATAAAATATCTTTGGAACTGAAGGACGAGGGGCCTGGGATCCCGGATATATCGCTAGCTATGCGTGAAGGGTATTCGACGGCATCCGAGGCCGTACGTGAGATGGGATTTGGTGCCGGGATGGGACTTCCCAATATGAAGAAGAACGTAGATGAATTAACGATCGAGAGCCAAGTAGACATAGGTACCACGGTACGTATGGTTACTTGGTTTAATAAAGAAGGAGCATAAGACCATGGAGGAAGCTAATTTTTATCATGCCTTGAAGATTGACAATGACCGCTGCATAGGCTGTACGCATTGCATGAAAGAGTGCCCTACGGGAGCGATCCGTATCCGGGATGGTAAGGCTTTGATCCATAAGGATTGGTGTGTGGATTGCGGCGAGTGCTTGAAATCGTGCCCGACAGAGGCTATCTATGTGGAGCAGGATGACTTCCAGCGTATATTTGATTATAAATGCAGGGTAGCGTTGATGCCCACGGTATTTATCGGGCAGTTCTCAAAATATACGACCGAGAAGGAAATTATCAGCGCCGTTATGGAGTTGGGCTTTACCCATGTTTTCCAGGTAGAGTTTACTGCCGATATGATCCATAAGGAGATGGTACGGCAGATGGAAAATGCCGAGGAAAAGCCGGTAATCAGTTCTTTTTGCCCCGCCATTGTCCGGTTGATACAAGTCCGTTTCCCCGCGCTGGTGGATAATATCTTATTGGTGAAAGCGCCGGTAAACGCCTCGGCCACTTATTATCATAAGATATTGGAAGGGCAGGGTACTCGCTCGGAAGAGATCGGTATCTTTTATGTTACGCCTTGCGCGGCGAAAATCGCCGCCTTGAAAGGCGCGGAAGGTTACTCATCCACGATCAAAGGCGTGATAAATATGGATACCCTATATAACAAGGTGTACCATATTCTTAAGAATCGACCGAGAGGATACGAGCCGGAATGTGAGCTTCCTCCGCCATTAACGAAAAAAGAGATGCGATGGAGCCAGACAGGAGGGGAGGCCAAACACTTCTCCGGTCGTTGCCTCGCGATCGATGAGATTCATAATGTGATCGATTTCTTGGAACGAATGGAAACAACCAGCGAGGTACGCAACGTGGACTTTCTGGAATTGAGGGCTTGCGACCGTAGCTGTGCCGGAGGTGTACTGGCCGTAGCGAACCGTTTCCTCACGGCCGAGCGTATCATGAAACGGTCCATGAACCGGGATAAAGTACCGATGATATACGCCGCCGATAATTTCGAGGCCTTATCCTATTTGAGGCAACATATTACGATCCGTCCGGTACAACCGAATCCCAAACGGTTGTACGATGGAACGATTGATGAGATGCTGAAGAAGATGGAGCAAGTGCGGAAATTGATGTGTTACCTACCGGGAATCGATTGTGGCGCTTGCGGCAGCCCGAACTGTCAAAGCTTAGCCGAGGATATCATACGCCACGAGGCTCAATTCAGTGATTGCGTATTTATGCAACGTAATATGGAGAAGCACGGTAAACTAGACCAAGAGCATGCCTTCCGTATCGTTGAGAAGACATGGGGAAAAGATCGTTTAAATAAGGATTGTTATAAGAAAGGAGCTAAATATGAAGGTTTGTGATTTAGTGAAAACGTTGAATCTTACTGTATTTTGTGGGGAAAAGGGTCTTGATACAGAGATAACCGGAGGCTATACGAGCGATTTACTAAGTGATGTCATGGGACATATCGAGGAGGGTATGCTATGGATTACCATGCAGACCCATCAGAATATATTGGCCGTGGCTACTTTAAAAGATGCCGCCGCCGTATTGATTGTGAACGGAACTTCGCCGGATGAAGAGACCTTACAAAAAGGCAGGGAAGAGGCTGTCCCTCTATTAGGAACTACACACTCCGCGTTCGAGGCCTCCGGTATGATTTACCGCTTATTACAGAATGGGAATGGATGAAACGGTATTTAGCTGATTTACATATTCATACTTGTTTGTCGCCATGCGGTAGTCTGGAAATGAACCCATCGGAGATTGTACGTCGTTCCTTAGCGAAAGGTTTGGACGCTATCGCTATTACGGATCATAATACGACCTTACAATGCCCGGATATTCAGTCCCTTGGCGAGAGATTAGGACTAAGGGTCTTTGCGGGTGTAGAAGTTACGACCCGTGAAGAGGCGCACTGTCTGGTTTATTTCCCGACCGATGAATCCCGTAAGCGATTCCAATGGTATTTGGAAGAGCATCTCCCGTCGATTCCAAATGATCCGGAACGTTTGGGCGATCAAGTCTGGGTGAACGCGGAGAATGAGATTTTAGGGGAAGTACCCTATCTTTTGCTCTCCGCCTTGGATCAAAGCGTAAACCAAATAGCCGCTCAAGCACGTAAGGTGGATGCCCTGTTTGTAGCCGCCCATGTAGAACGTCCGTCATTCAGCTTGATCAGCCAATTAGGTTTTATAGATCCCGGCCTATCTTTAGATGCTATTGAATATAATAATTATCAAAGGTACAGTGAGTTATTGTCTGCTCACGGGTATTTGAAAAAACTGACTCAATACTCGGCCTCGGATGCTCATTATCCTGAACAGATAGGTATACAGCCCTCAACTTGGCAAACGGAGGAATTAACCTTCGATGGTTTGCGAAGGGCTTTTAATCAAAAAGACAGTCACTTAATTTTCGCCTCTCATGGATAATCTTTCATTTCATATCACGGATATAACCGCTAATAGTATCAGGGCAAAAGCTTCTGATATAGGGATTGATATACAAATAAAGGGTACATCCATACGTATTCGTGTCGCAGATAATGGCTGTGGTATGGATCCGGAAACTGTCTCTCTGATTCGTAATCCGTTTTATACAACTCGCACGACGCGAAAAGTGGGTCTAGGCTTGCCGTTCTTGATACAAAACGCAGAGCAAACGGGCGGGAATGTGGAAATATCTTCTATACAAGGAAAAGGTACGGTTGTTGTCGCTTGTTTTGTCTCGTCTCATATTGATTGTCCACCTTGGGGAGATTTGGCGGGCACGATGGCTATGCTTATAGGCAGTAATCCAGACATAAATATTCATTTCTCATATCATTCAGATCTGGTTTCATTTGACATCAGCACGCAAGAGCTTAAAGAAATCCTAGAGGACATGCCATTAAGTCATCCAAAGGTCATGCTTTATTTGAAAGAGTTAATAGCTAATCGGATATAATTCCCATTATGTTTAATAAAATTATGAACAATCAGAGAGCCACTACTCTGATTACATGATACACAAATAAAAAACCGCCTGGTAACTTTATATTACTAGACGGTTCCAATTCATTCTTAAAGAGAAAATTACTTATTCATCTCTGCTTCAATAGCATCGAATTTATCACCCATATTCAAGTTGTAGTAAATACCTCTTAAAGCGACCATATAATCTCTTTCTTCCGGTTTCATCTGGTGAGCTTTCTCAAAGTAAGGAAGAGCTAGCTTAAAAAATTCCTTAGCTTTGGCTAATTCCTCTTGATACTGTTTTGCGTCGTTGATCATATTAGCCTCACCTTGCTTGTTTACACCTTGGTTGTAATAGATACGACCTAAGTTAGAAAGAGATTCGACATAGTCCGGATTGATTGCCAATGCTTTCTTGAATTGCTCTTCAGCTTTAGCGTAATCTTTCAAACCAGTCTCGTAAACACGACCCATTACATCGTAAAGTTGCGCATTGTTGGGATCCTTAGCGATAGCAGTGTTCAAGTATTCGATAGCTTTCTCATTTCTATTGGAATAGATGTAATTGTTGATAAGGCTCATCAAGAAATACTGTTCCTCGGGGAATTTATTCATGCCTTCTTCCAATGTTTTCTCCAAGTTTACGGTATCTTTAGCTTGCCCGTACTCATAGCATAAGTATTGATATACCTCGCTTGCTCTATAATCCGTATTCTTCGCGCGCTCTAACGCCGCGATAGCTTTTTGTGAATCGCCAAGCTGGGTCGCTGCTACAGCGGCATAGAACTGAACTGTCATGAAGTTTGAATCTCTCTCAGCGACAGCCTCGCCTTTAAACATTGGCATATCTGATATTTTCAGATATTGCTCGAAGAAATCGTAAGCTTTGTTATAGTCTTTCTGATCGAAATAGTAAGCACCACCATTGATGTAATATACATGGTTTGCCCCTAAGATACCCTTGATATCTTTCGTGAACTTAGGTTTAACTTTCCCTTTTTCATTAGGACGTTGATCTAACTCATATGCTTTCTCAAAGTATGGCAAGATACTACCCAATGCCTCGTACATAACAGGCTCGTTCGGTTGTTGGCCCAAGACTTGTTTGGTCCTTTCGTTGCTGAACTGTTGATCCTCGATAAAACCGGCGACATACCAAGTTTTAGCTTCATCCTTTGTCTCAGGATTTTCCAAAGCTCCTTTAATAAGAGTTCTGGCTTCCGAGAAATTAGGAGTTGAACCCTTAACTATACTTTGAGCCTCATTTACAGCTTTTTTCTGTGCAAAAGAGACCGATGCTGCGACACATAGTGCCACTGTTAATAATACTCGTTTCATTGCGATAGTAATTTTGAGATTAATATTCCTATTTGTTTAAAATTATTCAGTTATTTCCTCGTTATCATCTTGCTCGTTATCCCGCTCAGATTCCGGCAGATCAACATCGATACCTAGACTAGCTTGATTCTCAATGAACTCTCTTCCCTCATTCTCTTGTCTGGCTTCTTGTTCCGCTTTTTGCTCGGCTATCTCCTCTTCACTCTCAGACAATACTTTACATACAGAAGCGATTTCGTCGTTACGCTTTTCTAGATTAATCAAACGAACACCTTGAGTAGCACGTCCGATTACGTTCAAATCATTTACTTTCATACGAATAGCGATACCCGACTTATTGATAATCATTAAATCGTTCTCGTCCGTAACATTCTTGATTGCGACTAATTTACCGGTCTTTTCCGTGATATTAATGGTTTTTACACCTTTACCGCCACGATTCGTTATACGATAATCCTCGATAGAGGAACGTTTTCCATATCCCTGCTCTGATACGACGAGCACGGTCTCTTTCCCCTTGTCCTTGATACAGATCATACCAACTACTTCATCGGTATTATCCTCGTCCAAAGTCATACCTTTCACTCCGGAAGCCGTACGGCCCATTACGCGTACCGCGCTTTCATGAAAACGAATCGCACGACCGTTACGGTTCGCTATGATAACCTCGTTATTGCCATTCGTCATACATACTTGGATCAAGCCATCGTCTTCACGCAATGTGATAGCGTTCACACCGCTTTGACGAGGACGGGAATAGGCCTCCAACAAAGTCTTTTTAATCACGCCTTTCTTCGTACAGAATAATAGGTAATGAGAATTGATGAATTCCGTATCGCTGGTTAATTTCTTAACACGTATAAAGGCTTGTACCTTATCGTCCGCCTCGATATTCAGAAGATTCTGGATCGCACGTCCTTTAGCGTTCTTAGCTCCTTCCGGAATCTCGAATACCTTCAACCAATAACATTTACCCTTTGCCGTGAAGAATAATAAGGTGGCGTGCATGGATGCCGGATAGATATACTCAACGAAATCTTCGTCCCTAGTCTCGGAACCCTTCGCTCCTACTCCACCACGGCCTTGAGCACGGAACTCACTTAACGGGGTACGTTTGATATATCCCATATGAGACACGGTAATGATCATCTCATCATCCGCATAGAAATCCTCCGGATTCAGTTCCTCGGAAGCGTAAACGATATCCGTCTTACGTTCGTCACCATACTTCTCCTTGATTTCCAGCAGTTCGTCTTTGATAACCTTCATGCAAAGATCATCGTTCTCCAGAATCTCTTTCAAATAAGCGATCAACTTCTCGATCTCCTCATATTCCGCACGTAATTTGTCTTGTTCCAGACCCGTTAACTGACGAAGTCTCATCTCGACAATCGCACGTGCTTGAAGCTCAGATAAAGAGAAACGTTCGGTCAAACGCTCGATGGCCTCTAGCGGACTCTTGGAAGACTTGATAATTGCGATTACCTCGTCTATATTATCGGAAGCAATGATTAAGCCTTCCAATATATGGGCTCTCTCTTCCGCTTTCTTCAATTCGTATTTAGTACGGCGGATAACGACTTCATGACGGTGCTCAACAAAGGCCTTGATCAGGTCTTTTAGATTAAGCAACTTCGGACGGCCATTCACCAAAGCGATATTATTAACGCTGAATGAGGATTGCAGAGCCGTAAGCTTATACAATTTATTCAGTACGACGCTCGAGTTCGCGTCACGCTTCACATCAACTACGATACGCATACCACTACGGTCGGACTCGTCATTGACATTGGAAATACCATCGATACGCTTCTCGTTTACTAGATCAGCGATATACTTGATCAATTCGGCTTTATTTACCAAATAAGGGATCTCGGTAATAATAATCTTCTCATGATTATTTTCTACCTCGATCTCGGCTTTGCCGCGAAGGATGACACGTCCCCTACCTGTCTCGAAAGCATCTTTTACACCTGCGTAACCATAAATTGTAGCGCCTGTCGGGAAATCCGGGGCCTTGATATATTGCATTAAGCCCTCTACCTCAATATCTCCCTTGGCGTCGATATAGGCGATACAGCCGTCTAATACTTCGCTCAAGTTATGAGTCGGCATATTCGTAGCCATACCAACGGCGATACCGGATCCACCATTTACCAGCAAGTTAGGAATACGAGTCGGCAAGACGGTTGGCTCCTTCAACGTATCATCGAAGTTAAGCTGAAAATCTACCGTGTCCTTATCGATATCCCGAAGCATCTCTTCGGCTAGCTTGCTCAATCGAGCCTCTGTGTAACGCATGGCAGCGGGGCTATCACCGTCCACTGAACCGAAGTTACCTTGTCCGTCTACTAACGGATAACGCATAGACCATGTCTGGGCCATGCGAACCATGGCGAAATATACAGACGAGTCGCCATGTGGATGATATTTACCTAGAACTTCACCAACTATTCTCGCAGATTTCTTATAAGGTTTGTCGGATGTATTACCCAGTTCATTCATTCCAAATAGAATACGGCGGTGAACCGGCTTAAAGCCATCCCTAACATCAGGAAGAGCACGTGAAACAATGACAGACATTGAATAATCAATGTATGCCGATTTCATTTCCTCTTCGATGTTAATCTTAATAATTCTATCTTGATCAACCATTTAGTTTTATATTAATTACACTCAATATCTCACCTCTGAAAAATTGCACTAAGGTAAGGTTTTTCCGCATACTACGAAAGAATTTGCCTTGAAATTTTGCGTCTCCGGGCTATTCAAGGCTCATTAAGGAATAATGGCACGGAATTTGATGATAGTTGGAATAGATTATGTAACTTTGCGTAGTTAGTACATTATAATATAATATGAAGAATTATTCGAAAAGATTGATAGACGTGATTGAGTATAGCCGTGAGGAAGCGACTAGGCTCCAGAACAGCTATATCGGACCGGAACATTTGATGCTAGGCATCATTCGGGAGGGCGAAGGCGAGGCAATACGTATTTTGCGGGAGCTACATACCGATCCGATAGACATTAAACGCAAGATTGAGCAAGAAATAAAGAACACATTCGATTCAGAGGATTCCGTCCAGCATGAGATCGCTATAAGCAAGACCACGGAACGTGTCTTGCGTATGAGTATGCTGGAATCTCGTTTATTCAAAAAAGATGAGACAGATACAGAACATCTTCTATTGGCGATATTGAAAGAGGAATTTAACGTAGCCGCCAAGGCGTTGAATGATGCGGGTATCACGTATCGTTCCGCATACAATCTATTAGTAAGTGGGACCGGCTTGAACGATAGAAAAGAATTTGACGAGATCAGCGACGGATATACGGATGATGACGAGGATGATGAGGACGAAGGTTTCTCTTCCCGTCGTGAGGCATCTCGCCCTTCTTCCGGCACTGGAGCGGGAGCCGTTCAGCCGAAATCTCCTAATGATACACCTGTTTTGGATAACTTCGGAACGGATATGACACGTGCCGCTGCGGAGAACCGTCTGGATCCGATTGTAGGACGTGAGAAGGAGATCGAGCGTTTGGCACAGATATTAAGCCGCAGGAAGAAAAATAATCCGGTATTGATTGGTGAGCCGGGTGTGGGCAAATCTGCTATCGTGGAGGGATTGGCTTTGCGCATTGTTCAGCGTAAGGTCTCCCGGGTATTATTTGATAAGCGTTTGATTAGCTTGGATATGGCTTCTATTGTCGCCGGCACGAAATACCGCGGACAATTCGAGGAACGCATTAAGGCTATCTTGAATGAGTTGTCGAAGAACCCGAATATCATCCTGTTTATCGATGAGATCCATACGATCGTTGGCGCTGGCTCCGCTTCCGGATCTATGGATGCGGCGAATATGCTGAAACCTGCGTTGGCTCGTGGAGAGATTCAATGTATCGGCGCTACTACCTTGGATGAATATCGTAAGAATATCGAGAAAGACGGTGCGTTGGAACGTCGTTTTCAGAAAGTGATCGTTGATCCGACAACGGCGGAAGAAACTTTGCAGATCTTGCGTAACATCAAACCTCGTTATGAGGAGCACCATAACGTGATCTATACTGAAGATGCTTTGCAAGCGTGTGTGAAATTGACAGAAAGATATATCAGCGACCGTAATTTCCCGGATAAGGCGATCGATGCTTTAGACGAGGCCGGATCTCGTGTACATATATCTAATATCATCGTTCCGAAAAGTATCGAAGAACTTGAGACAAAGATCGAGGATACTAAAAATGAGAAATTAGCGGCCGTGAAATCTCAGAACTTTGAGTTAGCTGCGAGTTTCCGAGATAAGGAGCGTCAATATTTATTGCAACTGGAAGCTGCGAAAGCTAAATGGGAACAGGAGCTTCAGGAACATCGGGAGACCGTTGATGAAGAGAAGGTTGCTGAAGTTGTTGCCATGATGTCCGGTGTGCCTGTCCAACGCATCGCTAAGGCGGAGAATGTCAAGCTTCTGGAAATGGCGGACGTATTGAAGCGTAAGGTGGTCGGGCAGGATGATGCCGTTCTAAAGATCGTAAAGGCAATTCAACGTAACCGTGTTGGCTTGAAAGATCCGAATAAACCGATCGGAACTTTTATGTTCCTAGGCCCAACGGGTGTAGGTAAAACTCACTTAGCCAAGAAGCTTGCTGAATATCTATTTGATTCGGCGGATTCTTTGGTGCGTATCGATATGAGTGAATACTTGGAGAAATTCGCTGTTTCCCGTTTGATCGGAGCGCCTCCCGGATACGTTGGTTACGAGGAAGGCGGCCAGTTAACGGAGAAGGTACGTCGCAAGCCCTATTCGGTGGTCTTATTGGACGAGATCGAGAAAGCGCATCCGGATGTGTTTAACTTGCTGCTGCAAGTCTTGGATGAAGGCCGTTTGACGGATAGTCTGGGTAGACGTATCGATTTCAAGAATACGATCTTGATCATGACTTCCAATATTGGAACCCGACAATTGAAGGATTTCGGCCGTGGCGTTGGCTTCAATACTCAGATGGCCGGGGAACCGGATAAGGATTTCTCTCGTAGCGTGATCCAGAAAGCGTTGAATAAAGCATTTGCTCCAGAGTTCTTGAACCGTGTGGATGATATCATCATGTTCGATCAGCTTGATAAAGCTGCTATTCATAAGGTTATCGATATTGAGTTACAGGGTCTGTATCAGCGTGTATCAAATCTGGGCTATGAGTTGTCGATCACGGACGAGGCTAAAGACTTCATCGCGACAAAAGGCTACGATATTCAGTTTGGCGCTCGTCCGTTGAAACGTTCGATCCAGAAGTATCTGGAAGATGAGATGGCGGAGATGATTATCCGTGCCTCAGTAGGTGAAGGCGATACGATTGTCGTAGACTTTGATAAGGGAGAGCAGAAAATCACGACTTCGATAAAGAAGAAAGATACTGAATAAGTCTGTATATGGATAGAGGGGCCGGGCGTGAGTCCGGCTTTTTATATTCGTTAATCCGACTGTCATTTTGGCGTACAAAAAAGCATGACCCAACTGAATATAGGCCATGCTCTCGTTTTCTTTACTTAAGTACGCAGGATCCCGTTCGAATTAAACTACGCGCAGAGACACGTGCTGTCGGTCATGGAGGAGATGAGACGGAACGACATACCGATCCGGATAATATTATTGAAGGCGCGCCAATGGGGAGGGTCTACGCTCGTTCAACTCTATATGGCGTGGATACAGCTATTCGTGGCCGAGGGATGGTATTCCGTAATCATAGCGCAGACGAAAGACACGGCGAGGCGTATCAAGGCCATGTACAAGAAGGTGCTCGATAACATACCCGGGTTCATATACGGCGTAGGTAAGATCCAGTTCTCGCCTTACGAGCACTCGGCGTCCGACTCGATAATCACCGATCAATCCGGGAACAAGATCCGTGACAACGTGATAACGGTAGCCTCTTACGAGAATTTCGAGTCCACGCGCGGTATGGATTACGCCATGGCGCATTTCTCCGAGGTCGCCTATTGGAGGACTACCGATAGCAAGTCCGCCGAGCAGGTGATAACGAACATAGACTCGAACATATTGGAGAGACCGTTGACCATGGAGATATCAGAGTCCACGGCGAACGGCATGTCCGGATATTTCTATGACGAGTACCAGATGGCCAAGGAAGGCACGTCTTCACGCAAGGCGCTGTTCATACCGTTCTTCTACATAGAGAACGACATGATAAGCTTCAAGGACAAGAGGGAGGCACGGATATTCATACTCGAACTGTTGGCGAACAAGGACGTGAAGACACCGAAGGACGACAACAGCGAGCCCGGTCAGTACCTGTACTCGCTATGGGAGAAGGGGGCTACGCTTGAGCACATCAAATGGTACATAAAGAAAAGGTCCTCTTTCCATGATCACGCTTCCATGGCATCCGAGGCGCCGTCAGATGACGTGGAATGCTTCAAGTATTCCGGCAATCTCGTGTTCAACATCTACACGATCGAGGTGATGAGGGATAGATACGTATGCCCTCCCGTGTTCATAGGGGACATATCACAGTCGGACAAGGGCAAGAGGAGGATAATCCTTACCAAGGACGACAACGGATCGCTCAGGATATGGAAGAAGCCCGATGATACGATGACGGCCAACGAGTATCTGGTCGTCGTTGACGTAGGCGGCCGCGGCAAGGGATCGGACCCATCCTGCATAACTGTCATAAACAGGTGGAACCTCCGTTTCAGCGGCGGCAAGCCGGAGGTAGTCGCGCGATGGCACGGACATATGCGGTACGACTTCCTCGCGTACAAGGCCGTGAAGATAGCCATCTACTACAAGAACGCGCTACTCGCGTTCGAGAGCAACACGTTCGACAAGAAAAAATCCGAGGCTTCCGAGTTCGTGGAGGAGGGAGACCATATCCGGGGCATACTGAAAAAGGTGGAGGACATATACCCGAACCTCTACAAGCGTACGGCGACCGATCCGGAGGACATAAGGAACGGTATATACAAGAAGATCGGGTTCCAGACAAACAAGAAGACCAAGCAGGATATGGTGGATAATTTCATAGTCGCGTTCGAGGACGACATGTTCATCGACCCGGACGAGCGGTAAGCATTTGATAAACTACAGGTATTAAACTTTATATATAACAATAGCGACTGTCACTATGAAGCTAATAGTTGCAGTCGCTATTGTTTTGTTGAACCTATATGTTGCAGTCGGCATTAGTTGCCGGATTCCCCATTTTGTTTTGTCAATACACTT